>NZ_RHOB01000002.1 GCF_003946085.1 Levilactobacillus angrenensis | reverse complement strand
CAGCGATAATTTCTGTGGTAAGTTCATTCATGGGGAATGCCTCCTGTGATGTTTTCTGTGATTACTAAATATCATAAGGGAAGGCATTCCCTATTTCTATACAATTCAGAAATCTTTTATGCATTTACACAAGATATTTTACGCTCTCAGAATAGCAGAGAGACGTACTTAAAATACTGGTACTAAGTAAATGCTATATTGACACTTAAGGAAAACTTTATTAATATTAACAGTATAGAATACCAGTATTAATTGTACCTTGGCACTAATGACCAGCGGGTGAATCTTTCGTCTTGGAAAAGGATACAGCCATCTTAATTGCTAATACTGGTTTTTAGTAACGAAAGTGAGGGTGAGGAGTCGTATATTTAAGTAATAGATTGGTGGAATATATAGTGATAGTGTAAATGGTCAGTTTGGTCGGTGGCAGAATGAGTGGTGTGGTAGGGTATCACGAAAGGCGTCATCGCTGGCTGCTTTTTTTAACTGACTAATGCGGCCAAATTTGAGGTACCCGTAGGAAGTAATTAGGAGATGACAATGTGGATGGATTAAAGGATAAGAATGGTAAGTTGAAGAAAAGCTGGTTGATTGGCGGTATCGTTGTGCTAGTCATTATCGTAGGCTTGATTGTTTTGATGCCGCGACATTTAAGTGGAAAATACTCGCACACGACGGACCTCTTATTGGCTAAGTCAACCGATACCCTGGAATTCAAGGGAAGTAAGGTCACGGAATTTGACGGCAATAAAAAGATTAATGAAGGTACATATAAGTTAAAGGGTGATCAGCTCACCATGAAAATCAACGAAACCAATATGACCGCAACGCTGGCTAAGGACAAAAAGTCTTTCGTCGTTGACTCTGCGGATGGTCTGGCAAACTTGGCCAAAGGATTCAAGTACACGAAGAATGCAGATTAACCGCTGGATTAGCAAAGGAATGGAGATTGGTTAAATGACAAAGGAAGAAATCATCAGTTATCTTACGGACAAACAGCAGTTAACGGCTAAGGTTCAGGACTTGCGCCATGACATCTATGTTTTACAGACACAGTCAGATGGCGTGTCTAATAAGTATAAGAAGTCCCGGAACATTTTCGTTGTGGTGATGTTGTTTCTCTTATTTATGGTGGATAACGTTGTGGTTGCGGGAATTATCTTGGTAATTTTGTTAGGTGGTTATGTTTTTCTGCGGATGCGGCGCTCTGCGGATCAAGGAAAGCTCAATACGCAAATTGATCAAGTCAATCAACGAATTGCAAATGAACAGGCGCAACCAGACTACCTGGCGGGATTGCAGGATTTCCCCCGCGAATTCTACAGTTACTGGACGATTGACCGTTTAATCCATTTAGTCCAAGAAAATCGGGCAACGACATTGCAAGAAGCCTTTAACGTCGCAGAAAATCAGAATTTCCAAAACGACCAATTGGCCTTGCAACAACAGAATCTGGCCGTAGCCGAATCAACGAATTCAGCTGCCAAGGTTTCTGCAGCTGCCAACGTCTTTACGGCAATGAATACGCGGAAATAGTAAAAGGCTAAATCACTGAAGAGGAGATAATCAGGATGCGTAAATTAAGCAAGGGATTACTACTCATGTTCGTCACGTTTGGCGCGTTGGTGCTGGCAACGGGCACCACGGCCGACGCTAGTACCTGGCATCAAGGGCTACCCAAGTTGGTGCGGCAACACAAGTTGTGGGCTGGCCAAAAGGGCGCCAAGTTTGGGTCCGCTAAGCAGCTCTACTCCCGGAATTACATTGAAATTGGGAAGCTCACCCAGGGCAAGTGGAAGAACAAATACTACTTCGCCGACGTTTTACGTTCGTACTACAAGAACGGTAAGTATGAGGACACATTTGACGAGGTTCTGATCAACAACAGTCGTTACGAAAGCGACCCGGCGACGGCCTACAAGAAGATGGGCAAGCACACCTACCAAATCAAGTCGACTTTGAAGCGTTCAGGCTATTCAGACCAACGTTACAAGGTGAAGTTCTCCAAGAAAAACAAGCGGATGACCGTTTGGCAAAAGCGGTTGTGGAACCACATTGACCCGAATAAGGGCCTGAACCGAAGTCAAAAACACTGGCACAAACTGGGTCAGTACCATGGGATTAAGACGGTATCTGACGATAGTCTGTGGGATAGAGATCCAGTCCGGAAGTAAGCAGTTGAGACCGTGTGTTTGGAGGACGATTTAAATGAAAATAAAGTTAGTAACAACGACGATTGCGCTGGCGGCCGGGTTGGTGTTGGGCGGTTTGGCGTTGCCTAGTAGTACCGCGGAAGCCAAGATTCACTACACGACGATGCCCAAGGCACTCAGAGGGACTTGGGTCCACCGAGAAAAGGAAAATATTGGCGGCGATATATACAAGTATCGTTCAACGATTAAGGCTACGAAATATGTGTACAACTATAAGTATGTCGTGAATGGGAAGACCATCACTAAGATCAGGTGGTCTGGTAAAAAGAAGTCGTATTTCTACAATCACAGTGATTTGAATGTGAAGAAGCTGAAGAAAGGCCGTTGGCGGATTAGCTGGTATAAGATGAACAGTGATATGGCAACGACTTACAAGCGGGTTAAGCATAATGGTAAGTCAGCAGTGGTCAGTCTCGATCACTATTTAGATGGGCGACCGTTGAACCTTTACTACTACAAGAAGTAACCATACTGGCGTTGAATGGTGGTTGCTAGACCGAAATGGCAGATTACGGTATGCAAGTCCAAGGCCAAACATTAACGTGTTGGCTGTTAAGCGCATGCGTACGCTTAAGCGGCTTGCATTGGTCGGTGCTCAAACACCGGCCTTTTTGTTTGCCCTCACGTAGTAGGACACCGGAGTTGGGCAAGAAAAGCGGTGCTTAAGTAAGGTCACAGGATAGGGTAAAACGCTAAAAAGTCAGCATATGACGTTTACCACCACCAAACCTGATTAATTGAAAGATTCGGGCCGCTCATCTGAGAACAATCGCTGGTACCATGGTATTCTAAGGATGTACCAAATACATAATCCGAGGAGCGATACAGATGAAGTTGAAACAACTCGCAGCAGTTTTACTGACAGTGGTTACGTTGGGACCGGCCATGACAGTGCCGGCTAATGCCAGTACTAAAGTGTTACCCAAGAAGATGCGGGGAACTTGGGTTGTCAAGCCGCAATACAGTAGCTCACGTCATATCAAAAAGAACATGTGGAGCGCCAAATTAAAAATACGCGTTTATAAGAAGTCTGCGACATGGCAGATGAAAGGGTATTTGCCCGACAAGGCATTTGATCATAAAATCCACAAGATTCATGTTGTTAGTTATGACCACGGGGTGGCGCTCTTGAGAGGGGATACACTCTATACCAAGCGGAACTTTTTCTCGATGCGTGGCAAGACACTGGGGTTTGCCTGGGAACGTGGTGGCAATACCACTCTTCATAGAGTTAAATAATATTTCGAGGGAGCCTGGGACAGAACATCCCAGGCCCTCGTGCGTTTACTTTAACTAGTCAGAATAATTACCGGCTAATTGCCTTTTGTTTCACTTCCCGTTTCCTACGCTTTCACTACAAGAATCCCCCACCCAAGGTGTAAACTTGACCTAGAGAGAAAAATCCAATTACAGGGGGATTTTACATGGCAAAACAAGTGATTTTGTACTTTTCCAACACGGGCCACACTCAAGCGGTGGCGCAGAAAATTGCGGCAGTCACGGGTGCCCAGTTAGTGGCACTGCAGGCTGAACAGCCGTATACGGCGGCTGACTTGGACTGGAATGAACCGACCAGTCGGACGTCACTGGAGACCAACGACAGTACCTCGCGTCCCGGTATCGTGATGCCGGATAAACGCCTGATTTCACAGGCCGACACCATTTTTCTCGGCTCGCCGCTCTGGTGGGGGCAGGTGCCCCACGTGATCAACACATTACTGGAGACTGGGCTTTTCCGCTGCAAGGATGTCCGGCAGTTCTGCACCTCCGGATCGACACCAATCGCCAAATCCACGGCAACGTTGAAGAGTGCTTATCCCGCCATCCAGTGGGGGCCCAGTCACCGTTTCACGACTGCGATTACCGGCCAAGAGGTCGAGACCTGGCTCAAAGCGGGGAATCAGTAATTTCCTGGGTCATTCGTGGCACTGCAGAATCAATTGTCGTATAATGGGTTTATTCTAAGAATTTAAGGAGAAAACTATGGCAGAATCCACACATTTTTATGAATTATTCCAACCATCGCATTACAACGTATCTCTCGATATCAATCGGGCAACCAAGCAAATTTCTGGGACGTCAACCATTACCGGTGACGCCAAGGAAACGGGGATTGCCATTCACCAAAAATACATGACCATCAGTGCCGTTACGGCCGATGGTCAAGCGGTTCCGTTTACCTTTGACGACGAGACCGAAGCCATTCACATCGAACTGACCAAGACCGGTGAAACGACGCTGGCCATTGACTTCAGCGCACCATTGACTGACAGCATGATGGGCATTTACCCATCTTACTACGAACTGAACGGCGAAAAGAAGCAGCTGATCGGGACCCAATTTGAAACGACCGCGGCCCGCCAAGCCTTTCCGTGTGTCGATGAACCCGAAGCCAAGGCCACATTTGATCTGGCCATCAAGTTTGATGAACACGCGGGCGAGACCATCATCAGCAACATGCCCGAAGTCAAGACGGAAAACGGCGTCCACTACTTTGACACCACGGTGCGGATGTCCTCTTACCTGATTGCCTTTGCCTTTGGTGACATGCAAAGTAAGCTGACCACGACTAAGAGTGGCGTCCAGGTCGGGGTCTTTGCGACTAAGGCACACCAGGCCAAGGAACTCGACTTTGCCTTGGACATTGCCAAGCGGTCCATTGAATTTTATGAAGACTTTTATCAAACACCTTACCCGCTACCACATTCTTGGCAATTGGCCTTACCGGACTTTTCTGCCGGGGCCATGGAAAACTGGGGGCTGGTCACTTACCGGGAAGCATACTTGCTGTTAGATCCGGATAACACCGCCTTTGAAACCAAGCAACGCGTGGCCACGGTCATTGCTCACGAACTGGCTCACCAATGGTTCGGTGACCTGGTAACGATGAAGTGGTGGGATGACCTCTGGTTGAATGAAAGCTTTGCCAACATGATGGAATACGTGGCCATCGATGCCATCGAACCGGATTGGCACATTTGGGAAGCCTTCCAGACGGGTGAAGCTCCCATGGCGCTCCAACGGGACGCTACTGACGGCGTACAATCCGTCCACGTGCAAGTTGAAGACCCGGCTGAAATCGACGCACTCTTCGACAGTGCCATCGTGTACGCCAAGGGTGCCCGGATGCTGGTCATGGTCCGTGCTTTGATTGGCGACGATGCCTTACGGGCAGGGTTGAAAAATTACTTTGCGACCCACCATTACGGCAACGCTACGGGTGCTGATCTCTGGGCAGCCCTTGGTACCGCTTCCGGCATGGATGTTGGTGCAATCATGACGTCTTGGCTGGAACAACCGGGTTATCCCGTGGTTTCTGCGCAAGTCGTTGATGGCAAATTGACCATCCACCAGCAACAATTCTTTATCGGGGATGGCAAGGATGCTGGCCGGCAATGGCAAGTTCCGTTGAACAGCAACTATGACGCCGCACCCGCTATCTTCGCGGATACAGATGCCACGTTAGGCGACTACGCTGAGCTGCGCCAGGCTAGCGGCGAACCGTTCCGCTTAAACGTGGGGAACAACTCGCACTTCATCGTCAAGTATGACGCCACCTTGTTGCAAGATATTCTGGCCCATTTGACTGACCTAGATGCTATCGCGCAATTACAGCTGTTACAAGATCTGCGGTTATTGGCGGAAGGTAATCAAATCTCTTACGCCGATATTGTCCCGTTGTTGCCACGGTTTGCGGCTAGCCACTCAGCCATCGTCAATGACGTCTTATACGGTGTCGCCACTAACTTGAAGAAATTCGTCAAGGAAGGCACCACCGAAGAACAACAGTTACGCGCCTTATTTGGCAAGCTAAGCGGCGATCAAATCGCGCGGTTGGGCTGGTTACCTAAGGCCGGTGAAAGCAACGATGATGAGCTGACGCGGCCAACAATCTTGAGTGCCGCCCTCTACGCCAAGGATGATGCGGCGTTAACAGCGGCTCATGACATTTTCACCGCTCATCAAGACAACTTGGCCAGCTTACCGGCTGCCGTGCGGGTCTACATTTTGGCCAATGAGGTCGAAAACTTCGGGTCCGCTGCGCTGTTTGACCAGTTGTTAAATGACTATCGTAAGTCCAGTGATGCCAGCTACAAGGCCGACATCGCTGCGGCATTGCCAACGACACCGGATAGTGCGCTGGTGGCCAAATTAATCGCCGCCTTCGAAGATGCCGACACCATCAAGCCACAAGACTTGCGGGCCTGGTACCGCGGCGTGCTAGCCCACAAGGGGCAACAGGCAGCTTGGGATTGGATCAGAAACGACTGGCAATGGCTGGAAGATACGGTCGGTGGGGACATGGAATTCACCACCTACATTACCGTCACCACGGGTGTCTTCCACACGCCGGAACGGTTGGCTGAATTCAAGGCCTTCTTTGAACCGAAATTAAACACCCCAGGGTTAACCCGGGAAATTACCATGGACACCAAGGTCATCGCAACGCGCGTCGCCTTGGTCGAAGCCGAAAAGGACGCGGTCAATGCGGCTGTCGCCCAAACGGTCAACGGGTAATGATGAACTAATATAAGCAATGCCGAGAGAGTTTGGGTGTAACTACCCAAGCTCTCTTTTGACGTACCGATTTGATTTGGCCCATCCGTTGGCCCCATCCTTTAAACCGACAAATCATTTCGCTCACGGACTAGTAGCAGCTTAAAACGAATTTGCTATACAGCCAGGATGGGAGCAGGTATACTGGTGAGACCAAAGAAAAATGACCGCTCAGGAGGGGTCTCCCAAGCGGCCATTCATCAAGTGAATTAGTCGTTTAAGTTGTAACGCAGCTTCATGTGTTCGGAACCAAAGGTCACCATGTCGCCCAGCAACTTGGTTTGACGCGTGAAGGATTCGTTGGAAAGCTTTTCGTTGGCTTCCTTCAAAATGGCCACGTCGGCACCGTTTTCGATAGCGGCGTCGGTGTCATTTTGAATCTTACGGTAAGCGCCCATCGCTTCCAAAGCAAAGGTGTTGCGGAAGTCGACGTACAGGTCGTAATCCGTGTCACCCAGCAAGGCCGTGGTGCAGCTTAACCAGTACATGTGATTCAGGTTAAACGTCCCGTCGGCGTCCTTGTAAGCGGCTGGTGTGTCGTCCACGTTGGCGTAGAATGGCACCACCGTGTTGAACGTGTTGGCACCAAAGGCTAACCAGTGAATCCCGGCGATGCTGTCGGGCACGTTGTTACGAATTTGCAAGATGTGCACGTCGTGGTTCCGGTTGATACCGATTGGCCGGAACTTGGTCTTGTCAGCTTCGGAGCCATCCCCGTAAACGTCGTACTTGGTGTTTTCAAAGTGAGAGCTCAAGACGTACTTGACGTCTTCGATCGTGATCTTGCGGTTAGCGTGGCAAATGAATGGCAGGTCTTGATCTTGCGGATCGTGGATTGCGTCCGGCGTGAAGTACTTTTGACCGAACCAAGCCCGCGGGTTGTTGTAGACCGTGTCCTTATCAGTCGCACTCCCGAAGATGTGGCGCAAGTTGACGCCATCAAAGTCGGGGTTCAGGTTGTATTTGGCAATCAGGTCTTCCAGGTCGTCTGAGGCCAGGGTGTCATCGGCGTTGAAATCAAAGTCGTCGATGTTCATCCGGTTAGGGGCAACCACGTAAGCGTCATCCGGAATCCGTTTAGCAGCCCAGTGGTGACCGCCGATGGTTTCTAACCACCAGATTTCGTTGTTATCAGAAAAGGCGATACCGTTGGGTTCGTAAGTCCCGTATTGTGCGAGCAAACTGCCCAAGCGTTCGACCCCCTCCTTGGCGCTGTGAATGTAAGGCAGTACCAAGGTGACCAGGTCTTCTTCACCCAAACCGCCGGCGACGTATGGGTCAATGCCCATGACGCGGGAATTCGTTGTGATGGTTTCGGTCGCAGACATAGCGACGTTGTCACTGTTGATCCCGGCAGCTGGCCAGATACCGTTGGTCAGGATGGAATTCGGGATAGAAGTGTAACGGAGCGGATTGTCTGGCAATTCCACCTTGACTCCACTAATCACGGATTGATAATGCCGTGGTTGGTCGGCCGGGTTGATGACCACGAATTTTTCGGGGTCGAGGGCTTCATGACCGTCGTCGTTCCGTGAAATAATCGTGGAACCGTCGATGGAGGCCTTTTTCCCAACTAAGATGGTCGTACATGAACCTTTAATACGTTTTTCCATAAATGCAGCAACTCCTTTTAACCCGTATTATATCATTTGGGCCTAGGGGAAGAGAAGTAGTTCGGCAGGAAGATGGGGTGGCTAGCCGTTATTTATTGTC
Source organism: Levilactobacillus angrenensis (assembly GCF_003946085.1). Taxonomy (GTDB): domain Bacteria; phylum Bacillota; class Bacilli; order Lactobacillales; family Lactobacillaceae; genus Levilactobacillus; species Levilactobacillus angrenensis. The sequence goes on along the minus strand of NZ_RHOB01000002.1, from coordinate 189,303 downwards.
TAATTTTTCTTGGAGACGTTCAACCAACTGTCGCAGCTCCTGATTCTGTTGCGAAATGGTCGTCAATTGCTGCTCGAGGCGCCGATAATCCGTTGCCGATTCCCGGTTGGCAAAGTAGGTGGTGATGGTACTGGTCAGCGCCCCGATGAAGCCGATGCCCACCAGCATTAAAATGGTCGCGGCTACCTTGCCAATAGTGGTGTGCGGGGCGACGTCGCCGTAGCCCACGGTCGTGGTGGTCGCAATCGCCCACCAGAGTGCTTCGCCCCAGGAGACGTGTTCGGCGTAGGCGTAGAGGGTCGCCGCCAAAATCAGAATGGCCATGCACGCCCACAGTAAGTAAATGAAGCCATTAGTTTTGAGGAACCGTTTGAGCACATGGCGGAGTTTGCCTAAAAAGCCCACTAAGCGGACGAACCGGAAGAGCTGGGTCAACCGGAACAGTCGGGTCAGGCGAGCTAGTCGGAAGAAGCTGAAGATGCTGCTGAGGGGGATGATGGCCAGCAGGTCAAAGATATTTTGGCGAAAGAAGGCCCGCTTATTTTTAGCCAGTCCCAGCCGGATCAAGTAGTCCAGCGTAAAGAATGCCAAGATGCCTTGATCGGCCACGACCCACGGCCAACGGGTCAAGTGAATCAGACCGGAGAAGTCCAGAATCGTCAAGACGATGGATGCCAGCGCCAACAAGACGACACTGATATTATAAAATTTATGCGCACGTGCCATGATGTCACCCCCACAATGATGTCTGGCCTTTAGGACCAGTATGGCACGCGCCGGCACATCGCGCGCGCAAAAGGCACTGGTATTGGCGGTGGGCTAACTTGCTGGTCGATGGCAACCACCATTTACGCTGCGTGGCGACAGAAAAAAACGGTGCAACTCACAGGGAAAGTCCGTGGAGAGTTGCATCGTTTTGGGTTAAATTTTAAGGTTACTAGTGATATTGAGGAATAACAGCGGGCAACCCATTTGGCGAACGGGTGGCGGCCAGTTCACCTGGCGAAGCTAACGGCTAATCTCAACGCTATGCGTCGTCGGATGACAAAGGTTACTCTGCCGTAGTGGCTGTCGGTTGTAACAGCGGGACCAGCGTGTCGATGATGCCCTGCGTCGCCGTTGGGAAGGCCAGAATCAGCCGTTGCAAGTCGGAACCAGTCAGGTGTTGGTCGGTGATCAGCGTGAGCACGTTGATGATGTCCGGTGCATCCATCCCATAAACAGCCGCGCCCACTAATTGGTTAGCAGTATTCATTACGGCAGTCACTTCGGCCGTGGTGTCGTTTTGATATTCAAAGGCGAACAGTTGGCCGAACGGAATCGTTTGCGTGTGATAGCGTTGCGGGTCAGCGGCTGCCGTTGCGGTGGTCACGCCGACTTGGGCCAGACGCGGTAAGGCAAAGAGCACGCTGGGGATGGCAGGGTAGTCGATTGGAGCTGTAGCGCCCAGGATTTGCCCCGCAATATAGTTGGACTCAAAGGTAGCCGTTGGAGTCAGCTTCGGTTGTAATTTGGCGATGACGTCACCGCTGGCGTAGATATTGGCGCCATTGGCTCGTAAATGGTCGTCGACTTCAATGCCAAATTGGTTGGTGTGGATGCCGGCGTTTTCCAGTCCCAAATTCGTGACGTTGGGTTCGCGACCGGTGGCGTCGACCACGTATTGGGTGGCGACACTCAGACCACTAGTCGTCGTGACTTGGTAGCCATCGGTAGTCACGTCAACGGCCAGAGCGGTTTCACCGAAGTGGAAAGTCGCGCCGTTGGCTTCCATTTGAGTGATCAACTTGCCCACGTGTTGGGCGTCAAAACCCCGAGCGGCCTGGTCGCCATGTTCAATGATCGTGACCTGACTACCCAGTGCCATGACGAGAGAAGCGAATTCTAAGGTAATGATGCCGGCACCGATGAAGGTCACGTGGCTGGGGAGCTCGGGGAGGTTCAAGAACTCCCGGCTATCGTGCATGAATTCCTTGCCGACGATGGCCAAGCGTTTAGACCGTTGGCCCGTGCCGATGACGATGTTGGTCGCCGAGATGACCTGCTTGCCGACTTGAATCAAATGGTCGCCCATTAAGATCCCACTCCCCTGAATCACGTCGATACCCAATTGGTCAAAGGCTTGAGCCATTTGGTTGGGGAGGGCGTCGATGACCTGGTGCTTGTAGGCCATAAAGGCGGGCCAGTCCACGGTCGTCGTGGCAGTGACCCCCGCATTGGCGTAGTGGTTCATCCGGGTGATGAGTTCAGCTGGGCCGTCCAAAAGAATCTTGGCGTCACAGCCGTAGTTGGTGCAGGTACCACCGAGCAAGTCCTTTTCAATAATAACGACGGACTTCCCAGCTTGTTTCAAGGCGACAGCGGCGTGCCAGTTGGCATGGCCACTTCCAATAAAAGCAACATCATATTGTATCATTAACGTGAAATACCTCTTTCTAAATAAGTCGTGGACGATTGATTGGAACGACTGAAAATTACGGTAACAGTCGTTGGAGCTTCTCGATAAGTTGTTGGTTCAGTTGTAATGCGGCACGGTACTGAACTTGATCAAATGACTGGTGAGCCACTAGTTCCCGCACGGCCGCAAAAATCTGAGGCTTGGTGCGCAACGCCATGGGGGTCAACGTGATGATCAGTTGACGTCGGTCGCTGACTAAGGGTTCACGGTCCAGCCACCCGTTTAACTCCATGCGTTTGAGCAAGGGGGTCAGGGTATTGCTGCCGAAATCCAAGCGGTCACCCAGCTCATGGAGCGGTAAACGGTCATTTTCCCACAGAACCAGCAAAACGAGGTACTGCGGATACGTGAGCGCAAAGGGCTGAAGGGCCTGTTGATAAAGTTTAATCAGCAATCGGCTGGCATGGTAAGTCGAGAAGCACAGTTGATTTGCCAAGGTTAAGTCGTCTTCTGTCAAAATGTCATGCCTCCAATTAAGTTGTGTACGATGGAATTTACTATAGTCGAATTTATCGTACCTGTCAACTATCTTTAGGCGAGATTGTGAAAATTAATTATCACTCTGTTCGGTTGTAACCGAAACCGAATGCCAGTAGAATAGACTTATTGACGATTGACGGCGCCCTCCGAAAAAAGTTTAAAAATTTTTTCCGAGAGCTGCCAAAACCGCGAAAATATCGCGAATTTCGTCGGTACCGATTGGGCATTATCGCCGTCTCGCAGTCAGCTCAGCCAACAATTTAGCAGTCTGGGTGGCGACATCACTTGACGATTAGACGAACAGAAAAAGTTAGTGAAAAAATGGATTAAGGAGCGACTCGATGGATCTGACGGCAGCGCAACAAGTTTTAAAACAAGTCTTTGGCTACGATGAATTTCGACCGGGCCAACAGGCGGTCATCGAACACGTCTTGGCGGGGGACAACAGCCTAGCCATCATGCCGACTGGGGGCGGGAAGTCCCTGTGTTACCAAATTCCGGCGATGCTCTTTGACGGCATCACGGTGGTCGTGTCGCCGCTGATCTCGTTAATGAAGGATCAGGTCGATGCGTTAAATGATAGCGGCATTCCCGCAACGTTCATCAACAGCTCATTGGAGTGGCCGGACATTCAAGAACGGCTAGCCGCCCTGCACAACGGTGAGTATAAATTACTCTATATTGCCCCAGAACGGTTGGATTCGGCCGCCTTTATCCAGTCCCTGGCCCGGTTGCCCATCGACTTACTGGCGGTCGATGAGGCCCACTGTATTTCGCAGTGGGGCCACGACTTCCGGCCGAGTTATTTGGCGTTGAGTACGGCCATCGAACAACTGCCGACTCACCCGCAAGTACTGGCATTGACGGCCACAGCAACAGCGCAAGTGGCAACTGATATTCGTCAACAACTGAATATCGATGCGGCCAACGAGGTCAACACCGGTTTTGCCCGGGACAATTTGAACTTAACGGTGGTCAAGGACCAAGACACCGACCGCTACATTTTAGACTATCTGAGGGTCAATGCGGGTGAGGCCGGCATCATTTACGCCAGCACGCGCAAGGAGGTCGACCGGGTCACCAAATTACTGCAGCGACATCACGTCGACGTGGCGCCATACCACGCAGGCTTGGCCGAGGAAGTTCGGCGGCAAAATCAAGAGGACTTCCTGTATGACCGGGTGCAGGTCATGGTGGCTACCAATGCATTTGGCATGGGTATCGACAAGAGTAACGTGCGCTTCGTGATTCACGCACAGGTGCCCGGGACACTTGAAGCTTACTACCAAGAAGCCGGTCGGGCGGGACGAGACGGCCTGCCTAGTGAGGCGATTTTACTTTACCGAGCGTCTGACTTGCAAATTCAGCGGTTCTTTATCGATCAATCGGAAATGGATGAGGAACACCGCCAGCGGGCCTATAAGAAGTTGCAGGTGATGAACCGCTATGCCAACACGCAAGGCTGCCTACAGCAGTTCATCCTGCATTATTTTGGTGAGGAGTCGGCGCCGTGTGGCCGCTGCAGCAATTGTTTGGATGACCGGGAAGCGCAAGACGTTACCACGGACGCCCAGAAGATTCTGTCCTGTGTGATTCGCTTGCGGTCACGCTACGGCAAAGCGGTGGTCGCCCAGGTGTTGACGGGCGCGTACAATCAGCGGGTCCTGGAGCAACATTTAGATGAGGTGGCGACCTATGGCATCATGCGCGGTCAGCGGCAAAAGGCGGTCGGCGAGCTGATCGACTTTTTGACGGCCGCGGGCTATCTCGCCAGTGTCGGCGGGCAATACCCGACGCTCAAGGTCACCGTTGCGGGCGGCGCCGTGTTGAAGGGCGAGACACAAGTCTTTCGGAAAATGGCCCGGCAGGTCAAACGGCTGGCGCCAGAAGACGACGAACTGTTCGCAGAATTGCGCGCCCTGCGGCGGGAATTGGCAGAAGCCATTGGCAAGCCACCGTTCGTGATTTTCTCAGACAAGACCCTCCACGCCATTTGCGAAGCCCTGCCCGTCGATAACCAATCCTTCCTGGACGTCAAGGGCGTCGGCCAGAGTAAGTTGGATAAGTATGGCGAAGACTTTATGGCAATTATCCGCAAGTATGTGGCGCAGAAGAAGCAGGGGGAGTCGGCTAGTTAGGGAGAAATTTAAAAGTGTATGACAATAGGGCCTCAACGTCTAACCGCGTCATGCGGTGGGATGTTGGGGCCCTATTATTAGTGCTGTTATTATTTGTGAGGTAGCTTACCGAACTTTGATCCGGAACATGTTCCAGGATAATGGTTGAAGCGTAGTCTTGAGGACGTTGCCGTCCAGTGTGACCTTTTTGTTCGGTTGAATAGCCATCTGCTGATCCTCGTTGGTCTGCTTGATGTCGTAGCCGTAGAACTGAGTGGCTTCAATGATGCTTTCAGCATTCAAGTCGCGCAGATCCGTGGTGAAGTCCATGGCATCCTCGCCCTTGTTTTCAGCGAAGACCACGACTTCAGAAGCGTCTTGGTTGTAAACGGCTAAGCTGTCTAAGTAAGGGACATCCTTGAAGTCCTTGCTGTCGTAAGTGTCAGCTGTTTGCTTAGGGGTTAAGGCAATGCCGCGACCGTACTTAGAAACTTGCATGAACGGGAAGAAGATGGACTGTAGCCAAATGCCTTGGTCGTCAGTCATGATAGGGGCGATGACGTTGACCAATTGTGCCAAGCAAGCAATCTTAACGCGGTCAGCATGCTTGAGCAGGGTGATCAACATAGTCCCGACCATTAGAGCATCCTCGAAGTTGTAGTGGTCTTCCAGCAAGTGGGGGGCGTTTTGCCAAGGTGCGGTTTCGTCATCTTGCTGATTAGAATGGTACCAGACATTCCACTCGTCTAATGCAAGATTAATTGTTTTTTCGCTATGCTTGCGAGCCTTAACCGCGTCACAGACGGCAACAATTCCACTAATAAATTCGTCAAAGTCAATAGACTTAGCTAAGAAATTGTGAAGGTTGTTCTCTTTATTGTCGTAGTAACGGTGTAATGAGAGGTAATCGACATCGTCATAAGTATGATCAAGAACGGTCTCTTCCCAGCTACCAAATGTCGCCATTTCGCGAGTCGAGCTACCACTGACGACTAAGTCGATATCAGGGTCAACTAGACGCATGACCTTAGCAGTTTCGTGGGCCAGACGACCATACTCCTCAGCAGTCTTATGGCCAATTTGCCAGTCACCATCCATTTCGTTACCCAAGCACCAAGTCTTGATGTTAAATGGCTTCTCAGCGCCGTTCTTCTTCCGTAGGTCACTCCAGTAAGTACCCCCTGGGAAGTTGCAATACTCGATTAGATTGCGAGCAGCATCAATACCTCGGCTACCCAAGTTAACCGCCATGTCAGGGCGAGTTCCAGTTTGGTTAGCCCATTTCATAAATTCGTGCAAGCCAAATTGGTTGGTTTCAATACTACGCCAAGCAAGATCAAGGCGAGTAGGGCGGTCTTCCTTGGGACCAACGCTGTCTTCCCAGTTGAAGCCGGAAACAAAGTTACCACCAGGGTAGCGAATTAAATCGATGTTTAAATCTTTGACGGCTTTTACTACATCTTGACGAAAACCATTTTTATCAGATTTGTGATTTCCAGGATTGTAGAGACCGTCGTAAACGGCACGGCCAAGGTGTTCGATTAGAGCGCTGTATACGCGATCATCAATCTTAGAAATTTGGTTATCAAGATCGACAGTTAATTTTCCTTGCATAAAATGACCTCCTGAGTGTATTTGAACTATAGCTATTAACTTTATTTGTAATTATATGGAACTGGCTTACCGAATTTTGGCGTCCCGTCATCATTCCAAGTGAATGGTTGAACCATGGTGTGACGGTTTGGATCGTACAGTGGATCGCCCTTGATGTCGGTGTAGTTCCGGCAATGGTAAACCAAGATATCGGTCTTGTCGTCTTCAGCGACTGTAAATGAGTTGTGGCCAGGACCGTACTGGTGAATTGGCATATTGCTTTGGAAGACAGGCGTCTTAGACTTGGACCAGTTGGCAGCATCTAAGAGGTCAGCGTCTTCTGGCACGGTCAACATTCCCATGGCGTAATTTTCGTCGGTAGCGCTTGCAGAATAGGTCAAGAAGAAACGACCGTTGCGGTGGAGCACTGCGGGACCTTCGTTGACCCAGAAAATCTTGGTTTCCCAATCGTATTCTGGCTTCGTCAGCATCACTGGCTTGGTCTTCAACGTCCATGGGTTTTCCATTTCGGCAATGTAGATGTTAGAGTTCCCTTTGATTGCGGGATCCTTTTGCGCCCAAACATAGTACAATTTGTTTTGCGCTTCAAAGACGGTAGCATCTAAAGCGAAGGTATCCAGTGGCGTTTCGATTTGACCATGTTCGATCCAATCGGCTTCGTCACGCATTGGATCTGGGTTGTCACATTCGATGCAGTACATCCGGTGTTGGAACATACCGTTGTGATCGAATTCCTTGGTGTGAGAAGCAGCGAAGTAGATGAACCACTTGCCATCGATGTAGTGTAGTTCCGGAGCCCAAATCAATTGGCTCATGGCACCGCTACCATCTGGATGTTTACGCCAGACGGTTCTTGGTGCGGCGTTTGCTAAACCATTTAGTGTTTTTGCACGCCGGATTTCAATTAGATTATAGGCAGGAACAGATCCTGTAAAGTAATAGTATCCGTCAGTATGCTTATAGATATATGGATCAGCCCGCTGGACAATCAGTGGATTGACGTAGTCTTGTGCTTGTACCATAGGATAGAGCTCTCCTTTTTAATATTTGTAAGTACTTTAAGGTAAATACTTCTAATAAATGCTGATAAATACGTACAATTGAAATATACAACCGTATGAAAACGCTGTCAACCCTTTAAGCATCTGGATCGTATGGCAAGGGTAAATATAATATAAATATGTGCTAGAAGGAGGTGTAATACAGAACCCGCGGGAGATAGAAGAGCTATTGCAACGTGTCCTAACAAATATCAAGAAAACATAATTTATCAATATTTTTGTTCATGTTTGACAAAGTTAAAGCGGGTTTTTGGTCACTATTTGCTTTAAATGAATGCGCTTTCACAATATACTAAATACAGATAAACTTGAAAGGAATGTTATACATAATGGCAGAAGTCAACCTAGAGCATATCTATAAGCAATATGATGGGGCAGAAAATTATTCTGTTACTGATTTTAATCTAGATGTTAAAGATAAAGAATTTATGGTTTTCGTTGGGCCATCTGGTTGTGGGAAGTCAACGACTTTACGAATGATTGCTGGATTGGAAGATATTACTAAGGGCAAGCTGGTAATTAATGGCAAAGTTGCTAATAATTTGGCACCAAAAGACCGTGACATTGCCATGGTCTTCCAGAACTATGCTTTGTACCCGCATATGACTGTGTATGGAAATATGGCCTTTGGGTTAAAGATCCAAAAGAAATCAAAGGAAGATATTGATAAGCGAGTTAAACATGCTGCAGATATTTTAGGTTTAACAGAGTACTTGGACCGCAAGCCAGCCGCACTTTCTGGTGGTCAACGGCAACGGGTTGCGTTAGGCCGGGCTATCGTTCGTGATGCACCTGTATTTTTGATGGACGAACCTTTGTCAAACTTGGATGCAAAGTTACGGATTTCAATGCGGGCACAAATTGCTAAGTTGCATCAGGATCTTGGGACAACAACGATTTATGTTACTCATGATCAAACAGAAGCCATGACTATGGCTGATCGGATTGTTGTTATGCGTGACGGGAAAGTGCAACAAGTTGGCACACCATCCGAAGTATATGATAAGCCTGTAAATGCCTTTGTTGCTGGGTTTATTGGTGCTCCGGCTATGAACTTCTTTAATGTTACGTTGCATGATGGCATCGTGACTGACGAAAAGAATGAATTACATCTTCGTGTACCGGAAGGTCGTCTGAAGAATTTAGTTAAGCACGGTTACAATGGTAAGAAGTTAATCTTAGGTGTTCGTCCGGAAGATATTCATACGGAAAATGCATTCTTAGAGGCGTTCCCTGAAAATGAAGTTGATGCTGAAATTATTGTTTCTGAATTACTGGGTGCTGAGTCTCAACTTTATAGTAAGGTTGGGAACACTGAATTTGTTTCTAAAGTAAATGCACGTGACTTTGAAAAGCCAGGCTCTACCGTTAAGATGGGCTTTGATTTGAACAAGGCACATTACTTTGATCCTGAAACCGAGGTCTCTGTAGATTATATGAAATAAATAATGCGATCAACTAAAAAATAGGACTCCTTAGCGGGTCCTATTTTTAGTTATTGAAAAGTAAGAAGATAACAAAAGAGTAGATCATCCATATTTCTTAGATTAAAACCAGTAGTCTCTTGGAATTTCTTAATGCGATATTGAAGTGTGTTTCGGTGCAAGAACATCTTTTTAGCGGTAATACTGATGTTTCCGCCATTTTGATAGAGAATTGTAACAGTTTTTTTAGCATCAGGCATATTGAAAAGTTCCGAATTACTTTTTAGAATAAGCGGATCTTGACTCAATTGCTTTTCAAAATAATATTTCAAAATGCTATTCGAAATGGAAAAAATACGTTCACTGGTGTTCTGTTGTAATTGAAACTTAAATAGTTTTCGTTCATTTGAAAATAACTGCTCAATGGTATCATCATTTGGCCAGTATTGACCGATATATAGCTTGGATGTACAGTAAAAGTCACTATCCAAGGCTTGGCTAATACCTAAGAAATTCTCATTATCATACATTTTATCTTTCAAGGTCTCAACAACAATAGCTTCATGGTTGTTAACCAAAAATGTATCAAGAAAGGGTTGCTTAAACATAGTCTTGAATGCATGCAACCAATTGTTCACAGGGATTGAGTTATCATGACTAACTAAGTTGATTTGAATGATTCGAACTCGTTGTCCCTTTACTGGTTCTTGGAAGTGTTTCTCACCCAAAAACAGGCGTCTAAACCAGGTATGGCTATTCGCAGAATTAGTATTTTGTAGAGGCGTATCGGCAATTATGAGATTTAAGAGTGCAGTTTCTCGCGAAGAAAGATTCTTTCGAGAAAGGGTTAGCCACTTTGAGTCGATTGGAATACTCAAATAGTTTTCATTAGATATAGGTGTGTCTTTTAAATCAGCATTTGGAAAGATGCTGAGTAGCTTATTAATTTCCATGCTATATTTGTTCCTCTCGGTGTGATGCGCCATTTATTTTTAAATACAATTAAATATTAACGCAAAAGGTTCTTGCAAAACTAGTCGGAATGACAAATTTTGCAAGGACCTTTTTCTATTCTTGCGATGTAGTAGATCACTTATTCGTATTCACTTGTAGAGTAACGACGCTCATTGGTGGAATCTGGGCTTTCAATTGATGTGAGCGGAAGCTGACCGCGGAAAAATCTACTAATTTGACCTCGTTTGGATGTTCGAAGTCATTGTGTTCATCCATTCGTGATCCACGAAGCATGCTCCCATTTACAGATTTAATGACAGTATCAACGTCCACAGTAACGTCATCAGAAGCGCTTAACCCAAAATTACAAAGCGAAATGAAGTAGCCGCCTTCAGCATTTTTAGATACTGAAGCGCTTGTTGTATCTGAGAGCTCGTCAAAAGTGTTCATGGCAATAGCATCTTGATGTTTAGTAAACATTTTGAATACATAGTAGGTTGGTGTTTTAACTAATTTAGTGCCATCCGTGAGTAACATGGCTTGTAGGACGTTTACCATTTGGGCAATATTGGCCATTTGTACACGGTCAGCATGCTTTTGGAAAATGTGTAACGTGATTGCTGCAATCATTGCATCACGAATCGTGTTTTGCTGATAAAGAAAGGCAGGGTTTGTATTCTCTTCGGCGCGTAGCCAAGATCCCCATTCGTCAACGATTAAGCCAATGCGTTTTTGAGGATCATATTTATCCATGATGGTACTGTGCTTAGTGATAAGCTCATCCATCTTTTGCGCACTCTTAATAAGTGAGAACCACTCGTTTTCGGGGAAGTTCAGTGCAGGCCGTTTGTCTTCCCAAGCGGAAGCCAGTGCGTAGTGGTGCAGGCTGATACCGTCCATATATGGTGCGGCATTCTTCATTAAGACATCCATCCAATGATAATCATCAACGTTAGGGCCAGAAGCAATTTTATAGATAGGCGTGTCAGCGTCGTAGGAATTAATAAATGTCTGATACTGGCGGTAAAGATCAGCGTAGTATTCTGGACGCATATTACCGCCGCCACCCCAGCTTTCATTACCTATCCCAAAGAATTTAACTTTCCAAGGTTCCTGATGCCCATTGGTAGCACGCAAATCAGCCATAGGGGAAGTACCGTCGAAGGTCATGTATTCAACCCACTCTGACATCTCTTGAACAGTTCCACTGCCAAGATTGCCATTAATGTAAGCATCAGCGCCGAGTTGCTTTAGTAGTTCAAAGTATTCGTGAGTCCCGAAATGATTATTTTCAACAACACTTCCCCAACTGGTATTTACAATTCTTTTTCGAGTATTTGTTGGACCGATACCATCCGTCCAGTGATAAGTGTCAGCGAAGCAGCCACCTGGCCAGCGAAGAACGGGAACCTTAATAGCCTTCAACGCATTGACCACGTCATTACGGATGCCATTTGTATTAGGAATATCTGATTCTGGACCAACCCAGAGTCCATCGTAGATACCATGACCGAGATGCTCAGAGAATTGGCCATAAATATATTTACTAATTTTACCGTTTTCTCTTTGCGAATTAATTGCAATGTAAGACAAATTATTACCTCCATGAATAAGGGCGTAGTGAAAGTACCAGTACGTTATGTTAAAATAATTTTTATTCGGATAACATTATTCGGATGAATAATATATCTGAATAAATATTACAGTATTAAGCGCTTTCAATCAAGCGACGGCAGTATTTAAATTAACATGAACTTGATTAGCTAGTCTGGATAATCAGCTCATTAGTTGGGATCTAAGGAGCCAATACCGAATTAGCGGTAATCGTTAATGAACTAAATCTAAATAACAGTTGACACAAATAAATTAGAGGATATTTTGCGGTGAAAAAGGGATTATACGAGAACCAGCTCTGCTCTTAGCTATGGACAGTAAATGGTATGTCTTTTCGTTGAGGGAGAAAATTGCGTAATATTCAGGTGATAAATTAAAGAAAAAGAAGGAAAAAATCAAAATTGTTCCGTATAACTATTGTAATCGCTTACAATTTATGCTAAATTTGTACGTGGATAAGGCAAGGGAGTTAGATAGATAATTAGAGATATGAAAGTGTCCCTAGTTGTTCTGAACTCAGGAGTTGCTGGGCCTAACTTATTGCTGAATCGTTTGTTCATTGAGCAGACTAGTGAGAATAGTTACAGTTAATCTATCGCACGTTAATGCGCAGACGTCTGAAAGATAGACATGATGAGTGTCATGTCTTGTGATTTTATTCTCAATGAGTTAACTAGTGTTCAATGGCTGTATAGATGAAAGGGGGTCCTTCAATCGGATATGACAGTTCAAAAGTTCTAATATGATAGTGGCATTGCGTAAAGTACAGTCATTATTCTAAGTACATATGAAGAATTGGAGCATCTCATATCATTTAGGGGTTAGCAGATACTCGGATTCGAGAGCGAAACCACTATCATTAAGCAAGGTATTGGAATTAACTACTAATCATAGAGGTGTAAATCATGAAGCATGGCTTAATTAAAAAGCTTGGTGTCGTTGCTGCGATTGCTGCAGCTGGACTTAGTTTGGCAGCGTGTGGGAGCAACAGTAAGTCAAGCAGTAGTTCTTCAGGTAAGACGACAACTATTACGTTCTGGAACGGTTTCACGTCAACCGATGGTGATGTCTTAAAACAAATTGTTAAGGACTACAACAAGACTAATAAGGATCACGTAAAGGTCAAGATGGATATTATGACTTGGGACAACTTCAACCAGAAGTTGCCAACGGCCATCACAGCTAGAAAAGCACCTGACTTTGTCGCTATGAACTATGGTGACATGGCTTCATACGTTTCTAACGGAACGATGAAGGAAATGGGTGACTTTTACAACCAAAGTGGTGTTAACAAGTCGAACTTCCAGACTACAGCGCGTAACTTAGGTGTCATTAATGGGAAGACTTACTTCGTTCCTATGCAAGTGCAAGGTATGTATCTCTACTGGAACAAGAAACTCTTTAAGAAGGCCGGTTTGAATCCTAATAACCCACCTAAGACTTGGGCCGAATTAGCAACTGATGCTAAGAAGATTTCTAAGTTAGGGAACAATACCCAAGGGTTTGCAATGCCTAAGGATGGTAGCGCTATCATGTACAACTTGTTACAAGATAACGGCGCTAAGCTAATGAACAGTAGCGAAAAGAAGTCAGCTTTGAACTCTGCAGCCACTAAGAAGAGTTTTGATTACCTGCAACAATTAATCAACAAAGATGGTGTTGGTCCTAAGAACATCTCTGGTGCCGAAGCTGATAACTTGATGCTTGCCGGTTCTCTTGGGATTTACATCAACGGTCCTTGGTTAAACTCTGGCTTGAAGAAGAACAAGATTGATTATGGTATCAATACTTTAGTTCAAGCTAAGCAAGGAGACCAAAAGGCTATCTTGGATGGTGTTGGATTTGGTATTCCAACCAGCACTAATGATGACAAGACTAAAGCTATTTACTCATTCGTCAAGTACTGGAACACGACTAAGATTGGTAAGAAGTGGAGCCTTGAAAACAAGTGTGCGCCATACCTGAAGTCTGTCGCAGCTAACAAGGATATCAAGGATGATAAGCTTGTTTCTACGATGTACAAGCAAATTGGGTATGCTAAGCCATACTACCCAGGTAACAAGAACATGAGTAACATCACGACTAACGTGATTAACCCATCTATTGAAAAAGTTTTAGCTGGGAACAATACTACGAGTGTGATGAAGTCTGCATCTAAGCAAATTGATAGTACATTAAGTGGTAATTAGTTTGTAAGCTAGTTAATGTGAATCATAAAAAAACAGATGTTAATTTCAATCTCGATTGGAATTAGCATCTGTTTTATAAAGGAGTCGAGTTAAATGGAAGAGATCGATACATCAGTTAGTAAAAAACGTTCGTTCTTCCGATTCTGGAATCAACCGAAGCATGCTGCCTACTTATTTATGGCACCTTCTATTATCATCCTGCTATTCTTCATGGTGATTCCTTTAGTCGGGACCTTGGGTCTCAGTTTCTTTGATATCAATATTTTCTTCACAGGAACAAAGTTTGTTGGTTTGGATAATTTCATTCAATTCTTCCACGATCAACGGGCGATTAACTCCATGTGGCACACGGTATACTTTACAATCCTAGAAACACCTACACAGGTTATCGTGGGGACAATTGCTGCCGCTGCTTTGTCACGGACAACCCTATTTAATCGCTTTTCTCGATCAGTGTTTTACGTTCCAGTTATCTGCTCTTTAACTACTAGTGGGATCATTTTCTCAATGTTGCTTGATCCTAACATTGGTTGGATTCCTTATGTTTTACACCAATTTGGCATGAGCACACCACAATTTTTCCGTGACGCTACGCTGGCAATGCCATCAATTGCTGTTATGACTGTTTGGAAGAACTTTGGTGTTACGATGACGATCATGTTGACAGCTATCCAAGCTATTTCACCTAGTCTGTATGAATCGGCTGAAATGGATGGGGCCAATAAGAAACAACAATTCTTCCATGTTACAATTCCACAAATTATTCCTTCATTAGGCTTTTGTGTGATGACTAACTTGATTGGGTCAATGCAAGTCTTTGACCAAATCTATGTAACTACTGCTGGTGGACCAGAATTTAAGACTGAATCAGCTGTTCAGTACATTTATAGTCGAGGATTTTCTGCGCCATATCAATTGGGTTATGCGTCATCCGTTGCAACTATTTTATTTGTGATTATCGCGGTTCTTTCTATTTCTTCTAACTTGTACATGAGTCATAAGGAAAAGCAAATGCGGTAAACACCCAATTTGACTAAGAAGTCCTTTATGGTAGGCGACTTTAAATTTGTTTGGTCCGTAGAGGACGCGAAAGGAATGAATCTGTATGGAAGCACGAACAGCTAGTACGACTGAGCTGGTTGACTCTGGTAAAAAGAGTAACTACCACCGGAGTCGGTTAATCAAGTCAATCATTTTCAAAATTGTTATGTCATTGTTGATTTTAATTGTTGTCTTTCCATTCTTATGGTTACTGTTGTCTTCGTTCAAATATGAAAAGGATATCATTACTTATCCACCACACATTTTTGCTGGAAAGTATACATTCCAAAACTACATTAAGGTTTGGGATACCATTCCTTTACTAGGATACGTTAAAAATACTGTTGTCTTTGCTGGGGCAACTATGATTATTTCCCTGGTCTTAGATTCGATGACAGGTTATGCGTTGGCACGAATGGAATTTAAAGGTAAAACGGCCTTCTACTACTTTGTCATGGTTACTATGATGATTCCATTCATGGTTTACATGATTCCTCTGTTTATTGAAATGAACAAGATGAATTTATTGGATACCTATACCGGTTTAATTATTCCACGGGCAACGACTGCATTTGGGATCTTTATGATGCGTTCTAACTTCGTTGGTTTGCCTCGAGACCTGGATGAAGCTGCTCGGCTTGATGGGTTAAATGAATGGCGGATCTTTACTAAGATTATGTTGCCATTGTCCAAGCCGACCTTGATGGCGTTAGCGGTCTTCACTTTGACCAACAACTGGAACGATTTGCTATATCCATTGATTTTGACGACGACCTCAAGTATGCGGACGTTACCTGCTGGTTTAGCACTCTTCACTGGTCAACATATTTCATTTTACGGTCCTGTTATGGCTGGTGCCGTTATCTCTATGTTGCCATTATTCATTATCTACATTTTCGCTCAAAAATACTTTGTTCAAGGTTCAGCAATGTCTGGTATGAAGGAATAGTTTTATTAGATAAGGAGGAAAGCTACGCATGTCACGGATTTTTAACAGCCGTTTATATTTGGGCTTGATACCGCTGACAAATTATCTGATTCTTGGGGTATTTGCAACGATGGGTTTTGCGACGGTTTTCTTTGCCTATCCAATCATTAGTGCATGTATTACCACTGCAATTCGGATTTATGGTCAGGGTAATGAAACGATTATGAGAAAGTTTTTTGAAGAATTGAAACGACATTTTTGGACAAAATTGGGTATTGGATTAGTCACTTCAACGATGGCAATTCTGTTCTATTATGTTTACATGAAGGCGTTTACTCGAGTAATTGTCCCAATTCGCGTAAGTTTGGTCATCTCATTATTTCTGTTTGTTGCAGCATTGTTTTACATGGTACTTGAGGAATATTCGATGAGAGATGAGTTTCATTTTAGTCGTTTCTTCCAGAATGCGATGATTGATATCGTTATTGAACTACCGATGACGTTAGCATTTGCGGCAATCATGTTCGTTATGATCTTGTGTGCGATGGTTTTCCCAGTTACTATTTTCTTCAGCTTAACTTTTTTGAACTTTATCTTTGCTTCCTTTTACCATAAGAAGCTAAATACAAAACTTTCGAGGTTTTAATCTATATGGCAAAATTAAAGTTGTACAATGAACAACGATTTGATGTTCGTCCACGTATGTTTGGCTCGTTCCTAGAGCATATGGGAACGGTCATTTATACCGGAATTTATGAACCGGGACATCCTTCAGCAACTCCTGAGGGATTTCGTGGGGATGTACTGAAGCTGGTACGCAACCTTGGCGTAAAAACATTGCGTTATCCCGGGGGAAACTACACGTCGAGTTATCATTGGGAAGATACAATTGGTGACAAGAAGACGCGTCCTAAGCGAATGAATATCGCTTGGCAGTCGTTAGAAACTAATCAATTTGGTCTAGATGAATTCTTCCAATGGATTCAGCAAGCTAAAATTGATAATCCGATTTTAACGGTTAATTTAGGTACTCGTGGTATTGACGATGCCCTTCACGAATTGGAATATGTGAACGGAAAGTATGATACCGATTGGGCTAATTTAAGACGTCAGAATGGACATAAAGATCCGTATGGTGTTAAGTACTGGTGCCTGGGTAATGAATTAGACGGTCCTTGGCAGGTTGCAAGTAGGACACCAGAAGAGTATGGCTTACTTGCAAATGAGACTGCCAAAGCCATGAAACTAATGGACCCGGATATTGAGACAATTCTAGTCGGGAGCTCGACGCCTCGGCTGAGTACTTATCCTTCATGGGACTTTAAGGTCTTAATGGCTGCATATGACAATGTTGATTACATTGCGATGCATGATTATGTTGATCGTGATCAGTCTGAGAATTTGGACCAAGAATCTTTACGTGAGTCTGATGATTTACCAACGTACCTGGCGCGGTCGCTTGAATTTGACAAGCAGATTGAAGAAGTTGCAACAATTGCTGATGCTGTAAAGGCATTGAAGCATAGTGACAAGACTATGAAGATTTCGTTTGATGAATGGAATGTCCATCACTTTTCACAAAAAGAATCGCAGCCATGGAGTGAACATAATCCCGTAGATTGGTGTTACTTCAATTTAGCTGATACGTTATTGTTCGGCTCAATGGCATTAGCAATTCTTAGACATGGTGATCGTGTCAAACTATCATGTCAGGCCTTGTTGGTTAATACGATTCCGTTGATTTTGACCGATGAAGGTGGTAGCGCTTGGGCTAATCCAACTTATTATGTTTTACAATCACTCTTACGTAATTTGTCAGAAACATCGAGTGTTGTGAAAACATCAATGGTGGATAGCAAGCGATATTCAACAGAGCGATATCAAGATGTCCCGGTGGTGGATCAAGTTGTAGTTGATACAGGTTCTTCATTTGTTGTGTTCGCGGTAAATCGTGAAAATGAAAACCAAACTGTTTCAATTGATCTTCCGAAGGTAATAAAAGATGGTCATATGGAACACATTGTGGGTAATCTAAAGGATATGAACACGCGTGAACATCCTGAAATGCTAACGCTACAGCCGTGTGATACTACTATCAATAGTGGCAGTAAATCGCAGAGCGTTTTGTTAGCAGGATATTCATGGAATGTCGTGACCTTTAATTACTAGATGATACTTGGTGATGCCATCTGATGATCTTATGCTTACTAAAGCGGCAGCGAGAGTTGGAGTTGAAGCAAATTTAAGAAGTACGTGGACATCCTATGGTGATAAGCGTATTTTGAATCATCTGTCACTTAAGGAATGAGAAGAGATAGTGTCCTCAAGACTTGAGGGGACTGTCTCTTTTTGGTTAGGGGAATATTAGCTATCATTTTCTCGGTTAAAAGTCGGAAGCGCGGAATAAATAAATTATGAAATAAATATATTTATTTCATAATTTATTTGTAAACAAGATTGAAAACCGGTAAAATGGGACCATTGATGAGGTGCTAACATGGAGAATAAATATCAGAAAGTCAAGGATGGCTTAAAAGAAGATATCATCTCGGGAAAATATCAGGTGGACGAAAAGTTGCCTACTGAGTCCGAGTTAATGAAACAGTATGCGGTCAGTCGTTATACGGTTCGCCGAGCAGTAGGGGACCTAGAGAGCGATCATTTTATTTACCGCATTCAGGGTGGTGGCATGTTTGTACAGGATTGGCATAAGAATTGGTCTACACCAACTGATACTAAACTAATTGGTGTCATCACTACCCACATTGCAGATTACATTTTTCCGAATATTATTTCGGGAATTGACCAAGTATTATCTAAAGCAGGGTACTCTATCCTTATCAGTAACACACACAACACACATGACAAGGAACGTAAGAGCCTAATTAATATGTTAGATAGTAAGGTAGCAGGATTGATTATTGAACCAACCCAAAGTGCTTTGCCCAATCCGAATGAAGATTTATATCAAGAAATTAAGGATGATGAATTGCCGACCTTATTTATCAATGCACACTACCCGCGGTTAGATTTTCCGTATGTAGATACGGATGATTTAAGTGCAGAGCAGCGCATGATGCAGTACTTATTCGATTTAGGGCATCAAAGTATTTTAGGTATTTTTCAAGTCGATGATATTCAGGGAGTTTATCGGATGAACGGATTTGTCCGTGCGTACCAAGAGCATCCAGAATATTCTTATTTGAGTAATATCATCATGTATCAATCAAAGGAATCAGCAGATAAGATTTATGAACGAATCAATGGGTACTTGCAACAGTCAGAAGCGCCAACTGCTATTGTTTGTTACAATGACCAGCTAGCAATTCGGGTGATTGATTATTTGAAGTCGAAGGGTATTCGCGTGCCCGAGGATATTTCAGTTACAGGATTTGACAATTATCAACTTGGTGAGTACTTTACACCTTCATTAACCACTATGAATCATGAGAAGGAACGCATGGGGGCTGATGCGGCTAAGGCGATTATTAAGCTATTAAATCGTGATCCGGTTGAGAATATAACTTATCAACCGGATATTGTTAAGCGACATTCGGCTATCAAATTAGATAAGCAATGAAAAATGGGTCTGGAGCATTCCAGGCCTTTTTGCGTTGGGTGATACTTTTACAAACGAAATCCCGTGGTAATCTGTATCCCCTGAATAACAGAACTTAAGTATTTCTTAATGATATCTGGATTTGAATTACCCACAAACGATATTCGATAAGGGTGATCACTTCCCAGTAATTTTTTAAATCATTAATTTGTCGGGGAAATCTAGGCAATATTCTGTAGTGATTGTTATTTATCCGGATAACCTTAGACTCCTAATTATTACATGAGTTTTATGATTGCGGTTACATTGCCTTTGCATCAGTGAATGTGGCTCCGCGGATATCCAGGGGAAATATCAAATGATTAAACGAAAAAGATAAAATATAATCCGGACAAATATGTAAAACACCTTGATTTGTACGAATAAAAATTGTACAATTCTAGTGTTGAGTCATAAGTTATAGAGATTAATTAGCCGACAGAGCTATGGAGGTTTATCGCATGAGTGCGGATAAGATTATTCAGGATGTTGAAAGCGGTAACATCTCGTTGGGAATCGAATTAGGTTCCACGCGGATCAAAGCCGTCTTAGTAACGCCCGACTTTAAAACGATTGCTTCTGGTAGCTACGTTTGGGAAAACGAATTGAAGAATGGCATTTGGACGTACAGTTTAGCTAACGTCTGGGCCGGGATTCAAGCCAGTTACCAAGCCGTAGCCGCGGAAGTTAAAGATAAATATGGCGTGGCCCTGACCAAGATCGGATCGATTGGGGTCAGCGCGATGATGCACGGTTACATGGCCTTTGATGCCAACGACCAACTACTGGTACCTTTCCGGACTTGGCGGAACAACATCACGGCCGAGGCAGCCGATGCGTTGACGGATCTGTTTGATTTTAACATTCCCCAACGTTGGAGCATTGCCCACCTGTACCAAGCCATCCTCAACCAAGAAGACCACGTCAAGGACGTCACGTTCTTCACGACGCTGGCCGGTTATGTTCACTGGCAATTATCCGGTGAACAGGTCATCGGTATCGGCGACGCTTCCGGGATGTTCCCCATCGACAGTGCCACTAAAGATTACGATGAAAAGTTATTAGACAAGTTCCGCAACGTAAAATCCGTGCGGCAGTACCACTGGGACATCAAGGACATTTTGCCCAAGGTGCTTTTAGCTGGTCAACCCGCTGGTAAGTTGACCACTGACGGAGCCAAATTATTGGATCCCGCTGGCAACTTGACTGCTGGTAGTGTGATGGCACCGCCAGAAGGGGACGCTGGAACCGGGATGGTCGGCACCAACGCCGTCCGCGAACGGACTGGGAACATTTCCGCTGGGACGTCTGCCTTCTCTATGGTGGTCTTGGACCAACCAATGAAGGCTGTTCACCGCGACATCGACTTGGTCACGACGCCGACTGGGTTACCAGTTGCCATGGTCCACACCAACAACTGTTCGTCAGACATCAACGCCTGGGTCAACTTATTTAAGGAATTTGCCCAAACGATTGGCGTTGACTTGAAGCCAGATGAACTGTATGGCGCCCTCTTCAATAAGTCAACTGAAGGGGATGCCAACGCCGGGGGCCTGTTGAACTACAGCTACCTTTCCGGAGAAAACATCACCAAGATGACGGCGGGCCGGCCATTATTTGTGCGGACGCCTAACAGCCATTTCACGTTGGCAAACTTCGTGAAGACGCAGCTGTATGCCGCCTTTGCTCCCTTGAAGATTGGCATGGACATTCTGGCCAACGAGGAACACATCCATTTGGATTCCTTGATTGCCCAAGGTGGGCTGTTCCGGACGCCTAAGGTGGGGCAACAAGTCTTAGCCGATTCCCTGAACACACCGATCACCGTCACCAACAATGCCGGCGAGGGTGGTCCTTGGGGGATGGCCGTTCTAGGCTTCTACGTCACCGATAAAGCGGCTGACGAAACGCTCGAAGACTTCTTGGATGACAAGGTCTTCGCCAATCCTGAAAGCACCACGGTCGACCCTGACCCTGCTGGTGTGAAGGGATCCAATGAATTTATCGCCGGTTACAAGGCGGCCTTACCAGTTGAAGGCAAGGCTGTGGACTTACTGGCTGACTAACTAACCTTAAAGGAGAAATAGCATGCTTGAAGATTTAAAACAAGAAGTTTATGAAGCTAACATGCGGTTACCGCAACTTGGTTTGGTCTCATTTACCTGGGGCAATGTCTCGGGCGTTGACCGGGAAAAGGGCCTGTATGTCATCAAGCCATCTGGGGTGCCTTACGATGAGTTAAAGGCCAGCGACATGGTCGTGG
The DNA here is from genome assembly GCF_003946085.1 of Levilactobacillus angrenensis. Taxonomy (GTDB): domain Bacteria; phylum Bacillota; class Bacilli; order Lactobacillales; family Lactobacillaceae; genus Levilactobacillus; species Levilactobacillus angrenensis. The sequence goes on along the minus strand of NZ_RHOB01000002.1, from coordinate 167,562 downwards.
TGAACCTGGCTGACGGTAAGGTCGTTGAAGGGGACTTGAACCCATCCAGTGACACGCCGACCCACACGTATTTATACAATCATTTTCCGAATATCGGGGGCATCGTCCACACCCACTCACCTTGGGCCGTTTCCTTTGCCGCTGCGAAAATGGACATTCCAGCCATGAACACCACGCACGCCGATACCTTCTACGGTGATGTACCGGCCGCTGATGCCTTAACTAAGGCAGAAATCGAAGAAGACTACGAAGGCAACACGGGTAAGACCATCGTTAAGACCTTCAACGAACGGGGCATCGACTACGAAGCCGTTCCCGCTGCGTTGGTCAGCCAACATGGTCCCTTCGCTTGGGGTCCTACTCCGGACAAGGCCGTTTACAACGCTAAGGTGCTCGAAGTGGTTGCCGAAGAAGACTACCACACCTTGCAACTGACGCGGGCCAACCGGGAATTACCTCAATACCTGTTGGACAAGCACTACCTGCGCAAGCACGGCGCTAACGCCTACTACGGCCAAAACAACGCCAAGTCTAAGGAACACGCTGCTCGCGAGTAGCGCATTTAATCCTGTTAAAAAATTAATTTAAAATCTCTTAAAGGAGTGTCACTTATGTTATCAGTACCAGATTATGAATTTTGGTTCGTTACCGGTTCCCAACACCTGTATGGTGAAGAACAATTGAAGTCCGTTGCCAAGGATGCCCAAGACATCGCTGACAAGTTGAATGCTAGCGGCAAGTTGCCTTACAAGGTCGTCTTCAAAGACGTCATGACTACTGCTGAAAGCATCACGAACTTCATGAAGGAAGTCAACTACAACGATAAGGTTGCCGGGGTTATTACCTGGATGCACACCTTCTCCCCAGCTAAGAACTGGATCCGCGGGACGGAATTATTGCAAAAGCCATTGCTGCACTTGGCTACCCAATACTTAAACAACATTCCTTACGCCGATATCGACTTTGATTACATGAACTTGAATCAAAGTGCCCACGGTGACCGCGAATATGCTTACATCAACGCCCGGTTACACAAGAACAACAAGATCGTTTACGGCTACTGGGGTGACGATGACGTGCAAGAACAAATTGCCCGTTGGGAAGACGTTGCCGTTGCTTACAACGAAAGCTTCAAGGTCAAGGTTGCTCGGTTTGGCGACACCATGCGTAACGTAGCCGTTACTGAAGGCGACAAGGTTGAAGCCCAAATCAAGATGGGCTGGACCGTTGACTACTACGGTATCGGTGACCTGGTTCAAGAAATCAGCAAGGTCTCTGACGCCGACGTCGACAAGGAATACGCTGACCTCGAATCACGCTACGAAATGGTTCAAGGCGACAACGATGCTGACAAATACAAGCACTCCGTTCGCGTACAATTAAAGCAATACTTAGGGATCAAGAGTTTCTTGGAAAAGGGCGGTTACACGGCCTTTACCACCAACTTCGAAGACCTTTGGGGCATGGAACAATTACCTGGCTTAGCTGCCCAACTCCTAATTCGTGACGGCTACGGCTTCGGTGCTGAAGGTGACTGGAAGACTGCTGCCTTGGGTCGGGTCATGAAGATTATGTCTCACAACGACCGGACGGCCTTCATGGAAGACTACACGTTGGATCTGCGGAAGGGCCACGAAGCCATCCTCGGTTCTCACATGCTGGAAGTTGACCCATCTATCGCTTCTGACAAGCCACGGGTTGAAGTTCACCCATTGGATATCGGTGGCAAGGCTGACCCAGCTCGGTTGGTCTTCACTGGTTCCGAAGGTGACGCCATCGACGTTACTGTTGCGGACTTCCGTGACGGCTTCAAGATGATCAGTTACGCCGTTGATGCTAACAAGCCAGAAGCCGAAACGCCTAAGTTGCCAGTTGCTAAGCAGCTCTGGACGCCAAAGGTTGGCTTGAAGACTGGTGCTTTGGAATGGATGAAGGCCGGCGGTGGTCACCACACCATGCTTTCCTTCTCCTTAACTGAAGAACAAATGGAAGACTACGCTACCATGGTTGGTATGACCAAGGCTTTCATCAAGTAAGTTTGTTCTGAAATGAAGTGGCCGCTCGCCGGTATTTGGTGGGCGGCCACTTTTCGGTTTAAACGCTGACTGTCTCAAAGATGAGGTGGTCAACTGCTGAGGATCACGAGAATTTAACGGTTAAAAATTGGGCATAAGAAAGAGGAGGAAAACTATGGCTAAGACAGAAAAAGAAAAAATGGTTACTGGCGAGCTGTTTAATGTTTACGATCCAGAGCTAGTCGCCGAACGCGGCGCTGCGCGTGACCAGGTGGAGGCATTGAATGCGTTGGGTGAAAGCGACCCTGAGGAGAGTACGCGCCGGGTGAAGGCTTTGTTTGGCGCTACTGGGGATGCCGTCGAGGTGCACGCGACTTTCCGCTGTGACTACGGCTACAACATCTCCGTTGGCGAAGACTTCTTCGCCAACTATGACTGCACGATTCTAGACGTAGCGCCGGTAACGATTGGCAAACACTGCCTGTTGGGACCGAAAGTCCAAATCTACTCGGTCAATCATCCGGCAGATCCTAAGCTACGCCGCAACGGTGCCATGGGCATTGGCAAACCGGTCACGCTCGGTGACGATGTTTGGGTTGGCGGGGGCGCCATCATTTGCCCCGGCGTGTCTCTAGGCAGCAACGTCATCGTGGCCGGCGGGGCCGTCGTGACCAAGTCGTTTGGCGACAACGTGGTCGTAGGTGGTAACCCAGCACGGGTGATTAAGAATTTGAAATAAGATGGGCTATCGTCCTAGAAACAAAGGACGGGCGCAGAGCAAGAAAATTTACGCTACTTCAGAATCACACAATCATTAATCGTGGAAACTAAAAAACGGGCCCAGCCAATTGGCGAGTCCGTTTTTTTTGAAATGGTGAACTGGGTTACCAGCAACCCATCCCCATGGCGCTACTCCAGCTCCCCAAGCTGAGAAAACCACCGAGAACGATCAGTCCGACGGCGACCACGGTAAAGACCCCCAGTAACGCGACGGTGTCCTTGTCGTGGTTTGTTCGCGGAATTAACCGTGCAACTAAGAAAATAATGAAAGCAATCCCGGTCAATAAGATCAGGCTACCGGTCAGCCAACTTCCTGGCATCATATGAATCTCCCCCTTTTTACCATTCATTATACAGAGTTTTGCCAGGAAAGGGGGAAATAGCTCCCGTGAATTCGTTGGCTATGGTAAAATGAGACTTAATTGCAGAGTATGGGACATTTGGCGTAAAAGCCTGGAAAGCGTGTCCCAACTCGTCAGAAAAAATATTTGGTAAGGGGTGACAACAATGATTGATCGAATTGAAGCAAGTGCAGATGCTTTGTGGCTGACACCCAATGAAGACGGGTTGATGCGCTTAGGATTTGCCGATGATGGCCGTGAGCTGGTGGGCCCCGTCACGCACATTTCTTGGCTGGTGACCAGCGGTAAGGTGAAGTTGGGGACGCCGTTCATGGTCGTGCACGGCGAGCAAGAAGACCTGACGTTGCGGTCGCCTTTTGCGGGGCGGATTCACGCGGTCAATGAGGAATTGGCGGCGCATCCGGAACGGTTGAACAATCGAAATGATGATTTGGACTGGATGATTGATCTGGTCGATGAATAAAGGAGACAGCGTATGGAATTAAGTTGGCAGGTGACTCGGCCCGTCACCAGTTTGAAACGGTTCTTGAATCAACAGGGCGTTAGTCACCGCGTCTTTAGTGATTTGAAACGCGACGGCAGTATCAAGGTCAATGACCGCCTGGTGACGCCCGCTGTTGACTTAGCGGTGGGCGATACCGTCACGGTCGTCTTACCGGCAGAACTGGCCGATTCCGCAGTGGCGACCAGTCAAACGCCCATCACCGTTTTATTTGAAAATCGCGACTGGTTGGTCGTGGACAAGCCAGCGGGGCTCAACGTGGTTCCCGGGCCCGCTAATCGCACGGATACCCTCGTCAATCGCATCAAAGGCCATTGGTTAGCAGAAAAGGCCGAGAACCAGGTGCCACACATTTTAACGCGGTTGGACCGGTTCACTAGCGGCGTGGTGTGGGTGGCCCGTCACCGGTTGGCCAACAGTCTCGCCAGTCAGCTTCAAGCGGCGCATCAAGTGGATAAACGCTATTTAGCCGTCGTCAGTGGGCAATTGGTCGCTGATCACGATATCATTGATGCACCGTTAGCCAGCGATCCCGCCGGGTACAATCAGATGGTCTCACCCGCGGGCAAACCCGCCAAGACGGAATATTGGGTCGTCCAGCGGTGGGCCAACGCCACGTTGGTGCGGGTCAAGTTGCACACGGGGCGGACCCATCAGATTCGCGCCCATTTTGCTTCGTTGGACCATCCGTTGATTGGCGACGAACTTTATGGGGGACCGCAAATCGGTGGCATGACGCGGCAGGCCTTACACGCGCAGTCGCTGGCCTTCACCGATCCCTTTACGGGGGATGACCGGTCCTTTACCAGTGAACCACCCGCTGATTGGCAGCAGCTATTAAGAAATTTATCTGAGGAGTGAGCACATGCCAGAAGAGTCACAGATCACTTGTCTCGTCGATGGTGAGGCCATTTCATTGGAAACTGGCCTGCAGCTAGCTGAGTTGGAAGTGGGATTGCGCAACCGCATCAAGCGCGATTACCCCCAGAGTCAGCCCAGCGATTACATTTGCGGACATCACCTCTTGAAATACCGGTTGGATCACGTTGATGCGATGATCAATGCCGATTTGAAACAGACGAAAAAAATTAATCATAAATTGACCAAGGCCCTGCAGAGCGACGATTACGATATCATTGATGTGAACGATAGTCTGAAGGAAAGCCTGACGTTTGGCCAAAAAGTCTCTGATGATGTGGCCCGCTTCGGGGGGTCTTGGGGCTTTATTTTCGTTTTCCTCTTCGTCTTGATTGGCTGGATGATTGTCAATGGTCTGCACGTCTTTGGCGTGGACTTTGACAACTACCCGTTTATTCTGTTAAATTTAGTACTGAGCTGTGTCGCAGCGATTCAGGCGCCCATCATCATGATGAGCCAGAATCGCTCCGCAGACCGGGACCGGATGATGGCCGAAAACGACTATCATGTGAACCTCAAGTCCGAACACGAACTGCGGTTACTGCACGCTAAGGTCGACCACTTGGCGCAAAACCAGGTCCCCCATACCATGGAGGTCGAACGGTTTCAGTTAGAAATTTTAGGTGAAATTCGTCAAGAACTAGCTGAATTGCGGACGGCCAAGGCCGCTGCGGATTCGGCAGAACGAAGGGAGTCTCACCATGAGCAAGTGGATCACCGCTAGTCTCTTATTTGTCGTCGGGTTGGTCTTTGGCCAACGCGTCGCCGGGCGTACTGCCCACTAACACCAAACAAGTTTCACCGGCCATCATGGCCATCAACAGGTTCCGTTGCCAGTCCTTGGCGACGGGGCCTGTTTTGGTTTGGTCACTATTTTCGCGCAACTCCCGGCTACGGTGGTGACTGGTCGGCACAATCGGCTTGTCCCCCCTTATCCGCAGCTGAGCGTGGGGAGTGATGCTAGTCGTGGGTGAGTATGCCAGTCATACTTGTGGCGGCTGGGGAATAACCATTTACCATCGCCGTTCGCACTAGCTACTGGTAAGACGGTCAGAGCAATCGGTCAAACAGCAAATGCTTTGACAAAGTTGGGTGGCTCCGGTAGGCTTAGAGATAGAACTAGAAATGGAGGATTTTTTGTGATAATTCGTGAAGCTCGACCAGCGGATGCGCCTCAGATAGCACCGTTGATGAACTTGATCTACGACGAAATGGAATTGACCGACCTGGAAGACGTTCCAGGCCCCGACTTACTGAAGGTCATCACGGCGGCGTACCGCACGCGGACATACTTGTCCGGGGCGGCAACCACGGTGGTGGCCGAGGCCAATGGCCAAGTAGTGGGGGTGGCGTTTGGCTACCCTGGTGAAAATGAGGACGTTGTAGATGACGTGATGACTCGCCTAGCAGCTCAAAGTGCCGCTTTCGACGAACCATTAGATTTAGATTCAGAGACCGCAGCCGGTGAATGGTATTTGGATTCATTGGCTGTCTCGCCGGACCACCAAGGGCAAGGCATCGGCCGCCAGTTATTACGGGCGTTACCGATTTATGCCCAACGGGACCGGCAAGCCGTTATCGGCCTCAACGTTGACTTGGAAAACCCCGGTGCCATGCGATTGTATGAGCGCATGGGGTACGAAGTCACCGGTAAGCAGATGATTGGGGATCACGAGTATTACCACATGCAACTCGAGATTGGCCGACCAATCCGAGTGACCAACTAAGCTTAACTTTGATGTGGGGACTGCCTGGCATTTTGGCTGGGCGGTCTTTTTTTGTATGATTTTTGTTGCAAATACAATAAAAATACGTTAGACTAGCTGGTAACATTAGGAGGCGAGAAGCGTGACAGAAGTTTTGCGGCCCATCGGCAGTATCGCGCGGGCCCTGGAGTCAATTGCCAATCGGGAGTTCCAACAGGTCGCGTTGACCAAGGGACAGTACCTGTATTTAGCCCGCGTGGCCGAACAGCCGGGAATTATTTTGGAGCGACTGACGGAGCTATTAAAAGTCGACCGAACGACAGCGTCACGGGCCATCCAAAAGCTGACAACGGCCGGGCTTTTGGAGAAGCGTCCCGATGATACTAACCATAAAATCAAACGGCTCTTCGTTACGGCGAGGGGGGCCGCGATTTACCCATTGGTTCAACGAGAAAATACGTATTCCAATAGCGTGGCCTTAGACGGCTTCACGCCAGCTGAGGCGCAGCAGTTAGCCGCTTATTTACAACGCGTTGACGACAATATTGCTGCGAGTTGGCGCGCAGTTAAGCAAGGACAGACACGAAATTATTAAGGAGTTAATTTATGACTGGAAAAATTAAAGCGTGCACCCCAGCAGATGTCGCGCAATTACAAACAGTGTGTCGCCAGACTTTCACGGCGACCTTTGGTGCAGACAATACGGCGGCCGATTTGGCGGCTTATCTGGACACGGCGTACAACCAACCCCAGCTATTAGCGGAGATGCGTCAACCGACAACGACTTATGACTTGATGTGGGTCGATGGTCAGGTGGCGGGTTATCTCAAATTAAATTGGGGACCCACCCAATCGGAGCAACGCGGTGACGCGGCATTAGAAATCGAACGGATTTACATTTTGCCAGCGTTCAAACGCCAAGGGTTAGGGCGGCAGTTCTACCAACACGCTGTGGATCAGGCACAGTCGTTAGGGCTGACTAGCATTTGGTTAGGCGTATGGGAGCACAACCCGGCGGCACAGCGGTTCTATCAGGCGATGGGCTTTCAGCAGGTGGGGGACCACGTCTTTCAATTGGGTTCAGACCGGCAACGTGATTTAATTTTGGCCAAGACGCTGGTATAATGGTGGATAAGTTGCTGGCCAACCGGACTTGACCGGTGGCTGGCGCGTCTAGGAGGAATTTAACGATGAAAGACAATATTCAACTGGGTGACACTGAATTTGCCAACATGATGTTGGTCTTAAAGCAACCGGTCACCCAAGCCAACCACAAGGAATTCAAGTTCCTCGATGGCACCGAAACCGGCGAAATGCAGGAGATTGCGCCCGACATCTGGGCAATGCCGGCCTACATGCAAGCAGATGATGATTTCACCATGTTTTTCTTGACCACGCAAATTGAGTCGGGGGAGACCGTGATGGCCTTTGCCACGGGCGAAACGGCTGACGGTAATTTTCGGCTGAGCCAACCCATGGTCACGGGAGCCGGACTAAACCTGTTGCATCAGCAGCAACCCGACCGGGCCAAGCGGGTACTGAAGTTCTTGAACGACATTTCTAAGGCCGACGAGGGTAATTGGCGGATGGTTGATTAACCGCCATAACGTTCGGTAGGGTTAGGCCATTTACTGACCATTTATTCGACTGCAAAACGGCTTGGTGGCTAAAAACGATTCTCGAGAAAGTCCGTTGACCTGGCTTGACGGACTGGGTATACTAATTAAAAATATGTTCCTTTAACGTTGTCCCGTGAGGCAATGAAGGGTGCACGCTTCGGCAATCGCCGGGTTAAGTCTAGGCTTAAAGTGGGCACGCGCGTTTCCTCATGGGAGCGGCGTGTCCTTTTTTAATTTTGAAACCTGGAGGCTAGTTTATGAAAACACCGACGCGTTACCGCAACCCGGACGCCCTGATCGATATTTGGGAGCGGCCCAGTTGGGGGCAGTGGTTTGGGTTATCGCTTCAGCATTTGTTTTCCATGTTTGGGTCCACCGTTTTGGTGCCCATCTTAGTTGGCTTGAATCCCGGGATTGCGCTCTTTAGTTCGGGCGTGGGGACCCTGATGTACATCTTGATCACGCGGGGCAAAATCCCGGCGTACATGGGGTCGAGCTTTTCGTTCATCGTGCCGATGGTCGCCTTGATGAAGACCACCGGCTATCCGGGGATTGCGCAAGGAACGCTAGCCGTGGGGGCCGTTTATCTAGTAGTGGCGCTGGTCGTGGCCTTGATTGGGTCCGAATGGATCAATAAGGCACTGCCGCCAATCGTGGTGGGGCCGATGGTCATGGTCATCGGCCTGTCGTTAGCTGGTAGTGCGGCGCAAAAGGCTACGGTCGATAGTGCGGGGACGTATCACTGGCAGTATTTTGCCGTGGCGATGGCGACGCTTCTCTTGACGGTTGGCTTCAACCTATATTTGCGCGGCTTTTTGTCACTGATTCCGATTTTGCTAGGCATCGTTGTCGGCTACTTGATTGCGGCGGCCAGCGGCTTGGTGAACTTCAAGCCCGTCCTCGCGGCGGCGTGGTTTCAGCTACCGAACTTTGAGGTGCCCATCTTGAGCTATCCGCTTCATTTCTACTGGGGAGCCATCGTGAGTCTGGCACCGATTGCCTTCGTGACCATGACGGAGCACATCGGCCACATCACGGTGCTAAACGAATTGACGCACCGCAACTTTTTCGAAGATCCGGGGCTGCATCATACGTTGGCCGGGGATGGGTTGGCCTCAATCATTGCCAGCTTCGTCGGGGGTCCACCGGTGACGTCTTACGGGGAAAACGTGGGGGTGCTGGCCATTACGCGGGTACATAGTGTCTACGTACTGATTGGCGCGGCAACTTTTGCCATCATCTTTAGCTTCGTGGGTAAATTAAGCGCGTTGATCGACAGCATTCCCAACCCAGTCATCGGCGGCATCAGTTTCCTGTTATTTGGGGTGATTGCCTCCAGCGGGATGCGCATCCTGATTGAAAAACACGTGGACTTTAACCGTAAGCGCAACCTAATGATTGCCTCGGCGATTCTGGTCATCGGTATTGGTAACGCGTACTTAAAGGTCGGCCAATACGAATTCTCCGGTCTGGCCGTGGCGGCAGTGTTGGGTATCGTGTTGAACCTGGTCTTGCCGGATAATGATTAAGCTGAGCGCTTAAAAATCGTTATCAGTGGCCTATAAAAAATACCAGTCATTCAGAAAAATCTGGATGGCTGGCATTGTGGTTTAGTGATTTTGTTGTAAAAAACTATTGGCAAATTCATTAGCAGCAGTCGGTTATCTCTTATCTAGTGTTACGAGATTGTTGGCGGAGTGACAGACGACACCGGTGATTAATGACATCCCCACCGTAGCCGAGAGTTCGTCAACTATGAGCTCAGCCGTGGGAGTTGTCTTAGCGGCAGGTTTCATGCCGGTTAGACAACTGGCGTCTTTGAGACGTGATTTTCGGCTCAAAGCGAGGTGGCGAGACCGCTTTTTGGCTCGCCCCGGTCGCCCACCGCGCTCCAGCCTCATAGTTGACGAACGGTAAGGCGGCCAACAAGAACTGAAGTTGCCAATAACCAGGTCAGCCGCCAATGGCGAAGTAGCGAAGAACGGCCATGGCCATGATGCCCACGACGACCACCATCAGCAGGCTCTTGGTCAAGATACCCGCTAGCGTCGCTGGAATCGCCGCCAGACAGTTGGCAACGTTCAGCGTGGCCAAGTGACCGGCGTGGGCGACGAAGAGGCTCTCACAGCACAGGGCAGTCATGATGGTGATTGGAACGAATGACAGGAAACTGATCAGCCAAGCGGGCATGTTGAGGGATTTGACAAAGGCAAAGGGCAATACCCGCGACAGCACGGTGATGGCCCCACAACCAAGGATGACCCAAAGTTCAGTAAGACTTATCGACATTTTTTCAGCTCCATTCCAAATAGACAGCCGGCGACCGTTGCGACCATCAGGGCAAAATTTTGGCTCATGACGGCAATCAACAAGTAATAGGCCAGGGCGACAAATAGCATGACCGTGAGCTGTAGCGACATCCCCAGGTGTTTGTCGCTAATCAGTTGAAGGTAGACCAGCCCGATGAACATGGCGGTCAGCGCAAAATCAAAGCCAAAGCGGGTGGGGTCGGCAATCAAGCCCCCCAGCATGGCACCTACCACCGTGGCCACGCCCCAGACCAGGTAAGCGACCAAGTTAGCGGCGGATTGCCAGGCAAAGCTCAGGCGGCCGTGGGTCTTGTTTTGCTTGTTCATGGCTAAGGCAAAGGTCTCGTCGGTCACCAACGTGCCAATCAGCAGGTTACGTAGTAGGGATTCGTGTTTGAAATACTGCGCCAAACTGGTACTCATCAGAATCATCCGCGAATTGACTAGAAAAGTCGAAATAAAAATGGCCGAAAGCGGGTCATGTAAGAGCAACATACTGGTAATGATAAATTGGGCGGAACCGGCGTAAACGATAAAAGATAGACCGGCGACGACCAATAAACTCAGGTGACTGGTGTGGGCAACGATGCCGAAGGCTAAGCCAACACCGATGTAACCGAAGACGGTGGGTAAGACGTCACGAACGCCGGTCCTAAAGGTTAGAGAAGGCCCCATGGACAAACTTCCTTTCTGGATTCTAATGTGATTTTAATCTCCAGTTTAGCGCTAACTTATGGTCACGTAAACCCGTAATTTATTTGCAAAAAAGTCACCGAAATTTTATGGTCGGAAAAGGTTGCATTTCGGTAAAGGTGGTTGTATGATACTCTCATTGATAACGAATGAAAGTGAGGGTACGGGCGATGAAGATGAACTTAACTGAACTGGCAGCATCAGCACACGTTGATGCCAGCCGCATTGAGGATTACGTTAAGAATGGACTATTAGGGAAGGACCACTCCGCAACGGAATTCGATGATTCAGATTTGTACTGGATCGACATGATTCAATGTTTTCAGGATAACGGGACGTCTTTAGACGACTTGTCCGGGTTGTTACCACGCTGCCGTAAAGGCCAAACGCAACTAACCCAGGTGAACTAGTTAAGGTAATGAATCGGTAAAATGACCCACTCAGCAGCTCCACGGTTTTCGGCCGTGAGCTGCTTTTTTTCTGTACTTTTTTGCGGACTGTTGCGTCATTGGTGTCTAGATCTTCTCCTACTCACGGTTGAGATAGGCGGGTGTCCGCCATCGGGTCTTGTCATTGTTTTCAATGGTGGGCAGGGTGTTGTTCGGTTGCTGGTAGTTGCTAGTGTAGCCGAGAACTCATATTTTGCGGCCAGTTCCGTCAGCCAGTCCCCAACCCAACAGAAAAAAGGCCCCAGCCACCACCATCAGGTAGTGACTAGGGCCTTTTCAGCGAGACGAGCGGTTACTTCTTGACCTGAGCAATCAATTGTTTCATTGCTTGGGCTTGGTAAGCCGCAGCGGCCTGCTTAGTGACTTGTTTTTGTTGTGCCGCAGACATGCTAGGGTTCTTGGTCATGGCAGCCATAACGGCCTTCTTGACGTAAGCCGTAGCGGCGGCCTTTTGCTTGGCCTGGAAGCTCTTGGACTTGCTTAATGCCTGGAGCTTCTTGGCTTGGGCCGTGCTTAAGACGGTCCAGTTCTTGTTGATGTAAATGGTATTGGTTTCCTTCACGTACTTGTGACCGTTACCGGACAGGCCGAACCAGAACTTGTAGGTACCGTTCTTATATTCACGGTAAACCTTCTTGGTCACGATTCGGTTAGCCCCCGTGGTCCGCTTGACGATATTTTTCGTCGTGACCTTGGCGCGGGTGTGTTGGGTCTTCTTGGCGTTGGCACTGGTCTTGTAAACGTAGACCTGGTGCTTATCAGCCGTCCCAATAGATTGGTAGATCATCATGGGCAACTGCTTGGAAGGGGAAGCCGAGTAGATTTTTTGCGTCGACGTTTGCGTGACTTCGTGCAGGCCGTAGTGGTCATGGTCATTTTTTACCATGAAGAAGATACTGGTCAGCAGGCCAATCACGGAAATGGCGGTCAAAACGTTGCTGAGACGCCGGTTTGAAATGTAGACGTTGCAAACAAAGGACAGGACAGCAAAGATAATCAGAGTAAAGACGATCATTATGCGGCACCTCCTTCAGTAGCGGCCTTGTTTTCTTCAGCGGCACTCTTATCAGCTAAATGAATGGAGTGGTTGCTACCCTTCAAGAAGAAGGCGATGACTAAGGCGACCACACAGAAGCCAACGGCAATCCAGAAAGCGGCGTGGTAGCCAGACAAAGTGGCGTTGATGGCGTTGTTGGCATAGCTCAGGGGGTCACTCTTCAAGACGTGCTTGGCAGGCATTTGGCCCTTGGTAATGTTGGTCAAGACACTGATCAAGATGGCCGTCCCCACGGAACTGGCGACTTGACGCTGGGTGTTGTTGACGGCCGTCCCATGAGAAATCATGTTCAATGGTAAGGCGTTCATCCCAGCGGTCGTAGCTGGCATCATGACCATGGCAATCCCAAACATCCGCAGTGCATACAGCAAGACGATGTACAGCGTTGACGTATCCTTGGTAATCCAAACGAATGGTAAGGTCCCGACTGTCAGTAAGAACATCCCCATCGTGGCTAAACGCTTGGCACCGAAGCGGTCAAAGGCCCGACCAGTGATCGGACTCATAATCCCCATCATCAGGGCGCCGGCTAACAGCGTTAACCCAGAGTGGAAGGCTGACATCCCTTTAACCATTTGGAGGTAAAGGGAAATGACCATTTCGACCCCGACCATGGCCATGTTGACCACGGAACTCAGGATGGCAGAAACAGTAAATTCAGCGGATTTGTAAACCCGGAAGTTCAAGAATGGCTTTTCCATCGTCAATTGCCGCCAAACGAACAGGCCCACGAAGATGAACCCGATGGCTAAGGTCGACAGGACGATTGTGCTCCCCCAGCCGTCGTCACCAACGGAGGAGAAACCGTATAGCATGCTCCCAAATCCAATCGTTGATAACACGACGGACAAGAGATCCAGCGGTTCTTTGTGTGTTTCCAAAACGCTGTGCATGATCCAGAAGCTGGCAATGACGACGATGGCCACGATAGGAATAATCATGCCGAATAAGTCACGCCAGGTCCAGTTATCAATGACCCACCCAGACAAGGTCGGGCCAATCGCTGGGGCCAGTCCGATAACGATACCGGCAAGGCCCATGGCAGTTCCCCGTTTGTTGGCAGGGAAGATAGTCAGCATCAAGGTCTGCAGTAATGGCATGGAGACCCCGACACCCACGGCTTGGATCAACCGACCGATCAACAGCATCGGGAAGCTAACGGCTGACCAACATAAGATGGTTCCGAGTAAGAACGTTGACATAGCGCCAATATACAGCCACTTAGAGCTGATGGTCGTTAATAACCAGGCACTGATGGGGATCATGATCCCGTTGACTAACAAGAAGCCAGTCGTCAACCATTGAACGGTGGAGGTCGACACGTCAAAGGCCTTCATCAAGGTTGGGTAGGCAGTACTTAAAATGGTTTGGTTCAGCACCGTACAGAAAGTCCCAACTAATAGTAAGACGACTAGTAGCGTCCGGCTATAAGACTTTCCATTGGTATCAATTGCAGTTCCCAATGTATATTCCCTCTTTATCCATAAAATTAATTCTGTGACTACTATACGCAGATTTGAGTTCCTTGTCAACTAGCTTGACATTCTTTTTAGAATATCTATACTGGTTAGAGAAAAGGATACAATGATAATAGAAGAACTCAGAAATTTCACAACCGCTTTCATTTATAGCATACGGGGATTTGCCCACAAATGGGGCAGAAAGGTGGGCGTTACCCATGATGGACGAAGATGCATCGAACTTATTAAAGAAAATGCCAATTGAAAATTTGATTCTGGGAATCGGCGACGTAGCGGCGGCAACGGGTGTTTCCCAAAGTCAGATTCGGTATTGGGAGAGCAAGGGGTACATTCACAGCGAGGCGTCAAATGACGGTAAGAACCGGAAGTTTTCCTATAAGACGGTCTTGAAGGTCCAACAGATCAAGACGTACCTCGATGACGGCTACACCTTGGTGGGGGCGGCTAAACAGTCCCAACGCCGGTCCAATTACTTCGACACGTTGCGGTCATTTTTTGAAGGCCGCTTCGTCAATATGGCGATTGATCCGGATAGTCAGCAGGCCAGTATCGACCTGGGGCCGTTTGATCCGGAGCCGGGTAAAAGCCTAATTGCAGAAAGAATTGACGACCACTGGCACTTTAAGCTGATTGACGCCAAGAATTAGGGCGATTTGATTGTTTATCGCTGGTAACAATGGTAATCTGAAGTCACGGGAACATTTCTCGTAGGCGGCAGAAAAAACTTTCGATACCAATCGATCTTCTGGCTGGATTGGTGGTCAATCATGTTGTTGACGTGTTGTGAAACCAGGCGAATAACCATTAGTAATAGCGCGTTTATCTTGCGCATGGACTACGTTGGCAATATGTCAGCGTAAGCGATCGTGAAACTAAAACGACGTGTTTTCTGGAAAATTAATTGTGATTTTTCTCTCGCCGTCTGCTGTTCCCGTGGGACCCACTCAAGTTTAGAAAGTTCTTGGGTGGGTTTTTGTGTGGCCTTTTTTTTAAAAAAGAGTGGGACAAAAGGCAGTTAGCCGGCGAGCATTAAGGCTGATAACCGAATAATCCCGGGGACTTGGATTGTTTGGTTATCAGGTTTAAGCGGAACCAGCTGCCTGTTGGCGCACGTTTCGGCTATGTGGCAAGGGGAAACGCGACTTTGCTTGAACTGGTCGTACAACGGTAGTCGGTCCGTTTTGACTAGGAGGCCGTGAACGACAAGTCTTAGCAAGTTTAGTTGTGAAAACAACCGGCACAAAAATGAAAAACACTTGAGAATGTGGCAGAAAAATGTGAATGCAAACGCCGCGGTAACGGGCTTTCATGACTCATCCTAAAAAATATTTGTGAAATTCGCGTCTCTTTGGTTGTAATCTCTGGCGAACGTGTTAAGATTACAAAATCGCTTTAAACCAAAAACAAGAAGGATGGTGTTAACACATGCTGTTACGACAAGCTACTATGGCTGACTTACCTCAAATTGAATCGATTATCCGTGATGGTCGAGAGTTACTCGCGGCCCAAGACATTGATCAATGGCAAGGCGCGTACCCCAACACGGCTGTCTTAGTCGACGACATTCACCAAGGATGGACCGTCGTGCTCGAGGAAGACAATGAAATTTTGGGAACTGCTGCATTGATTCCCGGAGAGGATCCGACCTATAAACAGATTGAGGGTCAGTGGCTGACTGAGCAAGCGCCATACTTGGCGATTCATCGGGTAGCTGTGTCGAGTCACCATCACGGCCGTGGTTTGGCGGGCGAATTGTTCCAACGCCTATTTACGCAAATCGACCACGCCGCTTCAATCGAAAGCATCCGTATCGATACACACCCTCACAACATGGCCATGCAACACGTCATCAAGAAGAACGGTTTCACGGAAACTGGTCAGATTGATTTGGCAGCTGCGGGCATGCCCGGGACCAAAGATTTTGCGTACGAACGGTTGACGGTCAACGCTAAGCCAGCGCATGTGACGGCAACGCAAACGATTAAGTAGGGTCACCAATCGTACTGCCTGTCAGAGCAAGTCTGGGGCCAACTCAGGTCTTAGATTTTGGCTACTGGTTATTTTAAATCTACTATATTATAAGGGGATTGGTTTCGCTTTCAAGCGAGGCTGATTCCCTTTTTTGCTGGGCGGCTAAGTTCGGCCACCAAGAAATCGATGAGGTTTGCCGAAATCCGGCTTTTCATTCCCCCTAAGTTCTGCGATAATAGAAGTTAAAGCAATGGGGGCGAGACAATTGGAGAAGAGTCTCTCTGGGGGCCGGTTTTTACTGGTAACCGTTTTGAACGTGGTCATCACAGTTTTTGAATTGTTGGGTGGCCTGTTATCCGGGAGTCTGTCATTACTGTCAGACGCCTTCCACAATCTGGGGGATGCCTTATCAATTGTTCTGAGTTACGTGGCGCACCGCATTGGTGGCCGTCGCCAGACCCGGAGCAATACCTATGGCTACCGGCGCGCGGAAATTTTAGCCGCTCTGTTGAACGCGGGCGTCTTGATTATCATCTCACTGATTTTGGCGGTGGAAGCCGTGCGGCGGTTGTTAAATCCAGAACCGGTGAAGGGCGACGTGATGTTGGTCGTGGCCGTCGTGAGTTTCTTGGCGAATTTATTTTCAACGGTCCTATTAAATCATGGGGCCAAGCACAACCTGAACATTCGCGCGACTTATTTGCATCTGTTAAGTGACGCGCTGGCTTCAGTCGGGGTTATTATTGGAGCCATCTTGATTACGGTGTGGCAAGTCAGCTGGGTCGACCCGGTCATTACGATTTTGGTCGCCGGCTATATCAGCTATGAGTCCTGGCCGATCATCAAGCAGACGTTTAGCATTTTGATGGAAGCATCGCCGAAGTTGGATTACGAAGCGATTGCCCACGACCTCTGCCAATTGCCTAAGGTCGAAGGCGTACACCACATTCACGCTTGGCTGATTGACGAAAATAACATCGCCTTTTCAGTTCATGTGAACATGGACAATTTGCCGCTCAGCGAGATCGAACCAATCTACCGGCAGATTGAGACGCTGCTGTGTCATAAGTATGGCATCAATCACGTCACGATTCAGGCGGAGTGTCGACGGGGGAAGAATGAAGATTTGTTTTTCAATCAGAACGATTGGCGACATGACTAGCCTTGCGTTTTGCCGCGATTCGCGGTATAAATGAGGCATTATCTAGATGAGGTGAACAGTGATGACTCCGATGAAGGAGGATTATTTAAAAATTATTTTTGAGCTGGGTGGGAAACAGAAAAAGGTTTCCAATAAGCAAATTGCCATCAGCTTGAATATTGCGGCGGGTTCTGTGACCGAAATGGTCAACAAAATGGCGGCAGAAGGGCTGGCTGAACACACGCCCTACGCCGGGATTTCGTTGACCAATAAGGGCATTCGCCTGGCCGAAGATCTGGTCCGCAAGCACCGGATCTGGGAAGACTTTTTAGTGGAAAAGCTCGACTACGATTTGCCGGACGTTCACGATGAAGCGGAGGTCTTGGAACACGTGACGAGTGCCAAATTAGTCAACGCGCTGGACGATATGCTGGGGAATCCCACGCATTGTCCGCACGGTGGCGTAATTCCTGACCGTTACGGCCACTACCACGAAGATTCACACACGGTGCTCAATGATGCGGCGGACGGGGACATTGTCTCGGTCGATCGGTTCATTGATAACCATGATCTGTTGACGTACCTGGGCGACTTAAAGCTAGACATCGGGGACCAACTGAAAATCATCAAGCATGATCCGTTCGAAGGCCCCGTGACGGTACAAAATCTCACGGATGATGCCGAGCTGATCGTTAGCTACAAGGCAGCGCACTATATTTTTGTGAAATAACTAAGGGTTGAAATTAGCATTAACGTGATAGCCCCTGGAACGACAGTGTTCTGTCCGCTAAAATTAGTGAAACCAGGAGCCTGCGTCAGCTAGAGATTCCGCCTGCTATGGGGGACACCTCCAGCCTGAGGGGCGGTCTTCCGGTTCGCTTTAAAGCCTGGCTAAGACCGCCAGTCTCCAAAGTCGCCCCACGCTGTAGGCTGAGAAAAGACCTCAGCCAACACCGTCGACACAGCTGGCTCCATCTCTGTCTGCCTCCGGTAGATTGGTGATTATCAGCAACACTGTGCTAGAGACTAGTCGCTAGATTAGCCGATACCTGGGGTTAAACCGACTTTTGCTGGCAAACACTCTTGTAGCCGAGAGTCCGCCAAATATGGGTTCAGCCGTGGGAGTTGCCTTAGTGGCGCGGTTCATGCCGCTTAGGCAACTGGCGTCTTTGAGACGTGTTTTTCGGCTCAAAGCGAGGCCGAGACCGTTTTCCAGGCTCGGTCCGGTCCGCCCACCGCGTTCCAACCCATAGTTGGCGGACGGCAGGCGGCCAGTTCTCACTAGGATGCTATAAACGACTCATATTTACGCCATCAGTCGCGTGGTGACAGTACTTCTAGCTGATATTTATCTTTCAACCTTCAGTGAAATAAAACGAAAGTTAGTACACCAAGAGTTTGGGCGGTTTCGGCCAAACTCTTTTTTTAGGCAAAATTGGCTAACTCTAAGTAGTTTCGTGATATCATCAATAATGAAGGGAGTGGATAACTATGTTTCGACCAAAATTACTGACTGTGCTAGCGGTAGCGACACTTGGCGTCGGGGCCACAACGGTTTTACAGCAGCCACAACCGGCCGCTGCGAAACAAAACGTGCACCAGAAGATTCCCAAGGCTTACCGGGGAACCTGGCATTTGAAGCATTCGACAGGGCATTTGAAGAAAGGCCTTAAGCTTAAAATTGGGGCCCGGTCCTTCAAGAGCCATTTCGGTAGCTACCAGAAAAAACAACTGGGTGTACATATTGGCAAGAAGACGGTTTCGGTCTTTCAAATTGCGAAGGGCCAACAGGTCGGTGAATATAATGTGCTACGCAAGACCCATTACAAGAATAAACCAGCGTTGAAGTGGTCATTTGATACGGTCACGTCGTATTATGTTAAATGATCAGTTTAGAGTCCGAGACCTCGTGTCTTGGGCTTTTTAATTTGGGAGACGTGCGTGGCGGATGCGGTCAAATTTGAAAAGTTTTACGGAAAAAGCTGATTGCGTATTTCCCCAACCGGTGGCATGCCGTATAATGAGAAAAACACCTGTGAGAAGAGAGGGACCGGGATGAGTAGTCAAAAGAAGCGCGACCAGTTGATTCTTCATACCGCGCTAACCGCGGGGCGAATCATGATTGAGAACGGGTCGGAAATTGAACGGGTCGAGGACACGATGACGCGAATCGCCCGCAATGCTGGGGCCCAGACCAGTCAGCTCTTCGTGATGATTACGGGCATTCTCATGGCGATCAACGGCGAGGTGGGCGCGCAGATTGAACCCGTCAAGCGGCGGACCTTTGATTTGGAAAAAATTGCCGTGGTCAATGACTTATCGCGGCAGTTTGCGGACCGCAAAATTAATTTGCGGCAGTTTGCGGACCGGCTGGACCATTTGGACAGTGTCAGCCGCTACTTCCCGTTTTGGCTCCAACTGTTGGCGGCGGCCATGGTCAGTGGGCCGTTGGAAGTCGTCTTTCGGCACAATCTACCCGATTTTTGGATTACTTGTGTCGTGGGGATGCTGGGTTGGTGGGTCTACTATGTATTGAATAAATATATTCAGATTCGCTTCCTGTCTGAGTTTACTTCGGCGGCCGCGATTGGGCTCATGGCGGTTGTCTTCGTGCATTGGGGGCTGGGCAACAGCGTCGATGACATTATCATTGGTGGTGTGATGCCGCTGGTCCCGGGGGTACCCATCACCAATTCGGTGCGCGATATCTTGGCTGGCAACCTGGTCAGCGGGCCAGCACGGGGCGTTGAGGCCCTGGTCAGTGCGGCCGCGATCGGGTTTGGCATCGCCATGGTATTACAATTCTTATGAGTGAGGAGGCGGACTGATGTCGATTTTGGAATTTGTAATTGAAGTGGTAGGGACCTACGTGGCCACGATTGCCTTTGGGATTCTGATCAACATCCCCCGCCGGGCACTCAACGTCGGCGGCTGGATTGGTGTGTTGGGGTATGTCCTCTACCGTTTCACGGTCCTGTGGGGCGGCGGTTACGTGGTCGGCAACTTGTTAGGCGCCGTGGCCATCGGGGTCGCCTCGCTACAAGCGGCCAAAATTAAAAAGATGCCCATGATTCTCTTCAACATCCCGGCGATTGTGCCACTGGTGCCGGGCGGGCAAGCCTACCAAATGATCAAGAACTTCGCGTTAGGCCAGAACTCGACGGCCTTTGTCTTTTTACTACAGGTCGTTATGATCTCCGGGGCCATTGCCTTTGGCTTTCTGCTGTCAGAATTGGTCAACCGGATTCAACGGCGGTTCTGGCGACACCACAAGCGTTTATAAAAGTGTTAATACTGGCGGGAACGCTAGAAATTTAGCCCCGGGGTGGTATACTCATTGCTAGGGGTTTTCCCAGAATCGGGTATGACGAAAGGAATAGTTAACTATGATGTTATTTAATCGTGACCGTGACCGGCCGTGGAAATTTACCTTGGCAACGGCCTTGTTCTTGGTCGTGGCCATTTACATAAAAGCGCAGAACGCTTACGTGGAATTCTTGGATTCATCCATCGTCGACGTGATCCAAAAGAACCAGCCAGAGTGGAAAACACTGCTGTATCGGGGAGTGACCAGTCTGGCTGAGCCTAAGTTAGATATCATTTGGGTGCTGATCTTGGCCTTTCTGTTGTGGGGCTTCAAGTTCAAGATTCCTGCGCTGTGGTGTCTGGCGACCTTAGCTGGTGGGGATGTCATTGCGAGTTTGGTCAAGAGCCTGGTCAAACGGGCACGACCTTCGACCCACTTAGCCATTGATGATGGGTATAGTTTCCCCAGTGGCCACGTTTTCGGGACGTTCTTGCTGATTGCCATGATCTGGGTCATCTTGATTCCGATGATTGCGGCGGCTTGGAAGGCCTGGTTGGCCCGCATCCTGCTGATCGTCTGGCTCGGCTTGGTCATGATTTCACGGGTCTACTTAAACGCCCACTTCCCAACGGATACCATCGGCGCCGTCTTACTGGCATATCTGTGGTTACAGTTCGCCGAAGGGCTCTACATTCGCTTAGCGCCGGTCATGCAAAATTGGCCGCTACTCAAACGCTCAGAAATTTAGACTATGAGACAATCATCCGCTGGGATGGTTGTCTTTTTTTTGCCTGATACCTAAAATCTGAAAGACAAAAATCAGCTATAACCGGTGTGACCACGCGACTTTTCTCGTTCAATTAGTCGTCTACAGCTTCATAGTTCGAGCTGGTCGTCTACCGTCCGCCAACTATGGGTTGGAACGCGGTGGGCGGACGGGTCGAGCCAAAGGGCGGTCTCGACGCCTCGCTTTGAGCCGTAGTTCACATCTCAAAGACGCCAGTTGCCTAAGCGGCATGAATCACGCCACTAAGGCAACTCCCACGGCTGAATCCATATTTGACGGACTCTCGGCTACAGGAGTGTGTGCTAAGGACGATCGGCTTAGCCCCAGGTAACAGCTGATCTAGCCACTGATCTCTAACACAGTGTTGCTGATAATCTCTGGCTGACGCAGGCTTCTGGTTTCGCTAATTTTAGTGGGCACAATGCTGTCACTCCAGGCGTTAATGCATTAATTCGTTTTGAACCTTTAGGATGACACAAAAAATCCTTTCCCAAGACGAGAAAGGATTGACTGATTAACTAGAATTTTTGAAGCGTGCTTGACGAGACTGGACTAACCCAAGTCCCCGCTGGTGTTAATCCAGTTCGTGTAGCCATTCTTCGGCGAGGTCCATCCAGTGGGCCACGTGGGGCAGGTTGGTGCCTGGCTTCCAGGCCGTGACCTGATTGGCCAGGGCTAAGCCGTGTGGCCCCTGATGGAAGACGTGTAATTCGGTGTCCACGTGATTGGCAATCGACGCCTGCGCGTAGGCCAGGGCATTTTGAACGGGAACCAAGGGGTCTTCCGCCGTGACCCAAATGAAGGTAGCCACGTTGCGTGGAGTGACGCGCTGGTCGGCCGCAATCTGGTCGGGGTCATCCGTCCATTTAGCCAGCGTCTCGGCGTCAGTCGGGTAACCGGCGGCTGGGGTGATGACTGGGTAGCTGAGGATGACGGCGCGCGGTTTGATTTCGTAAGGCGTGGTGCCAGCCAGCTGGTTGAATTTGTCGTCATGCCACAGGTCGTTGAACAACGCGGTGATGTGGCCGCCGACGGAGAAGCCGGCCACGAAGATGTGGTCGGTGTCGATCAACCAAGCATTCGCGTTACGCCGCAACAGGGCGACACTCTTAGCCAGTTCCACAACTGGTGTGGGCAGTAGCGGTGTTTTTTCGCCGGCAAAGGTGTAGCGCAGGAAGAAGGCTTGGTAGCCACGGGCGGACCAGGCTAGGGCCAGATCTTCAGCTTGTTGTTCAGGGATGTGGGTGTAAGCGCCGCCCGGCACGATGATGATGGCCGGGTAAGTTCCCGTATCCGTTGCGGGTTGGCGTAAATAGGCTTGTAAGTAAGCTGGCGAGTTCGGGGCCAGTGGCAAAGTGATTGTTTTCAATTGCGAAACCTCCTGAAATAAGTCATGATAGGATTTAATGGTTTTGACTGCGGTGAGTTCGGCCTCAGCTTCGGTTGGGTCGGTGGCTCATCGCTGTATGGTTAAAGTATAACGCATTTAGCGCAGAACAGGAAAAGAGGGAACAGTGAATGGAGCGGATTATTGAAACGGCGCGGGTGCGGGTACGCCCTTTGACAGAAAGCGACTTACCAGGGTACCAGCGGCTATTGACCTTACCAGCAGTGGCGGCAGCAAACGGGTCACCGGCAGACGTGTCGACGGATCAGGTCAAACGGTGGCTAGCGGCCGACCGGCAAAGCCCGTTTGCCTTTAGCATTGAGGATAAGAGTACTCAGCGTTTTATGGGCACCATTTTATTTTACCGTCATCTGACGGCAGAGGGGCTCCCCAGCGATACGGCATATGACCTGGGGTATTTTCTCGACCCGCAGGACTGGGGCCAGGGCATCATGCCAGAAGCCATTGACGGGAGCCTCCAGTTAGTTCAACGGGCAAAGCAACAACCGCAGACCGTTTGGGCAACCTGTTTCGTGACCAATCATCAGTCTCAACGGGTGCTTGAAAAACTAGGATTCACAGTGGTTTTACCGCATTTTGTGGCCCCCGATATTGGGGGAAAAGCCGCCACACCTGAACGACTTTTCCGTTTAGATTTGCCTGCTCACAAAAATTAATGGGCATTTTCTGGGATTTGAACTTGCAATGTGAGTTGGTGATGGTATACTACAAAGTATCGAATAGAAGAGGCGCGACCAACAAGAGTCGCTTTCCGGAGATGGGTCACATCGCTGAAGGAAAGTTAAAGGGGCGGTCGCCGAAATCAACACGTGAGGACATAGCGTGGTGGTTGGGTCCTGGTTTAACAGATCAGGGACTGTCGCAGCCAAATATGGGTTGCGGGGCGCTTTCAACGATATTGACTTGGAATAATGAAACTTCCAATCTCTTTCGCGGGCTTTTCTGGCGAGGGAGATTTTTTTATTGGACTGGGTCGTTTCGAGGAAGTCCTTCTAATCAAGAAGGAGGAAACATTATGGAACAGAATATGACAAATGCAACAACCAGCGCGGCCTCAGATCAGGTCAAGCGGGGACTCAAGACGCGTCACGTATCCATGATCGCGTTAGGTGGCTGTATCGGGACTGGGTTATTCGTTGCCAGTGGGTCGGCTATCTCAACGGCCGGTCCTGGTGGGGCGTTAGCAGCTTACGTTGCCATGGGTTTGATGGTGTACTTCCTGATGACCAGCTTGGGTGAAATGGCGACGAACATGCCAATCTCTGGTTCGTTCGCGGCGTATTCGGCCAAGTATGTTGACCCAGCCTTAGGGTTTGCGATGGGCTGGAACTACTGGTTCAACTGGGCCATTACCGTGGCCGTTGATATTTCTACGGCGGCTTTGGTCATGAAGTTCTGGTTACCAGGGGTCCCAAGTTGGATTTGGAGTGCCGTGGCATTAGGGATTGTCTTCCTGATCAACGCCTTGGCCGTCCAAGCTTTCGGGGAAACCGAATTCTGGATGTCTCTGATCAAGGTCGTCACCATCTTCGTCTTCTTGGCAGTCGGCTTAATGACGATTGTTGGTATCATGGGTGGTCATGCGACTGGCTTAGAGAACTTCACCTACAAGAAGGCACCATTCGTCGGTGGCTTCCCAGCTATCCTGAGTGTCTTCGTGGTTGCCGGGTTCTCGTTCCAAGGAACTGAACTGGTCGGCATTACGGCCGGTGAATCCGAAGATCCTGCACACAGTGTTCCTAAGGCCATCAATTCTGTTTTCTGGCGAATCATTTTATTCTACATCTTAGCTATCTTTGTTATCGCCGCTGTCTTACCTTACACCAGTAAGGACCTGTTGGGTTCATCTGCCAGTGACATTGCCATCAGTCCCTTCACGTTGGTCTTCCAGCGTGCCGGCTTGGCCGCTGCCGCTAGTGTCATGAACGCGGTTATCTTGACGTCAGTCATTTCCGCTGCGAACTCTGGGATGTACGCTTCTACACGGATGCTGTACTCCTTATCCAAGGAAGGTTACGCACCCAAGCTGTTTGAACGGACTGGGAAGAACGGGATTCCTTATCCTGCCTTATTTGCAACGACCATCGTTGCTGCCTTGACCTTTATCAGTAGTATCGCCGGTCCCCAGATTTACATGTGGTTGGTGGCTGCTAGTGGGTTAACCGGCTTCATTGCTTGGTTCGGGATTGCCTTATCGCATTACCGGTTCCGTCGGGCATTTATCAAGCAGGGTCACAAGTTGTCTGAACTGAGCTACCATGCAAAGTGGTTCCCAGTTGGGCCAATCCTGGCGTTGTTCTTGTGTGTGGCTGTGATTGTTGGGCAAGACCCACAATCCTTCTTCTCCGGTAACTGGGAACAAGTTCTGGTCACTTACATCAGTGTGCCATTAGTCTTGATTCTCTACATCGGGTACAAGATCAAGAAGCACACGAAGCTGATTCCATTGAGCGAAGTCGATGTTTCCCCAGTGCACCGTGATGGCACGCTGAAGGAATTACACGAATCTACGCCAAACGATTAACAGAAATTAAGTGTGGGCACACGTAATTTTAAATAAAAATATCGCGGCGTCTAAGCTGGTGGTTGCCAGTTTAGGCGTCGTTTTGGTGTCAAGGAGTTTAAGAAAATGGCCACGACATATTGTCTTTTACCCGGGAGGTTGGTACAATATGTGGTGTTGAATTTTTGAACGTGGGTCAGTGGGCGCTAATGCCTGCTGTACCCGTTTTAGTTAGAGATAGGGAAACGCTGTGGCGGTGGTCACGGCCCCGTCGTTATTTAAAGGAGAAGATTGCATGCTTGTATTATCGGGAACTATTGGCGCCGGCAAAACGAGTTTAACCACGTTATTAGCCGAACACTTGAACAAACCAGCATTTTACGAATCAGTGGATGACAACAAGATTTTGCCACTATTCTACCAGAACCCGCAGAAGTATGCTTTCTTGTTACAAATTTACTTCTTAAACAAGCGGCTCGACAGCATCAAAGCTGCCAATGCCGACGATGAAAGTGTCTTAGATCGCTCAATCTTTGAGGATTCCTTGCTCTTTCATTTAAACGCTGACTTGGGCCGGGCAACGAGTACGGAAGTCGACATTTACGATTCCTTACTGGCTAACATGATGCAAGAACTGCCAGACGCGACCCACAAGAAGAACCCAGACTTATTGATCCACATCAACATTTCGTTTGAAACGATGTTGGAACGGATCAAGAAGCGGGGCCGGTCATACGAACAAATCGACCATGATCCAAGTTTGTACAAGTACTACCAAGAACTGGACCAACGCTACGTGGATTGGTACAACGCTTACGACAAGTCACCGAAGATGCAAATTGACGGCGACAAGCTGGACTTCGTGGAAGACCCAGCCGCTCGGCAACAAGTGCTGCACCTCATCGACGAAAAGATTGCTTCACTGTAAGCTTTTTTGGTGAGATATGTCCGCCTTGCCGTTGCGCGAAAGTTGTGCTGGAACGCTGTGGGCGGACCGGTCGAGCCAAAGTGCGGTCTCGCCCTCGCTTTGAGCCGAAGCCCGCGTCTCAAAGACGCCAGTTCCCTAACCGGCAAAGGTCGCCGCTAAGGAAACTCCCACGGCTGAGCACAACTTTCGCTTCACTCTCGGCTTACGGTAGCGCTTGCCGTAAATACTTGCTGGCAGTAACTGTGTGCGAGCTGGAAGTCTGCTTCTGGCTTACAGGCGGTCTCCACAGTAGGCAGAGGCCTTAGGAGCCATAGGCAACTGTTTTCGACCAGTGCAACGGTAAGGCGGATGGGAAAAGTGTGTCAGAACCATCACGCTAGCTGAAGTTAGCAATTGTTATCTGACAAGAAATGCGGTATGATGAGATTAATCAAAAACACGTTGTGCCTATTTAGTAGACGGCCAGAGAAGCGGGGGATGCTGCAAACCGCGACGTCGAAGATTCCAGCACATGAATTCGTGGGCGGGTAATGCCGCACGGTGCAAACCGTTATCATGTTCAAGGGTGTAACTGGGAAGCCAGCTACGAACTTGGGTGGTACCGCGAAGGCCTTCGTCCCATGTGACGGAGGCCTTTTTTGTATCATCCGCGAAAAAAGAGAGGAGCAAACAAGATGTTAGATTTAAAATTAATTCGTCAAGAACCAGATTTCATCAAAGAAAAATTAGCCACACGTGGGGTTGATCCTGCCGACATCGATAGCTTATTGGCACTGGATGCCAAGCGTCGGGAATTGATCGTAAAGAGTGAAACCATGAAGGCCCAACGGAACACGGTTTCTGATGAAATTTCTCAATTGAAGCGTAACAAGCAAGACGCCAATGACAAGATCACTGAGATGCGTCAGGTCAGTGGTGAGATCAAGGACATCGATGCTCAGTTGGACACGTTAAAGGCCCAGGTTCACGACGCTGCTGCCCATTTGCCAAATATTCCTAACGACAACGTCCCCGTTGGTTTGACGGAAGACGGCAGTGTGGAATTACGCCAGTGGGGTGAGAAGCCTAACATGGACTTCACGCCCAAGGCCCACTATGAATTGGGTGAAAACCTGGGGATTTTAGACTTTGAAGCAGGTGCCAAGGTTTCTGGTAGTCGTTACCTGTACTACTTGGGTCTCGGTGCCCGGTTGGAACGGGCCGTTTACAACTTCTTCTTGGATGAAAACACCAAGGCCGGCTTCAAGGAAGTCTTGCCGCCATACATCGTAAACGATGACTCCATGTACGGGACTGGCCAATTTCCTAAGTTCAAGGAAGACGTTTACCAATTACGCGATGAAGATATGACCTTGATTCCAACGGCTGAAGTGCCGCTGGTCAACTACTACCGCGACGAAGTGATTCCTGAAGAGGACCTGCCAGTCTGGTTCACCGCATTGACGCCTGCTTTCCGTTCTGAAGCCGGGAGTGCCGGCCGAGATACTCGCGGTCTGATTCGGTTACACCAATTCAACAAGGTCGAAATGGTGAAGTTCTGCAAGCCAGAAAACTCCTGGGATGAACTGGAAGCCTTGACGAAGCACGCTGAGAGCCTCTTACAGAAGCTGGGCTTGGCTTACCACGTGATTACCTTAACGACTAGCGACATGAGCTTTACAGCCGCTATGACGCATGATTTGGAAGTCTGGTTCCCAGAACAAAATACGTACCGGGAAATCTCCAGCTGCTCCAACACCACGGACTTCCAAGCACGGCGGGCTCACATCCAGTACCGTGATGACAACGGCAAGCTCCAATACGTTCACGCGCTGAACGGTTCTGGTTTAGCTGTTGGGCGGACGGTCGCAGCTATCTTGGAAAATTACCAAAACGCTGACGGTTCCGTAACGATTCCAGACGTCTTAGTACCTTACATGGGCGGCGTCACCAAGATCACGAAGTAGTTTCTAGTACCACCGGCGGAATTATCTGTGATTACTAGTGTCATGTAAAACTAACTTTAACCATGAGACTGGCAACAGTGTTTGTGGTTAGATAATCAGGGTCAGGGCAAATGTCCTGGCCTTTTTGTTTTGGGCTGAAGTTTGAAATCAGCATTTACGCAGTAACTCCCGGAATAAAAGTGTTCTGTCCACTAAAATTGGAGGGAACCAGAGCCTGCGACAGCCAGAGATTCCGCCTGCTATGGGGGACACCTCCAGCCCAAGAGCGGTCTTCCGGTTCGCTTTGAAGCCTGGCAAATCTCGCCAGTCTCCAGAGTCGCCCCACGCTGTAGGCTGAGAAAGGACCTCAGCCAACACCGTCGACACAGCTGGCTACATCCCTGACTGCCTCCGGCGGGTTGGTGATTATCAGCAAGATGGCGCTAGTTAAAGACTAGTTGTTAAATCAACCGCTAACTGGGGCTAAGCTACCCATTACTATCACACACACTCGTAGCCGGGAGTCCGCCAAATATGGGTTCAGCCGTGGGAGTTGTCTTAGCGGCGGGGTTCATGCCGCTTAGGCAACTGGCGTCTTTGAGACGCGATTTCCGGCTCAAAGCGAGGCCGAGACCGCTTCTCAGGCTCGGTCCGGTCCGCCCACCGCGTTCCAACCCATAGTTGGCGGACGGTAGGCGGCCAGTCCACACTACGAGGCGGTAAATGGCTGATTTTTACGCCATGAGTTGTGTGGTGACAATGCTTCTAGCTAGTTTTCATCTTTCAACCTTAGCCTAATAGGGATAGTCCAGCGGCTACCAAAGGAAATAGGGGGAATTGCAGAAAGAATCTTCGGTAAAAACTCATTTTTTTGAATATTTTTGTAATTTCTTATTGACGCGTCTGGGTCCTTCGTATAAAATAGTTTTTGTTGGTTAATTCCGACAGCCAAGTGAGGCTGGTACCGGAGTGGCCGCGTGTCATCGTGAATGATTAATTCAAATTAATTTGAAAAAAAGCTGGCTTTTTCTTCGCTAGTAGGTTAAAATATTATTTGTTGCCTATCGAGTAGTTATTCAGCTAACGAATATTTATTCAAAAAGATTTCAAGAAAGTTGTTGACATCATTTGCTCGGCATGGTAAATTATAATAGTTGTTTCAAACGAGGACATTGTTTCTTGCTTGAAAGTCCATGGAGGATTAGCTCAGTTGGGAGAGCGTCTGCCTTACAAGCAGAGGGTCACAGGTTCGAGCCCTGTATCCTCCATCGGGACCAAGGTCCCTGGCGGTTAGTTCGCCAACGTTGCAGGTGTGGCGGAACTGGCAGACGCGCTAGATTTAGGTTCTAGTGTCTTATGACGTGGGGGTTCGAGTCCCTTCACCTGCATAATTAAATATTGCAAAATATTTTAAAAATATTTTGCCGACTTAGCTCAGTTGGCAGAGCATCTCACTAGTAATGAGGAGGTCGGAGGTTCGAATCCTCTAGTCGGCATGGCTCCATTAATTTAATAGCCAATTTGCGGAAGTAGTTCAGTGGTAGAACATCACCTTGCCATGGTGGGGGTCGCGGGTTCGAATCCCGTCTTCCGCTTTTGCCCTTTTGCCGGGGTGGCGGAATTGGCAGACGCACAGGACTTAAAATCCTGCGGTCAGTGATGACCGTACCGGTTCGATCCCGGTCCTCGGCATTTAACTTAATAATAATTATGCACCCATAGCGCAACTGGATAGAGTGTCTGACTACGAATCAGAAGGTTGTAGGTTCGACTCCTACTGGGTGCATTTTTGTTGCTTATGTTTGCCGCATAAGCACTTTTCGGGAAGTAGCTCAGCTTGGTAGAGCACCTGGTTTGGGACCAGGGGGTCGCAGGTTCGAATCCTGTCTTCCCGATTAACTGACGCAACGTCAGCGGGCTATTTCGGGAAGTAGCTCAGCTTGGTAGAGCACCACGTTCGGGACGTGGGGGTCGCAAGTTCAAATCTTGTCTTCCCGATTTTTTTATCCCGAATTTACATAAAAATTGTTTGTCGGTCGACTCCTTACTAATCGTTTGGAAGTCGGCCGTTTTTTTGTTATGCTTATCTTCCAGGACTTCTAGTGCGGATTGCGGTCTAATCCGTTGCATTTTTATGGAAAGTTCGTATAATATTAGTCAACATTAGTCAGAAGAACTGCACCGAAGGGGGGACGATAATGGAGAATCAAAATATTTCAGATATTATTGAGTCTTACCTCAAGCAGATTTTGGCTGAGTCTCAGCAGGTGGAAATCCGGCGCGCGGAAATCGCTGATCAATTCAACGTGGTACCTTCCCAGATCAATTACGTAATCAAGACCCGTTTTACGATTCAAGACGGTTATGTCGTGGAGAGTAAACGTGGTGGTGGCGGGTACATTCGAATTGAAAAGGTCAAGTTGCTGGATAACTTGGATTTTATCGACTCGTTAGTTAGCGCGGTGGGTGATCACATTACCCGCCACGATGGCTTGGCCGTCGTGCGGAGCCTATTTGAGGCTGGTACCATTAATCGGCGTGAGGCCAATATCATTTTGGCTGCGATTGAAAAGGATGCCGTGCACACTGGCGACCGCCAGATTAGTGAGCGGGTCCGCGCCCAGATTCTGGTATCGATTTTAAACCACTTACGTTACGAGAGTTAAGAAAGTGAGGAGTTGCAATGGATAACCTATTTACACCGAGTGCTAAGAGCGTCCTTGTTTTGGCACAGGAACAAGCAAAATATTTCAAGCATCAAGCAGTCGGTACGGAACACTTGCTGCTAGCCCTCACCATTGAAAAGAACGGGATTGCCAACAAGGTTTTACAACAATTCTCCGTTAGCGACGATGATGTTCGCGAAGAAATCGAACGGTTCACGGGTTACGGGACCTTAGCTAATCTGGATAAGGATAGCTACCTGCCGTACTCACCGAAGGCAAAGTCAATGCTGGCTTTGGCGGGTGACGAAGCCAAGCGGTTAGGCGCAATGAAGATTGGGACCGAACACTTACTGTTAGCCTTACTCAGTGATGACACGATTTTATCGTCACGCATTCTGAAGAATTTAAATGTCGACTTGACCGATGCCCGCAAGGTTGTCTTGCGTAAGTTGGGGATTGCCGACACACCGAAGCGGCGTAATGCTGACCGTACGCGGCGCAATACGCCTCAAGGCGGCACGCCAACGCTGGACTCTTTGGCCCGTAACTTAACGGATGCAGCCAAGGAAGGTCGGATGGATCCGACGGTCGGGCGCGATAAGGAAGTTAAGCGCGTCATTCAAATCTTGAGTCGGCGGACCAAGAACAACCCAGTATTGATTGGGGAACCTGGTGTCGGGAAGACGGCGATTGCGGAAGGCTTAGCCCAACGCATCGTGGCCGGCAACGTGCCTGATGATATGAAGAACAAGCGGCTAATGATGCTCGATATGGGGTCATTGGTGGCTGGTACCAAGTATCGTGGTGAATTTGAAGATCGGCTGAAGAAGGTCATCGAAGAAATTTACAACGATGGTCAAGTCATTCTCTTCATTGATGAATTGCATACGTTGATTGGTGCCGGTGGCGCTGAGGGGGCCATTGATGCGTCTAACATTTTGAAGCCAGCTCTGGCGCGTGGTGAACTCCAAACCATTGGGGCTACGACTTTGGATGAATACCAAAAGTACATTGAATCCGATGCTGCTTTGGAACGGCGGTTTGCTACGGTTCAAGTCAATGAGCCAACGCCGGAAGAAGCCAAGGAAATCTTGAATGGCTTGCGGCCACGGTATGAGGACCATCACCACGTCAACATCACTGATGACGCGATTGACCAAGCCGTTAAGTTGTCAACCCGCTACATCAGTGACCGGTTCTTGCCTGACAAGGCCATCGACCTGATGGATGAAGCCTCAGCCAAGGTCCGTATCGACCAAATGGATAAGCCAACTGCCGCCTCCAAGCAAAACCAAGAACTCAAGGACTTGGCGGACGCTAAGGAAAAGGCGATTGAAGACCAAGACTTTGAACGGGCTGCCAAGCTGCGGACCGAAGAAATGGCCTTGCGTGAAAAGGTCGATGCCCGAGAAGCCAAGGCTGCTGCTAAGGCAGACACGGATGACCAACACTACAGTTTGAATGTCACTGGCGAAGACGTGGCCGATGTGGTGGCTGAATGGACCGGAGTACCGGTAACGCAGCTGAAGCAAACGGATGCGGATCGCTTAGTTAATTTGGAAAAGATCTTGCACGAACGGGTCATTGGCCAAGACGAAGCCGTTTCGGCGGTTGCACGGGCTATCCGGCGGGCACGGTCTGGCTTAAAGGATCCGAACCGGCCAATTGGGTCATTCATGTTCCTGGGGCCAACCGGTGTCGGGAAGACGGAATTAGCCAAGGCCTTAGCCGAAGCGATGTTTGGTTCTGAAGACAACATGATTCGTGTCGACATGAGCGAATACATGGAAAAGTACTCCACTAGCCGATTGATCGGGTCAGCCCCTGGTTACGTGGGCTACGACGAAGGTGGCCAATTGACCGAAAAGGTTCGGCAAAAGCCATACTCTGTGGTCCTCTTCGATGAAGTGGAAAAGGCTCACCCCGACGTCTTTAACATTTTGCTACAAGTCTTAGACGATGGGTACCTGACTGATTCCAAGGGACGCAAGGTCGACTTCCGGAATACCATCTTGATCATGACCTCTAACTTAGGGGCCACGAAGCTGCGGGATGAAAAGACGGTCGGCTTCGGGGCTGAAGACATGGCGGATAACTACAAAGCCATGGCAGCCACGATTCGTGAGACCTTGAAGCAATCGTTCCGGCCAGAATTCTTGAACCGAATCGATGAAACGGTCATCTTCCATTCCTTGAAGAAGCCAGAACTCCACGAAATCGTGAAGCTGATGGCTAAGCGCATCGTTAACCGGGTCGCAGAACAAAACATCAAGCTCAAGATTACGCCAGCGGCCGTCGATGCTGTCGCCAAGGCGGGCTTTGATCCTGAATACGGGGCGCGGCCAATTCGCCGGGCACTGCAAACGCAGGTCGAAGATAAGTTGAGCGAATCCCTGTTGAACGGTGAAATCAAGACGGGTGACCAAGTCACGATTGGCGCCACGAAGGGTGAGGTCACGGTCAACGTGAAATCTCCTGACGCCAAAGGGACACCGAAGACGGTTGCTAGTCACTAGTGATAGATTCTTGCTTAGCTTGAGAGCTTTGTCAGAATTGTGAGGTGGCCAAGCCATCTTTAATTGGCTACATGCTGAGCTGCCTAGCAAACTGCAGGCGGCCAGTCTAAACCATGTTATTTGGAAGTAACAGTTTTTAACAACACAACGAAGCGTCCAGAATCACTGCCAATCAGCAGTGGTCCCGGGCGCTTTTTTTTGCGAAAAGATTACGTTTGTGTGGAACCGCAACTTGGTCTAACAAGTGATAAGTGAGATATGGTAAACTAAAGTTACTAGTCGAGCTACTGTGCGCGATGGCGGGGCGTTTGCTGCTGGGTTGATTCGTTAAATGACTTAACCCACGAACCAGTCATCCCAGTAGGTCAGGAAAGGACGAAAGCTATGAAGAGAGAAGAACAGTTAAGCCACACGCACGCAGCGATTTTGCAGGCGGCCAGAGAGCAGTTCTTGGCACGGGGATACCAGGCAACGTCGACGCGAGAAATCGCCAAGGAAGTCGGCATTACCCAGCCAGCACTGTACCACCACTTCAGCGACAAGGAGGTCATCTTCCTGGAAGTGATCAAGAGCGTCGGTGAGGAGGTCCAGCAGGGCATCTTAGCCGTTAACGACCGGTTGGCCGCTACTGACCAGCCCGACCCAGTCGAAGCCTTAGCGGCGGTGACAGAGGTGCTGACGGGGGTCCATCCTCGTGACGTCTTCACGGTGATTCACAGTAGCTTCCGATTCCTGAAGCCGGAGAACAAGCGGCAACTGGGGATGGTCTTCATGCAAGACTACCTGGGACCACTGCAGAAATTCTTCGAGCTCGGCATCGTCACCTTGCAGCCAGGCTTATCGGCACAAGACGCGGCTTCATTTTACCTGACCAGTCTGAGCCCACTCTTTAACAGCTTCCATCATGTGGGCCCGGCCGACGCCTCGCAACATGACCAGACGCTGGCTTTGATTCGGTTGATCTTATTTGGGGTCGCCGTTAAAAAGTGAGTGTTCCTTATTGACATTTGCCAATAGATTTAGTACTATATCATTTGTATGCAACTGTGAACTGAAATTGAGCGCGCCGATCTATTGTCCGGTGGCGTTCGTTATAAGAAGCCAAAAGCAAGCTCCAAGTTTGTTTTTGGATTTTTTTTGCCAAAAAACCGGGCAAAACTGCATTTGTAACCAAAATGTAATATTCGGTTTGGCCAGTCACAGAATAAATAGGAGAGGTGAACAACTTGGCAGGACACTTAGTTAAATACGGGAAACACCGTACACGCCGTAGCTATTCGCGAATCAAGGAAGTTCTTGATTTACCTAACTTGATTGAAATTCAAACCAATTCCTACAACTGGTTCCTCGACGAAGGTTTACGCGATATGTTCGACGACATCATGCCAATCGAAGATTTTCAAGGAAACCTTTCGTTAGAGTTTGTTGATTATCAGTTACTGGAACCCAAATATACCGTGGATGAAGCACGGGAACACGATGCCAACTATTCGGCACCACTTCACGTTACTTTACGTTTAACCAACCACGAAACGGGCGAAATCAAATCGCAAGATGTCTTCTTCGGTGACTTCCCATTAATGACGGCCCAAGGGACCTTCATTATTAATGGGGCAGAACGGGTAATTGTTTCTCAATTAGTCCGCTCACCAGGGGTTTACTTCAATGAAGATACCGATAAGAATGGCCGGACCGTCTTTGGCGCAACGGTCATTCCTAACCGGGGTGCTTGGTTGGAATTTGAAACCGACGCCAAGAACATCTCCTACGTCCGGATTGACCGGACGCGGAAGATCCCAATGACCGAATTAGTTCGGGCCTTAGGATTTGGTTCTGACGATGAAATCTTAGATATCTTAGGTGACAACGAAAGTCTTTCGCGGACGTTGGAAAAGGATATCCACAAGAACACTGATGACTCCCGTGTCGAAGAGTCCTTAAAGGATATCTACGAACGCTTGCGGCCAGGTGAACCAAAGACGGCAGACTCTTCACGGAGCTTACTGACGGCACGGTTCTTTGATCCTAAGCGTTACGACATGGCGCCTGTCGGCCGTTACAAGACCAACAAGAAGCTGAGCTTGAAGACCCGTTTATTGGGCTTGACCTTGGCGGAAACGTTGGCTGACCCAGATACCGGTGAAATCATCGCGCAAAAGGGCACGGTCGTTGACAAGGACGTTATGAAGACGTTGGCACCATACTTGGATCAAGACGATTTCAAGATGGTCACTTTCCAACCTTCAGACGAAGCCGTTGTCACGGAACCACTGAAATTACAAATCATTAAAGTTGAATCTCCTGACGATCCAGAACAAGAAGTCCCAGTGATTGGGAACGGCAACATTGATATCAAGCTGAAGCACATTCGCCCAGCCGACATCATCGCTTCCATGAACTACTTCTTTGATCTGCAAATCGGCATTGGGAATACCGATGATATTGACCACTTGGGTAACCGGCGGATTCGTTCCGTGGGTGAACTCCTGCAAAACCAATTCCGGATCGGGTTATCCCGGATGGAACGGGTTGTGCGTGAACGGATGTCCATTCAAGATGCTGCGACGGTAACGCCACAACAATTGATCAACATTCGCCCAGTCGTGGCCTCCATCAAGGAATTCTTCGGGTCTTCTCAATTGTCACAATTCATGGATCAGACCAACCCGCTGGGTGAATTAACCCATAAGCGGCGGTTGTCTGCCCTTGGGCCTGGCGGGTTGACGCGTGACCGTGCCGGATATGAAGTCCGGGACGTGCACTACACCCACTACGGTCGGATGTGCCCAATTGAAACGCCTGAAGGTCCTAACATCGGGCTGATCAACAGTCTGTCCAGTTACGCCCGGGTCAACAAGTATGGCTTCATCGAAACGCCATACCGTCGTGTTTCCTGGGATACGCACAAGGTTACCGATAAGATCGATTACCTGACTGCTGACGAAGAAGATAACTACGTTGTGGCTCAAGCCAACACGCCGTTAAACGATGACGGTTCATTCGCAACGGATACCATCATGGCCCGTGACGAAGATAACAACATCGAAACTTCTGCTGACCGGATCGACTACATGGACGTTTCGCCTAAGCAAGTAGTTGCTGTGGCCACGGCATGTATTCCTTTCTTGGAAAACGATGACTCCAACCGGGCCTTGATGGGTGCCAACATGCAACGGCAAGCTGTGCCATTGCTAGACCCTCACGCCCCATTAGTTGGGACTGGTATCGAATACAAGGCGGCCCATGACTCTGGTGTTGCCTTGATCAGTCAACATGAAGGAACTGTTGAATACGTTGATGCACGGGAAATCCGGGTACGGCGTGACGATGGTGCCTTAGACACTTACAAGTTGATGAAGTTCCGCCGGTCAAACGGTGGGAAGAACTACAACCAACGGCCAATCGTTAAGGTCGGCGACCATGTCGACAACGATGAAATTTTGGCTGATGGTCCTTCCATGGAAAATGGGGAATTAGCCTTAGGGCAAAACCCATTAGTCGCCTTCATGACTTGGCAAGGGTACAACTTCGAAGATGCCATCGGGATCAACGAACGGTTGGTTCGCGATGACGTTTACACGTCGATTCATATTGAAGAATACGAATCAGAAGCACGTGATACGAAGCTGGGACCTGAAGAAATGACGCGTGAAATCCCTAACGTTGGGGAAGACGCCTTGAAGAACTTGGACGAAGACGGGATTATCCGGATTGGTGCTGAAGTTCAAGACGGCGACATTTTGGTTGGTAAGGTTACGCCTAAGGGTGTCACTGAATTATCTGCTGAAGAACGTCTGCTGCATGCCATCTTTGGTGAAAAGGCCCGTGAAGTACGGGATACTTCCCTGAAGGTGCCACATGGTGGTGGCGGGATCATCCAGGATGTTAAGATCTTCACTCGTGAAAACGGGGATGAATTATCACCTGGTGTCAACATGATGGTACGGGTCTACATCGCGCAAAAGCGGAAGATCCAAGTTGGGGACAAGATGTCTGGTCGTCACGGTAACAAGGGGACGGTTTCCGTCGTTATCCCTGAAGAAGATATGCCGTACATGCCAGATGGGACACCAATCGACATCATGCTGAGTCCAATGGGTGTGCCTTCCCGGATGAACATCGGGCAAGTGCTCGAATTGCATTTAGGGATGGCTGCTCGTAAATTAGGGATTCATGTCGCAACGCCTGTCTTTGATGGTGCCCGTGATACAGATATCGCCGACGCAATCAAGGAAGCTGGGATGGCTGCCGATGCCAAGACCGTCTTATACGATGGCCGGACCGGTGAACCATTCGACAAGCGGGTCGCTGTGGGTGTCATGAACTACCTGAAGTTGGCCCACATGGTCGACGACAAGATGCACGCCCGTTCCATTGGACCTTACTCACTGGTTACGCAACAACCCCTTGGTGGGAAAGCGCAATTTGGTGGTCAGCGTTTCGGTGAAATGGAAGTTTGGGCTTTGGAAGCTTACGGTGCCGCTTATACGTTGCAAGAAATCTTGACGTACAAGTCTGATGACGTGGTTGGCCGGGTTAAGACCTACGAAGCCATCGTCAAGGGCGATCCAATTCCAAAGCCTGGTGTGCCTGAATCATTCCGCGTGCTGGTTAAAGAATTACAATCCTTAGGGCTGGATATGAAGGTCTTAAACGGGAACAACGAAGAAATCGAACTCCGTGATATGGACGACGATGACGATGATGTTGTGAACGTGGATGCGTTGAGCAAGTATGCCCAACAACAAGAGGAACGTAAGGCTGCTGCGCAAAGTGATGATAGCAAGGCTGCATCAACGTCTACGAAAAATGAAAGTCAACCAAACACGCAAGACTAATTAATAAGGGAGGTCGCTTCTTTGGTCGATGTCAATAAGTTCGAAAGCATGCAGATCGGGCTGGCTTCACCTGATAAGATCCGTAGCTGGTCTTATGGGGAAGTCAAGAAGCCTGAAACCATCAACTACCGGACATTAAAGCCTGAAAAAGACGGGCTGTTCGACGAGCGGATTTTCGGTCCTACTAAGGACTGGGAATGTGCTTGTGGAAAATACAAGCGAATCCGTTACAAGGGTGTCGTTTGTGACCGTTGTGGGGTCGAAGTTACCCGTTCTAAGGTTCGTCGTGAACGGATGGGCCATATTGAACTGGCTGCTCCTGTTACTCACATCTGGTACTTCAAGGGGATTCCTAGCCGGATGGGCTTGGTCCTCGACATGAGCCCACGGGCTTTGGAAGAAATCATCTACTTTGCATCCTACGTAGTCTTAGATCCAGGTAACACGCCACTCGAAAAGAAGCAATTGCTTTCCGAACGCGATTACCGTGACAAGCTCGTGGAATACGGTAGTGACGCCTTCAAGGCTGAAATGGGTGCCGAAGCCATCAAGAAGTTGTTGATGGCCGTAGACCTAGATAAAGAAGTTGCAGAATTAAAGGAAGAATTGAAGGAAGCCACTGGCCAAAAGCGGACGCGTGCCGTTCGTCGTTTGGACATCTTGGAAGCCTTCGTCACTTCTGGTAACCGTCCGGAGTGGATGGTAATGGACGCAATTCCGGTCATTCCACCTGACTTACGGCCAATGGTACAACTCGAAGGTGGGCGTTTTGCAACGTCTGACTTGAACGACTTGTACCGGCGGGTTATCAACCGGAACAGCCGGTTGAAGCGGTTATTAGACCTGAACGCACCTGGAATCATCGTTCAAAACGAAAAGCGGATGCTCCAAGAAGCCGTTGACGCCTTGATCGATAACGGTCGTCGTGGCCGTCCAGTTGCTGGCCCAGGTAACCGGCCACTGAAGTCTCTTTCACACATGTTGAAAGGGAAGCAAGGTCGGTTCCGGCAAAACTTGTTAGGGAAGCGGGTTGACTACTCTGGTCGTTCCGTTATTGACGTTGGTCCTTCCCTCAAGTTCAACCAAATGGGTCTGCCAGTCCCAATGGCTTTGGAATTATTCCGGCCATTTATCATGAAGGAACTGGTTGCCCGGGGCTTAGCCTCCAACATTAAGAACGCCAAGCGCCAAATCGACCGTGAAGATGACGATGTCTTTAACGTTTTGGAAGACGTCATCAAGGAACACCCTGTTCTGTTGAACCGGGCCCCTACGCTTCACCGTTTGGGGATTCAAGCGTTCGAACCAGTCTTGG
The DNA here is from genome assembly GCF_003946085.1 of Levilactobacillus angrenensis. Taxonomy (GTDB): domain Bacteria; phylum Bacillota; class Bacilli; order Lactobacillales; family Lactobacillaceae; genus Levilactobacillus; species Levilactobacillus angrenensis. The sequence continues at coordinate 128,366 of NZ_RHOB01000002.1, read as the reverse complement.
TTAGTGGTAAAGCGATGCGGTTGCACCCATTGGCTTGTGAAGCCTACAACGCCGATTTTGATGGGGACCAAATGGCCATCCACGTGCCGTTATCTGATGAAGCACAAGCGGAAGCTCGTTTGCTGATGTTAGCGGCTCACCATATCCTGGCACCTGCCAGTGGGAAGCCAGTTGTTGCGCCTTCTCAAGATATGGTTATCGGGAACTACTACCTGACGATGGAAGAAGCTAACCGTGAAGGGGAAGGTATGATCTTTACCGACCTCAACGAAGCTGTTCTGGCTTACCGGAACGGTTTGGTTCACTGGCACACGCGTGTTGGTGTTCAGGTTTCTTCAATGCCAGACAAGCCATTTACTGATGAACAACGTAGCAAGATCATGGTTACGACCGTTGGGAAGTTGATTTTCAACAACATCCTGCCAAAGTCGTTCCCATACTTGAACGAACCAACGAGCACGAACCTGAATGGCGCCGTTCCGGACAAGTACTTCTTGGAACCGGGCGAAGACATTCATGATTACCTGCAAAATGCCGAATTGATTGGGCCATTCAAGAAAGGCTTCTTGTCTGACATCATCGCGGCAGTTTACCAACAATACAAAGTGACCGCAACTTCCAAGCTGCTTGACCGGATCAAGGACTTAGGTTATGACGAATCAACTAAGTCTGGGTTAACGGTGGGGATGGTCGATGTTACCGACTTGAAAGAAAAGCCAGAAATCATTGACGCTGCCCACAAGCAGGTTGCGACGGTTACCAAGCAATTCCGGCGTGGTCTGATTACTGATCATGAACGTTACGAACGGGTCATTGGTATCTGGAACGATGCCAAGGATGATATTCAAAACGCCTTGATTCACAGTTTCGACCAACAGAACCCTATCTTTATGATGAGTGATTCTGGTGCCCGGGGGAACATTTCTAACTTTACGCAGCTGGCTGGGATGCGTGGTCTGATGGCCGCACCTAGTGGTGACATCATGGAGCTGCCAATCACGTCTAACTTCCGTGAAGGCCTGTCTGTGATGGAAATGTTCATTTCGACCCACGGTGCTCGTAAAGGGATGACCGATACGGCGCTGAAGACTGCCAACTCAGGTTACCTGACTCGGCGGCTGGTCGATGTTGCCCAAGATGTTATCATTCGGGAAAAGGATTGTGGGACTGACCGTGGTTTGAAGATTCGCGCCATCACTGATGGTAACGAAATGATCGAACCATTGTACGACCGGATCTTAGGGCGTTACACCCAAAAGACCGTCTACGATCCAAAGACTGGGGACGTCATCGTTCCTAAGAACCAAATGATCGTCGAAGACACTGCTCAACAAATCGTTGACGCTGGTGTTGAAGAAGTAACCATTCGTTCCGCCTTCACTTGCAACACTGAACATGGTGTTTGTGAACATTGTTACGGCCGGAACATGGCTACTGGTGACGAAGTCGAAGTTGGTGAAGCTGTCGGAACGGTTGCTGCGCAATCAATCGGTGAACCAGGGACTCAGCTGACCATGCGTAACTTCCATACCGGTGGTGTTGCCGGGAACGAAGATATTACCCAAGGGTTGCCTCGTGTTCAAGAATTATTTGAATCTCGGAACCCTAAAGGTAAAGCTGAGATCACTGAAGTTACTGGGACGGTTGAATCAATCGAAGAAAACCCAGCTGAACGGACCAAGGAAGTTACCATCAAGGGTGAAGCTGATACGCGGAGTTACACGTTACCAATCACGGCTCGGATGCGGGTCAGTGAAGGCGACTTTATCCACCGTGGTGGCGCTTTGAACTATGGGTCTGTTGATCCTAAGGAATTACTGCGGGTTCGCGATGTCTTGTCTACTGAAACTTACATCTTGGGTGAAGTGCAACGGGTTTACCGGATGCAAGGTGTGGCTATCAGTGATAAGCACGTGGAAATCATGGTTCGGCAAATGCTGCGGAAGGTCCGCATCATGGACCCAGGTGACACGGATGTGTTGCCAGGGACTTTGATGGATATTCAAGACTTCCGTCGGGCTAACTACCAAACGCTGATCGATGGGGGCATTGCTGCCACCGCTCGTCCAGTTATCTTGGGGATTACCAAGGCTGCCTTGGAAACCAACAGTTTCTTGTCAGCCGCATCCTTCCAGGAAACGACTCGTGTCTTGACCGATGCTGCTATTCGGGGCAAGAACGATCCACTGGTTGGTTTGAAGGAAAATGTCATTATTGGGAAGATCATTCCTGCCGGGACTGGGATGCCAGATTACCGTCAGATCAAGCCCAAAGAAGTTGGCGGTACGTCAACCGAAGGCGTTTATTCCATCAGCGACTTAGAAAAACAAATGCAAGAAGACTCACAGGCCTAGTGACAACTAGCTTGCTGGTCAGGGACTCGTCAGAGATGGCGGGTCCTTTTTCTATGCAACCATATTTGAGCTAAAGGTCGAAAGATGAAAATCAGCTAGAAACATTGTCACTACGCGACTGATGGCGTAAGGATTGGCAATCAGCCTTTGACTAACCAATGGTGCTGATAATCACCAACCCGCTGGAATCTCTGGTTGACGCAGGCTCTGGGTTTCACTAATTTTAGTGGACAGAATATTGCCGTTCCGGGAATTACCACATAAAGGCTACTTCAGTTCTGAGTTTAAGCCTATTTGCGTATCAGCCACCAGGCCACGGCACTACTCACCAAGTAAGGTAAAAATGCTAGTCGTTTATAGTTGCGTGCCCGACATAAGGCTGCTAGGCTAGCGACCAGTAGCCATTGAGCGGTGGCGGTGACGCCCCAGTAGAGGGTGTAGGCGAGAATCAGTTCCAGATCCCCGTCGCCAATCAAGGGATTAGGCCAACGTTGCCAGAGCAATTGAACTCCCAGTAAGAGGCAGGTCGCCAGGATGATGGTGGGCCAAGGCAGCGACCACACCGTTAGTGGCCAGGCCAGCCAGACTACCCAACCGGGAAAGTTTTGTGTCCGCGCGTCACACAGCGCCGCGAATCCCCAAAGTCCCAGCCACAGTAATGGGCGGACGGTCGTGGACGTGAGCATGGTCAGCAAGCCCCCCGCACCAATCTCAAGGTATAGTGTCGTCGGCGGAATTCGCTGCTGACAATAGTGGCAGCGGCCACGCAACAGCAGGTAGCTGATCACCGGCACCATTTGCCAGTAAGCCAAGGGTGTTTGACAGGTGTCGCAGTGTGATGCTGGGTAGATGGGCGATGCGCCAGTTGCGTAACGGTCGGCCATAGCGGTTAACCACGACCCCAGGCAAGCACCGTAAATGAATAGGATAATCGTCATGAAAATTTCACCTCTATCCATCAACTCCGTAAAAAAGGGCGAAATGTTTCTGCAAAATTGCGGAGAGGCTGGTTGACAGGGGCTTTTTGGCATGGTATTCTATTCAAGGTGCTTTTCGCAGACAGGTCTCGGGTATTTACTACCAGACATGCTGACTGACGGCGGGGAGGACACTTCAATTAAATCGCCATTTGGGTCGTCTTTTTTCTTTACAGGAAAATGAACCACCTGGATGTGTGGACTTATAACTCTAGAAAGTATACGGAAAGGAGGACTATTTAGATGCCTACTATCAACCAATTGGTGCGTAAAGGTCGTAAATCTAAAAGTTCTAAATCAGATGCCCCAGCTTTAAACTACGGGTATAACAGTTTCAAAAAAGCTCAAGTTAAGAATCCAGCTCCACAAAAGCGTGGGGTTGCAACGCGTGTCGGTACCATGACACCAAAGAAGCCTAACTCTGCTTTACGTAAATATGCACGTGTGCGGTTGTCAAACTTAATTGAAGTGACTGCTTACATTCCTGGTATTGGCCACAACCTGCAAGAACATAGTGTTGTGCTGATCCGGGGCGGCCGGGTTAAGGATTTACCTGGGGTTCGTTACCACATTATCCGTGGTGCTCTCGATACTGCCGGTGTTACTGACCGTCGTCAAGGTCGTTCCAAGTACGGGACTAAGAAGCCTAAGGGCTAGACCGAGACTCAAAATTAAGGTCGGGTGCACGGTTGCCGTCAACCGACCTGTAACAGCATTTCAAGGAGGATATTAACAATGCCTAGAAAAGGAAACGTACAAAAGCGTGAAGTCCTTCCTGATCCAATTTACAATTCAAAGTTGGTCACTCGTCTGATCAACCACACGATGATGGATGGGAAACGTGGAACTTCAACTAAGATCATTTATGGTGCCTTCGACATCATTAAGAACGAAACTGGTAACGATCCAGTGGAAGTCTTCGAAGAAGCAATGAAGAATGTTATGCCAGTCTTGGAAGTTAAGGCTCGGCGTGTTGGTGGGTCAAACTACCAAGTTCCTATCGAAGTTCGGCCAGATCGTCGGACCACTTTAGGTCTTCGTTGGATGGTTCAGTACTCACGTTTACGTGGCGAACACACCATGGTTGAACGGCTTGCTCGTGAAATCATGGACGCTGCTAACAACACCGGTGCTGCCGTTAAGAAGCGTGAAGATACGCACCGGATGGCAGATGCCAACCGTGCCTTCGCTCACTACCGCTGGTAAGAGCAGCTATCGCACTGCCATGCCTACAGTGTGATAAAATGTTAGAGCAGAGTGTTTTTTAACATTTTTGACTCTAGCTTAGAGGAGCAATCCTTTAATCGAGAGTGGCTACTAAAATCAATTGCGATGTTTAGTAGTCACTTTTTGGCACAATCTACGATCAAATTGAGAGGAGTTACACATTAATCATGGCTAATACTCGTGAATTTCCGCTTGAGAAGACGCGTAACATCGGTATCATGGCCCACATCGATGCCGGGAAGACGACGACTACTGAGCGTATCCTGTATTATACTGGTAAAATCCATAAGATTGGTGAAACCCATGATGGGGCTTCACAAATGGACTGGATGGAACAAGAACAAGAACGGGGAATTACGATCACTTCTGCCGCTACGACTGCGGAATGGAAGGGTCACCGGATTAACATCATCGATACCCCAGGACACGTTGACTTCACTGTTGAAGTTGAACGTTCCCTGCGTGTCTTGGATGGTGCCGTAGCCGTCTTAGACGGTCAAGCCGGTGTTGAACCTCAAACCGAAACTGTTTGGCGTCAAGCCTCAGATTTCGATGTTCCACGTATCGTGTTCGTTAACAAGATGGATAAGCTGGGTGCCGATTTCGACTTCTCAGTTAACTCCATCCACGAACGCTTACAAGCCAACGCCTTAGCCTTACAAATGGCTATCGGTGCCGAAGACAACTTCCAAGGTGTCGTTGACTTGATCGAAATGAAGGCCTACGTTTACGATAAAGATGAATTAGGTTCTTCATGGGATACGGTTGATATTCCTGCAGATATGAAGGAAGAAGCCGAAAAGCGTCATGAAGAAATGATCGAAAGCGTCGCTGACGTTGACGATGAAATCATGGAAAAGTACCTTGAAGGTGAAGAAATCACCAAGGACGAATTAAAGGCCGCTATCCGTCGGGCAACCTTGAAGCTGGAATTATTCCCAGTCTTCGCTGGTTCTGCCTTCAAGGATAAGGGTGTTCAGATGTTGATGGACGCCGTTGTGGACTACTTACCATCTCCATTGGATGTTAAGCCTTACAACGCAACTGTTCCGGACACTGACGAAGCCGTTGAATTACGTGCCGATGACGATGCGCCATTTGCTGCCTTAGCATTTAAGGTTGCCACTGACCCATTCGTTGGTCGTCTGACTTACATCCGGGTTTACTCCGGTACTCTGGAAGCTGGTTCTTACGTGCTGAACTCCACGAAGGGCAAGCGTGAACGGGTTGGTCGTTTGCTGCAAATGCACTCTAACCACCGTCAAGAAATTCCAGAAGTCTTCTCCGGTGATATCGCTGGGGCCATTGGTTTGAAGAACACCACTACTGGTGACTCTCTGACCGACCCAGATCACCCATTACATTTGGAATCTATGGACTTCCCAGATCCAGTTATCCAGGTTGCCGTAGAACCAAAGACGAAGGCTGACCAAGATAAGATGAACACCGCCTTACAAAAGCTTTCTGAAGAAGACCCAACTTTCAAGGCTGAAACTAACCCTGAAACTGGTGAAACGCTGATCGCTGGGATGGGTGAACTTCACTTGGATATCATCATCGACCGGATGAAGCGTGAATTCAAGGTTGAAGCTAACATTGGTGCCCCTCAAGTTGCCTACCGTGAAGCCTTCACGAAGTCAACTAAGGTCCAAGGTAAGTTCGTTCGTCAATCTGGTGGTAAAGGTCAATATGGTGACGTTTGGATCGAATTTACCCCTAACGAACGTGGTAAGGGTTACGAATTCGAAGACGCTATCGTTGGTGGGGTTGTTCCTCGTGAATTTATCCCTTCAGTTGACCAAGGTCTGCAAGAAGCCATGGCAAACGGTGTCTTAGCCGGTTACCCATTGGTTGATGTTAAGGCCAAGTTATACGATGGTAGTTACCATGAAGTCGATTCTAGTGAAGCAGCCTTCAAGGTTGCCGCTTCCTTGGCTTTACGGAACGCTGTTAAGTCTGCTGGCCCTGTTATTCTTGAACCAATCATGAAGGTTGATATTTTGGTTCCTGAAGAATACATGGGTGATATCATGGGCCAAGTTACCGCTCGTCGTGGTAAGGTTGATGGTATGGAAGCACGTGGTAACGCACAAATGATTCACTCATTCGTTCCGTTATCCGAAATGTTCGGTTACGCGACGACGTTACGTTCTGCATCACAAGGTCGTGGGACATTTACCATGACGTTTGATCACTACGAACCAACGCCTAAGAGTGTTCAAGCTGACATTATCAAGAAGAACGGCGGCACTCCAGTCGAAGACTAGTCTGTCTGTTGTTTAAAAAGAAACGTCTAACTTTCGGGTTAGGCGTTTTTATTTTGTCTTGAAAGGTTGGATGGCACTAGTAGTCGGCGGCGAGAAGGGGACCGAACTGAAGTGGATGCCTACAAGGTATGTGGCTGTCGTGAGTGATCGTTGGCATTCAGCGCTGGTTAAGCTAGTGATTACTGAAGGTTATCACGGTAGGCGGCCAGCTCAAGCAACGTAGTCCAGACCACCTAGCATCACCCACAGAAATTGCGGTATAATAACCACGCATGTGCCAAAAGGAATTGGAGAGTGAGTTATGGAAGAGTTGTTTGAACACGCCCCGATTCCGCGGGCGTATTTTAAGCTGGCCTTGCCGGTGGTCTTAGCCATGGTAGCCAGCATGATTTACAATTTAGCGGATACGTTTTTCGTGTCCCAGACCCAAAATACCAATTTGGTCGCCGGGGTGGCGTTGTGTACGCCGCTGTTTTCACTGCTGATTGCGATTGGTGATATCTTTGGGTTGGGTGGGAGTTCGCTGATTTCTCGGTTGTTGGGAGAAAAAGCCTACACCACAGGGCGTCGTGTCAGCAGTTTTTGCTTGTATGGTGCCGTGATCATTGGTTTGGTCACGACTGTGGTTTTGCTGGTCTTCATGCGGCCGTTCCTGTACCTGTTGGGGGCGACCCCGGCGACGTACCCGTATGCCAGTGCCTTTTACCGCATCATGGCCATTGGGGCGATGCCCATCATCGTTTCAATCGTGCCAGGTAATCTGATTCGGACAGAAGGATTTGCGGCGCAGTCCATGGCTGGCACGATGATTGGGACAGTCATTACGATTGTTTTGGATCCCATCTTGATCTTTTCTGCAGGCATGGGTGCAGCCGGGGCGGCATTAGCGACGGTGATTGGTTATACCATCTCGGCAATCACGCTGGTGTATTTGACGAAACGTTACTGTCAGGTCATTTCAGTTGATGCCCGGTTGAGCAAGATTAGTTGGGCCTGGGTCCTGCAGGTGTTGGCCATTGGGATTCCAGGGTCCATCACCAACCTGATGCAGGCGTTTGGCACCACGGTCTTAAACCGTTACCTAATCGCTTTTGGGCCAACCAAGGTGGCGGCGATGGGCATCGTGTTGAAGGTCTACATGATCATCATGCTGGTCATGGTCGGCTTTGCCTTTGGGGCTCAACCACTGATTGGTTACACCTATGGGGCGAAGAACATGGCGCGGTTTAAAAAGATCCTGCACTTTGATCTGCTGGTCGAAGTGGGCTACGCACTGATTCTAGCAGTCATTCTGATGGTCTTAGCACCACAGATCATTGGCTTATTCCTCCATAGTAAGGCAGTCATTACTGCCGGGACCTACATGCTACAGGTCTTCCTGGTGACGACACCGTTCGTGGGAGCAGTTCTGGTTTACACGACCGTCTTCCAGAGTACCGGCAAGGCGATTGGCGCCTTTATCATGTCCATTGCTCGGCAGGGGGTCGTCTTCTACCTGGCCATCGTACTGGGTGCACGGCTAATCGGTTACCACGGAATCATTTGGGCACAACCCGTCGCGGATATCCTGACTTGTTTGATTGGGTGGGGGTTAGCCAGAGGACTACTTAACAGTAGAAAATCGGTTAGTCATTCGCAACCCGATTAAAATTGATTGACGTCAAGTAGCGGGATTTTTTCACAAAAAGTTTGAGAAATTCAGCGAAAACCCTTGCCAGTCGGCAGTTTATTTAGTATGATAGTCAAGTGCTGTATTTCCCAGGGTGTTTTTGTGCCCCAGGGGGTCGGACAAAAGTTTAGCGATGATGTGGGATATTGCGACACACCCGGCCGCTTTGCCATGAGGGTGTGGCGGGAATTTCCACGGAGTTAGTCTTATTTTTAAAATAGACGAAGGAGGGAACACAATGGCAAAACAAAAAATTCGGATTCGGTTGAAGGCTTACGAACATCGTATCCTCGATCAATCAGCGGACAAGATTGTTGAAACTGCAAAGAGAACTGGTGCCGGTATTTCAGGTCCAATCCCATTGCCAACTGAACGGACAATCTACACCGTATTACGTTCACCACATAAGTTTAAGGACTCACGTGAACAATTCGAAATGCGGACGCACAAGCGTTTGATTGATATCGTTAACCCAACGCCAAAGACGGTCGACTCATTAATTAAGCTTGACCTGCCTAGCGGTGTTGACATCGAAATCAAGTTATAATTTTCAAGAATATTAAATACAATATAATCGGAGGTGTACTCATGACCACTAAAGGAATCTTAGGGAAAAAGGTCGGGATGACGCAAGTCTTCACTGATGCTGGCGAATTAATCCCCGTTACTGTTGTCGAAGCAACGCCAAACGTTGTGTTACAAGTTAAGACGATGGAAAACGACGGTTACGATGCCATTCAACTTGGTTACCAAGACAAGCGTGAAGTACTCAGCAACAAGCCCGAACAAGGTCATGTAGCAAAAGCAAACACGACTCCTAAGCGCTTCATTCGTGAATTCAGAGATGTTGAGCTGGGAGATTACAAGGTAGCAGACGAAGTTAAAGTTGATACCTTCCAAGCAGGAGACATCGTGGATGTCACTGGTGTCACTAAAGGTCATGGATACCAAGGTAACATTCATAAGGACGGCCAAAGCCGTGGCCCTATGGCCCATGGTTCTCGTTACCACCGTCGTCCAGGTTCTCTGGGTGCCATCATTAACCGGGTATTCCCTGGCATGAAGCTCCCAGGTCGGATGGGTAACAAGCAAGTTACTATCCAAAACCTTGTGATCGTTAAGGCTGACGTTGATAACAACGTTCTGTTGATCAAGGGCAATGTGCCTGGTGCCAACAAGTCACTCGTTACTGTTAAGAGTGCTGTTCGCCCACCACGCCCAAAGCATTCTGAAAAATAAATAGGAAGGGAGGATAATTAAATGACAAGCGTAGCATTATACAAACAAGATGGTAGCCAAAACGGCAACGTTGATTTGAACGCTGATATCTTCGGCATCGAACCTAACGAAAGCGTCGTATTCGATACGATTTTGATGCAACGAGCTTCATTACGCCAAGGAACTCACGCCGTTAAAAACCGGAGTGCCGTTCGTGGTGGTGGTAAGAAGCCATGGCGTCAAAAGGGTACTGGTCGTGCCCGTCAAGGTTCCATCCGTTCCCCACAATGGGTCGGTGGTGGTGTGGTCTTTGGCCCTACCCCTCGTTCTTACAGTTACCGCCTTCCTAAGAAGGTTGGCCGTTTAGCATTGAAGTCAGTTCTTTCACAAAAGGTTCTTGACGAAAGCTTAGTCGTCCTTGACGGTTTAGCATTCGACGCACCTAAGACGAAAGAATTCGCTGCTGTGTTGGCTGGTTTGAATGTCACGACTAAGACGTTGGTTGTCCTTGAAGACGACAACGTAACTGCTGCTTTAGCAGCCCGTAACTTAGCAAATGTTAAGGTTATTCCAGCCAAGAGCTTGAATGTCTTAGACATTGCCAACGCGGACAAGTTAGTGATTACCCAACCAGCTCTTTCTCAAGTAGAGGAGGTGCTCGCATAATGGAATCACGTGACATTATCTTACGCCCAGTTGTTACCGAAGCTACGATGGCAACTATGGACGACAAGCGTTACACCTTTGACGTTGACGTACGAGCAACCAAGACTCAAGTCAAGCATGCCGTAGAAGACATCTTCGACGTTAAGGTTGTTAAGGTTAACATCATGAATTTAAAGGGTAAGAAGAAGCGTCAAGGACGTTACGAAGGCTACACTAAGAAGCGTCGTAAGGCCATTGTCAGCTTATCTGCCGACTCAAAAGAAATCAAGTTATTCAACGAAGAATAAAATCTCAGATATAGGAGGGAAATAACGTGGCGATTAAGAAATACAAACCAACAAGCAATGGTCGTCGTAACATGACGAGCTTGGTTTACAAAGACGTCATCACTAAGACGACTCCTGAAAAGTCATTGCTTGATTCACAAAGTCACTCTGCCGGCCGGAACAACGCTGGTAAGATGACTGTCCGTCATCGTGGCGGTGGTAACAAGCGTCAATACCGGATCATCGATTTCAAGCGGATCAAAGATGATGTTCCAGCAACCGTTAAGGCTATCGAATACGATCCTAACCGGACTGCTAACATTGCATTATTAGTTTACGCTGATGGTGTAAAGTCATACATCTTGGCTCCTAAGGGCTTAAAGGTTGGCGACAAGGTTCAATCTGGTCCAGATGCTGATATCAAGACTGGTAACACGTTACCATTGAAGAACATCCCATTTGGGACGGTTATTCACAACATCGAATTGAAGCCTGGTAAGGGTGGCCAATTAGTACGTTCTGCTGGTACTTCAGCACAATTGTTAGGTAAAGCTAACGACGAAAAGTACGTATTAGTTCGTTTATCTTCCGGTGAAGTTCGGATGGTCTTGAACGTTAACCGTGCAACTATCGGTGCCGTTGGTAACGAAGAACACGAATTGATCAACGTTGGTAAAGCCGGCCGTAACCGTTGGGCTGGTCAACGTCCTCACGTTCGTGGTTCAGTTATGAACCCTAACGATCACCCACATGGTGGTGGTGAAGGTAAAGCACCTGTTGGTTTACCATCTCCTCTTTCTCCATGGGGTAAGAAGACTGTTGGTAAGAAGACGCGTTCGAAGAAGAACAAGACTGAGAAGTTCATTGTTCGTCATCGTAAAGGTTCTAAGATGTAATATTCCGGTTATCCGGAAGTCAAGAGACCTGGTGATCATCGTGTTCCACGATGCGCCACAAGTAGAGGAGGTTTCATAAATGGGTCGTAGTTTGAAAAAAGGACCTTTCGCCGATGCGCATTTACTGAAAAAGGTTGATGCACAAAAGGATCAAGACAAAAAGGCTGTCATCAAGACCTGGTCCCGCCGGTCTACTATTTTCCCTAGCTTTGTAGGTTTAACTATCGCTGTATATGATGGACGGAAGCACGTACCAGTTTACGTTCAAGAAGATATGGTAGGCCACAAGCTTGGCGAATTCGTACCAACCCGGACATTCCGTGGTCATGGTGGCGACGACAAGAAAACTCGTTGATAAGGAGGATTAACTAATGGCTGAACAAGTTACATCAGCGCAAGCGACTGCTAAGACGGTTCGGATTGCTGCTCGCAAAGTCCGCCTTGTCATCGATCTTATCCGCGGCAAGAGCGTCGCTGAAGCAATCGCAATCTTAAAGTTCACACCGCGTGGCGCATCACCGGTTGTGGCAAAGGTTTTAAACTCTGCAATTGCTAACGCAGAAAACAATTTTGACTTAGATCGTCAAGATCTAGTTGTTAGCGAAGCCTATGTGAACGAAGGACCAACCCTCAAGCGGTTCCGTCCTCGTGCCAAAGGCTCTGCTTCACCAATCAACAAACGTACGAGTCACATTACGGTTGTTGTATCTGAAAAAGAGGAGGGATAACGCGTGGGTCAAAAAGTAAATCCAACTGGATTACGGGTCGGTATCATTCGCGATTGGGAAGCAAAGTGGTATGCTGAAAAGGATTTCGCTGCTTACCTGAAGGAAGACCTTCAAATCCGTAAATTTATCGAAAAGCGTCTTGTAGATGCTTCTGTTTCAACTGTTGAGATTGAACGGGCTGCAAACCGCGTCAACATCTCAATCCACACTGCCAAGCCAGGGATGGTTATTGGTAAGGGTGGTTCCGAAGTCGAAAATCTCCGTAAGGAATTAAACGACTTAACTGGCAAACGTGTCCACATCAACATCGTGGAAATCAAGAAGCCAGACTTAGATGCTAAATTAGTCGGTGAAAACATTGCTCGTCAATTGGAAGGCCGTGTTGCTTTCCGTCGCGCTATGCGTGGGACGATGCAACGGACGATGCGTTCTGGCGCCAAGGGTGTTAAGACGCAAGTTTCTGGCCGGTTAAACGGTGCTGATATGTCTCGTGTTGAAAGCTATGCTGAAGGCACGGTTCCTCTGCACACGTTACGTGCTGACATCGATTACGCTTGGGTTGAAGCGCACACCACTTATGGTTCTCTGGGTGTTAAGACCTGGATCTACCGTGGTGAAATTCTTCCCGAAAAGAAACAAACTAACGGACAAGGAGGGAAATAAGCATGCTGGTACCTAAGCGAGTAAAGTTCCGTCGTGTCCACCGTGGTAAGCTACGTGGCGAAGCCAAGGGTGGCAAGAGCGTTGCTTTCGGTGACTACGGTTTACAATCGTTAGATTCCAAGTGGATCTCCAACCGTCAAATCGAAGCAGCCCGTGTGGCAATCACACGTTACATGAAGCGTGGTGGGAAAGTTTGGATTAAGATTTTCCCTCACAAATCCTACACCAGTAAAGGTGTTGGGGTCCGGATGGGTAATGGTAAAGGTACGCCTGATGGCTGGGTAGCCCCAGTTAAGCGCGGTAAGGTTTTGTTTGAAGTGGGTGGCGTTTCTGAAGAAACCGCTCGTGAAGCCTTACGTTTAGCTGCCATGAAGCTTCCCGTTCGTACGAAGGTTTTATCCCGAGAGGAAGTAGGTGGCGAATCAAATGAAAACTAAAGACATCAACGAATTAACCACTGCTGAAATGCTCGATAAAGAAAAGAGCTACAAGGACGAATTATTTAACCTGCGTTTCCAATTAGCTACTGGTCAATTGGAAAACACCGCACGGTTGAAGCAAGTTCGTAAGAACATTGCGCGGATTAAAACCGCTCTTCGCCAACAAGAACTGAACAAGTAGAATACGATAAGAAGGAGGTCACTAATACATGAGTGATGCACGTAATAACCGCAAGGTTTACCGTGGTCGTGTCGTTTCCGACAAAATGGAAAAGACGATCACTGTCGTTGTAGAAACGACGAAGACGGATGCAAGATATGGCAAGCGTGTCAAGTACTCCAAGAAGTACAAGGCACATGACGAAAACAACGAAGCCCACACTGGCGACATTGTTGAAATCATGGAAACTCGTCCTCTGTCTGCTACCAAGCGGTTCCGCTTAGTCGACATTGTTGAAAAAGCAGTAATCATTTAGGTGTCGTTTTTATCGTATTCTGAATTAGAACTGAAGGGAGGACACTAGCTGTGATCCAACAAGAAAGTCGCTTAAAGGTTGCCGACAACTCTGGCGCCCGTGAAATTCTGACTATCAAAGTTCTGGGTGGCTCCAAGCGTCGCTACGCCGGAATTGGTGATATCATTGTCGCTACTATCAAACAAGCAACACCAGGTGGCGTTGTCAAAAAAGGTGACGTTGTGAAGGCCGTTGTTGTTCGTACGAAGTCCCGTGTACGTCGTAACGATGGTTCATACATCAGCTTTGATGAAAATGCTGCAGTGCTGATCAAAGACGATAAGAGCCCACAAGGGACTCGGATCTTCGGACCAGTTGCCCGTGAATTACGTGACAACGATTTTATGAAGATTATCTCATTAGCACCCGAAGTACTGTAATCAAGAAACGTTTAACAAGGAGGTGCCCACAGGAATGCTTATTAAAACTGGTGACAAGGTCCGCGTGATCGCCGGCAAAGACAAAGGAAAAGAAGGAACTGTTTCCAAAGTCATGAATGCCAAGAATCGTGTGATCGTTAAAGGTGTCAATATGATTAAGAAGCACCAAAAAGCTTCTCAAGCCAACCCACAAGGTGGCATTATCGATATTGAAGCACCAATTCACGCATCCAACGTTATGCTCATCGATCCTTCGAACAACGAACCGACCCGGCTTGGCGTTCGAGTAGAAGATGGTCACAAAGTCCGTTTCGCTAAGAAGTCCGGCGAAACCATCGACAAATAATCTTTGAAAGGAGGAACATAATTTCATGTCAGCTCGTTTAAAAGAAAAGTACGTTAATGAAATTACACCATCATTGGTGGAAAAGTTCAGCTACAGTTCTGTTATGCAAACGCCGAAGATCGAAAAGATCGTTTTGAACATGGGTGTTGGTGATGCTGTTTCCAACGCTAAGAACCTGGACGAAGCCGTTGAAGAATTGGGCTTGATTTCTGGTCAAAAGCCATTGGTTACTAAGGCCAAGAAGTCAATCGCCACCTTCCGTCTTCGTGAAGGCATGTCAATCGGTGCTAAGGTTACCCTGCGTGGGGACCGGATGTACGAATTCCTGGACAAGTTAATCAACGTGTCATTGCCACGTGTTCGTGACTTCCGTGGTGTTAGCAAGCGTGCCTTTGATGGCCGCGGTAACTACACCTTGGGTGTTAAGGAACAATTGATTTTCCCAGAAATTAACTTTGATAACGTTAACCGTGTTCGTGGTTTGGACATCGTTATCGTTACGACGGCTAACACTGATGAAGAGTCACGCGAATTGCTGACTCAATTCGGTATGCCGTTTGCACACTAATTTAAGGAGGTTCACACAAATTGGCTAAGAAATCTCAAATTGCTAAGAACAAGCGTCCTGCGAAGTTCTCTACTCAGAATTATACTCGTTGCGAACGTTGTGGACGTCCACACTCTGTTTATCAAAAGTTCCATCTTTGCCGTATCTGCATGCGCGAATTAGCCCACAAGGGTCAAATTCCTGGCATGAAGAAGGCTAGCTGGTAAAACGAATTTTAAACAAAGGGAGGGTAAACGTTAATGTCCATGACTGATCCTATTGCAGACTTCTTGACGCGGATCCGTAACGCCAACATGGTGCGTCACGAATCACTCGAAGTACCTGCATCAACAATTAAACGTGACATCGCTGAAATCCTGAAGCGCGAAGGGTTCATCCGTAACGTCGAATACATCGATGATGACAAGCAAGGCATCATCCGCGTATTCCTGAAGTACGGTAAGGATAACCAACGTGTCATCAGTGGTTTAAAGCGTATTTCAAAGCCCGGCTTGCGTTCATACGTTAAGGCCGACGCTGTACCAAAGGTATTAAACGGTTTGGGTATCGCTATTATCTCCACCTCTGAAGGTGTAATTACTGATAAAGAAGCGCGCGCCAAGAAAATCGGTGGCGAAGTTCTCGCCTACGTTTGGTAAAACTTTTAAGAAGATAGGAGGTGCCTTACAGTGAGTCGTATTGGTTATAAAACTGTCAACGTCCCAGCCGGCGTTGAAGTTAAACGCGATGGTGATCAAGTGACCGTCAAGGGTCCTAAGGGTTCTTTAACCCGGACTTTCTCAAACATCATTTCTATGAAGATTAGTGATGGTGCGGTTGACTTCGATCGTCCAGATGATAACAACAAGACGCGGGCCCTTCATGGGACTCAGCGGGCTAACTTAAACAACATGGTTGAAGGTGTTGTAAGTGGCTTTGCTAAGACCTTGAAGCTCGTCGGTGTTGGTTACCGTGTTCAAGCTAAGGGCAAGACCTTGGTATTGAGTGTGGGTTACTCCAACCCAGTTGAAATGGCTATTCCTGAAACCTTAGATGTTAAGGTTCCAGATAACACCACTATCAACATTTCCGGTATTAGTAAGCAAGAAGTCGGTGACTTCGCTGCTGAAGTTCGTGCCGTTCGTTCACCAGAACCTTACAAGGGTAAGGGTATCCGTTACGAAAACGAATATGTTCGTATCCGTGAAGGTAAAACTGGTAAGTAACATTAAAGCAGCTTAAAGCTGATAATTCTACAAAGAGGTGACTATTTTGATTTCAAAACCAGATAAGAACAAGACACGTCAAAAGCGTCATATGCGTGTCCGGAACAAAATTTCTGGGACTGCAGAACGCCCACGCTTAAACGTTTTCCGCTCTAACAAAAACATCTACGCTCAAGTCATTGATGACGTAGCGGGTGTCACGCTTGTTAGTGCCTCAACGTTAGATAGCGATGTCAATGGTGACAACAAGACCGACCAAGCTAAGGCTGTTGGTGAATTAGTTGCTAAGCGCGCTGTCGAAAAGAAGATTAGTGATGTTGTGTTTGATCGTGGCGGGTACTTGTACCATGGCCGTGTCCAAGCATTGGCAGAAGCTGCTCGCGAAAACGGGCTGAAATTTTAACAGTAAGGAGGAATAACCACACATGGCAAAATTTATTGATCCTGACAAGTTAGAACTTGAAGACAACGTTGTTGCTATCAACCGTATCACTAAGGTTGTTAAAGGTGGCCGTCGTCTGCGGTTTGCTGCGCTTGTTATCGTCGGCGATAAGAACGGTCACGTTGGCTTTGGTACTGGTAAAGCTCAAGAAGTTCCAGAAGCTATCCGTAAAGCCGTTGAAGCCGCTCGTAAGAACCTGATCGAAGTACCTATCGTGGGAACGACCATTCCTCACGAAGTTCTCGGTTCATTTGGTGGGGGCAAGATCATGCTCAAGCCTGCTGCTGAAGGTTCTGGGGTTACTGCCGGTGGCTCAGTTCGTTCCGTCATGGAATTAGCTGGTGTTGCTGACGTTACTTCCAAGCGTTTGGGTTCTAACACGCCAGTCAACGCTGTCCGGGCCACTTTTGATGGCTTGGCTCAGTTGAAGCGTGCTGAAGAAGTTGCCGCTCTCCGTGGTGTCTCTCTTCAACACTTAGCTGAATAAGGAGGGGTATTAAAATGGCTCAATTAAAAGTTACTTTAATTCATAGTGTTGCTCACCGCCTCCCTAAACAGCGGAAGATTGTGGAAGCTATGGGCTTACACCGAGTAAACAGCACCGTTATCCAACCAGATAACGACGCAACTCGTGGTGCGCTTTTCCAAATCGCACATTTGATTAAGGTTGAAGAAGTTAAGTAATTCTCATATCATTAAATAAGGAGGTGCGCAATAGCATGAAGTTGAATGAATTAAAACCTGCTGAAGGCTCACGGAAGGTTCGTAACCGGGTTGGCCGTGGTGATTCATCTGGTAATGGTAAGACCGCTGGCCGTGGCCAAAAAGGTCAAAAGGCTCGTAGCAAGACTCGTTTGGGTTTTGAAGGTGGCCAAATGCCATTGTACCGTCGTATTCCAAAGCGTGGGTTTACCAACATTAACCGTAAGGAATTTGCTGTCGTAAACTTAGCTGCTTTGAACGTCTTTGATGATGGTGCTGAAGTAACTCCAGCTGCCCTGGTTGAAGCCGGTATCGTTAAAAACGAAAAGGCCGGTGTTAAGATCTTGGGTAACGGTGAGTTAACGAAGAAGTTGACGGTGAAAGCCGCTAAGTTCTCCAAGTCAGCCGCCCAAGCTATCGAGGCTGCTGGTGGTAAAACTGAGGTGATTTAATGCTATCAAGCTTGAAAAACGCCTTTAAGATTAAAGACATTCGTAAAAAAATTCTCTTTACTCTATTGGTTTTGATTGTCTTTCGGTTGGGTACTTATATTACCGTCCCCGGCATTAACGCAAAGGCACTTCAAAGCGTTGCGTCTTCTGGATTGGTTAGTATTTTAGATACCTTCAGTGGTGGTGGGTTGACCAACTATTCCATCTTCGCGATGGGGGTTTCACCTTACATCACTGCACAAATCGTTATTCAATTGCTACAAATGGACATCGTTCCACGCTTCGTTGAATGGAGTAAGCAAGGGGATACTGGTCGGCGGAAGTTGAACCAGGCCACGCGTTACTTAGCGATTGCTTTGGCATTCGTTCAGTCTATCGGGATTACGGCTGGTTTCAGTGCCTTAAGTTCACTGAAATTGGTCCAAAATCCAAGTGTTACCACGTACCTCTCAATCGGGTTGATCCTGACTGGGGGAACGATGTTGACGACTTGGATGGGTGATATGATCACCGATCGTGGGTTGGGTAACGGGATTTCAATGATTATCTTTGCGGGGATCATTGCCCGGACACCAACTTCTGTTTACAAGTTGTACCAAACTTACTTCGTTGACGCTACGGCGGGCACCATGTGGAAGAGTGTCGTTTTCGTTCTTGCTTTAATCGTGTTGGTATTGATCATTGTGACCTTTACCACCTGGGTTCAGCAAGCGGAACGCCGTGTACCTATGCAGTACACGCGGCGGGTATCTGGTTCGCCAGATAGCAGCTACCTTCCATTAAAGGTTAACGTTGCTGGGGTTATCCCAGTTATCTTCGCTAGTTCGTTTATTGCGACCCCTCAGACTATTCTGATGGCGTTCCAAAACACGCACTCCCAAGATGCTTGGTACCAGACGTTAACAGATGTCTTCAACATGCAAACGGTCGATGGGGCCATTTTGTACACTGTTCTGATCATTGTGTTCACGTTCTTCTATGCGTTCGTGCAAGTCAACCCAGAAAAGTTAGCTGAGAACCTGCAAAAGCAGGGGAGCTACATTCCTGGTGTTTGGCCGGGTCACGAAACACAATCATATGTTTCCAACTTATTGATGCGGCTCAGCACTGTTGGGTCACTCTTCCTTGGATTCATTTCCTTGATTCCGTTATTAGCCCAAAACCTTTGGGACTTAGATGAGTCAATTGGTTTAGGTGGGACCAGCCTCTTAATCGTCGTTGGTGTTGCTATCGAAACCATGCGGCAAGTTGACGGATTGATGATGAAGCGCGAATACGTTGGCTTTATCCAAGATCCAGAACCAGCTTAATGAGTTTCCAGCGGGTGTGTTGATCTATTTAGCACACCTGCTTGTGTTTTTCGGGCAAATTTTCGAATAAGGAGAACGAACATGACAGCAATGAATTTGATTCTCATGGGTTTACCAGGCGCCGGTAAAGGGACGCAAGCCGAAAAGATTATCAAGGAGTTCCACTTACCGCATATTTCTACGGGAGACATCTTCCGGGAAGCGATGAAGAACGAAACTGAAATGGGTTTGGCTGCGAAGAAATTTATCGACAAAGGTGAATTGGTACCGGACGAAGTCACTAACGGCATCGTGCGTGACCGGTTAGCCCAAGATGATACCAAAGACGGGTTCATGTTGGATGGGTTCCCCCGTTCCTTAGTTCAAGCCGAAGCGTTAGACACCTTTGGCCCTGAACTGGACCGGACCATCAACGCCGTGATCAACATTCACGTCGAACCAGATGTTTTGGTAGAACGCCTTTCTGGTCGTTACATCTGCCGGACTTGTGGGGCTACTTACCACAAGCTCTACAAGCAACCTAAAGTTGCCGGCACTTGTGATGTCTGTGGTGGGCATGACTTCTATCAACGTGAAGACGACAAGCCAGAAACGGTGAAGAACCGGTTAGCGGTCAATCTGAAAATGAACACGCCGCTGGTTGATTACTACACCAAGAAGGGCTTATTGTTCACTGTTGATGGTGACCGTGACATCGATGATGTTTATGTCGACATCGAAAAAATCCTGAAGAACCTGTAACAGGTCGCTAAGTTCTTGCGTCTTCGTAAGAATTATGGTAAGCTTATTCAGGTTTAGCCTGTAAATGGCGCGCTGTCGCAATTCACAGGTGCTAGGCGGGGGCAAGGTCCTTGTCCCTACCGCTTTTACGTGTATTTTACACGCAATTAAAAGGGAGGTACTTTCGTGGCGAAAAGCGATGTCATCGAAGTCGAAGGTAAAGTTACCGAAACATTACCTAACGCAATGTTTCGGGTCGAATTAGAAAACGGTCATGAGATTCTCGCTCACGTTTCCGGTAAGATTCGGATGCACTACATCCGGATTCTGCCTGGTGACCGAGTAACTGTTGAAATGTCACCGTATGACTTGTCTAAAGGCCGGATTACTTATCGGTTTAAGTAACCGCCTGGACAGATGTAGGAGGGATATTCATGAAAGTAAGACCATCAGTTAAGCCAATGTGCGAACACTGCAAGGTTATCAAGCGTAAGGGTCGAGTAATGGTTATTTGCTCAGCCAACCCTAAGCACAAACAACGCCAGGGTAAGTAATTCAATTTATAGGAGGTGCACTTAAATGCCACGTATTGCTGGAGTGGATTTACCACGTGATAAGCGAATCGCTTACGGTTTGACTTACATTTTTGGAATTGGGATCAACACCGCGCACAAGATTGTTGCGGATGCTGGTGTCCCAGAAGACGTTCGGGTTCGTGATTTAACCCCTGAACAAGAAGACAAGGTTCGTGTCGAAGTTGACAAGTACAAGGTCGAAGGTGACTTACGTCGTGAAGTTAGCCTGAACATCAAGAACTTGCAAGAAATCGGCTCATACCGCGGTATGCGTCACCGTCGTGGACTGCCTGTTCGCGGCCAACACACCAAAAACAATGCCCGCACTCGGAAGGGTAAAGCCGTTTCGATCGCCGGGAAGAAGAAGTAAGGGAGGTTTATCACTTTATGGCTACTAGAAAAACTAGTCGCAAGCGTCGGGTCAAAAAGAATATTGAATCCGGTGTTGCACACATCCATGCTACGTTTAACAACACTTTGGTCATGATCACTGACGTTCAAGGGAACGCTATTGCTTGGTCATCTGCCGGTGCTTTAGGTTTCAAGGGTAGTCGGAAGTCAACGCCATTTGCTGCACAAATGGCCGCTGAAGCCGCTGCCAAGGCATCACAAGAACACGGTGTTAAGTCCGTTGAAGTTGCTGTTAAGGGTCCTGGTTCAGGACGTGAAGCTGCTATTCGGGCAATCCAAGCTGCTGGGATCGAAGTCACGGCTATCCGCGATGTTACCCCAGTTCCTCATAATGGTACTCGTCCTCCAAAGCGCCGTCGGGTCTAACGTGAGCGTTTCATTAATGAGGGCAACCTTCATGATGGGATTGACTTATAGGAGCTCAACGCGGTTTGAAAGGGGTAAACGATAAGAATGATTGAATTTGAAAAGCCTAACATTCATAAAATTGATGAGAGTAGCAACTACGGTAAGTTTGTTGTTGAACCGTTGGAACGTGGATACGGGACAACCTTAGGCAACTCCTTACGGCGGATCTTGCTTTCATCATTACCTGGTGCAGCTGTTACCAGCATTCAAATCGACGGGGTTCTGCATGAGTTTTCGACTGTCGAAGGTGTCGTAGAAGACGTCACGCAAATCATCTTAAATGTTAAGAAGATTGCGCTGAAGTTGAACGGTGCTGACGATCAGGAAGAAACGATGGAGATCAACGTTAAGGGACCCGCTCAGATCACCGCTGGTGATATTGTGGCAGGTGCTGACGTTGACGTTTTGAACCCAGATCTGTACATTGCTACAGTTGCTGATGGGGCAACGTTCCACATGCGAATGACTGCGGACAAGGGCCGAGGCTACGTTTCTGCTGACGAGAACAAAGCTCGTAATACAGAAATGCCAATTGGTGTTTTAGCCGTAGATTCCATTTACACCCCAATCGAACGGGTTAACTACCAAGTAGAGAATGCACGGGTTGGCCAACGGGCTGACTACGATAAATTGACCCTGGATGTTTGGACAAACGGTTCAATTAATCCAAGCGAAGCCATTGCATTGGCTGCAAAGATCTTGACCGAACATCTGGCTATGTTTGTCGACCTGACCGACGAAGCTAAGAATGCGGAAATCATGGTTGAAAAAGAAGAAACGCACAAGGAAAAGATGCTTGAGATGACCATCGAAGAGCTCGACTTGTCCGTTCGTTCTTACAACTGCTTGAAGCGTGCTGGAATCAACACGGTTCAGGAATTGAACAACAAGACCGAAGCAGACATGATGAAGGTTCGTAACTTGGGTCGCAAGTCCCTTGAAGAAGTTAAGGCTAAGTTAGCTGACTTAGGTTTGTCACTTCGGAAGGAAGACTAATTTTAGACACTCAAAGGAGGGTTTCTGGTTATGAGTTACCGTAAATTACAACGGACTAGTTCTCAACGTCGTGCCTTGTTACGCGATTTGACCACTAGTTTAATCTTGAACGGCCGCATCGAAACGACTGAAGCACGCGCTAAGGAAGTTCGCAAGACGGCTGACCAAATGATTACCTTGGGTAAGCAAGGCGACTTACACGCCCGGCGTCAAGCTGCTGCTTTCATCCGTAACGTGGTTGCAGATGTTAAAGAAGACGGCGATGATGTTGTCGTGACTAGCGCATTGCAAAAGGTATTTAGCGAATTAGCACCGAAGTACGCTGATCGTAACGGTGGTTACACGCGTATCTTGAAGACGATGCCTCGTCGCGGTGATGGTGCCGCTATGGCCATCTTGGAATTCGTTGACTAATTTTTAGTTAAGCGATTCGGGAGTGTCCGCGTCCTTAAACGGGGAACAATAGTTACAAATTAATCACTAGAACCATGTGGTATAGAGCGCTACGATGATGGAGGAAATTCTTTCCGAGTCTAGCTTGAATGGGGGCTAACGCCTCAGCGCCGCTGGTTTGTTAGTGATTTTTTTTGTACACTTTTTTCGCTTTGACTAGGCGTCACGGACGAGTCGTCAGGATTTTGCGGCGCGGCTGAAAGAATCTGGCGGAACACTTCGGAAATTCACAAAACTTTGCTATAATTAGCGGTGACATTTTACTAGGAGAATCAAAAACGCGGATGGCAAATATCATTGAAGTCAAACATCTTTCATATGCATACGGGGACGACCAGCGTCCGGCGCTAACGGACGTGAGTTTTGATGTCCACGCGGGGGAATGGTTGGCCATTGTTGGCCACAACGGCAGTGGCAAGTCGACCTTAGCGAAGTCTCTAGACGGTCTGTTGCCGTTTACTCAGGGGACGATCACGGTGGCTGGGATTACGCTGACTCCCGACACCGTTTGGGACGTGCGCGAAAAAATCGGCATGATCTTTCAGAACCCGGATAACCAATTCGTGGGTGCCACGGTTGAAGACGACGTCGCCTTTGGCCTGGAGAACCGCCAGATTGCGCGGACAGACATGGTACCGCGGGTTCAGGCCGCACTGAAAGAAGTGGGCATGGCTGAATTCGCCCAGCGCGAACCCAGTTCACTATCAGGCGGGCAAAAACAGCGGGTGGCGTTGGCCGGTATCGTGGCCATTGCCCCGGACATTTTGATCTTGGATGAGGCCACGAGCATGTTGGACCCCCAAGGCCGCCACGATATGCTAGCGCTGGTCCGGCGGTTACGTGAACAGCAACACTTGACCGTGATCTCCATTACCCACGACATCGACGAAGCCGCCGGTGCCGACCGAATCTTGGTGATCGATGACGGCCGACTAGTGGAAGAGGCACAGCCGGCGACCATCTTTGCGCGTGGCGAGGCCCTGATTGATATGGGCCTCGACGTGCCATTTCCCGTTAAATTACAGACGGCACTCAAGCAGCGGGGCATCACCCCACCCACGACTTATCAAACGACGGCGGAAATGGAGGAATGGCTGTGGCAATCGCTTTCGAACACGTAACCTATACTTATCAAGCCGGGACGCCGATGGCCCACACCGCGGTCGAGGATGTTTCCTTTCAGGTGCCGGATCACGGTTATTTGGCCATCATCGGCCATACCGGTAGCGGTAAATCCACGCTGATCCAGCAACTGAATGCGTTGTACAAGCCCAGCGCGGGGACGATTCACGTCGATGACTTTACCGTCACGCCGGCCACGACCAACGCGGCCTTGAAACCCTTACGCCAACACGTGGGCATGGTGTTCCAGTTTCCAGAGAGCCAGCTCTTTGAGGAAACGATTCGCCAAGACATTGCCTTTGGACCGAAGAATTTCGGCATGAGTGAGGCCGACGCCAACGCCCTGGCGGATGAAATGCTTACGACGGTGGGCCTCGACACCAGTTACGCTGAGCGCTCACCATTTGAGCTCTCCGGTGGGCAAATGCGGCGGGTGGCCATCGCCGGAGTCTTGGCTATGAAGCCGCAAGTCTTGGTCTTAGACGAGCCGACAGCGGGCTTAGATCCCCAAGGTCGTCAGGCGATGATGGCACTCTTTGAACGGCTCCATCAAGAACAGGGACTGACCATCGTGTTGGTGACCCACCAGATGGAAGACGTCGCCCAGTACGCCGAACAGGTCGCAGTGATGCGGGCCGGTAAGCTGGTCAAATTTGGCACGCCCCATGACGTCTTTGCCGACCCCGATTGGCTACGAGCCAACCAACTAGATGTGCCGCGGGCCGCGCAATTTGCCCAACAGTTACGCCAACGTGGCCTGAACTGGGACACCTTACCGTTGACGGCTGACCAGCTAGCCGACCAAATTGCGGCGCGTTGGCCAGCAAAGGGGGCCGACCATGTCTAAATTTATCTTTGGGCGGTATTTGCCCCTGAACTCGGTCGTGCACCGTTTGGATCCCCGGGCGAAATTGATGCTGAGCTTTTGTTATATCATTTTAGTTTTCATGGCCAACAATCCGGTGACCTATGCGATTTTGATTGCGCTGACGGTCGGGTCGATCCTGGCGTCAAAAATCAGCCTGGGCTTCTTCTTACGGGGTATTCGGCCACTACTTTGGCTAATTGTCTTCACCGTGGTCTTGCAACTCTTATTCAGCCCCGTGGGCGGCCACACGTACTTTCACTGGGCCTTTATCAATATCAGTCAGTTTGGGCTGATCAATGCCGGGTATATTTTCATTCGGTTTCTGTTGATCATCATGATGTCCACGTTACTGACGCTGTCGACGCAGCCGCTGGACATTGCGACCGGCTTGGCCTCGCTGATGAAGCCGTTGCGGTGGCTCCACGTGCCTGTGGATACGCTGGCAATGATGCTGTCGATCGCGTTGCGTTTCGTGCCGACGTTAATGGACGAAGCGACTAAGATCATGAACGCCCAGCGTGCGCGTGGGGTTGACTTTGGGGAGGGTGGTTTGTTCAAGCAAGCCAAGGCCCTGATTCCCTTGATGGTGCCGCTGTTCATGAGCGCCTTCAACCGTGCCGAGGATCTCTCGACGGCGATGGAAGCGCGCGGCTATCAAGACAGCGAACACCGCAGCCAGTATCGAATTTTGACCTGGCAGAAGCGAGATACGGTGACCTGGATTTTATTTTTGATTGGATTTGCGGCGATTCTCGCTTGTCGTCGTTGGTAGGAGGAACTGAATGCAACGCTACAAAGTAACTTTTATGTATGACGGGACCGACTTTGCCGGTTTCCAGCGCCAGCCCAATAAACGGACCGTGGAAAGCGTCCTGACCAAGGTCGTCAATAAGATGGCCAAGAACCCGGATCCCGCCATCGTCATCTACGGATCGGGGCGGACTGACGCAGGTGTCCATGCGCTGGCCCAGGTGGCCCATTTCGACTTTCCCTTCGTGATTCCCGCGGACAACATGCGCAAGGGCTTAAACAGCATGTTACCCATGGATATGGAGGTCTTAAAGGTCGATCTGGTCTCCGCAGACTTCCATGCCCGATATGACGTGTCTGGCAAACGCTACCTGTACCGCATGGACATGGGCGAGTTCCGGAATCCCTTTAAACGCCACTATACCGGCCAATGGAAATTCCCGGTTGAACTGGATAAGATCAACGTGGCCTTACAGGACCTGGTCGGCGAACACGACTATACCAGTTTCGTAGCGTCGGGCGCACAGACGCGGACCTTCGTGCGGACCATTTACGAGGCCACTTGTCATATCGACCACGCCAACAATGAATTGGTTTTTGAATTTTACGGCAACGGCTTCATGTACAACCAGGTGCGCATCATGGTCGGGGTGCTGGTCGAAATCGGCTCTGGGACCCGACCAGTTCACGATATTTTACGACTTTATCAAGTCAAGGATCGCAAACAAGCGCGGCGGACGGTTCCGGCGGCTGGCCTGTATTTAAAGCACGTGTATTACCAGGGGGAGGACCCCGAACATCCCACCAAATTGCCGCAACATCAACGGTAATTTTTGGTTAAGGGGCAAACAATCATTGACTTTATGGGAAAAACTTTGTATTATGGTTGTTGGTATTGTTTGCCCCACGATAAGCCCCGGAAAGTTTACTTGGTGTCAGACAAACACAGATTTATGGAGGAATTTAACGTGCGTACAACTTATATGGCAAAACCTAACGACATTGACCGCAAATGGTACATTGTCGACGCAACCGACGTGAGTTTAGGTCGGCTTGCTTCAGTCGTTGCTTCTGTATTACGTGGTAAGAACAAGCCAACGTTCACCCCTAACGTGGACACTGGTGATAACGTAATCGTCATCAACGCTGAAAAAATCGCTTTAACTGGTCGTAAGGCCACCGACAAAGTCTACTACCACCATTCTGGTTTCGCTGGTGGCTTGAAGTCACGGACTGCTGGTAACTTCCGGGAACAGAACCCAGAAAAATTGATCGAAACTTCTGTACAAGGTATGCTCCCTAAGAACTCCTTAGGTCACCAAATGGCATTGAAGCTTCACGTGTACGCTGGTGCAGACCACAAGCACGAAGCACAAAAGCCAGAAGTATTAGACATTATTAACCTTATCTAAGGAGGAAAACCAAATTGGCACAAGTTCAATATCGCGGCACTGGCCGTCGTAAAAACTCCTCTGCACGTGTACGTTTAGTACCCGGCTCAGGTAAAATCGTTATGAACAACAAGGCAATTGAAGACTACATCCCATTCGCAAGTATTCGGGAAGTTGTCTTACAACCATTCAACGTTACGGAAACGCTTGGTAACTACGATGCATTAGTTACTGTGCGCGGTGGCGGTTTCTCCGGTCAAGCCGGCGCAACTCGTCACGGGATCGCTCGGGCATTGCTCGAAGTTGACCCAGATTTCCGTGGTCCGCTGAAGCGTGCGGGTCTTTTGACTCGTGACGCCCGGATGAAGGAACGGAAGAAGCCAGGTCTGAAGAAGGCACGTAAGGCTTCACAATTCTCCAAGCGTTAATATTTCGATATTATCAATTGGGAAATCCTCACCAGTTATTTGGTGGGGATTTTTTGTTTGGTGAAAAAATGGTGGACTGACGGGCGGTTAGCTGTTTTGAACGACACCAGTTGCCGGTGGGCACACGTTGCGGCCGGAAGCGACATTGCGATTTCACAAAGCATCTGCTAAGATTAGGGGTATCAAGTATTGGTGTGGCCGATAATTTTTTGGTTAAAGTATTGTGGCGGCGCCAGTGGATAAGAGGCGGAGTATGGGGAAGTTAGTGAAACGGTGTCGTGGCATGATTGTGTTGGTTGCGGCGGTCTTGGTTGGTGTGGGGATGTTAAATCAGGTTCAGACACCGACTGCGCAGGCGCAAGCAACGTCATCTTATAAGGCGTTGAAGAATGTACCGAAGAAGATGCGGGGAACTTGGTACCATTACTTCAAGGGGAGAGGACTCTATCAGCTAGTGATTAAAAAGCATCATTTGCGAGAAGGATTTGTTAAAGATGGGTTGTATTCACTCCCCAGCTTAACCATTCACAAGCTAGGGCGGAAACATAAACGGACCGTCTATGCCTTTAACAGTAAGACGCACCCAGCTGATGGGCCGTCTTATGCGACCTACGTCAAGAAAATCAAGGGTAAGAAGCGTCACGTCTTAATTGAACCGCAACAAGATGCAACTTTGAAGCCAACCGTCTTCACCCACTTCAAGCCAAAGAAAGAATATTTCACGGCGTTATCGGTTGAAAAACAATTTGCTTAAACGCCACTAAAAATCTCACCACACACCGAGGTGAGATTTTTTATTTAGATTTTTGTGAAAGCGATAACCCCGAAACGATTGGTCATCGGCACGTTCGCCCAGCGTAAAATCCGGTTGAAATGGGTATTGTTTTCCCGCTACGTTTGGCTTAAGCTGAAAGGAATAGCTTAATAGGACTGGAAGACTTATGGAAAAAATTTCGCGTTTTAAATTGTTTGATACACTCTCAAAAAAGATGGTCTGGGGGTTCATCCTCCTGATCACGGTGGGGACCATCCTGCTGAGCTTGCCTGCCGCGACGAACGGGATGCGCGGTACCAGCTTCATCAATACCGTGTTTACCGCCACGTCGGCGACCTGTATCACCGGGCTAACGGTGGTCAACACGGCCGAGCACTGGTCGTTGTTTGGGCAGATTGTCATCTTGGTGCTTTCCGAAATCGGGGCACTGGGGTACATGACCTTTGCCGTGCTGTTATTTAACATCATTCGCCGCAATCTGGACTTGTCGACGCAACTGATGGTCAAGGAATCCTTGAACCTGGAAAACCTGAGCGATACCAAGAGCGTCATGAGATACGTTGTCGGCCTCTCTGCGCTCTTTCAGGTCGGTGGGGCGTGTTTGATTGCGGTCGACTTTATTCCGCGCTACGGCTGGAAATGGGGGCTATACACGTCGGTCTACCATTCGGTCATGTCTTTTTGTAACGCCGGCTTTGATGTCTTTGGCAACAGTCTGATGGGTTTTCGGGATGATTCCTACCTCCTGATTGTGACCATCATCCTAATCATCGGCGGGGGCCTGGGCTTTCTGGTCTGGCGCGACCTGCTGTTGTACCACGAGCGCAAACGGCTGAGCCTGAACTCTAAGCTGACGCTGGTCACGACGGGGACGTTATTCGTGATTGGCTTCTTGTTGCTGCTGATGACGGAAAAAGATTTGACGTTATTACCCAAGGGGACGTCGTGGTTCAACCGGACCATCAACACGTTGTTCCTGAGCGTGACGCCGCGAACGGCTGGACTGGTGACCTTGCCAACCAACGACTTACAGGCCGGGAGTATTTTTTTGATTATGATCTTAATGTTTGTCGGCGGGACGCCGGGATCCACGGCCGGGGGAATCAAGACCACCACATTTGGCGTCTTGATGCTTCAAAGTATTGCCCAGATCCGCGGCAAAAAGGACGTTGAATTCAGTCGGCGGCGTTTCAGCCAGACCAATATCAGTCGCGCGCTGTTACTGATCTTTCTGGCCAGCGTCGTGATTGTCATCGCCACGCTGATTTTGACCCAAACCGAGAAGATTCCGAAAGGTTTTGGCTTGGAATACATCGTGTTTGAGGTACTGTCGGCGTTTGGTACGGTCGGCTTGAGTCTGGGCTTGACGCCCCATCTGACGGTCATCGGCAAGCTGGTCATCATGTTGCTGATGTTCATCGGGCGGGTCGGCATCTTCACGTCGTTGTACTCGCTGTCCAAGCGGCAGACCAAGTTCAACCAGATTCGTTACCCGGAAGAAAACATTTTAATTGGTTAAGGAGTTTTTGAAAATGACGAAAAAGAGTTTTGCGGTGCTGGGGCTCGGCCGGTTTGGCCAAAGCGTCGTGCAAACATTAGTGGAGGCCCATCAGGACGTCTTGGCGGTCGACGTCAAGGAAGAGCCCGTCAATGAGATGATGGACGTCGCCACGCAGACCTTGATTGCGGATACGCGGGATGAAGACGTGCTGCGCGGTTTGAACATCGACACCTTTGACTACGTGATCGTAGGGATTGGGAACAACATGGAAGCCAGCATCTTGACGACCATGTTGACCAAGGAGCTGGGGGCCAAAAAGGTGATTGCTAAGGCCGAAACTAGCGACCACGGTCGCGTGTTAAAACGAGTGGGGGCTGACCAAGTCATCTTCCCCGAACGGGACATGGGCCACAGCATCGTGCGCAAATTATTGTCCAATCACATTCTGAATTTCATCGACCTGAGTGATGAGTATACGCTGGCCGAGGTGGTCATCACCGACCCCAACTTCGTCAACCAGGACCTGGTCAAGCTCGACTTGCGCCGGCGCTTTGATCTGACCGTCATCGCCATTCAACACGGTCACGCCATCAACATTTCCCCACAACCCACGGACATCGTCCAGCTACATGACGTGCTGACGGTGGTCGGGCCGATTGCCAATGTGGAGAAGCTGGATGAGACGTTGAAGAAGTAGATTAGCTAGCCATTGAGTTAGCCGGTTAATCGCTAGCAGGTGCATGACGAAAACTGTTGCTTTGCTTGGTGAATATGATATATTTAAGCAAATCAATTAGGCGGGTGACGATGATGAATCAGAGCGCTAATAATCGTGATGACGTTGCTCGGGCACTCTGGGCTGCTCTCGAGAAGGCTGAACAAAGAGGGACTGTCTCGGCTGAGGAGACCCGCCGCTAATTAGGCTTTAACCGGTAGCACTTGTGTTTGAGGAATTACAATTTGTCCAAAACAGTACCATTCGTTTATTTCCTAACGGGATAGGCGAGTGGTACTTTTAGACTTTAGATTTTCAGCTAGCGCCAACTTAGGCTGGTCAATTTAAGACCAGGAAGGGAAGATGAACTTGGAAGACGACAAAATTATGCAGACATTCTTATCAATGCTAAAGGCCACCCCGTATGAGAAGCTGTCGGTGCGGACTATCATGGCGCAGGCCGGAGTGACACGAACGGTGTTTTATGTTTATTTTGATAACAAAGATGACCTTGCCCGGGAGACCTTGGCCGAGCAGTTAGAGGATGTAATCTTACGTGTGAGTCAGGTCTTTACGAGCTCACGTACCATGAATGTGCAGACGACGGTAGAAAGCCTGCGTATTTTACGGTCGAAACAAGATGACATTCGTCGACTCTTCGCCATTCAGCGTACGCAGCTACATTTGCGTGCTGAGTTTCAAGATCAGGTTGCCCAGTCGATTTCAGAACAGGTCCGTCGGTATTGGCCGAAAACGCCAGCACAACAACAAGACTATTTTTCACAGTTATTTGCGGCCTCAATGATCGCGACGATTCTCTGGTTCTTCCAGCATCAAGATGTGTCTGAGGCAGATTTGGTTCAGGTGATCAATACCTGTGTTTTCCAAGGACTTGCCAAGCTTTTGACAGATTAACAGAAGTGTCTACCTTGTTATCAAAAGACTCGGTACACTTAGGGTATCCTGAATGAGGAGGAATCCTAATGAAATCTCTTGAAAGCGTTTTGAATGTGAAATATCCTATTATTTGTGGTCCGATGGCATGGACTTCGATGGCACCGTTAGTGGGTGCGGTCAGCAATGCGGGTGGCTTCGGTGTTTTGGGGGTCGGGTTTGCCCCAACTGAAGTCGTTGAACGTGAAATTAAGGCGACAAGGCAATTGACCGATAAGCCTTTTGCCATTAATGTGACGCTCTTTCCCGAGGCAGAAGCCAATCTTGAACGAATTACGGAGATTGCTGCTAAGGAACAAGTGGGGTATATCTATGCGGATAATTTTGCTGGACTCGTTCATGACTTTACGCAGAAATGGTTCGATCGGTGGCATGCGTTGGGGATGACGGTCTTAACTAAGGTCATGACGAGCCAAGAAGCCCAAGTGGCAGATGATTGTGGTGCCGATGTCATTATCGCTAAAGGTTGGGAAGGTGGCGGTCACATTTCTAAGGAAGGGACCTTTGCCTTACTACCTCAAGTACGTGCGGTGGTTAAACACGCGGTATTGGTGGCCTCCGGTGGGATTGCCGATGGTCAAGGCTATGCTGCGGCCAGAGTATTTGGTTATGCCGGCATTGAAATGGGTACGGCATTTATGGTTGCTACTGAGGGGAGTACCCATCAAAACGTCAAAGACGCCGTGGTTAAGGCAGTTGATGGCGACGTGACCATGACCGGGGCTTCAACAGAGGCCCCATGTTGGCAGTTACAGAATGACTTGTCAGACCAAATGGCGCAGATTGAGCGGGAAAATAAACCAAGTGTAGCGGCTGAGAAGCTCCAATCCTTAGCGACCAGCTCGTTGCGACAAGCATCTGAGCAAGGCAACGTGACCGACAAAGGGGCCGTTATGGCTGGACAGGTTGCCCCACTGATCAAAGAACAAAAAACAGTTGCCCAAATCTTGGCGGACACTTATCAAGAGGGTATCCGTATTTTGCGGCAGGTTGCTGATCTGCCCGAATTAGCTAACTAAAAAGTAGAAAAGCACAGCTAATGCGCCGTCATGCAACGGGTACTAGTTGTGCTTTTTAATATGAAAAGATATTTTTACAGTAAATGAATCCCATGGGCTTCACATTGATCAATCATTTCTTGAGGCCACAAAGCGGCTTGAACTTCACCGACGTGGGCCTTGCCCAACAGCAACATGCACAGCCGAGATTGGCCGATACCGCCGCCGATGGTGTAAGGGACTTCTTCGTTTAAGACCATTTGGTGGTAAGGCAACTTGGCCCGGTCTTCGGCGTGAGCCAGCTTGAGTTGGCGCTTCATGGCCGCGGCGTCGACCCGGATGCCCATGCTGGAGATTTCGATGGATTGGTTTAATGGTTCGTACCAGAATAAGATGTCACCGTTTAACGTCCAGTCATCGTAGTCGGGGGCCCGGCCGTCATGACGTTTGCCACTCTTCAAGGCGTCACCGATCTTCATCAAGAAGACGCAGCCCAGTTTCTTGGCGATGGCGTTTTCCCGTTCGCGCGGCGTCATCGTCGGGTACATGTCTTCCAACTCTTGCGTCGTGATGAAGTGAATCTCGTCTGGCAGGTGGTGGACAGCTTCAGGGAACTTGTACCAAACTTCATGCTCCATGTGCTTGATGACCTTGAAAATGGTCCGCACGGTGGCCTTCAAGGTCTCTTCGGTCCGTTCATCCTTGGCGATGACTTTTTCCCAGTCCCATTGATCCACGTAAGCGGAGTGGAAATTGTCCAGGTCCTCGTCCTTACGAATGGCGTTCATGTTGGTGTAGAGGCCTTCGTGCATCTTGAAGCCGTACCGCTTTAGGGCCACGCGCTTCCACTTAGCCAGGGAGTGGACGATTTCAATGGTTTCGTCGCCCATGTCGGCCATGGTGAAGGAGACCGGCTTTTCGACCCCGTTCAAGTTGTCGTTAAGTCCCGTCGACTTTTCAACAAACATCGGTGCGGACAGCCGCGACAGATTTAATTGCTTACCAAATTCTTCTTGGAAGGTTTCCCGGATGTAGCGAATCGCGGTCTGGGTCTCCCGAACGGATAATTTTGGATCGTATGATTTTGGAATAATTAAATGCATAAGCACGTTCTCCTTTTGTGGGCCAAATTTTTTTTAAGATAAAACAAAAAGGTTTTCCATCCCTTGTGAAATCAAGGGACGAAAAACCTTTTCGCGGTACCACCCAAGTTGTCGATCCAAATGATCGGCCAGCTCAATTAGAGTACAAACATACTCTACCGATGGTAACGTACCGGTTAACGGCTTACCCTAGCGTGACGGCGTCATTTCAGGCAGCAACTAAGAAAGTGTTATTCGGTAAGCTCACGCCCGATTGGGTTTGCACTAAGTCCCAACTCACTGACGGGGTGATCAAACGTACTGGTCTTTCCTGCGTTTTTTATCTTGTGGCATTAATATTAGCACCAATTTTCAAATTGTAAATACGTAAATTAAAATTTAACGAGATTTAGACCGCGGCGGTCGCTAATTTTTTAGCGGGCATCTATAGTAAAAACGGGACAACCATGCGGGGAAAATAATTTTTTCAATGGCTGTTGGTACAAATTAAATTATTAGAGTTTAAGTTTATCTGTAGCTGGATTCGTGGGTCTAGACCAGTCGCAAGTAACACGGTATGCTGGAACTAACTTTTGAGAGTAGGGGATGACCAGCATGCATTTTGAAGACTTGTTTAGCTTGAATGGCCAGTTGAATGGCGCCGCCCGCACCCTTGAGATGGGAGAGACCATCACCGACCGGATTCGTGTAGAGGAGGCCGTCGATGAACCCAGAAGATGAGCAGATTCGCCGCCTGATTCAGACACTCCTGGTGCAATTGCGCAATGCGGGGATTCATGTGGCGGTCACCCATCACCGCACACCCAGCCTTTACCTGCATTTAGACCATGACGTGTTAAAAGAGATTCGCCTCAGTGACCACCCGATGGGGCGCAAGTCACGCCACCGCGTGGGTTATGATATTTTGATCAATTGTGAACGTCGGCGCCGGTACTCGGCCGCTACCCGTTGCTTTCAATACGGGACGAACAACGCGCTGACCGTGGTGGCCCAGGTAGTGACAGACCGGGATCGCAAGGTGGCCCAATTGGGCGGCACGATCAGTTATCGCAGTCTGGTTCAACTCGCCCAGCAGCGGCCGCAATTACCCAGTAAGCAGGCAGCATTTGAAAATAAGCTCAGTACGTTTCTCGACCAGGCTCCGGCAAGCGGTGGTCGCCGGGAACGGCCGCGGGTGTGAGTGGCTTCTGTGAAAACAGTTATGTAAATAATTTAAGGATTGACACGGCATTTAGGGGGGGATAATCCTTGGAAGTAACTGCTTTCAGCGGATTGTCTATTGACATCTTTGCCAAATGAAATTAGAATATATGAATTAGTTTTAATCGTATTTTAATCAGCCATTTGGAAGGAGGGGGATGTCAGTGGGACGACCACGGCAACTCTTTATTAAAAAGCAGGTGCAAACAGACTTGTACCGCAAGACGGGGTTGGAAAAGACGTTGACTGCCTTTAGCCTGACGACGATGGGTATCGGTGCCATTGTCGGCTCCGGGATCTTTATCACGCCCGGCTTGATTGCGGCCAACTACACGGGTCCCGGGGTCATGTTATCTTACTTGATTGCCGTGGTGGTGTGTGCGATGGCTGCACTGTGTTATTCGGAATTTTCCTCGACGATTCCTTTGGCAGGGAGTGCCTACACCTACGTTTACGCTGTTTTCGGTGAATTTGCGGCCTGGATTTTGGGCTGGGCGCTGATCTCGGAGTATTTATTCGCGGTGTCCTCGGTGGCCGTTAGTTGGTCGTCGTATTTTCAAAACCTGTTGGCGGGCTTTGGGATTAAGCTCCCGAATTTCTTGCAGGCCGCAGCGGGTACCGCCGGCGTGCATGGCGGTGGCGTCGATATTGTGGCGCTGGTCATCACCATGTTGGTGGCATGGCTGCTGTCCAAGGGGATTCGTGAATCGGCGCGGATCAATAACATCATGGTCATCGTGAAGATTTTGGTCATCCTCTTATTTATTGGAATCGCCATCTTTTACGTGAAGCCCGCTAACTACAATCCGTTCCTGCCATTTGGGACGAGTGGTATCTTCAAGGGGGCTGCGGTGGCCTTCTACGCCTACATCGGATTTGACGCCGTGTCGACGGCTAGTGAAGAAGTCAAGAATCCCAAACGTAACATGCCGATTGGGATCATCAGCTCACTGTTGGTCGCGGCCGTCTTGTACATCAGTCTGTCAGCCGTGTTAGTCGGGGTCGTCCACTACACCAAGTTAGGGGTGGCAGACCCTGTCGCATTGGCCCTGACGCTGATTCATCAAAACTGGGCATCCGGCGTGATTTCACTCGGGGCCATCGTGGGGATGACGACGGTGCTGATCGTCATGTCTTATGGCGGCACCCGCTTGTTATTTGCCATCAGCCGAGACGGCTTGTTACCAGCCTCGCTGAAACGGCTGAATCCCAAGACACACGTACCGGTCGCCAACACCTGGATTTTTGGGGTGGTTGCCAGTCTCTTTGCGGCCGTGATTCCCATTGATAAGATTGCGGAACTGGTCAACATCGGGACGCTGTCGGCCTTTGCCATGGTGTCACTGGGCATCGTCTTTTTGCGACACGACGAACGGTTCAAGAACCTGGATACCTCGTTTAAGGTGCCGTGGTATCCTTACCTGCCGATTGCCTCGTTTCTGGCCTGTGTCTATCTGATGACGCAGCTGCAAGCCTTCACCTGGCAAGCTTTTGGCATCTGGGTCGTCCTTGGCCTGATTGTCTACGTCAGCTACGGCTATCATCACAGTCGCGTGCGGTCGGCCGCATAGTGCGATAACGCTTTCATTTGTGGTAAACTATTCTCAGACTATGTGAGAGGGATGACTGGATGCGTTACTTAGCAAGTCCAAGTTTAGATATTCGGCAAAATTTAGCGATTGAAACCTATCTGATGGAGCACGCCGATTTGACGGAGCCCATCTTGTACTTTTATGTGAATTCACCGTGCATCATCGTCGGGCGGTACCAAAACGTGCTGGCAGAAATCAACCAGCAGTATGTCAAGGACCACCACATCATCTTGACCCGACGGACATCCGGGGGCGGTGCGGTCTATGATGACCTGGGCAACGTCAGCTTTAGTTTCATTACCAAGGATGATGGGGATGCTGTGGGTAACTTCAAGCGTTTCACCGATCCAGTGATCAAGGCCCTTCATCAAATGGGCGCGACCGGCGCAGCCATGACCGGGCGGAATGACCTGACGATTGACGGCAAGAAGTTCTCTGGCAATGCCATGCACGTGGAAAATGGGCGGATGTTCTCGCACGGGACACTGATGTATGACGTGGACCAAACGCAAATTGAACACGCCTTACAGGTGCCGGCCGATAAGCTCGCTACGAAAGGCATCAAGTCTGTCCGCAGCCGGGTCACGAACCTGAAGCCGTACTGTGCTCCTGAATTTCAAAACCTAACGATTGAAGAATTCCGGGATACCCTGGCTAAGGAAATCCTCGGGGTCTCTGACCTGACGCAAGCCCACCACTATCAGTTGACGGCCGAAGATCAGGCGGGGGTCAAGGCGTTAGCTGATCAGTACTTTAACAATTGGGACTGGATCTACGGCAACGACCCAGCGTATTCCTTAACACGTCGGCGGCATTTTCCGGCTGGTACGGTTGAGTTTGACCTAGACGTTGACGGGGGAAAGATCAAGGCCATTCAGATTCACGGCGACTTCTTTGGCCAATTACCAATTGAAGATGTCACAGCTAAGCTGACCGGCGTGACCTATTCGCCAGCGGCCATCCAAGCTGCCTTTGACCAGCTGGACGTGCCAAGTTACTTTGGCAAGATTCCAGCCGCTGATTTGGTCGACTTGTTGAGTAAGCAACCGCAAGCGTAACTAAAGATTGAAAATAGCATTAACGCGGTAATTCCCGCAATGACAGTATCCGGTTCACTAAAATTAGTCAAACCAGGAGCCTGCGTCAGTCAGAAATTCCGCCTGCTGGGGAACACCTCCAGCCTGAGAAACGGGCTTCCGGTTCGCTTGAAAGCCTGGCATAAACCGCCAGTCTCTCAAGTCGCGCCACGCTATAGGCGGAGAAAAGACCTCAGCCAACACCATCGACACAGCTGGGGCCATCTCTGACTGCCTCCGGCGAAGAGTGACGATCATCAGCAATACTGTGTTAGTCAAAAAACTAGTTGCCAAAACAGCCGCTACCTGGGGCTAAACCGCTTGTTACTGGTACGCACTTTTGTAGCCGGGAGTCCGCCAAATATGGGTTCAACCCATAGTTGGCGGACGGTAGGCGGACAGCTCAAACTACGAAGCTGTAAACGACTAATTTTTACACCATATTTAATAACCAGAGAAGCGCCACTGCCCCGGCGGTGACGCTTTGTTTTTTTCTTAAGGTTGGGCGGAACTTAAGTCGTCTTAAGGTGTAACCCCTATAATGGTCAAGTTGATTAAAATCAGAAAAATCCGCCAGTCGGCACAGAATCGGCTGGATTGAAAAGGTGGCTATCAAACTATGGCAATGGAAAAGCGGCAACGGCCGCGGCGAAAGAAGCATCCCATCCGCAATCTCCTGATTATCTTGGTGATTGCGCTGTTAGCAGGCGGGACCGCGTATGGCATGCATAAGTATCAAAGCATTAAAGATTCCGTCGACAAGACCTATAAGGCGTCCGGCGTGAAGAAATTACGGAACGTCAATCAAGTCTTGAAGGACAAGCAACCCGTCTCGATTCTATTGATGGGGACCGACACGGGCGCGTTGGGGCGGACCTTTGCTGGCCGGACCGATAGTATGATGGTGGTCACCTTGAATCCCGCAACGAATAAGACGACCATCACCAGTATTCCGCGAGATACGGCTGTGACTATTCCGGGTTATGAGGATTACGGCCTCGCGAAAATCAATGCGGCCTACGCCTATGGCAAGTCCAAGACAGCCATTACGACCGTGCAGGACATGCTAAACGTGCCCATCGACTTCTACGCCATCATCAACATGGGTGGCATGGAAAAGATCATCGACGAGGTTGGCGGGGTCGACTTGAAACCATCGCTGTCATTTAGCTATGGCGGCTATTCCTTCAAGAAGGGCGTCAGCACGCACATGAACGGCAAGAAGGCGCTGGCCTACGCCCGGATGCGTGACGATGATCCATTAGGGGATTACGGCCGGCAAACGCGGCAACGGAAGGTCATTATGGCGCTATTGAATAAATCCAATTCAGTGACGTCATTGCTAAATGAATCCTTCATTTCGTCGCTGTCCAAGCAAACCCAAACGGATTTGACGTTTGATGATCTGACAGCCATTGCGACTAATTACCGCAAGGCCACGCACCACATCAAGACTACGCATTTGCAAGGTACCAGCGAGACCATCAATGGTCAAAGCATGGAGGTGGCCTCAAAGTCCGAACTTCAGCGAATCACGAACTACATCCGCACAGCCCTGGGTTTGACACACAAGTCGACCGGGACGATTGCCCAGTTGGACGCCACGTCATCAACGACCACGACGACCGACGGCAATACGGGCGGCACTGATACTAGCAATAACGGCGGCCCGGGTGGCGGCTATTAACCGATAAATGAGGACCGTCGCACTTGATTTGCGGCGGCCCTTTTTGGATAATTGGCATCAGGAGGGGATTGGATGAACAATTTACTAGTAACCGGGGGTGCCGGGTTCATCGGCGCCAATTTTGTCCGTTATGTGGTGGCCCAGCACCCGGCGGTCCACGTGACCGTGTTGGACAAGCTGACCTACGCGGGTAACCGCACCAATTTGGCGGGCTTACCGGCTGACCGGGTCCAGCTGGTGGTCGGTGACATTGCGGACGCTGCGCTGGTCAACCAGTTAGTCGCGCACACCGATGCTGTGGTCAACTACGCGGCCGAGAGCCACAACGACCGTTCGCTACAGGATGCGGACCCGTTCATCCAAACCAACATCGTCGGCACCTACACATTGCTACAAGCCTGCCGCCAATTTGATGTCCGCTACCATCAGATTTCAACGGATGAAGTGTACGGTGACTTGCCGTTACGGCAAAATGGGGTGGGCGCCAAATTCACACCGACCTCCCGTTATCAACCCAGCAGTCCCTACTCAGCCTCTAAGGCCAGCGCGGATCTATTGGTCCAGGCTTGGGTCCGGTCGTTTGGCCTGCGCGCGACGATCTCTAACTGTTCGAACAATTACGGGCCGTACCAGTACATTGAAAAATTTATTCCGCGGCAAATCACCAATATTCTAAGTGGCCGTCGTCCGAAGCTCTATGGCAACGGGGCTAACGTCCGTGACTGGATTCACGTGACCGACCACGCGCGGGCCGTCTGGGAAATTCTGACCCGCGGCCAAATTGGGGTGACCTACCTGGTTGGGGCCAACGGCGAGCGCAGCAATCGGGACGTTTTAGCACTCATTTTAAAGCTGATGGCCCAGCCCGCTGACGACTTCGATTGGGTCAAGGACCGGCCGGGACACGACGTGCGGTACGCCATTGATGCCAGTCGGTTGCGTGATGAATTGGGCTGGCGACCAGCAGTCACGGATTTTGAAACGGGATTACGGCAGACCATCGCCTGGTATCGGGCACATCCAGAGTGGTGGCAGGGTGCTAAGGCCACAGTGGAGGCGGATTACCGTCGAAATGGCCAGTAAATTACGATTTTAGTCATTGAAAAACGCGCGTTCGCTAGCGGCTCGTCAGGGTGTTCGGTAAGCTGGTTAGAGGACGTTAGGCAGCGTTTATGGTATACTGAGTGAACGCTTCTGACCGGACCAATTTTTTCAGAAGGGATGGCTGAAGCAGTGGCATTTTGGTTGACCTTAGCACCTTTATTAGCACCGGTCGTTTCGATAGCGACGATTGGTGGTATCGTGATTGCCTTGATTCAGTTGCAAGTCGTCTTACGAAATCGCCGGATTGATTTAGCCGCCACGAAGTTTGATCATACGATTCAGGCTTATCAATTTTACCAAAATAATGTGGCGGAGATTTTAGAAGGAACAATCGCACAGTACGAGACGGCTTTACGAGTGAATGAATTTCAAAAAAAGAAAGATGAGCATGTTCGCCGATCAATTATCATTCAAGCGATGGTCGTCGCTGATTTTGGTACTTGCTTTCAACGTCTAAACATTCTAGAAAGTTATGTTTATTACGACGAAATTGATAAATATCAGCTTTATAGTAGTATAGGTGATTCTATCTATGAGTTAATTCGGCTCGAGGGATTTGCGTTTGTCCAAAGTCAGTTCTTAAAAGAACAAGCGATGAATAATTATGTTTATCTATTAAATGATATCCAACAGTATGTACAGAAAAGAAGGCGGAAAAATGACGCAAAAGATTGATCACTTGGAATATGAAATTGACCCCAAAGAACGTGCTGCTATTCTTGAATTTATCAACGAACCTGGTGGCGACCAGGAACTAAAGCGAAATCTACAACGATATTCACCAGATGAAGTGGATGCAATGAATCTGGAACGTATCCGCCAACAAATGCTCCATACCCGCGTTATCTTCCCGCACCACTAGCAAAAACGCCCTCGCCAAATCAAATCGGCGAGGGCGCTTTTCTTAACCAAATTTAGTAACCACGACTGACGTCAACCAAGTTCACAGACAAGGTGCCATCTGCTTTCCAACTCTTCAAATTATCAGTCAGATAACCGAAGATGGGACGGATGTTATCGACGTCAAAGCCCGTTTGGTGTGGCGTAATCAAGACGTTCGGGTAGTCCCACAGCTTGGAATCCTTAGGTAGCGGTTCATGCTCAAAGACATCCAGCGCGGCGTTCAAGACGTTTTGGTAGAGCAGGGCGTGCATCAAGGCGTTTTCGTCGACGGACTTGCCGCGGCCGACGTTGACAAAGATGCGAACGCCGTTGAGTTGCGTGAAGTAATCGTTGTTGAAGTAGTGGGTGGTCTCAGCGGTGGCCGGCATTGCGTTGATGACCACGTCGGCGTCCTTGACCAGGTCCGCATCGTCCTTCAGGCTAACGGTGCCTTGGAAACCTGCGACACCGTGGCCGGACCGGTTGACGCCAAATGGGTAGTTGCCAAAGCCGTTGAGCAATTCAGCGATGTGTTGGCCAATACTCCCGGTACCATAGATGACGACCTTTTGATTGGCCAACGTAGCCAGCTCCGAACGCGCTGGTACTTGCCAGAAATGGCCGGCCTGATTCTTTACGGCGTCGTTGAAGTCGCGTAAGAAGTAGAGCAGGTAGCCAATGGTAGATTCCGCAATGGCCGCGGAGTAAGCGCCACTGGCGTTGGTCACTTGCACGTGGTGGGCTTGAATCCAGTCGAGGGGCAGGTAATCGACCCCAGCGCTAAACGTTTGGATCCAACGGACGTGGTTCTGCGGATTTTGCAAGACTGCTGCGCCGTGTGCGCCCCAGCCAAAAATGATGTCGATATCAGTGGCCGTTTCCCAGTCGCTGGCAGGGATGACCTCGACTCCGAGGGCTGTCAGCTGATCAATTTGCGTTTGATTGAGAGTTGGAAAGGTGAATAATCTTTCTGTCATGTGAAAAACCTCCTTCGACGGATGCCGTCTCCTATATTTTAGCACGAGTGACCCGGTTCCACCTAGGAATCCCGTCAAATCAGCGAAATCGCTTACATAAACGACACACATTTTCAAATGTGTCACGATGACTGGCAACTTAATTGCACACAAATTTCGAATGTATTCCATTAACTTTCAGTAGATTGACACCGAACCATTGCGCATTGACTTATCACTCGATATAATAGAGTCAAGACAGCAATTATTTATTTACACTAATAACGTTTGGGGAGGTTAGAAAAATGTTAAATCTTGGTCTGGATATCCTAGGCCTAGCGCGATTCCAATT
This sequence comes from Levilactobacillus angrenensis, assembly GCF_003946085.1. Lineage (GTDB taxonomy): Bacteria > Bacillota > Bacilli > Lactobacillales > Lactobacillaceae > Levilactobacillus > Levilactobacillus angrenensis. Next base: position 86,058 of record NZ_RHOB01000002.1, on the reverse strand, counting down.
TGGAATGACCACTGTCTTTCACTTCTTCTTCGTTCCATTTTCCATCGGGTTGGCCTTCGTCGTTGCCGTCATGGAAACGATGTATGCGATTAAAGGTGATGAGGATTACAAGAAGATGGCCCAGTTCTGGGGCAAAATGTTCCTGTATAGCTTCGCCGTGGGTGTGGTTACCGGGATCATTCAAGAATTCCAATTTGGGATGAACTGGTCTGAATACTCGCGATTCATGGGTGACATCTTCGGGGCACCATTGGCCATTGAAGCCTTAGCCGCCTTCTTCATGGAATCCACGTTCATTGGGATGTGGATGTTCACTTGGGACCGCTTTAATAAATGGGTCCACACGCTCTTTATTTGGCTCGTTATGTTCGGGTCTTCACTATCGGCACTGTGGATTTTGGCCGCTAACAGTTTCATGCAAAACCCATTGGGCTACATCATCAATCAACAAACGGGTCACGTCCAAATGGTCAGCTTCGGCGCCGTTTTGAGTAACCCGCAACTGTGGAGTGAATTTCCACACGTTATCTTCGGTGCATTTGTGACCGCTTCCTTTGTCATCGCCGGCTGTGCCGCTTGGCGGTTACTGAAGAAAGATCACGTCACGTTCTACCGGAAGTCATTGAACGTTGCGCTGGTCATTGGGTTGATCTTCTCCTTGGGCTCCATTGCCAGTGGGGATATTCAAAGTCGTTACTTAATTAACAATCAGCCGATGAAGTTCGCCGCTATGGAAGGGCTCTACAAGGACTCGACCAACAAAGGGGAATGGGCTGCGATTGCTGGTTTTGATAACAAGCAACACAAGACCACCTGGTCCGTCGATGTGCCTTACGTCTTGAACTTATTGAGCTATCACAAGACGACCGGGACCATCAAAGGTATGAACACCATCAACAAGGAATTACATGCGAAGTATGATAAGAAATATGGCAATGATATTAATTATTACGTACCAACCAAGACCTTGTTCTGGAGCTTCCGGATCATGTCTGGCGCCGGCGCTTTGTTTGCCTTGTTAGCCATCGTGGGCTTGATCTTTAACCGCAAGAAGTCCCAGCTGATTATGAGTCAACGCTGGTTCCTGTACATTTTGGGTTTGTGCCTGTGGCTACCATTCATCGTTAACACAGCGGGTTGGTTCATTACTGAATTTGGGCGGTACCCATGGGTCGTCTACGGCTTACTCACGATTGCCGATGCGGTTTCGCCAAATGTTTCCGTTGCGTCGCTACTCACGTCAAATATCATCTACTTCCTGATGTTTGCGGGCATGGGCGTCGTCATGATCGTCTTATGCCACCGGACATTGAAGGCTGGACCTGACATTGAAAATACCGATGGGTATGCGGCGGGCGATACTGACCTTGATCCGTACTCAAAGGGGGCGTTCAACCATGACTAACTTACAACTACTCTGGTTTATTCTGATTGGTGTCCTGTTTAGCGGTTTCTTCTTCCTGGAAGGTTTCGACTTCGGGGTGGGGATGCTCGTAAAGAGTTTCGCCAAAAACGAAGCCGAACGTGACGTCGTGATTCGGTCGATCGGACCGCACTGGGACGGCAACGAAGTGTGGTTGATCACCGCTGGTGGGGCCATGTTTGCCTCCTTCCCTATGTGGTACGCGACGTTGTTCTCCGGGTTCTACCTGGTCTTATTCCTGATTTTGGCCGCCTTGATTTTCCGGGGTGTCTCGTTTGAATTTAGAGCGAATATGCAAACGGAAAAATGGCGGAACTTCTGGGAATGGGCTTCCACGATTGGCAGTTTCTGCGCAGCGTTCTTATTTGGGATGCTGTTCACAGCGATGATTGCCGGGATGCCTATCGATAAGAACGGCGACATGACAGCCCACTTCTTCGACTACGTGAACTTGTTCTCCTTAGTCGGTGGGGTCGCAGTGACCGTCTTATCCTTGGTCCACGGCTTGAACTTCATTCGGTTGAAGACGTCCGGCGCCTTACGTGAACGGGCCCTGGCCTGGAACAAGATTTTGTACCCCGTTCTCTTTGCGGGCGAAGTCCTGTTTGCCATCCTGCTGTACTTCTCAACTGACTTCTTTGCCAAGAAGCCATTGACCACGACCGCGATTGTCGTTGCCCTGGTTATCTTCACTTGCCTGGCTTACTGGGGTGTCTTGGGCAACCACGAATGGCTGTCCTTTATCGGCAGTGGGCTATCGCTGATCAGTGTGGTCGTCTTGATCTTCAACGGGTTATTCCCGCGGGTCATGATTGCCAACAATCCAGCTTACTCATTGTTGATCAAGAACTCTTCTAGTTCGCCTTACACGCTGCACCTGATGACGATTCTGACGTTTAGCATCCTGCCAATCGTCTTGATCTACTTCATCTGGAGCTACTGGGTCTTCTACAAGCGCTTGGCATCACCTAAGCAAAACGCTTAATCAAGTAAAAATGAGTCACCAAGTCTCCGCGGCTATCCGGCTGCGGAGACTTTCGTTTTTTGAGCAAACACTTGGCGGTAACCTGCGCCAGTTAGGGGTTTCACCTGCTGGACAACGACAGAGTGGTTGCTGGCCGCCTACCGTTCACCAACTATGGGTTGGAACGCGGTGGGCGGACGGGCCGAGCCATAGGACGGTCTCGGCGCCTCGCTTTGAGCCGAAGCCCGCGTCTCAAAGACGCCAGTTTCCTAAGCGGCAAAGGCCACCGCTAAGGGAACTCCCACGGCTGAACCCATAGTTGGCGAACTCACGGCTGCGGTAGTGTTTGTCAGTCACCGTGTTGTTAAGTCCAAGTCCTTGTTAGCCTGAACTGACATCTTTGGTGATAGGCTGAATACATATGTCGCCAGAGGAGCTCAGGAGTAAGTGGCTTGCGACCAATTTAATTGGCAAAAACAAGCTGGTTTACCGTGATTGGTAGCGCTTAGATACCAGAAAAATGCTATCATAGCAGTATGAGTTATCACTTGTTGTAAGGGGGCATCACTTTGATTGATCAACGTGTTTTTAAATTTCCCGGAGTGAAACCGGCCGCGGCCATCGAGGCAGTGCTGACGCTGATTCAAGCCATTATGATTATTATTCAAGCGCAGTACTTGTCGGTCGCAATCGTTCAGCTCTGGAAACAACAACCCATTGGGACGATTGTCACCCCGCTGGCAATCTTTGCCGTGGCCTTTTTGGCGCGTCACTTGTTGACAGTCTTAAAGGATTGGCTACTGTATCCGTTCGTGGAGAAGACGACTAAGACCTTGCGGAAGCAATTTATGGCCAAGCTTTTTGACCTGGGGCCGAGTGTCGTGGCCGAGAAGGGGACGGGAAATGTCGTCACCATGGGACTAGAGGGAATTGATAAGATTCAGACCTATCTGATGATGATCATCGGTAAGGTCTTGGACCTGTCGATCACGCCGTGGCTGGTGCTGATCTACATTGCCTTTATCCAGTGGAAAGAGGCCCTGTTCCTACTGGCCATCTACCCACTGATTATTCTCTTCATGATTATTTTGGGGCTGGCAGCGCAGGCCAAGGCGGATCGCCAATACGCCGGGTACCAACGCCTGTCTAATCACTTTGTCGATACGTTACGGGGCCTGCCGACCTTGAAGCAGCTCGGGTTAAATGAGACTTACGCCGACAACGTGTACCAGGTCAGCGAAGACTACCGCAAGAAGACTATGGCGACGCTGACGATTGCCATGACCTCCACGTTTGCCTTGGACTTCTTCACCACGTTGTCCATCGCCATCATCGCTGTTTTCCTAGGTTTTGGACTGATGGACAACACGATTCAACTACTGCCAGCGCTGGTGATCTTAACGTTGGCGCCAGATTATTTTGCGCCAATTCGTAACTTTGCAAACGATTATCACGCCACGTTAAACGGGAAGAATGCCCTCACGGCGGTGCTGGATATTTTGCAGCGCGAAACGCCAACGGACCGGCAACTCTTGCCTACTCGCGAACCCGTCTGGCAAGCGGACGATTCCCTAGCGTTAGCCCACGTTAACGTCAGCTACGGTGATGATGCGCCAACGCTACGCGACATTAATTTTAACGTTCACGGCTTTCAAAAGGTCGGTATCATTGGGGCGTCTGGCTCCGGTAAGTCGACGCTGATCAACACGCTAGGCGGCTTTCTCAGCCCCGCCGACGGGCAAATTACCGTGCGCGGGACTGCTGTGCCTCACCTGGACCAACAAGCCTGGCAGCGTAGCTTTGTGTACATTCCTCAAGCACCGTACTTGTTCCACGCGAGTCTGCGTGATAACTTGGCTTTCTATGCGCCGGATGCCAGTGAAGCGGCGGTCACGGCTGCGGCAGCGAAGGCTGGGTTGACCGATTGGATTGCGACCTTGCCGGACGGTTTGGCGACGCAAATCGGTGAAGGTGCGCGGGGCGTCAGTGGGGGCCAAGCCCAACGGATTGCGTTGGCACGGGCCTTCCTGGATGATTCGCGGCGCGTCTTGTTATTTGATGAACCGACAGCGCATTTGGACATCGAAACTGAAGTTGAACTGAAACAGACCATGATGCCAGTCTTCAAGAATCACCTGGTCTTCTTTGCGACCCACCGGTTACATTGGATGAATGAAATGGATTATATTTTGGTCATGGACCACGGCCAAATCGTTGAGCAGGGGACGCCGGCAGACTTGCAAGCTAAGAACGGCGCCTACGTGCGGTTACGGTCGGAAATGGAAGGAGCGACGACCCGATGAAAGGATTCTTTGCGACATTTAAACATGATCACTGGGTCATGCCGTATTTGCGGCGTTACCGGAAATTGCTGGCGTTGGTCCTGTTCTTAGGCTTTATGACGTTCTTCTGTGGGGGCGCGCTGATGTTTAACTCTGGCTATCTGATTAGTCGTGCGGCCACGCATCCCTACAACATCCTCATGATCTACGTGCCCATCGTGCTCGCCCGGGCCTTTGGGATCGGCCGTCCCGCCTTTCGCTATGCGGAACGGTTGACCAGCCACAACTGGGTCTTGCGGATCGTCTCGGACTTTCGTAAGCGCCTGTACCAAGCCGTGGAAAAGCAAGCCGTGGCGATTCGGCAGACCCATCAAACCGGGGATGTCTTGAGCATCTTAGCCGAAGACATCGACCACATCGAAAACTTGTACTTGCGGACGGTCTTTCCACTGGTCATTGGGTGGTTGCTCTACCTGTTCGTGGTGATTGGGATTGGCTACTTCAACTGGGCGTTTGGCCTGTTGATGCTGATTTTGCTGGGGGTCATCGTCATTTTCATGCCGCTGTTATCCGTGGCCGTCAATGGGCGGCGAGAATTTCAAGCGCGGCAGGTCCAGCGGCGGTTTTACACGCAGTTGACGGATGCCGTCTTGGGGTTAGGCGATTGGCTGATTTCTGGCCGTCGTCAAGCCTTCTTGCAGCAACAAGACCAGCCCATTGATGAGATTGCTACACTGCGGCGGGCGGACCATCATTTTCAATGGTGGCGTAACTTTGCGATTGAATTCATCTTCGGTGCGGCGGTCGTCTTGATCGTGTGGTGGGCCGGTTTGACCTTTACCCACAATCAGGCGGAAGCCAACTGGGTGGCCGCCTTTGGTCTGGCGTTATTTCCGACGGTCGAACCGTTTTCGGGGATGAGCCAAGGGGTCAGTGAATGGCCGGTCTATCAGGATTCAATCAAACGCGTGAACCGTTTGGATGAACACGAACCGGTGTTGCCAGCGCAGACCACGATTGGGGCACTGGATGAATTGAAATTGGATCACGTGACCTTTACTTATCCGGGCGCCGAGCGTGAAGTGATCGACGACCTGTCGCTAGACCTGCATCCCGGCGAGAAGCTAGCCTTATTGGGGCCGAGTGGCACCGGGAAGAGCACGCTGCTCAAATTGATCTTGGGCGACGAACAACCGTCTAGCGGCCAGGTCACGCTCAATGGCGTACCGGTCAGTCAGCTACAGCAGCAACGGGCACAGCTCTTTGGCGTGCTGGATCAGCAGCCGTATTTGTTCGACACCACGGTCATGAACAACGTGCGCCTGGGTAATTTGAACGCCACCGATGAACAGGTCCATGCCGCGGTCAAAGCCGTTGAGCTGGATGAATTGGTCGGCCGGTTGCCCCAGGGCTACGATACGGAAGTTCAAGAGGCCGGTAGCCGCTTCTCCGGTGGGGAACGGCAACGATTATCGTTGGCCCGGATCCTGCTACAAGATGCGCCCATCATTATCTTGGATGAGCCGACCGTGAGTCTGGACCCCATCACCGAACAACATCTGCTAGACACCGTCTTCAGCGTGCTGCAGGACAAGACGATCATTTGGGTCACACACCATTTGGCGGGCATCAACCACGTCGATCAGGTCCGTTTCATCGAGGACGGGCACTTCGATATGCAAGGGACACCAGCCCAGCTGTATCGGGATAATGCGCGGTTCCGGTCGTTGTATGATTTGGACCGGGGCAAATGAGTGAGATTTAAGTCAATGAATTTAGTCAAAAGGGTCCAGTTACTGGCGTATCGTCGGTAACTGGACCCTTTGGTTATGCAGTTTTAATGATCACGTCGCAGTAGCATCGTCGTCAGCTTAGCCAAGTCATCTTGGACTGGACCAGCAGGCAGTTGGTGAATCAGCGATAAGGCTTTTTCAGTGTGCACGGTCGCTAGCTGCCGCGCTGCGCCGACCCCGTCGACTTGGGCGACCAGTGTCTGGACCGCTTGAATGTCGGCCACGGTCATGTCCTGCTTTTTTCGCAGGAGGTGGTGAAAGTCGCGTTTGGCGTGGGGGATGGCGAGAATCAGTGGCAACGAGTAAACGCCAGAACGCAAATCCTCCAGGACCGGCTTTTGTGTCTTAGCCGGGTCGCCGGCGTAGTCGAGAATGTCGTCTAACATCTGATAGGCACAGCCAATCGCAATCCCGATTTTACGGGTCAAGGCCGTGACGCTGGCCGGTGCTCCGGCCAAGCGAGCGCCCGTGTCACAACTGAGCGCAAACAGTTCCGCGGTCTTTCCCGCGACTTCATTCAAATAGGCCGCCACCGTGGTGTCTTCACGGTAGTTCAGGTCCATTTGGTGCAACTCACCCTGTAAGATGCGGTGCATGGCGTCGATGTGTTCTTGGACTAATGCCCGGTCACGGGTGGCCTTTAGGACCTGATTGAAGTACACGGTAAACATGAAGTCGCCCGCGTAAATGGCGTTGCGCTGGCCGTATTTCATCTGAATCGTCCGCACACCGCGGCGGGTGGGGGAGTCGTCGATCACGTCGTCGTGAATCAAGGTCCCCACGTGAAGGATTTCCAGGGCCGCCGCGCCAGCCTGTAATTCAGCCGGTGTGCCCTGGTCACCGAATTTGGTGAATAGGTAAAAATAACCGGGACGTAACAACTTGCCGCCGGATTTTAATAACGCTAATATTTTACTATGGATGGGTTGGTTATCCAGCTGAACTTCCTGGAAAAGATATTCCTGTAGCGCATCCAGTTGCGGTTCTACTTGCGGAAATTGCCGCCAAAGTTGTCGATCCATTTTGCACCTCGCTATGTCATGTCACGTTAAAATTTATCTTACCGACAACTGGAAACGTTGTCAATAAAGGTTACTCCCGCGCTATCAGATTATGCGGGCCATCACCCGTGACACTCTCCATTTTAGCACCGATGGCCGGGACTGCGGGGGAAAATCATGGGCTGATTAAGTGGCCGACAAAACGGCTGGGAAGCGGCGGTTGAACTGCTGCGTGACATGGGCTATCATCAAAATTAAGACTTATGCGGGAGGAACGATCATGACTGTCAGTGTTTTTTTAGAACTTGTTGAGATCAAGGCGAAGATTGCCTCGGTCTGGCCATTTTTGCTGGGCATGCTGTTTGTCCAGGCCAACTTTCACCAGTTAAATTGGGGAGTGTCGCTCTTATTCTTCGTGGCGATGGTCCTCTTCAATATGGCCGTCGACATCAATGATAATTATCAAGACTACACCAAGGCGGGCAACCAAGCCGCGGAATGGAAGAAACACACCAATATCATTGGGGTCCACCATTTGGCGGTGCCCCGCATCTTTGCTTTGATGGCCAGTTTGGCCACGGTAGCGGGTGTGATTGGTCTGTATTTAGTGTGGCGCACCGGCTGGCCACTACTGGTCATGGGCGTCTTTTGCTTTCTAGTCGGCTACCTCTACGCGGGCGGGCCGCGGCCGTTGTCGGGTACGCCCACTGGCGAATTCTTTGCCGGCTTTACCATGGGTTACATGATCATGTTGATCACGGTTTACTTGAATCTGTATCAAACGTCAGCGTTCACCTGGGGGCTGATGGCGCGGGTGCTCCTGGCGTCTGGCATCGCCGTGATGGCCATCGCCGCGTTATTGCTAGCTAATAACATCTGTGACGCCGATGAAGACCTTTCCCTGGACCGGAAGACCATCGTCTATTATCTGGGCAAGCAGCGGTCCTTATGGCTGTTTGCGAGCTTCTACGTGGTGGGCTACCTGTCCTTAGTGGCTAGTGTGATGATCGGCGACCTGCCCAAATGGTCGCTGCTGGCGCTACTCAGCATGCCGGTGATTACCCGCAACGTGGTGGGATTGTTCCGGGTGCAGGTGAAAAAAGAAACGTTTATCTTGGCCGTTCGCAGCTTGGCCGTTCTAGCCTTAGTGACCGTAGTGGCAGAGCTGTTGGGGGTGTGGCTGGGATAGCTGTGCTGTCGTCGCATTGGGCGTCGTCGGTTCGTCCACCGCGTTCCCGGGCATCTTTCGCGAACAGGCGGCCAGTACCCACTGTGTCAGCAATGAATGCCGTTACAGCAAGCGATAGTCGCCAAACAGTTGCTTAAAACATTGCTAAATCTCACGCCAAGTGGCTGTTTTTTAAGAGACAATCAGGTAGAATGAAAGAAATACTTTTTGGAGGGTCAAGAGAGATGAAAATTTTAGAAGATCGCATTCGCCAAGACGGGACGGTCCTACCCGGGAACGTATTAAAGGTCGACAACTTTTTGAATCATCAGATTGATCCCCAATTGATGGATCAGATGGGGGCAGAATTTGCCCGGCAGTTCGCCAATCAGGGGATTACCAAGGTTCTGACCGTGGAATCTTCCGGGATTGCGCCAGCCGTGATGGCGGGGTTGCACTTACAGGTACCGGTGATTTTTGCGCGGAAACACAAGAGTTTGACATTGACTGACAATCTTTACACGGCCAAGGTGTACTCCTACACCAAGCAGGTCAGCAACGACATTTCGATTGACCGACGTTTCTTAGATGCCAACGACCGGGTCTTGATCATTGATGACTTCTTGGCCAATGGGCAGGCAGTCCAAGGCCTATTCGACATTGCCGAAACGGCCGGTATCGCGGTGGCTGGGGTTGGCGTTGTGATTGAAAAACGGTTCCAAAAGGGCCACCAATTAGTCGTTGACGCGGGAGTGCCGTTGGTTGCCTTGGCCAGCATCGCGTCCTTTGAAGACGGACAAGTCGTTTTCACCCAAGATTAGTTGGGCTCTGGCTTGTTTAATCGGTGGTTAAACTCTAAAATGAAAGTGAACGGATTCAACTTGAACTAAATTCAAAATAAGTCATGCAAGAAAGTAGGGAGTAAATTGGCGAACACGGTCTTATATCCTGGAGATACTGTTGGGGTGATTGGTAATAGTGCCAACGCCGCGATGTTGGTTACCACGGCTCGAAAAATGGGGCTACGCGTCGGGGCATACGGTGCCGACGAAACGAGTGAGGCATTACAATTAGCAGACTTCAAGGCTGTCGGTACTAGCAAGGACCGCGACAAGCTCCAGCACTTTGCTGAGAGTTGCGCGGCCATCGTGTACGACTCGGACCAAGTGAGCACGGACGTCGTCAAATTTCTGGCGCAATTCACCCGGATTCCGCAGGGCAGTGACATGCTGGAAATCATGCAAGATCGCTTGCTCGAGCGGGCTTTCTTTGAACAACTGAACGTTAACATTGCCCCGTACGCGACGATCATTAATTTGGATGACGTCTATCAATCCGTCAACTCGATTGGCTACCCGTGTGTTTTAAAGCCGATTCAAAAGGAATGGTCCCACGGCCGGGAGTTGGTCATCAAGACGCAGACCGATATTGCCAAAGCGGCCGGGTTGTTGGACTGGGGGACTTATATTTTAGAGTCACAGATTGCTTATGACCGGGAGTTCTCCATTCTGGTGGCGCGGGATGCGCAAGGCAATCAACAGTCCTTCCCCATCACCGAGATCCACTCGGTAGACGATCGACCACAACGCGTCTGGGTACCGACTGAAATTGATGACGCCGTGGCCAGTGAGATTCACCGCATTGCCAGCGAAGTCGCTAAGAACGTGTCTTACGTGGGTGTGTTTGAGGTGTCCTTCTACCTGACACAAAGTGGCGCCATTTACGTGAAGAAGATTGTGCCTGCGCCAAGCGAAACGGGGTACGTCTTTGCGGCGGCTGGGACCGTTGATGAGTTTGCGGAACACATGCGCGCCGTAGCGGGGTTACCCCTGGCGACACCGCAACTGTTGACGCCGGCCGTGACCGTGAACTTCACGGTCAAGCAGCTGACGGCGATTCGGACGCAATGGCAGATCAAGCCCAACTGGGACTTCACGTTCTACCATTTGCGCAAGCAAGCCGATGAAGACGTGATGGGTCACGTTACCGTCCAAGGACCAGCAGTCAAGACGCTACTGGACCAATTGGATGATACGGCCATTTGGACGACGCCCAGTGACGACGAGACGACGAATCAAGACTAAATGAGGAATGCTTACCCGAACGCACTTGATCACCAGTGACTGGCTGATTGAGTGCGTTTGTCGGTTAAGCTGCTAAAGGCTGGCCGCCTACCGTTCGCCAAATATGGGTTGGAACGCGGTGGGCGGACCGGACCGAGCCTGAGAAACGGTCTCGGCCTCGCTTTGAGCCGAAGGTCGCGTCTCAAAGACGCCAGTTGTCTAAGCGGCATGAACCACGCCACTAAGACAACTCCCACGGCTGAACCCATATTTGGCGAACTCTCGGCTACAAAAGTGCGCACCAGTAACAAGCGGCTTAGCCCCAGGTAGCGGCTGTTTTGGCAACTAGTCTTTGGCTAACACAGTATTTCTGGTGGACAAAACGCTGTCGCTCCGGGAGTCAAGACATTAATTCAGCTTTCAATCTTTGGTTAAGTTGCTATTGGAATTTTTGTGTAACCGGTCACGGAAATTTCTTTTAAAATATCGGTGAGAGTTCCAGCAGAACGTATGTTTTTTTGGTATACTATTCAAGACTAATTACAGAGAGGACTGGGTTCTAGGTGGCAGGAGAAGAATTGTTAACTGGCATGAACGATAAGCAAACGGAGGCCGTCCTTCAGACGGAAGGGCCCCTGTTGGTATTGGCGGGTGCCGGTAGTGGGAAGACCCGGGTGTTAACGCACCGGGTCGCCTACCTGATTGAACACAACAACGTGATGCCGTGGCGGATCTTGGCGATTACCTTTACCAATAAGGCCGCTAAGGAAATGCGCGAACGGGTCATCAAATTACTGGGACCGGACGGCAACGACGTGTGGGTCTCCACGTTCCACGCCCTGTGTGTCCGCATTTTACGGCGGGACGCAGATAAACTCGGTTACAACCGGGCCTTCACGATTGCCGATCCCGGCGAACAACGCACGCTGATCAAGCGGGTCTTGCGCCAACAGAACTTGGACGTGAAAAAATTTGACCCCCGGTCGGTCTTAGGGGCAATTTCCAACGCGAAGAACGCCCTGCAGACGCCGGCAATGATGCGTGAAGCTGCGGGCAATCCGTTTGAAACGACGGTGGCCACGGTCTACGAAAGTTATCAACGTGAGCTGCAGGCTAACCAGGCCATGGACTTTGATGACCTGATCATGTTGACCATTAAGCTGTTCAAGCAAGATGCCGACGTGTTGGGTTACTACCAAGAAAAATTCCAGTACATCCACGTTGATGAATACCAGGATACCAACGACGCACAGTATACGTTGGTCAACTTGCTGGCAAAAAAGCACGGTAATCTGTGTGTTGTCGGGGATGGTGACCAGAGTATCTACGGTTGGCGAGGGGCCAACATGGAAAATATTTTGAACTTTGAACATGATTACCCCAACGCCCACGTGACCTTGCTGGAACAAAATTACCGGTCGACCAAGACGATTTTGAAGGCCGCCAACGACGTCATCCAAAAGAACGTCAACCGGAAGAAAAAAGACCTGTGGACGGACAATCCCGAGGGCGATAAGATCTCGTATTACCGCGGGCAAAATGAAAACGATGAGGCCCATTACGTCGTGGCTAAGATTCAAGAGGAACGGGAACAACACCACCGCGGTTACGGCGATTTCGCCATTTTGTACCGGACCAACGCCCAATCCCGGGTGATTGAAGAAACGCTGGTCAAGGCCAACGTGCCGTACACCATGGTCGGGGGCCACAAGTTCTACGACCGTAAGGAAATCAGAGACGTGTTGGCCTACCTGACATTGGTGGCCAATCCCGCCGATTCCATGAGCCTGGAACGTATCATCAACGAACCCAAGCGGGGCATTGGGGCTACCAGTGTCGAAAAGCTGCGTGACTTTGCCGAAATGAATGATTGGACGGAACTCGAGGCCACACAAAATATCGCGTTGGCAACGAATTTGGGCGCCCGCATTCGCAATGCCATGGAGAAATTCGGGATGACCTTAAAGCACATCCAGGACCAGGCAGCGACCATGACGGTGTCGGAAATCACCAATGAATTGTTGGATAAGACCGGCTACATGGCGGCACTCAAGGCCGTTGCTGCTAAGAACTTGGAAGCCGAAACGCGGATCGAAAACATTCAAGAATTCTTATCCGTGACGCAGAAGTTTGACGACGACTGGGACAAAGCGGACCATGACGAAACGGAAGAACGCTTAGTGGAATTCCTGGCTGATTTGGCCTTAGTTTCTGCACAAGACGACGTTGAAGAAGAACCCGCCGAAGTTACCTTGATGACGTTGCACGCCGCTAAGGGACTAGAATTCCCTGTAATCTTCTTGATGGGTCTGGAAGAGGGGATTTTCCCACTGTCACGGGCCATGCTTGAAGACGATGAGTTGGAAGAAGAACGACGCTTGGCTTATGTCGGCATTACGCGGGCCCAAGACAAGTTGTATTTGACCAACGCTTATTCACGGATGCTGTACGGTCGCCGGCAAACGAACCCGCAATCTCGCTTCGTTACGGAAATCGAACCGGAACTGCTGCATTTAGACTACAGTGAAACCAAGTCTGGGTTGACACCGAGTCGCCGCGACGTCCCATTTGCGCGTCGGACCGCTGGTGCGGTAGCCACCCCTTACCACGGTAAGACGGGGCGGGTCAGTGAACCGACTGGCACCGGGGCTGGCAAGGTTAGCTGGGGCGTTGGTGACAAGGCTAGCCACAAAAAGTGGGGCATTGGGACCGTCGTCAAGGTCAACGGGACCGGTGAAGATGCCGAACTCGACATTGCCTTTCCAGAGCAGGGTGTTAAGCGGTTGTTAGCCGCCTTTGCACCAATCAAACGGGTTGAAAAGTAGACGTTAACGTGGGAGGAATTTGATGACTGACAAACCCATTAATACCTTAACTGAGGAGCAGGCGGCCACTGAGGCGGCGTCGCTCCGGCCCCAACTTTTACAGTGGGGCAAGCAGTACTACGATGCGGATGCACCGCAAGTGGAAGATGCCACGTACGACCGGGTGTATGCGCGGTTGGTGGCTTTAGAAACGGCATTTCCGGCAATCGTCACGCCGGACTCACCCACACAGCGTGTCGGCGGGACGACCCGCGGCGACCTGCCTAAGGTGACCCACGAGATTCCGATGCTGTCATTGGGGGATGTCTTCTCTATTGACGAGCTCAAGGAATTCGATGAGCGGTTGCGGAGTAACGTTGACGAGGCCTTTGATTATAACTGTGAATTAAAGATCGACGGCCTGGCGATTTCACTGCGCTATGAAAATGGTGAATTCGTCCAGGGCTCCACGCGGGGCAATGGTCAGATTGGTGAAGACATCACGGCCAATTTGAAGACCATCGACTCGATTCCCCAAACGTTGAGTCGGCCGTTGACCATTGATGTGCGGGGCGAATGCTACATGCCTAAGGCGGCCTTCTTGGCGCTCAATGAACGGCGAGAAGCGGCTGGTCAAGCACCATTTGCCAATCCGCGAAATGCGGCGGCCGGTAGCCTGCGCCAACTGAACACTCAGGTCACAGCCGACCGGCAATTGGCCACGTTCATGTACAACATTGCCGATTATGAGCCACTGAATACACGGACGCAAAGCGGTCTACTGGATGAGTTGGCGGAACTGGGTTTCACGACTAACCCTACGTATCAAGTGGCGCACAATATGACGGATGTCGCCGCTTATATCGACCAATATCAAGGCAAACGGGCCGACCTGCCATACGGCATCGACGGCATCGTCATCAAGGCTAATCCGCTGCCGCTACAACGGTCATTGGGGGCCACGGTCAAGGTACCGCGGTGGGCGATCGCCTACAAATTCCCACCCGAAGAGGTCCAAACCAAGGTCTTAGACATTGAATGGACCGTGGGCCGAACGGGCATCGTCACGCCGACTGCCGTCATGGAACCAGTCGCGTTGGCCGGTAGTACGGTCGCGCGGGCTTCTTTGCATAACCCTGATTACCTGACTGCCAAGGATATTCGGTTGGGCGACACGGTCCTGTTGCACAAGGCTGGGGACATCATCCCCGAAATCTCGCAGTTCGTCGCCGATAAACGGCCGGCCGACGCACAGCCGTACCCGATTCCGACGCACTGTCCGTCCTGTGGCGCCGAACTGGTCCATTTGGATGAGGAAGTGGCCCTGCGCTGCATTAATCCGCGGTGTCCGGCACAATTGGCAGAAGGCATGAATCATTTTGCCTCCCGCAATGCCATGAACATCGCTGGGTTAGGTCCACAAATCGTGGCGCAACTGTTTGATCGCAAATTGGTCGATGATGTGGCCAGTTTGTATCGGTTGACGACCGATCAATTATTAACTTTAGATAAATTTGGGGAGAAGTCGGCCCAAAACCTCTTGACAGCGATTGATAATAGTCGCAATAATTCATTAGAACGTTTGCTATTTGGCTTAGGCATTCGTCACGTGGGTGCCAAGGCTGCCCGGTCGATTGCCGCTGAATTCGGTGACATCGGTAGTCTGATGGCCGCGGACAGTGACCAGATCTCGGCTATTGATACGGTCGGGGGCATCATCGCGGATAGTGTGGTGACGTATTTTGCCAACACGCAGGTCCAAGAGCTGATCGCGGAACTCCGCGCCGTGGGCGTCAACATGACTTATACCAGTGGTGCCGCGACGCCCGTCGATACCGAAGGGCAATTTGCCGGTCAGCGAATCGTACTGACGGGTAAGTTGCAGGAACTGACCCGGCCGGAAGCCACGGCCTGGTTGGAGCAACACGGCGCAACCGTGACGGGCAGTGTCTCCAAGAAGACGGATCTGCTGATTGCCGGTGAAGCTGCCGGTAGCAAACTCACCAAGGCCCAGTCGCTCAACGTTCCCGTGTGGAACGAAGCCCAACTGCAGGCCGCGATGAACGCAACGAAATGATGATTTTAGGAGGAAACAAGTCGTGAAACGGTTACGAACTTTTCTGGCGTTAGCCGCAGTGCCGCTCTTTTTGGCCGCGTGTGGTAATTTAGGCAGTTCCAGTATGTCCGGGACTTCCGGTGGGAGTAAATCCGGCGGCACCCAGCTGACTGGACAGAGCAGTGATGGCGATTACGAAGGGGTCATTAAGAGTGGCCACTACCAAACGAGTAAGTCGCGAGGGGTCACGAATAGTCAAGACTCTGGTAACACGTACAACCTGAAGAGCTTTGAAAATGGTATGTTGAACGTGTCCAAAAAGGTCTTCTCGACTAAGAGCTATGTGTTCCAAGAAGGGCAATACCTGACGACGTCGACGGTCCAAAATTGGTTGGACCGGAAGAGTAAATCCAATCCGACGGGACTGAACCCCAAGAGCAATGGCTCAACGTCGCCAACTAAACGGAATCCTATCTACATTCAAGCGATTGAAGAACAAGATTACATGACCCAAAAGAATAACAAGCTGCATCTAGGTGGTGTCACTGTAGGAATCGCGGTCAACTCCGTGGATTATTACAAGAAGACGCAGTACGGTGCGACCTATGAAACGAAGATCACCAAGGCTGCGGGTGAGGCGTACGCCAAGCAAGCTGCCAACACGGTCCTCAAACGCTTGCGGCAAAAGTCAGCGCTGAAGAACGTGCCCATCGTGGTTGCAATTTACCGGCAGGCGTCCAACGATAGCCTGGTCGGCGGGGACTTCATTGCCTACTCGCAAAACAAGGCGGGGACGACTAGTGTAGCCAAATGGACGGCGATGGACGAAAAGAACTACGTCTTCCCAATTTCCAGTGGGTCAAGCAGTCCGAACAGCAATGATTCCAGTGCGTTCACCAATTTCAAGACTGAAGTCGAGAACTTCTTCCCGAACTTGAGTGGGGTGACTGCCCAAGCCCATTACAACGGCAAGTCATTGACGGGGATGCACGTCAACATTCAGACGCAATTCTACAGTCAAACGGAAATCATTAGTTTCACGCAGTACCTCCAAACGGCGGCACAAAAGTACTTGCCATCCGGGGTACCAATCGACATCACGGTGGCTTCAACGGACGGCACACAAAGCTTCCTGTCACGAGCCAGTGGAGCCAAGAAGTTTACGAGTCACGTCTTTAACAGTTACTAAAATGAATTGATTGACAAGAAAAGCGGACGACAGCGGATTCATCACCTGGTTTGTGAGTGACGAGTGCGCGGTTGTCCGCTTTTCACTTCAGTTGTTCATGTGAATAGTTGGTGAGTGAATTAGGGGGTAACGATGGCTTGAGTAAGGGCTAGCGGTTCGCGCGCAAGTCATCTAACCCTGTGAGGTCTTCGGCGAGGCGTGCCAGTTGGGTAGGTCGCAAGTTTATGTACTATTTCTGATAACGAAATGGTGATGACGATTTTCGTTGACAGGCACCACTGTAGCCGAGAGTTCGCTAGAAATGAGTTCAGCTGTGGGAGTTCCCTTAGCGGCACGATTCACGCCGCTTAGGGAACTGGCATCTTGAAGACGTGGGTTACCGGCTTCAAGGTGAGGTCCAAGACCGCCCTTTGGCTTGGACCGGCGCCCTCAGCGTTCCAACTCATTTCTAGTGAACGGCAGGCGGCCAATCAGCACAAACCGTCGTAACTCCGAAGAAAATTAACGCATAATCTTTGGCGGACCGCAGATATATGGTAGAATGGCAATGTATGTTTATTCTTGGCGTAGTCTGGAATAAACGGTGAATTGCGGATAAATTAGAAAGAGGGATAATTGATGGCTAATCGAATTAATCGAGAACAAGTTCAACACGTTGCCGGTCTGGCAAAGCTTGAATTTACGGATGCCGAATTGGACGCCTTTACGCCCCAATTGGACGACATTATCGGTATGTTTGAATCACTGAGTGAAGTGGATACCGATGGTGTTGACGTCACCAGCAACGTTTCCGACCAACTCAACGTGATGCGTGAGGACGTCGCCGATAACTGGGGGCAGAGCTCAGCGCTGTTGCACAACGCGCCAGATGCCGCTCGTGGCTTTATTAAGGTACCTGCCATCATCGATGAAAGCGAGGATAACGACTAAATGAATTATTTTGACAAAGATCTCGCTGGTCTGCATGCTGACCTGGTCGCTAAGAAAATCAGTGCCAAGGAATTAACGCAGGCGACTTTCGATAACATTAAAGCAACCGATCCTCAAATCGATGCTTTCTTAAACTTAAACGAAGAGGCTGCTTTGAACCAAGCGGCCGAAATTGATCAACAAGGAATTAACGCCGACCAACCCCTGGCTGGGATTCCAGTGGGGTTGAAGGACAACATCGTGACCAAGGGTCTGACCACGACGGCGGCTTCCAAAATTTTGGAAAACTTCAAGCCGGTCTACGATGCGACGGTAACTGAAAAATTGGCAAACGCCCAAATGATCACGGTCGGCAAGACCAACTTGGATGAATTTGCCATGGGTGGGTCAACCGAAAACTCCGCCTTCAAGACCACGAAGAACGCTTGGGACCAAACCAAGGTTCCCGGTGGGTCTTCTGGTGGTTCAGCGGCCGCAGTGGCTTCGGGTCAAGTGCCCGTTGCTTTGGGGTCTGATACCGGTGGTTCGATTCGGCAACCGGCTGCCTTTAACGGTATCGTGGGGATCAAGCCCACGTACGGTCGGGTTTCTCGGTGGGGTCTGATCGCCTTTGGGTCCAGTTTGGATCAAATCGGTCCGATGACTCGCAGTGTCAAGGATAACGCGACGATTTTGAGTGCCATTGCCGGTCATGACGACCACGATTTGACGAGTTCAACGCAGGCAGTGCCGGACTTTGCGGCTGACTTAAATGACGCCACGAGTGTCAAGGGCATGCGCATTGGGCTGCCTAAGGAATTCTTGGCCGAAGGGGTCAACCCTGACGTCAAGGCCGCCATTTTAGCCGCTGCTGATACGTACCGGAAGTTAGGCGCCACGGTGGATGAAGTTTCCTTGCCGCACAACAAGTATGGCGTGGCTGCTTATTACATCATCGCCTCATCCGAAGCGTCTTCCAACTTACAACGGTTCGATGGTATCCGTTACGGTTACCGGGCCAAGGACGTTAAGAACCTGGAAGACGTCTACGTGAAGTCACGTTCCGAAGGCTTTGGCGAAGAAGTCAAGCGCCGGATCATGTTAGGGACGTTCTCCTTATCCGCTGGGTTCTACGATGCTTATTTCTTAAAAGCAGCGAAGGTCCGGACGGTCATCATCAACGACTTTAAAGCGGTCTTGAAAGACCACGATTTCATCATGGGACCCGTTGCGCCAACCCCAGCCTTTGGTATCGGCGACGAAATCAAGGATCCAATCACCATGTACATGAACGATGTCTTGACGATTCCGGTCAACTTAGCCGGTTTGCCAGGCTTATCCTTACCCGCTGGCTTCAGCAACAACTTGCCAGTCGGCATGCAATTAATTGGTCGGCCATTTGACGAAAGCACGCTGTACAAAGCGGGTTACGCCTTCGAACAAAACACCGACTTTCATTTACAAGTACCCACGTTAGGAGGTCAAAACTAATGAACTTTGAAACCACGATTGGACTAGAAGTCCACATTGAGTTAAAGACAAATTCAAAGATCTTTAGCCCGTCACCAGTTGCTTATGGTGCTGACCCTAACGCCAATACCAACGTCATCGACTGGGGGTATCCTGGGGTACTGCCAACCACCAACAAGGGCGTGGTCGCTGATGGTATCATTGCCGCACTGGCATTGCACGCCACGGTGGAACAACACACCCACTTTGACCGGAAGAACTACTTCTATCCGGATAACCCGAAAGCCTACCAAATCACGCAATCTGACAAGCCTATCGGTCACGATGGCTGGGTCGAAGTCGACGTGGACGGCGTGAAGAAAAAAATCGGGATCGCCGAAATGCACATCGAAGAAGATGCCGGGAAGAACACCCACGAACGGGACTACTCCTACGTCGATTTGAACCGGCAAGGCACGCCACTGATTGAAATCGTGTCGAAACCAGACATTGCTTCACCAGCCGAAGCCTACGCTTACCTGGAAGCCTTACGTCAACGGATCCAATTTACCGGGATTTCTGACGTGAAGATGGAAGAAGGGTCCATGCGGGTCGACGTCAACATCTCCGTGCGGCCAGTTGGCCAAAAGAAGTTCGGGACCAAGACTGAGCTGAAGAACTTGAACTCCTTTAACTACGTCCAACGGGGACTAGAGTACGAAGAAAAGCGACAACAACAAGTCTTGATGTCCGGTGGTTCTGTGCAACAAGAAACGCGGCGGTTTGACGAAAAGACCGGCGAAACGATTCTGATGCGGGTCAAGGCCGGCTCAGATGACTACCGTTACTTCCCAGAACCCGACCTGCCATCACTGAATATCAGTGATGACTGGATCAAGGAATTGGGCGACGCAATGCCAGAAATGCCAGGGAAGCGGCGTGAACGTTACGTCAACGAACTGGGCTTAACGGATTACGACGCCATGGTCATCACGCAGACCAAGGAAATGTCTGACTTCTTCGATGCCACGGTCGCTTTAAAGGCTGATCCGAAGATGGCGGCCAACTACCTGCAAGGGGACGTGAATGCGTACCTGAACGAAAAGCAAGTTGACTTACAGGCGACGAAGCTGACACCAGCTAACTTGGCCGGGATGATCAATTTGATCTCTGACGGCACCATTTCAAGCAAGATGGCTAAGAAGGTCTTCAAGGCCATTACCAATGGTGAAGAACCTAAGGCCTACGTGGAAGCACACGGTTTGGTTCAACTGTCAGATCCAGCCAAATTACAACCGATCATCGACGATGTTTTGTCGGCTAATCCGCAATCCATCGAAGACTTTAACAACGGGAAAAAGCGGGCCGTGGGCTACTTAGTGGGTCAAATCATGAAGCAAACGCACGGGCAAGCCAACCCACAAGTCGTTAACAAATTGTTAATGGCCGCATTACAGCAATAGAACATGGAGGCACATCATGCGTAAACGGGCACGGGTCATTTATAATCCGACTTCAGGACGCGAGGCGTTGAAGAAAGACCTAATCGATATTTTGGCGGTGTTCGAGCAAGCGGGGTACGAAACCAGCGCTTACGCGACCACTGCGGCACCAAATTCAGCACGCGACGAAGCTACTCGGGCGGCCAAAGCCGGCTTTGAGTTAGTCGTTGCGGCCGGGGGCGACGGGACCATCAACCAGGTCGTCAACGGTTTGGCTGGCTTACCTCATCGTCCCAAGATGGCCATCATTCCTGCCGGTACCACGAATGACTATGCCCGAGCGCTGCACATTCCGCGGGAAGACCCGTTAGCAGCAGCCAAGGTCGTCTTGAAAGACCAAACCATCAAGATGGACATTGGCCAGGCTGGCGATACCTACTTTATCAATATCGCTGGCGGGGGCCTGTTGACGGAACTGACCTACGACGTGCCGTCTAACTTGAAGTCCATTTTCGGTTATCTGGCTTACCTGATGAAGGGCGCCGAGCTGTTGCCCCGCATCAAGCCGATTGAAATGGACTTGACCTATGATGGTGGCCATTTCCGCGGGAAGGCGTCGATGTTCTTGTTGGCGTTGACTAATTCTATCGGCGGCTTCGAGCAGATTGTGCCCGACGCGGCGCTAGATGATGGCAAGTTCACGATGATCATCGTGAAGACAGCCAGCATGCCGGAAATTTTGCGGCTGATGGGCCTGGTCCTCAACGGGGGCAAGCACATCAATGATCCGCACATCATTTACGAGAAGACCAGTAAGGTGGTCGCACGGCCGGTTGAAGACCGCATGATGATCAACCTGGATGGCGAATACGGTGGTGACGCTCCAATGAAGTTCCGCAACCTGCGGCAACACATTGAGATGTACGCTAATCTGGATGATATTCCGGATGCGGCCGTCACTAGCGAGTCACCAGAATTGCTGGCCGCGGAGCAAAACTTCGTGAAGCAAGTTGAGCGTTTACCAGAGGACCAAGACGAACAGTCCGAAGACTAAACGGGTTATAGATAGTTACTGGAAGGGATTTTGCGCGACGAATGAGCAGCAAAGTCCCTTTCTGATTAAAGAAATTGAGGTTATTATGAAAACAAAAGCACCAGTCAGTAAAAACGAACGCCTAGACGTGACCATCACCGACCTGACTTATCAGGGGATGGGTGTGGCCAAGGTCGACGACTTCCCGTTATTTATCGAAAACGCCTTACCTGGCGAAGACATCACGATTCAAGTGACCAAGGTTCAGAGCCACTACGGCTTTGCCCGCGCCATTTCATGGCAGAGCGAATCAGCCGACCGGGTCAAGGACGTGGACAAGACCTACCGGCAAACGGGAATCGCGCCACTGCAACACCTGGCTTACCCGGCCCAATTGAAATTTAAGCAACACCAGATTGAAGAACTGTTCAGTAAGGCGCACCAAGACGTTGACGTGGCCCCAACCCTGGGGATGGCCAACCCGACGCAATACCGGAATAAGGCACAAGTGCCGGTGCGGATGATCAAAGGGAAGCTGGAAACGGGATTCTATCGTCAACACAGTCATGAGCTGATTCCGTTGACGGACTTCTACATCCAAGACCCCGCCATTGATGATGCCATCGTGAAGGTCCGTGATTTACTGCGCCAATTTGAAATTCCGGCTTACAACGAAATCAGTGACAAGGGTGTCATCCGGAACATCATGGTTCGCCGCGGGTACTACAGTCATGAAATGATGATCGTTTTAATCAGTCGTCAGCAGAAATTACCAAGTCAAGACCAATTAGTCGACCAGATCCACAAAGCCTTGCCAGAGGTCACGAGCATCGTCTTAAACGTCAATGCTAAGAAGACCAACGTCATCATGGGGAACGTGACCCGGACGCTGTACGGTAAGCCAACGATTGAGGATACCTTGATGGGCTTGACCTTCGCCATTTCGGCGCGGTCTTTCTACCAAGTGAACCCGCAACAGACGGAAAAGCTGTACCAAATGGCCATCGACAAGGCCGGCCTGACCGGTAAGGAAACCGTGATCGATGCCTACTGTGGGATTGGGACGATTTCGCTGGCCCTAGCCAAGCATGCCAAGCGCGTTTACGGGGTCGATATCGTGCCCGAAGCCATCGAAGACGCCAAGGTCAACGCCCAAAAGAACCATTTGGCGAACGTTGAATTTGCCGTAGACAAGGCCGAAGACCAAATGGCCAAGTGGCAAGAAGCGGGCATCAAGCCTGACGTCGTGGTGGTTGACCCACCACGTAAGGGTCTGGCCGAAAGTCTGATCGACTCCACCGCCAAGATGGGACCCAAGAAGGTCGTCTACGTCAGCTGTAACCCAGCAACCTTGGTGCGTGACGTGGCCCGTTTCCAAGAGCTCGGTTACGACATCGACGGGCCAATTCAACCCGTTGACCAATTCCCACAGACGCCGCACGTGGAATCCGTGACGGTGTTAGTGAAGAAGTAAAATTTTAGGTGAATTTTTAACCAAAGAAAACAGCGTCATCACTGAAAAAATCAGTGGTGGCGCTGTTTTTGGTCAGTCCTAGCGGATGGGCTACTTTAACCCAGCCAGCTGGGCTTGGAGTTGTTGCTTCGCATACATCAAGACGGACCGTTGGCGTTGAGGAGACAGCTGCGCGAAAACGGCTTCGAAGTTGATGTTGTTATCCAACAAATCTTCATCAAACCGCGGATCGATAGCGGATTTATGTATGCCAAGCGCGGTTGCCAGCTTTTCAACGTTAGCGGGGCTGGGGGTGGAGCGTTGCGCAAAGTAGCCGGACAGAGTTGAGGTGGGAATGCCGGTTTTCCCCGCTAGCTCAGCTTGCGTAATATCGTGGCTGGCTGCCTTTAAATTTTGTGCAATGATTCGGCGAATATTTTTTTCAAAAGGCGATAGTTCATGGCGGGGCACGACGTTCACTCCTTTGTCTAATTTTAGTAAAATGGTTCTTTATATCGTCATTATAACGAATTGCGAGAATACAAGCAAATTTGTGCGAAAAAAACTTAAAAAACACCCCTAATTATTAAACAGCAATTGACAAAACGAATAAACTCGTTTAAGATGTGAAAGTGTTTGTAAGGAGGAGTCCGTGATGGATAAGGTGCAAATGACACTGGAAGCCGCTCGGCACAATGCCGGGTACTCGCAAAAGGAAGCTGCGGCTTGCTTAGGAATCCATTACCAAACGCTGGCTGCTTGGGAACGGGACAGTTCGAACCTCGGAATTCAAACGATTGAGCGCTTATCGGCACTCTATCAGGTCCCACAGAACTGTCTCTTTTTTGGTAAAAAGAGTGATTTTATCCACGCTTTACGGCAGCGTGCGGCTAAGGATAAGCTGTAGATCGCTTGAACCATTGGGAGGAGTCATAGCTAATTTCCATTAGGGAATTAGGCTGCTAACGTCGCGAGGGATATTCCCTGGCGATTTTTTTGCGCCCGTAAACTGTTGGGTAAGATGATTATTTGAT
Organism: Levilactobacillus angrenensis; assembly: GCF_003946085.1. GTDB lineage: Bacteria > Bacillota > Bacilli > Lactobacillales > Lactobacillaceae > Levilactobacillus > Levilactobacillus angrenensis. Next base: position 61,995 of record NZ_RHOB01000002.1, on the reverse strand, counting down.
GATTGGGTGTTGACCTTACCAACCTCCTGTCCTTAATTACGGCATAGCGAAAAGGTTTTACAGTAGAAAGATATGAGTCGTTAGTAGATTAATGGTAAATCTATTATTGTGCGTTAGCTTACCAGCTTCTGGTGATGGGGTCAAGACAAATGCAATGGGGCGGTTCTGGTAACAACAGGACATAGGGTTAGACCCCTGAACTTTTTAGGCGAGCGATTGTTGACAACGCATTCTACTGTGGGTAGACTAAAGAGGTTGTGTCAGTGGCGCATTGCTTGAAGATGAAGGCGTCCGATACACAAATTGGCCTCGGTAGAAGCCGGTAGGGGATGGATTGTATGAAGAAAAGTATCGTTGGATTGTTAGTTCTAGGCGGATTAATTAGCGGTGGCTTGGTGCCTCAGCCAGCGCAGGCCGCTAAGAGTTATCGACTGAATTGGATGCACGCGTGGGCACGGAATACGTTTAAGTTCCGCAAATCTGGTTACAAGCACTACGCCTATACACTACATAAGGTAAAGCATAACCGGTATCGTTTGAAGCGGGCGTATCGCCTGGGGACGAAGAAAAATAAAGTGGTTCATCAGATTAAGGCCATGTCTTTAGGTAACTATGAGTATGTTTACGTGACGTATAAAGGAAAGGGCGTCTGGGTAAACGAAAAGTATCTAGTCTACAGTCGACCAAAGAAGGCTACCAAGAAACGCTCTACAAACACGACTAACTCGGTACAGCCAACGCGAAAATCTGCGACGACGCGTTCTACTAGTAGTACTGCCGAAGCAACACAAACAACCCCTGCAGTAACCAGTGGGAAAGGGCAGTCTAGCAAATCGCAGACTACGCCGGCCACGACGTCAACCAGCACGAAATTCTACATCAAGACCAACAAACATATTTCTTGGCAGGAATGGCTCAGCTTGCCAGATTTGAAAGGCCAAGTGAACGGACTGACGTTCTATCACGTCGATAATGTACCTTACGATGAGGACGGCTTTCCCTACGTGACCCAGAATATGTTCTCTGCACCGTTGCAAGTGCGAATGATGAAGAGTGAATTTACCGCAGCCACCTATCAAGCTATTTCTGATAAGTGGGATACGTATTATGTTAGTGAGAAGCACGCGCTGTTCTGCCCGACCAATACCGAAGTCGGCCAGGCCATCCGTGATCAGATGCCTGACTAAATCATTGAAATTTAACGCAAAATCGACTGGATAATCGTGTCCGGCCGATTTTTTTTAAAAATTTTTTACCGTAAAAATGAGGCCCTTCAACGTCGTCCCCATGAACTATCAGATTTCACAAGAATTTTTGAAAACGCTATCACGACGGGCTTTGATTAAGTAAAACGATTAACCCAATAAGTGAAACTTTTTCGCCCACCCCCTGCACGTTCGTTCACGATTTTGAACAGCGGTTCAATCCGGGGGTTTACAAATGTGCAGCTATCCGGTATGCTATTGGTGATAAATGAAAGGGGTTTCATATAATGACATTAACCAAAGCACAAGTCGCAAAATACATTGATCACACGAACTTAAAAGCTGATGCCACCGAGGCCAGCATTAAACAAACCTGTGACGAAGCCAAGCAATTTGACACCGCTTCTGTCTGCGTTAACTCTTACTGGATTCCATTCGTTGCTGAACAATTGAAGGACAGCGACGTCAATCCAATCGCCGTTGTCGGCTTCCCATTAGGGGCCATGGCCACGGATAGTGAAGTCTTCGAAGCCAACAAGGCTATTGACGACGGCGCCGAAGAAATTGATATGGTCATCAATATCGGTGAATTGAAGTCGGGGAACAATGATGTTGTTGAAGCCGACATCAAGGCCTTGGCTGATGCCGTTCACGCCAAGGGTAAGCTCTTGAAGGTTATCTTGGAAACTTGCCTGTTGACCAAGGACGAAATCGTCTTAGGCTGCAAGCTGAGTGAAAAGGCCGGCGCTGACTTCGTTAAGACGTCCACTGGGTTCTCCACTGCCGGTGCGAAGGTCGAAGACGTGAAGTTGATGCGTGAGACCGTTGGTGACCGGTTAGGCGTCAAGGCTTCCGGTGGTGTTCACAGCTGGGACGAAGCCTTAGAAATGATCGATGCCGGTGCCAGTCGTTTAGGTGTCAGTGCGACGGTCGCTATCTTGACCGGTGCCGACGCAGGTGCCAAGGCAGGCTATTAGACTTAATTTTTTGAAAGCGGGTATGTAGGTATGAAGTTCAAACGCATTTTTGGTTTAGTCATGGATTCAGTGGGTACCGGGGCCGCTCCCGATGCCGCTAAGTACGACGATGAAGGTTCTGACACGTTGGGTCACGTCGGCCAACATTTTGCTGGCAAGCTGGCGTTACCGAACTTGGCTAAGATTGGGTTATCTAACCTGCGCGACACGCCAATCGAAGGTGTGCCCGTTGCTGACGACCCGCACGCTTACTACGGTAAGATGCGCGAAGTCTCAGCCGGTAAGGATTCCATGGATGGCCACTGGGAAATGATGGGCTTGCCAGTTCGTAAGGCGCTTAGCACGTTCCCGAATGGCTTCCCAGCCGACATCATCGACAAATTGGAAAAATTCTCTGGCCGCAAAGTCATTGGTAACCGGCCAGAATCTGGGACCAAGATCATCGCTGAATTAGGGGAACAACAGATGGCTAAGGGCGACCTGATCGTCTACACCTCTGGCGACTCCGTTTTACAAATCGCAGCTCATGAAGATGTCATTCCGTTGGATGAACTCTACAAGATTTGTGAGTACGCTCGTTCCTTGGTCAACGGTCCAGAATACTTAGTTGGGCGGATCATTGCCCGGCCATATGTGGGTCCTGATGCCCAACACTTTACGCGGACCGCTAACCGGCGGGACTTCACGTTGGAACCTACCGACGAAACCGACTTGGATCGCTTGCAAAAGGCTGGTGTTCACGTGGTCGCTGTCGGCAAGACCAACGATATCTTCTCTGGTCACGGGATTGACGAAGGCTACCACAACGAAAGCAACATGGACGGGATGGACCACGTCGATCACGTCATGGCCGAAGACTTTACCGGCTTTTGCTTCATTAACTTGGTTGATTTCGATGCCATGTATGGTCACCGGCGCAACCCTGAAGGCTTCGGTCAAGCCCTGATGGACTTTGACAAACGCCTGGGGACCGTCTTAGACAACATGCATGACGATGACCTGTTGATGATCACCGCTGACCACGGGAACGACCCAACCTTCAAGGGTTCCGATCACACCCGTGAACAAGTGCCATTGCTGGTCTACTCACCAAGCTTTAAGCAAGGTGGGAGCTTAGGTGTTCGGTCACCATTTGCTGACTTTGGCGCAACTGTGCTTGATAACTTTGGTGTGGCTGGCAACGATGAAGGCCACAGTTTCTTAGCAGACTTGAAATAGTGAACAACCATTTTAGGAGGAACTAATCATGAGTAATCATATTGAAGCGAAAAAAGGCGACATTGCTGATACTGTTTTAATGCCAGGTGACCCATTACGGGCAAAGTACATTGCTGAAACCTTCTTAGAAAACCCAGTTTGCTACAATAAGGTCCGGAACTGCTTCGGCTATACCGGGACTTACAAGGGCAAACGCATTTCCGTTCAAGGAACGGGGATGGGGATTCCTTCAATTTCCATTTACGCTAACGAACTGATCAGAGACTACGGTGCTAAGACCTTGTTCCGGGTCGGGACGTCCGGTGGGATGAGCCCAGATGTTCACGTTCGTGACGTGGTGCTGGCACAAGCAGCTACGACCGATTCATCCATCATCCAAAACACGTTTGGCCCTGGCATCTACTATGCGCCAATCAGTGACTTTGGCTTGCTGGATACGGCTTACCACGTGGCCCAAGATTTGAACATCCCCGTTCGGGTCGGCAACGTCTTAGCCGAAGACCGGTTCTACAACGATGAAATGGACCGGCAAAAGCTGGTTGATTACGGTGTGATTGCTACTGAAATGGAATCCACAGCGCTCTTCATGTTGGCAGCGAAGTACCACGTCCGGGCCTTATCCGTCTTGACCATCAGTAACCACTTGATTACCGGTGAATCAACGACGCCTGAGGAACGGGAAAAGTCCTTCAACGACATGATCAAGGTTGCGTTAGACACAGCCGTTAAAGGTTAAACACTAACGGGTGCGGACACGGTGTCGCACCCGTTTTCTGAAAGTAAATAAGATGAGCCGCTTGCTGTACATGACTCACGGTTAATTAGGCGCCTGCTTGAGACGGACTCCCTTAACCGTTGACTGACACAAGCGGTTTGTCACAGCAGATTGCAAAAAATGATAGTGAGGAGGAAACGGGATGGCAGAGACGACGGAACAGCGATTAGCGCAAGGGTTGACCGTTGCGAAAATGTATTATCAAGCTGACCAGAGCCAAAGTCAGATTGCTCAACAACTGGGAATTTCCCGGCCGACAGTTTCCCGGCTCCTTCAATTTGCTCGTGAACAAGGATTGGTGCGGATTCAAATCGTGGACCCCGTGCAGGACGTGCAGACGCTGGAACAGGCGTTGACCGCGGCCTATCACGTGGAAGTTCACGTGGTGCCAACTCAGTTGACCGCCAACGCGGAATTGTTAAATGCCGTGGGGTCGTACGCGGCTCGCTATCTCGAAGACATCGTGCAGGAACACGACGTTATCGGGATCGGTTGGGGGAAAACGATTTATGCGATTGGGTCTAACTTAGCGCCGGATACGTTGACCGGCGTTGAGGTGATTCAGCTCAAAGGGAGCGTGAGTTATTCCACGGAGCACACGTACGCTTATGAAAGCATTGACGCCTTTGCCAACGCTTTTCACGCCGTGCCCCAGTACTTACCGTTGCCGGTCATCTTCGACCACCAACAAACTAAGGAATTGGTGGAGAAGGAACGGCACATTCAGTACCTCCTCGAGCTGGGTGAGCAGGCCAATATCGCCATTTACTCAGTCGGGACCGTCCGCAATAACGCGTTAGTCTTTCAGCTAGGTTACCTGAGCGAACCGGAAAAGGCCGCGCTCCAGGAACATGCAGTGGGGGATATCTTCTCGCGCTACATTGACGAAAATGGTGAAATCGTCAATCCATCGCTGAATGAGCGGACTATCGGCATCAATTTGGACAGTCTCAAGCAAAAGGAACATTCGATTCTGGTGGCAGCGGGGGATGCCAAAGTCCCGGCCGTTAAGGCGGCCTTGTTAGGCGGCTACCCGAATTGTCTCATTATCGATCAACACGCAGCAGCACAACTACTTAAAGTGTCACCCAATGCGGTGGCCAATTAGAAATGGAGTGGCTGAAACATGAGAATGGTAGACATTATTGATAAGAAACGTAACGGTGGCGAATTAACTAAAGAAGAAATCCAAACCTTCGTTGACGGCGTCGTTTCCGGAGAGATTCCCGATTACCAAACCAGTGCCTTCTTAATGGCAACGTACTTCAATGACATGACGGATGCCGAACGGTCAGAACTGACCATGGCTATGATGAAGTCTGGGGACCATTTGGACTTATCCAGTATTCCGGGCGTTAAGGTCGACAAGCACTCGACCGGTGGTGTTGGGGACAAGACCAGTATTCCGTTGGCCCCAATCGTGGCCGCACTGGGCATTCCTGTCCCGATGATCTCTGGGCGTGGTCTGGGGCACACGGGTGGCACGTTGGATAAATTGGAAGCGATTCCAGGATACCAAGTTGAAATCAGCGAAGACGACTTCAAGAAGCAAGTCAAGAACGAAGGCTTAGCTATCGTCGGGGCTACCGGAAACATTGCGCCGGCCGACAAGAAGATCTACGCCTTGCGTGACGTGACGGATACCGTGGATTCTATTCCACTGATTGCCAGCTCCATCATGAGTAAGAAGATTGCTTCCGGGACCGACGCGTTGGTAATCGACGTGAAGACCGGTGCCGGGGCCTTCATGAAGACCCTTGACGATTCCCGTGAATTAGCCAAAGCCTTAGTGGGCATCGGTAAAGGGGTCGGCATGAACTGCATGGCCATCATTTCCGATATGAACCAACCCCTGGGGAACGCCATTGGGAACGCCTTGGAAATCAAGGAATCCATCGACCTCTTGAAGGGCCAAGCACCCGCTGACATCACAGACTTAGTCTTGACCTTGGGTTCTCACATGGTTGTCATGTCCGGCAAGGCCGACGATTTGAAGACGGCACGGGCGATGTGTGAAAAGACCATTGAAGATGGCTCAGCACTGAAGAAGTTTGGTGACATGATCGCGGCACAAGGCGGCGACCGGAACGTCATCGACCACCCAGAAATCATGCCACAAGCCAAGTACAAGATTGCCCTGCCAGCTAAGACTGACGGGGTCGTTAGCAAGGTCGAAGCCGATGAAATGGGGATCGCCGGGATGTTACTCGGTGGTGGCCGGCAAAAGGCTGACGACAAGCTCGATTACGCGGTTGGTATCATGATGAACAAGAAGGTGGGCGACGCGGTCAAGGCCGGCGACACCTTACTGACCATCTACAGCAACCGGGAAAACGTTGATGACATCAAGAAGATGCTCTATGACAACATCGAAATCAGCGATTCAGCAGAACCAATCACGCTGATTCACGAAACGGTGCGGTAGGCATTACGATAGCTTCATCTCCACGACAAGACCAACTGGCTACGGGCTAGCTGGTCTTTTTGTTGCAACAGTGGGGGCCTCCAGCTGAGAGGCGGCCAGTTACGCTTATTTTTCGCCCAATTCACGGGGATAAGACGGTCACTGAATCTTTTTGAAAAAAGTGACTAAATATGAGTGACATGGGCGCCAATATTGTTTACACTTTAGGTTAACTAAAGATTGGAAGCGAGTCGGTCGCAGTCACGACCGGGCAGGCCCAGTGCTAGTCGACTGACGACCTTTAGCGTTTGTCACACTCATCTTGACAGTTAGGGGATGTACCGTCATGCTGGACAACTTATTAGCAGTTATTCGCGCAGAAAATCTTTCGGAACAGCTGTATCACAGCTTAGTTGGCTTGGAAATCGAGGAGCAGCGGATCGACCAGCACGGCCGATTGAGCCGGCGCCCACATCCCAGTCAGCTGGGTTCGCGGACCTTTCACCCGTATTTGCAAACAGACTTCACGGAAAGCCAGTTGGAAGTCATCACGGATCCCAATCCCAATATCGGGGGGACCCTCGACCAATTAGATACCTTACAAACGGTGGCGTACCGGTCATTGGAAGGTGATGACCGCATCTGGCCGCTGAGCATGCCGCCGGTCATGGACGAAACCGACCTGCAATTTATTGCGGATCACTTTGATCGCCCAGCCATTCGGCCCTACCGTGAATATTTAATCAAGAAATATGGCTTACAGCACGGCTGTTTGACCGGGGTCCACGTCAATTACAGCTTGCCAGACCCGGTCGTTCACCGCTTGTATAGCCATTATGACCAAGAATTTTCGTCACTGGTGGCCTTTAAGAATGCGCTGTATTTTCGCATCGCCCAAAACTTTGTCCGCTACCAGTGGCTGCTGACCTACTTGTTTGGTGCCAGCCCGATTGCGGAAAAGGGGTTCTTTGACCCGTTGCCACCGGAATTGCAACACCCCGTCCGAAGCATCCGCAATAGTCGCTTTGGTTTCGTGAATTTCGACCAGGAACAGGTGACTTACACCTCGTTAGCGGCCCATTTAGGCCAGCTCCAGCGTTTTATTGACGACGGGACCTACTTCTCGGCTCACGAGTTTTACGGCCCGGTACGGCTCAAGGGACAGGCAAACGCCCATGACTTTCAGACGGGCGGCATCCGCTACCTGGAATTGCGGGATTTTGACAATACGCCGTTCACGCCCAATGGGGTCAGTCGCCACATGTTGTACTTCCTAAAAATTTTCATGTTATACCTGTTGACGCAACCATTGCCGGCTGATTTGCCGACCGAGCTCGCGGCTGCGCGGGTCAAAAACCAGACCGTCGCGTTGGAGAATCCACTAGACCCCACACAATATCAAACAGAGGGTATCCGTATTTTTGCGGAGATGCGGGCGATGGCCAATGCACTGGCGACGCACACGGAACAGTGGGAAATCATCGATGATCTAGAAGAGGTCTTGATGCACCCCGAGCTGACCCCGGCGGCTAAATTACTGGAACACGTGGCCCAGGGCAGTCTGATGAAGTTTGGTCAGGCAGTGGCGCGCAAATGGTATCATGACCGCATCAGTGCGCCGGCGCTCTTGCCACAACTGGCCCAGTTGAGTGACCAGGCTCAACGCTTCATTTTGACGGCGCTTCAAGCCGGTGTGCAATTCTACCAGGTCCGCGATGAGAACGGGGCCGACTTGTTGATGTTCACCTTTGATGGGGTGACGCAGGTGTTGGAGGACCGGGAAACCCACGTGGCGGATCCCAATACCCGCTTGCACCAGTTATTTCCTGACTTACCACCGTTGCCGACACCGCTACATTACTAACCGCGGTTGGGGTGAGCCCAGTCAGCGGGGGTTGTAGCGTGAGAAACTGACCAATTTAATGATGAACGAAAAAACCTCTTGCTCGGTTTAGACCGGACAGGAGGTTTTTGGGACTATAGATTTCGTTTAACGATTTCTTTGGTAAAAGTGGTCGTTAGTACGGCGGCCAATCATCGGTATGACCAATGGCTAGTCACTGCTGATAAATGCCACTGTAGGTGTCAGGTACCGACTAGATGTTTATTCCACCGTCTGATGATGTTGATGCCAATAGTAGACTGGCAAGCCAATCAAGGTAAGGGCCAGACCCGTGATGGCCAAGCCAGTTTCGGTGACCAGGGTGGTGACTAGGATAAAGAGTCCACCCAACAGGGCAATCAACGGAATCACGGGGAACCCGGGCACGCGATAAGGGCGTACCAATTCGGGTTCCGTTCGCCGGAGCTTGAATACGGCGATAAAAAGCAAACAGTTGAAACACCACATGACAAAGACCAGCATATCGGTCAGCAGGTCAAAGCTGCCCATCAACATCATGATGAGGGCGATGACAAACTGCACGGTCCCAGCAAAGTAGGGGACGTAGGTCCGGCGAGACAGGCGCCGGAAGTATTTGGAAAATGGCAGGCTGTCTTCTTCGGCCATGGCAAACGGTACCCGCATCCCGGTCAACGTATAGCCGTTGATGGCCCCGTAAACGGAGATGAGAATGCCAATCGTGACCAGTTTACCCCCAAATTGACCGAACAACTTCATGGAAGCATCGGCCGCGGCATTTTGATTACCAGCAATCAGGTCGATCGGTAGGGTCTTGAGAAAGACTAAGTTGACTAACGTGTAGATGATAGTGATACCCGCTAGACCAATAACGATGGCGCGGGGCAGGTCGCGTTCGGGGTGTTTCATTTCGCCGGCAATATTACCAATGCTGATCCAGCCATCATACGCAAACATCGTTGCCAGTAAGCTGGAGCTGAAGGCACTGCCCCAGTTAAGATGGTCGCCGGTCGTAATGGGCCACCACTGGATGGGGTCGTTGGCCGGCACAAATAAGCCAATGCCGACAATGACGATGATGGGAATCAATTTAAAAATCAATGCGACTGACTGCACGGAGCCGCCGACCTTGGCCCCCAGGAAGTTTAGCCCCGTGATGCTGAGGCCACAGATAATGGCTACCGGTAATTGCCAACTGCTGTCCAGGTGAAATAGGGCCACCCATTGCGTGCCAAAAATAATCGACAGTGCCGCAATGTTGGCGGGATAGTAGACCAGTAATTGGGCCCAACCCATCAAGAAACCCACGGGCTTACCGTAAGCGTACTCCAGGTAACGCATCGCGCCCCCAGTACGGGGAATCGCGGCGGCCAGTTCCGCACTGGTCAAGCCAGCACAGATGGTCAATAACCCACCTAAAAGCCAAGCCACGAGCGTCATATTGGCCGAATGGTTAGCGGCCACGACACTAGCGGTCTTAAAGAACACCCCGCCACCGATCACGGTTCCCATGACGGTTGCCAGGGCGGTAAACGTGCCGATTTCTCGGCGTAACTCTTTTGCCAAACTCTTGACGCCTCTCTTCTCTCAAATGACTGATTCAACTATTATAGCACGGATTTTTAGACGATGTCGGTGGGGAGCGTGAAATTTTCCTGAGAATTAGATTGGGCACAACTTAGTGAGTAAAGGGTGGGCTAGTTGTGGTTGTCAGCCATTTAGCGGCTAATGGGTGGAGGTTGGGTAGATTGTTGGCCCGAACTAGAGGGCTGGGAATGGTGGGCTAACAGGTTATTTATGCGATGTGAAAAGTCAGGAGGACGACGAATACGAACGCAAGACTACTGGCCAGTTGGTGGTGTTATTCAGTGACAACCACTATCAAAGCCCATATTTGGCGAACGGTAAGGCGGCCAGGTAGCACAATATCGCAAAAAATCCGCCACCCCAAACTGGGCAGCGGATTAGATAACGCTCGAATTAATTGTCAGAAAAATTCTAGTGGAATGCCATGTTCAACAGCAGAACAATCAGGATACCCACGATGGAAATCACAGTTTCCAGCACGGTCCAGATGCTCAGCGTTTGCTTAACCGTCAAATCGAAGTATTCCCGGAACATCCAGAAACCAGCATCGTTAACGTGAGAAGCGGCTAAGGAACCAGCACCAATGGCCAGTACCATCAAGGCAGGGTCAACACCGGATTGGGCCATCAATGGGGCAACGATTCCGGCGGCGGTCAGTGCGGAAACAGTGGCGGAACCTAAAGCCACCCGCAGAACCACAGCGACTAACCAACCTAAGATCAGTGGGGACATGTTGGAATCGATAAAGAGCTTGGCAACTTCTTTACCAACACCACCGTCGATGAGGACTTGTTTGAAGGCCCCACCACCACCAATAACTAACAGCAGCATAGCGATTGACTTAACGGCATTTTCCAAGGTTGCCATGATGTCAGCGGTCTTACGTTTCCGACCCCAACCCATGGTAAACATCGCAACCATCAGTGAAATTAACATGGCGATGGCTGGGTCACCAATCAGGGCCACGATTTGGTCCAACATGGTGGCGTTCTTGGTAGGAGTAGCCCCACCGTCAACAGTCATCTTGTAAATGGTCGTGATAGCCATCAAGATAACTGGGAAGAGGGAAGTTAAGACGGATAAGCCGAAGCTAGGTGCTTCAGAAGGCTTGAAGGTCTTGACTTCACCTAATGAAGACAAGTTCCCTTTTTGTTGAAAGGCAGTTGGTGCAAACTTTTGCGCTAACTTCGTAAACAATGGTCCGGCAACGATGGCGGCTGGAATCGCTACCACTAAACCGAACAGGAGGACCTTACCATCATTGGCGCCCAAGACTTGCGCAATGGCAACTGGTGCCGGGTGAGGCGGTAAGAACCCGTGGGTAACAGACAAAGCGGCTGCCATGGAAATCCCTAAGTACAGGATCGGCACATCAGCTTCAACGGCGATGGCAAAGACGATAGGAATTAACAGAACCATTCCGACTTCGAAGAATAACGCAATCCCCAGAATAAAGGAAGCAAGCATAATAGCTAATTGAAGGCGTTTCTTACCGAATTTGTCAATCAGTGTTGTGGCAATCACATAAGCCCCACCGGCATCGGCAACTAACCGACCCAGCATAGCCCCAAAACCAAAGACCAAGGACAGTTCACCTAATTGGCTCCCAATCCCAGACTCAATGGTCGTGGCGATGGTGGTGAGGTTCATGCCTAACAGAATCGCTGTTAGGACAGAAGTTAAAATCAGGGAAACAAAGGTATTGATCTTGAAACGAATAATAAGGACCAATAAGAAGATGACCCCGATAAGCGAAGCTAGTAGTTCCATAGGAAGTAAGCCCTTTCATATAATGAATTTTGAAAAGCCAACGTGAAAGCGTTGGCTTCTCAATACTTTGTACACACATTGTACTAGACTATATGCGATTTGTATACAATTTACTTGCGAAAAATTAGTTTTTTTGTTTAGTTTCTGAAAGAACTAAACCGGCTAACTTATTTTTGCTTCTTTTGGTGGACGTGGGTCCGTTGATACTCAGCGATGTTCTTGTATTCTGATTGCAATTGCCGACTAAGGCGAATGTAAATCGGAACCAAGGCCCGGTAAGCATCGTAAGTCTCTGGGTTAGGGTGGTGGACGTTAGCCACACCGATGAAGTTCTTCACAACGGAGAGATCATCGATCAAGCCTAACGCGTACATCCCCAACGTCGCGGCACCTAAGGCCGTCCCTTCAGGACTTTCTGGAATCGTGACATCTTGTTCAAAGATATCCGCCAGCATTTGGCGCCAGAGTTCTGAACGTGCGAAACCACCGGTCGCTTGAATGCTCGTTGGTTTGCCAACGACTTCTTCAAGTGCCAACATCACGGTGTACAGGTTGTAGACAATCCCTTCAAGAGCTGCCCGAACCATGTGTGCCCGTGAGTGGGTCCGCGTCAAACCGAAGAATGAACCGCGGGCGTTAGCGTCCCAGATAGGGGCCCGTTCGCCACCTAAGAATGGGTGGAAGATCAGGCCGTCGGAACCAGCAGGAATCTTAGCAGCAATCTCAGTTAAGAGGTCGTAAGAGTCGACACCCATTTGTTCAGCGGTCAGCTTTTCTGGTGCGAAGAGTTGATCACGAACCCAACGGAAGACGATCCCACCGTTGTTGACAGGGCCACCGACAACCCAGTGGTCTTTGGACAAGTAGTAACAGAAGACCCGACCCTTAGGATCGATCTTTGGCTTGTCCGTAACGACCCGCACGGCACCGGAAGTTCCGATAGTCACAGCGACGACACCAGGCTTAATGGCGTTAACCCCTAAGTTGGCGAGGGGACCATCGGAAGCACCCATGATAAAGGGAGTTTGTGGGTCCATACCAATCACACCAGCGTAATCTGCGTTCATACCAGTGATTTGGTCAGTTGTGTCGACCAATTTAGGTAATTGGTCACGGGTAATCCCGGCAACTTCTAAGGCTTGGTCGTCCCAGTCCATCTTAAAGATGTTGAACAGACCAGTGGCGTTGGCAATGGAGTAGTCTTCTTGGAGTACACCGAACAAACGGTATAAAACGTATTCCTTGATACCGACGAACCAACGGGCTTGCTTGAACAAGTCAGGTTGGTCATTGCGTAACCAGATTAATTTGCTAAGTGGCGTCATTGGGTGAATTGGTGTCCCGGTCTTTTCGTAAAGTTGCTTACCCACACCGTTCTCACGTAATTCATCCGCGTACTTCACCGCACGGTTATCAGCCCAAGTAATTGCTCGGGTCAGCGGCTTGTGGTCTTCATCTAACAGAATCAGACTGTGCATGGCAGCTGAGAAGGAGACACCTTGAATCTTGCCGTTCTTCAAATCTGCTTTGCGCATTACCGTGGTTAACCCATCGATCATTGCGGAGAAAATCTCATCTGGATCTTCTTCGGCCATGTCGGGCACATCTTGATAGAGGGGATAAAGGTTGTTTGAATAGCCTTGCATCTGACCCGCAGTATCATAAAGTACGGTCTTGACACTGGTAGTACCAATATCGACCCCAATCATGTAGTCCATAGAGCTCTTCCTTTCGTGTCGCTAATTAAAAAGTATTATTTGCCAGCCTTGTCCATTGCGTGGCCACCAAAACCGTTACGTAAAGCAGAAACCACTTTACCAGTGAAGGTGTCATCTTGCATTGAACGGTAACGCATCATTAAGGCTAAGGCGATAACTGGCGTTGGAACGTGGCTGTCCAAACCTTCTTGAACAGTCCATTGACCTTCACCAGAAGCATGCATGCGGCCAGCGATCTTTTCAAGTTCAGGATCCTTGGCAAATTGTTCTTCAGCCAATTCCATGAGCCAGCCCCGGATAACAGAACCGTGGCTCCAAACCTTGGCAACGGCTTCGTTGTCGTAGTCGAAGTCAGAAGCTTCAAGCACTTCAAAACCTTCGGCGATGGCTTGCATTTCACCATATTCGATACCGTTGTGGACCATCTTCAAGTAGTGACCTGAAGCGGCACGGCCGGTGTAAAGGTAACCGTCTTTTTCAGCGATGTCATCGTATAATGGACGAATCGTTTCGAAGGCTTCCTTGTTGTCCCCACCGATCATGAAGTTACCGTGTGAACGTGCACCTTCCATACCACCTGAAGTCCCACAGTCAAAGAAGTCGATACCCTTGGCTTTTAAGATTTCGTTGTGACGAAGAGAATCCTTGTAGTAAGAGTTCCCACCATCAATCAAGATGTCGCCCTTGCCGAGCAACGTGCTCAATGATTCAATCGTGGAATCCGTTGGCTTGCCGGCTGGAACCATGACCCAAACAATCTTAGGTGAAGGTAACTTAGCAACCATGTCTTCTAAGCTATCGGCGCCTTCAGCACCTGCAGCAACTGCCTTGTCAACAAAATCTTTGTTTAAATCGTAACCAACGATTTCGTGGTTGTGATCCATAGCGTTTTCTGCGAGGCTAAGACCCATCTTACCTAAACCAATTAATCCGAGTTTCATGAAATTAATCTCCTTTGCATGATGCGAAATTTTTCTGACAACGCTATTATATGTAAAAAAGTTTCACTTTTCAAGGCTTTTGATGTAAAATGTTTACAAAAAGTGAATCACCGCAGCAAAATGCTGTTAGAAAGGGGGCGGCGACCATCGCGCGTTCAACGATTGGCAAGATTCGCGGGACCTATGATCAATTGTCCCGAACAGAAAAGAAAGTTGCCCAGCTCGCTTTGGATAATCCAGGCGTCGTGAGTGAAATGACTATCAAAGAACTGTCGAGTGCGACCGGTGTGTCCACGGCGACGATTTCACGGTTCGTCAAACGCATGGATTATGCCAACTATCGCGAGTTTACCATGGCCTTAGCCCATATGGCGATTGAAGACACACCGCAAGTTAGTTCATTTCCAGAACTAGACGAGGGTGATTCGCTGTCAACGATTGCCAATAAGACGTTCCGCTATACGATTCATTCCTTGGAGGCCACCAACGAGGCGCTGAGTGAACATGAATTGGCGCGGGCAGTCTTGAAGTTGATCCATGCCCAGTCGGTGACGTTCTTTGGGTTAGGGGGGTCGTCGATTGCGGCCTTGGATGGCTATCATAAATTTTTACGGACCTCACTCAACGTGGCCTTTTATCCAGACTACGATATCCAGCTGATGCAAGCAGCAAAATTGGGTAAGGACGACTGTGCCATCATTATTTCCCATTCGGGACGTAATCATGAGACGTTAAATATTGTGAATGAATTAAATAATAATGGGGTCACGGTCATTGCCATCACCAGCTACAGCGGGTCGCCGTTGGCCCAAGCGGCAGATGTTTCCTTCCTGTCATTGACGGATGAGGTCAATTACCGCTCGGAGGGGATGTACTCCTTGATCTCGCAGCTGGCAATTCTGGACAGCCTCTTCATGATGACGGTCTTACGCATCTCCTCGCGGACGGATCAGACGCTGACCAAGGTGCGCGACGTGATCGAACAGACCAGACATGAACTGTAGGTTGTCGGCAACCAACGTAAACAACTAAAGGTTGGCAGACGCTGACTAACAGACATTCTAGTTGGCGGACGGTAGGTGCCAGTTTTCGCTATGAATCCGTAAACGACTAATTTCTACGCTATGAGTCGCGCTCTGACAATGTTTCTAGCTAATTTTCATCTTTCAACATGTCTTCAGTGAAACACCTATACGCGATAAAATGATGAGCCCCCAAAATTGCTTGGTGGCTCATTTTTCTTTAAATTTTTTTAGGGGATAAGCATGGTATAATAGATGGTATTCTAAAAGCTGAGGAGAAGTGGTGACTGACGGTGAAACGACGTGAGGTGCAACCCATCTATGAGAATACGTATCGTCGTCGGCATCATCGCCGGTGGTGGGTGTTACTGGGACTGATTGTCGTGGTGCTCATTGCGGGGTTCGGTTGGACCCAATGGCAGGCGCACCAGAAGCGACAGTTGGCCAATTATCCGATCCGTGGCGTGACGGTCAATCAAGACAGTGGGTACCTAGATTATCAGCAACTGGCTAAACACGTTCAGTTCGTGTACCTGCAGGCGACCTCGGGGGCCACGTATACCGATGACGATTTCAGTGATAACTATTCTCGTTCCCAGGGGGCCAGCGTCAAGGTTGGTGTCGCGCACACGTTTAGCTTTACCACGTCTGCCAATCGCCAGTACCGCCATTTCCACACGACGGTCGGCCAAGATACGGGGACGCTACCAATCATGGTGGCCGTAAATTATTATGGTAAGTATAATAGTAGTAATGTCGATATGGCCAAGCAGGGACAGAAACTAAAGAAATTAGTCAGTGAACTCGAATGGTATCATCAGGGAGTCATTATCTTGGCAACGCAACAGGTGTTGACGCAGTTCGTCCAGCCGGTCTTGCCCGCGCAAGATTACTGGGTCACCGGCGGCAAATTGGCCGGGCACAGCGCCCAGGTCAAGCTGATTGCGTATGACGCGGATGGCAGTGTTACCCAAAATGGTCAGAGTTTACCCGTTGTCCGTTCCGTGTTCAATGGCAACCGGCACGCTTGGCAGAAGTTTGCGGCCAACTAGTTGCGCAGTGGCGGGGACCATCTGTCAGCGGTGGAAGGGCGTTTTATTAAATCAATAGACAAAAAATTAGCTCTGCAAAACCACATGGGTTTTACAGAGCTAATCTTATTACTCAGCCACAATTAGGCGACCATTATTTTTCATTAGCGTTATCTGGCTTCGGCGTCAGGGGCTGCATCGCGTAGGTGCAGTCGTCTGCTTCGTCGAAAAAGGAAATTGGTTGGCGTTCATTGGCGTGGATCGTCAGATGATAGCCGAACTTATCTTGGAATGTAAGCTGCTGTTCATTGAGGTCTTTGACGCGGACCTGCAGTTGGTGGTCATCGATTTGCACGTCAAGATTAGGACTAATTTCGAGCCGGTGGCGGCGCTGGTTGTGGGGGTCAATGAACTGCCACGTGCCAACGTAGAATAGCGGCGACGTGCTTGGTTGTGGGTCTTTCTTTTTGCGCATCGAAAAGCCGCCAGTCAATCCGGCAACCAGTGAAATTCCAAATAAGGCAATGTCTCGACCTTTCACCGGTAATCCCTCCCTTGAATTTAGGTTTCTTCTTACAATATAACATTTCTAGCGAGAAAAACCGCAATATTTCCCTTGGATTTTGGGGAAATTTAATCCGCTGGCTATCGCCGGAACGCTGGTCCTGGTAAAATAAGGCATGCGGCAAACTACTGGGACTTGAGATACGGGTGGGCTTAGCTATACCAATTGCTGATAACGGCCCCAACTTTTCGGCCCCACGAACGTAAGCGACCGTTTGAACGGTTAAGTGTGGTACTCTAAAAGTGGTCTTAGTCTTTTTCAACGATAACTATTAAATAGGAAATTAAACAATCTGGAGGGATCAACATGATTCGCATGGGAACAGTGGGCACTAACTGGATTACGCAACAGCTGGTCGAAGCCCTAGCCCTCAGTGGGCAATACGAATTGGCGGGGGTATACTCGCGGCATCAGGAAACAGCGGCGGCTTTTGCGACGAAGAATCACGCACAAGCTAGCTATACCAATTACGAAGAGATGTTAACACAAGGGCGCTTGGACGTCGTGTACATCGCTTCACCCAACAGCCTGCATTTTAAGCAAGCTATGGCGGCCATCGACCATGATATTTCCATCGTGGTCGAAAAGCCTGCTTTCAGTAATCGTCAAGAAATGGTGGCCATTCAAGCGGCCTTGGCCCAGCACCCACAAGTGAAATTCTTTGAGGCGGCGCGGCACGTGCATACGCCCAACTTCCGGGAACTGGAAAAGGCGCTTCTCGGCTTACCGCTGATCCAAGGGGCGGCGCTGACGTACATGAAGTACTCATCACGCTATGATTTGGTCTTAGACGGTGAAGTGCCCAACGTCTTCAGCCGACAATTCTCGGGTGGGGCGCTGCAAGACCTGGGCGTCTATCCCATTTATTTAGCCATTGCCTTGTTTGGCCAACCCGAGCACGTGCAGTACTACCCGACGCTGATTGCGACCGGCGCGGATGGCAAGGGCGTCGCAATGCTGCGGTACCCAGGCTTTGACGTGACCGTGTCCTTTGGCAAGACCAGTAATTCATTTGCGTCGTCAGAAATTTACGGCCTGAAGGAAACGGTCACGCTGGATAGTGCGGGAGAATTGACCCACGTCGAGGAACGGGCTGCGGACGGCGCGGTGCGCGACTTGAGCCAACCGGCCTTGGCTAATCCGATGTTACCTGAGGTGGTCGACTTTGCCCGGGTCCTGTTGGCCCCCGATGACCCGCAGAACCAAGCGGACTATCAACGGTGGCTGCAATGGAGTTTGACCGTGAACCAAGTGCTCTACAGCCTGCGAGTTAGCGCTAACCTGCGTTTCCCAGCTGATGAGAACGACTAGAAAGGAAACAGCATGTTAAAACAATTTGAAAAACATTTTACGGAATTAGGGTACCAAGCACCGACCGCCATCCAAACGGCGGTGTATGACGCCATGGTCGGCGACAAAAACGTGTTGGGGTTAGCCCCGACCGGTTCTGGCAAGACGGTGGCCTTCACGTTGCCGGCTTCAGCCAATTTATTGCCCGGTGACGGCACGCAATTGATCGTGTTAGAGCCCTCACAGGAACTGGCGATTCAGACCAGTCGGGTGATGCGTGACTGGGGGAAGTTACTGGACCTCAAGGTGGTCGCGTTGACCGGGGGCGCCAATGTCAAACGCCAAACGGAACGCCTGAAGAAGCGTCCAGAGATCGTGGTCGGGACCCCAGGACGGGTCTTGAACCTGGTCAATGACCGCAAGCTCAAGTTACATTTGGTTTCCATGTTGATCGTCGATGAAGCCGATGACCTGTTGACGGGGGATACCTTGGACACGGTCCGTGAGATTGCCCAGGCCACGCCGGCCGACGTGCAGTTGGGCTTCTTCTCGGCGACCGATACGCCAATCTTGCATGAGCTGGACAAATGGTTCGGTCAAACCGTTGAACGCGTGGACGTTCGTGACCAGGACAACACGCAAGGGGAGGTCCGCCATGGCCTGCTTCAGGTGGGGATGAACAAGCGTGACCAAATGCTTAAACGGCTACTGGCGATGCCAAACTTCCGGGCGCTGGTCTTCTTCAAACAGTCCAGTACCTTACGGAAGACAGCCACGCGCTTTTATCACGACCACGTGTCCGCGGCGGGCTTGACCAGTGATTTGCGACAGGTGCAACGTGAAAAGGCGCTCCAAGATTTCCGGCAAGGGCGGATTCGCTTACTACTGACGACGGACGTGGCGGCGCGGGGCTTGGATATTCCCAAGTTACCAGCTGTCATCAACTACGATTTGCCAGATAAGGTCAACGAATACGTGCACCGGGTCGGTCGGACAGGCCGCATGGGCGAACCCGGCCAGGTCATCAGCTTAGGCGACGACCATGACTTGCGTGATTTGAAACGCCTGCTCAAGGATACTGACTACGACTTGGTTCCCCTGTACTTCAGTGGCCGCGAGCTGACGACGGAACGGCCAACTGCCGCGACGGTCAAGGCTAACGAAACGGCCAAGGCTCAACGCGTCACCGCAACGGCAAGCACTGCCGGGCAGACTGCTGCGACGGCGACTAAACCGAAAGCGGGTGCTAAGGCTAACGCTAAGGCGACCGTGAAAGCCGAAACGCCGAACCCTAGCAAGAAAAAGAAGCATAAGAACCGGCACACCAAGAATAAGGGGATGCGCAAGAAGTGGCGGGACCACGACGCGCAGAACTAGTCCTTTACAATTTCCCAGATCCGTGTGAGAATTATAAGCGGATCTTTATTTTGGCCCTATAGCACAACTGGATAGGGCACTCGCCTCCTAAGCGAATGATCCCGGTTCGAGTCCGGGTGGGGCCAGTTAAATACCAAGATTGTGGCGCCACTGACAGGTTATCTGTTGGTGGCGCCACTTTTGGTTAGGGTTAAGCCAGTTTCATTGGCGCATATCAGGCAATCAGTGCCCCTGACATTGTTGACGGATACCTGCTTTTTAACGCATTCACCTCCCCAATGGAATCGTTTTCGGCTATAATAAACGTAGTGCTGAAAAAGTGAGGAGGAGTTTCAATGGACAATGCAGGATCAATGAACCCAAAGAAGTTTACGCGGATATTGGTTGGGGTGGATGATTCACCCGATGCCCAATTGGCTTTCCGTTATGCCATGAACCGAGCGAAGTTTGATGAAGCTGAGCTGGTGATCTGTTCCGTCTTGGAATCAGACAACATGAACATCTACCAAGCGCTGAGCAAGGACTATGTTCACGGTCAGCGGGCCGATTTGCAAAAGCACTTGGAAGGTTACGAGAATTTGGCGCGGCGCTTCGGCATTACCAAGGTGAAAATCATCATTGGTGAAGGTGACCCCGGTGAGACCATCGTCAAGCAGATTATTCCCGAAGTGGAACCCGATTTGCTGGTCGTGGGGTCGTTGTCCAAAAACGGTGTGCGGAAGTATTTTGGTAGCCAAGCGGCCTACATGGCAAAATATTCTCCAATTTCTGTAATGATTGTCAGATAGCGTTTTCATAGCTGTTTTCACAAGCAAACTGTAAATAATATTCAGATTCCCTCTTGCAAGTTGAAAAATTTTTTCATACAATGATTCTTATGCGACAAGATAGAATTTGGCTACGGCAGGCCGATTTTATCAGAATCGAGCATAAGAAAAGAGAGAGAAATATGCAGTTCGTGATTTTGTTATTGGGTATTTTACTTTTGCTCTTCTTGATCATTCGAGTAAAGTTAAACACCTTCGTTTCACTGATCGCTACGTCAATTTTAGTAGCGCTCGGTTTAGGCATGAACCCGGCAAATATTGCGGATTCCATTAAAAACGGTATCGGGAGCTCCATGGGCGAACTGATTATCGTTTTTGGATTCGGTGCCATGATTGGTCGGTTAGTGTCTGATGCTGGGGGTTCTTACCGAATCGCCCGGACGTTGATTAGAATTTTTGGGAAGAAACGCCTCCAGGTTGCCATCGTGGTTGCGTCCTTCTTGATTGGGATTTCTCTGTTGTTTGAAGTGGGGCTGGTCTTAGTTACACCAATCGTCTTTGCGGTTGCGCTGGAAGCCGAAGTGCCATTCCTCTATCTGGGAATCTCGATGGCCGCGGCCTTGTCTGCGACCCAAGGATTCTTACCACCACAACCATCTCCAACCGCCGTTGCGACGGCCTTGGGGGCAAACGTGGGGGAAATGTTAATGGTCGGAATCATCGTGGCCATTCCCTGTGTGATCGTCGCTGGTCCAATTTGGACCCGAGTGATTCGCCGGTTTAATCCAGATTTATTCGTCATCAAACGTTCCTTGCCCGCTTTTGGGGAAGTTAAGGAATTTGACTTGAAGGAAACGCCAGGCTTCGGTCTGTCCGTCTTCACGTCACTGTTCCCAGTAGTCTTCATGATTTTGGCAACCGTTTACCAAATGGTTGTCAATGGTGGGACTGCGCCGAAAAATCCGCACGGCTTAGATGCGGTCATTACCATGCTGGGGAATCCCGTTATCGCCATGGTTGTGGCCTTGCTGTTTGCCATCTGGTCCATGGGTTTCCATCGGGGTCGCTCGATGAAAGAAATCAGTGGGACACTGGAAGACGCCATCAAGTCGATCGCCATGTTGCTGATGGTCATTGCTGGGGGTTCAGCCTTCAAGCAAGTCCTGATCGACGGTGGGGTTGGTAAGGCCGTGCAACAATTGATGATGAACTCGACGTTCTCACCAATTCTGTTGGCTTGGCTGATCACGGTTATCTTACGGATCTCTTTGGGTTCCGCAACGGTTTCCGGGATGACGGCCTCTGGGCTGATCACGCCATTGATGCACTCATTGGGTGCCGACCCGGTCATGATTGCCTTGGCCATTGGGGCTGGGTCCTTAGCCGCTTCTCACGTGAACGATGCTGGTTTCTGGATGTTCTCCGAGTACTTTGACTTGAGCGTTAAGCAAACATTCCAGGTCTGGACGACATTGGAAACGGTCATCTCTGTGGTGGGGCTGTTGATGGTCTTACTGATGAATACAATTATTCACTAATTTTTAAAATGAATTTGGCCTGTGTCCTTAGGGGATGCAGGCTTTTTTGTCGTCCGCTGTGGAAAAGGGCAGACTAAAAGCGCCCAGGGACCACTGTGGCTAGACGCGAAAATTAGTCGGTTACAGCATCCTAATGAGAACTGGCCGCCTACCGTCCGCCAAATATGGGTTGGAGCGCTGGGGCGGACGGGTCGAGCCAAAGGGCGGTCTCGACGCCTCGCCTTTGAGCCGCAGGCCACGTCTCAAAGGCGCCAGTTATCTAAGCGGCATGAACCCCGCCGCTAAGATAACTCCCACGGCTGAACCCATATTTGGCGAACTCTCGGCTACTAGAGTGTGTGCAAGTAATCATCGGCTTAGCCCCAGGTAACAGCTGATTTAGCGGCTGGTTCCTATCGCAGTATTGCTGGTATTTCACAACCCGCCGGAACCTCTGGCTGACGCAGGCGCTTGGCTTCACTAATTTTAGTGGATAGAACACGATCGTTCCAGTCCTCAAGGCATTAATTCCTCTTTCAACTTTCGGGGGATTATTGTATAGCGGAGATAAAGAAACGGAGGCGACTACTAGTTAGCTTTTGACAAGTAGAAGTCATCACCGCCAAGAAAAAAGAGCTTGGAAAAATTTCCAAGCTCTTACGTGGCAACTTTAAATGCTTATTTTTCTTCCCGGACGATGTATTTCGGCCGGTGTTTCGTTTCCAGATAAATCTTGTTGATGTACTGGCCAAGAATTCCCAGACAGAACAATTGAATCCCACCGATGAACAGCATGATGGCGACCAGAGAAGGCCAACCAGCCACAGCGCCACCAACGGTCAATGCCCGGATGATAACGAAGAGCAACCCGAAGATCGACAGGATAAAGGAAATACTGCCGACCCAAGTGGCGAGCCGCAACGGGGCATTGGAAAAGTCGATGATGCCTTCAATGGAATAGGCAAACAGTTGACGTAGATTCCAATGCGTGGTGCCGGCCGCCCGTGGTTGACTTTCGTAGGTCAAATAGGTGGTCTTAAAACCGACCCAGCTGAAGATGCCTTTGGAGAACCGGTTGAATTCAGGCAAAGAAATGACGGTGTCTACGAATTGCCGAGTCATCAAGCGGTAATCCCGCGCGTTGGGTTCGATCCGGACATCGGAAATTTTATTGATGACGCGGTAAAAACTACTGGACAAGAAGGCCCGCAGTTTGCTTTGGCCGCGCCGTTCCTTTTGAATCGTGCCCACACAGTCGTAGCCCTCGTTTTCAATCAGGGCAAACATTTTAGGTAATAACTCCGGTGGGTCTTGCAAGTCGACATCCATCACGGCGACTAGCTCCCCAGTCGTGGCTTGAAGCCCCGCTGCTAGTGCTGATTCTTTCCCAAAGTTGCGGGAGAACGACCGGTAATGGACGGTCTCCGGATGGCTTTGGTGTAACTCTTTCATTTCCTTAAGGGTGTGGTCACTCGACCCATCATCCACGAAAATGTATTCCGGCGTGACCGTCGGGGTGGGGGTGTTCATTGAGTCGATCACCTTGCTAACAGTTCGGTAAAATAATGGAATTGACTCCTCCTCATTATAGCAAGGAACGACCAGACTGATCTTTTTCATGTTTAGACATTCCTTTCAGACAACGATACTATCTTACCTCAAATGTTCAGGGCTGACCATGACATTTCCCTTAAAAGTTCGCGACAACGACTGATTAAGGGGTGAAAAACGGGGGAGTGCAGGATAGGCACTCAGACGTCTGAGGAAAAGTGGTTGAGCTCAGTGTAGCATTTCTCGTAAAATACGGGAATTAATAACATGGGCGAGTGGCTTCTGCTATAATTGACCTAATCAACACCACTTGGAGGAGAGATTGTGACAAACCCAATTAAAGTAATGACGGTCTTCGGGACGCGTCCTGAAGCGATTAAAATGGCCCCAATTATTTTGGCCATGCAGCAACGACCAGCCGAGTTCACCCCAATCACGGTGGTGACGGCACAGCACAGAGAGATGCTGGACCAGGTGCTGGATATTTTTAAGATTACTCCAGATTATGACTTGAATATCATGCGGCCGAAGCAAACGCTGAGTGACATCACGACGCGGGTCTTGACCAAGCTAGACACGGTCATTGATGAGGCCAAGCCCGACATCGTGTTGGTCCACGGCGACACGACCACGACCTTTGCGGCCAGTATCAGTGCCTTTTACCACCAAACCATGCTGGGTCACGTGGAGGCTGGCTTGCGGACCTGGAACAAGTACTCACCGTTCCCAGAGGAAATGAACCGACAGCTGACGGATATTTTAAGCGACTTGTACTTTGCCCCAACGGAATTGTCGCGGCAAAATCTCTTGAAGCAAGCCCATCCGGATGACCACATTTCCGTGACCGGGAACACCGCGATCGATGCGTTGAAACAAACGGTCGACCCCAATTATCATCACGCCGTCTTGGACCAAGTCCAGCCGGGCCATCGCATGATTTTGATGACCATGCACCGACGGGAAAATCAGGGGGCCCCGATGCACGCGGTCTTCAAAGCGGTTCGCCAAGTGGTCACTGATCACCCGGACATTGAACTGGTCTACCCGGTACATTTGAGCCCAGTCGTTCAAGCGGCGGCGCACGAAGAGTTGGATGGGATGGACCGGATTCATTTGATCGACCCACTGGACGTGGTTGATTTCCACAACCTGGCTGCCCGGAGTTATTTCATCATGACGGATTCCGGTGGTGTCCAAGAAGAGGCGCCATCGTTGAACAAGCCGGTGCTGGTGCTACGCGATACCACGGAGCGGCCAGAAGGGGTCACGAACGGGACATTGAAGTTGGTCGGCACCGATCCTGCCAAGGTCACGGCAGCCATGGAAACGCTGCTTACTGACCAGGCGGCGTACGACCAAATGGCGCAGGCCAAGAATCCTTACGGGGATGGCCGCGCGTCAGAACAAATTTTAGCTGCCATCGAAGCAGCGATTAATGGGGGCAATGCGAATGGCTGAGACGGCATATGACCGGGCCGAGATTAAGACCACAGAACAATTATCAGAAATTATGCGCGACATTCATTTGGCCGCAAAGAAGCACAATGAACGCTTCGACTATAAAATCTTGCGCAACGTGCATTTCGCCAACAAGGTCAAGAATCCAGTGACGCAGGAAATGAATGACGGTGATTCCTGGCGCGTCATGCAGATCGACAACCTGTTGGTCACGTCCTTTGGCGTCATCAACGTGGAAAGTAAGTACTGGCGGGGGATGATTTTCCATGACCTGTCTGAAGAAATCTTTTCTTCTAGCCTAGACGACTTCACCGGCGTCAACCTGGGCAACCGCGAAAAGGACACGGCCAAGGCGCTGACCAACCGGCTGGACCGTTTCTTCTTGCCAAACCTATCCGAAGAAAATGAATCCCTGACGCAAGGCTACACCATGAGTCTGGAACAAGAAGGCCGGGGACAACGGTCCATCACGCTGCACACGGGGATCAGTAACCCCGCGACGCAAGCAGAATTATCGTCTAAACTGCTGGTGCGCTATATCAATAGTGAAATTACCATGCACAAGCAATTGGAAAATAAAAACGATCGGATCATCGACTTCGTGAAGCCGTTAGTTTATTATAATTATTACGACCGTTATGATCGGAGTAATTCATTGGTCGTGGGGAACAAGACTAAGCTCAATGCCCACGACGCTTACAACTGCACGGCGGTGGCCAATTATGAGGACTTAAAGACGTTTATCGAGTCCTTCCGCCAGGCTAAGCGAGTCCGTTTCAGCCGCAAGACGCTGGAAAAGATGATTGGCACGCTCAAGTTCGCCGAAGATTATGGGTCGTTTTAACCTGTACCGGCTGGAGGTTGAAAGATGAAAAACAGCTAGACATATTGTCACCACGCGGCTTGTGACGTAAAAAATAGTCGTTTACAGCTTCGTAGTTCGAGCTGGCCGCCTACCGTCCGCCAACTATGGGTTGGAACGCGGTGGGCGGACCGGGCCGAGCCTGAGGGACGGTCTCGGCCTCGCTTTGAGCCGAAAGCCCACGTCTCTGGCCTCATAGCCGAAACGTGTACCAACAGGCAACTGGTTCCGCTTAACACCGATAGGCAAATAATCCAGAATCGGGATTATCCACCTATCGCCGTTAATGCTCGCCAGTTAACCGCCTGTCGCCACACTCTTTTTCAGCGGCTGAACCCATATTTGGCGGACTCTCGGCTACAAAAGTGCGTACCAGTAACAAGCAACTTAGCCCCAGGTAGCGGCTGTTTTGGCAACTAGTCTTTGACTAACACAGTATTGCTGATGATTGTCACTCTTTGCCGGAGGCAGCCAGGGTGGAGCCAGCGAACTGGAAGACCGCTTCTCGGGCTGGAGGTGTTCCTCAGAGCAGGCGGAACCCCTGGCTGACGTAGGCTGGTTGCCAAACGGTAGGCGGCCAGCACTGACTTCACCATGAAAATTGAACCGAACCGAAATCAACCAAGAAGGGAGCCAACCGACCGTGACCACTCAGTGGCGTAAGCGGGGTGCGCAACTCAAGCGCATCTACACGACCATCATCAAGCACTACACCATGGCCAACGTCTCGGACTCGGCTGTGGTCTTGGCTTACTATACCTTGTTGTCATTGTTTCCGGCACTGCTGGTGCTGGCCAGCTTATTACCGTATCTCAATATTCAAACCAGTACGGTGCTAGACAGCATTGAACCAATGGTCCCCGAGAGCATCTTTGACATGCTTGAACCGATCATCCATTCCTTTCTGAATAACCGGAGCGGCGGCGTCTTATCCATTGGGGTCATCGTCTCCATCTGGTCATCGTCCCGAGCAGTCGCGGCCTTTCAACGCACCGTGAACCGTGCGTATGGCGTGGCGAAGAATCAAAACGCCTTCGTCAATCGCGTGGTGGCCTTCATCTGGATGGTCGTGCTAATTGCCTTGCTATTTGCGCTGATGATTTTCTTCAGTTTCGGTCAAATCGTTTTGGAAAAATTGACGCCGTTACTGCATTTACCTAGCGCGATTCTGGCCTACGTCAACGCCTTGAAATGGCCACTGACGTTCTTCGTGGTCTTCGTGGTGTTGATGATTCTGTTTTACTTCGTGCCCAACGCCAAATTAAAATGGCGATTCGTGTGGCCGGGAGCCTTGGTCGCCACGGTCGGTTGGTTATTGTTGTCGCAAGCCTTCTCCATCTACGTGAAGTATTTTGCCCACAATATTGACAGTTACAAAACCATTGGGACCTTCATTTTCTTAATGTTCTGGCTGGATTTCACCGGCCTGATCCTGATGTTTGGTGCGGTCTTGAATGCGGCCATTCAGGAGCTGATAGTTGGTGCCATCGAGGAACAAAAGGCCTTGGCGATTCCGAACCTCTTGAAGTATCGGAAATATCATTTAAAAAATAAGTCATCCAAATAAGTGGGTGAACGCAAAAACAGACCAGACGGCAAGTTCGTCTGGTCTGTTTTGTCAGGCTATTTCTGATTTATGATCATGGTAGGGACGAGTGCCTTGTGCCAAGAGCAACAGTGGGAACACTTAAGCGTGTGCGTGATGATAAGTGTCGACGAGCTGTTGGGCCATGGCGTCCAGCTGGTCGATCGCCGCTTGGTCGGGAGCCAAATTGATTTTGACCGGCGCCGCCCCACGAGTAGCGCCCGTTTGCTGGAACGTGGTCTCGAAGTGATCAACGGTAGTGTTGTAGTACTCGCCATAGAAGGTGTCGCCAGACCCGGCCACGCCATAAATCTTGCCAGTGAGGTCTAAGTCTTGCAGGTCCTCGTAGAAGTCCATACCTTCGTCGGGCAGGGACCCCTCGTCATAGGTGTAGGCGCAGACCACACAGATGTCGACGTTTTCAAATTCGGCGGCGTCGGTCTGGGAGATTTCCGTTTCCTTGACCTGACATCCGAGGTCCTCTAACTTTTCCGTGACAATGTCGGCCACGTCTTCATTGTTGCCAGTGATGGTGGCAAAGACTACTTGTGCTGATACCATTTCGTTTCACTCCTTAGGTTAAACCCGTGTTTGCCGTTAATTATAACAGGTTGCCGTGGCGGTGACTAGGAACGGTTGGGGGAAATAACTGTGTGTTCCGCGAAAAGATGATTGACTAACAAATCTGGCACTCTGCTTCCCACCCACCCCTGAGAACTGGTAAAATGGTGCCAGAACAGTTAAAGAGTGACCAGATTTTTTTAGCGAAGGATGTGACTTTAATGGCCGTCATTACCATGATTGAGGCCCAGAAGAAAAATAGCGGCCGTTATAACGTATACGTTGACGGCGCCTATGCGTTTCCGGTCAGTGAGAGTGTCCTGATTGATTTCCGCCTGTACAAGGGCATGGAGGTCACCAAGGACCTAGAAACCCATCTGGTGGATGCGGACAACGTTGCTAAGGCCTACAACCGGACGCTGGACTATTTGTCCAAACAGTTGCGGACCGAAAAAGAGATCCATGACAAGTTGGTCGAACTGGAGATTCCGGAAGAAACGATTGCGTTAACGTTTCAGAAATTACGAGAGTTAAACTTGGTGGACGACGCCCACTACGCCGCCAGTTACGTGCGGACGATGATGCACACGGGGGATAAGGGCCCGCGGGTGATTCGCCAGCATTTGCGGCAAAAAGGAGTCGGTGAAAAGTTGATTGATGACGCCCTGGTCTTGTATACGCCAGAAGACCGCTTGACCGTGGGGACGGCCGTAGCGGAAAAATTGGCCAAGCGGTATCACCGCCAGGCTTTTGGCACGCAACAACAGAAGATTCGCCAGGGCCTGATCAGCCGTGGTTTTAACAACGACGAGGCGGGCCAAATGATTGACAGTCTAGACCTGACACCCGACCTCGACCAGCAGCACGACTT
Source organism: Levilactobacillus angrenensis (assembly GCF_003946085.1). Lineage (GTDB taxonomy): Bacteria > Bacillota > Bacilli > Lactobacillales > Lactobacillaceae > Levilactobacillus > Levilactobacillus angrenensis. Next base: position 33,082 of record NZ_RHOB01000002.1, on the reverse strand, counting down.
GTTGGTCAAGCAAGGCGAAAAGATTTGGCGGCGTTATCGAGCGTTGAGCCCGTCAGAACGCAAATATAAGACCAAACAGACGTTATATCGCAAGGGATTTCAACTGGACGATATTAGTCAGTGGTTGGCTGATTTAGGGGAATCAGCGGAGTAGGCAGCATCAAAGAGTAAGGGGGAGTTGTCATGCGGAAGAGAACTTTGGGCATCTTGGTATCGTTGGGGATGATCTTGGGCATTGGTGGCGGCTTAGCTTGGTGGTTCAATGGGCAGACGCAGAGTCACGCGGAACCCGCAGCCACTAGTAGTTCGGTCGTTAAGCCCAAGCCAAAACCCAAGCCTAAGGCCAAGAAGCTGGCTAAGAAAAAGGCCAAGCCAAAAGTCACGGCGGCCACGCGGCAGATTGACGCCATTTTACGGGCTAATCGGTTCGTGGGGACAGCGTTAGTCGTGCGTTCGGGTAAGACCATGTTTGAGCAAGGCTTCGGCTATGCCCAGGCCAATGAACAAAAGAAGAATGGCATCAACAGCGTTTATCAGTTGGCCTCCGTTCAGAAGTCCTTTACGGCGGGGCTGATCATGAAGCTGGCCGCAGCGCAAAAATTATCGTTGGGCGATCCTTTGTCGAAGTACTATCCACAGATCAAGGGGTCAGCGCGCATCACCTTGCGTGACATGCTGGATATGAAGAGTGGCTTGACGTTAGAGGCCTTTCCGGATTCGTTGAATTCAGAAAATGGCATGATCAAGTTCATCTTGCATCACATCATCAGCCAGCCCGCCACGATTGGCAAATGGGACTACTCACCGGTCAACTTCATGTTGCTGGCGGGAATCATCCAACAAGTTACCGGTGAAAGTTACCGGCAGTACTTCACGGAAAACATCATTGAACCGTGGCATTTGCACCACACGGGTTTTGTCTTTAACATGGCCCATCGTGCAGCCTTTTCTCAAGGGTATCAAAACAACAATCAGGCCGATGTCGGTACCAATTACGATTCGGAATACCCAGAGTCGCGGGCCTCGATGTTCTACCAATTTGGGACGGGGCAAGTCTACATGTCTGCTCACGACTTATACGTTGGGGAACGGAACATGTTGCTGGGTAAACTGTACCCGCAAAGTGACGTCAACGTCTTACTGACACCAGGGTCCAATTCAATGTACGGTGGTGGCGCGTACGTTTACCCAGGCTATATCCGCGTGCACGGCTTGGCGTACGGCTATGAAGCCACAGCGCTGGTCAGCAAGGATGGCCAAGATGCGGTTATCTTACTGACGAACTACTACCGGGCTAACCAGTTGGCACAAACACCGGCTATCCAGATATGGAATCTGCTTGAGTCAGGGCAGCTTAAGAACTAGGTACGATGACAGCCAGTTCTCGCGACTAAGCTGTCAATGACTAGTTTCAACGTTATGAATTGTTAAAAAATACCCGCAGTCACTAGCACGTTGCCAGTGGTTGCGGGTGTTTGTGTGTGGTAGCGGAGCCGTTGCCCTAATCCTTAGGCCGACTGCCGTAAGCCCGTTTAGACTTGTAGCCAGCGGCCAGGATTTGACGCATGTCGGCGATGTGGCGCTGCTTGGTCGCATCGGCCTTGGCGCCGAAGATGTAACGGGCCCATTCGCGCTGGTAGCCGACGGTCAGGTCGTTGAAAAAGGCCGTTAGCTTAGGGTCATCCGCCAAGAGATCAGCGACCTGAGGAATCATGGGTTCAAAAGAACTGAGGGGTGCTTGTGCCATGGATAGTTACCTCGATTTTTTAAGATTTTAAGATTGAAAGTAGCATTGACATGGTAATTCCTGGAACGAAAGGGTTCTGTCTACTGAAATTAGTGAAACCGGGAGCCTGCGTCAGCCAGGGATTCCGCCTGCTATGGGGAACGCCTCCAGCCTGAGGAGCGGTCTTTCAGCTGGCTCCACCCTGGCTGCCTCCGGCGGGTTAGTAATTATTGGCAAAATTGTGTTAGTTGAAGACTGGTTGCCAATTTAGCTACAACTTGGAACTAAATCAACTGTGACTAGAACGCACTCTAATAGCCGGGAGTCCGCCAAATGTGGGTTCAGCCGTGGGAGTTGTCTTAGCGGCGCGGTTCATGGCGCTTAGGCAACTGGCGTCTTTGAGACGTGACCTTCGGCTCAAAGCGAGGCGTCGAGACCGTACTATGGCTCGACCCGTCCGCCCACCGCGTTCCAACCCAGATTTGGCGGACGGTAGGCGGCCAGTTCTCGCTGGGATGCTGTAAACGATTAATTCTTACACCATCAGTCGCCTAGTGGCCATGTTTATAGCTGATAGCTATCTTTCAATCTTTAAGGTTTTAAGTTAATAGTGCACTTGATTGAGAATTTTGGCAAGCATGGGTGATGGCGCTTAGGGAACTGGCAACTCGTCTCTAGCGAACGGTAAGGCGGCCAGTCAAATCTACCGGACAATTTAAGGCGACCAAAAGAATTTGTTCAGGAGAATCGGTCTGAACCTATTCAAGGGAGGCTTAATCTGGTATAATATTGAGTGAATTTTTATAGTTACCCGTTACTTAGAAAGTAGGGTTTAGACATGACGCGCGAAGCTAGAGGACCTAAGGAAGGCGACTTCATTACGATCAAAAGCTACAAGCACGACGGAAGTTTGCATCGAACTTGGCGCGACACTATGGTACTCAAAACAAGCGAAAATGCCCTCATTGGCGTCAATGACCACACCTTGGTCACTGAAGACGATGGGCGGCGGTGGGTGACTCGTGAACCCGCTATCGTTTATTTTCATAAGCATTATTGGTTCAACATTGTTGCGATGATTCGGGATAACGGGGTGTCGTATTACTGTAACTTGGCATCCCCGTACGTTTTGGATAAAGAAGCGCTCAAATACATTGATTATGATCTCGACGTGAAGGTTTTTCCGGATGGTGAAAAACGCCTGCTCGACGTTGACGAGTATGAAGATTTCAGTCAGCGGTGGCAGTATGGTGAAGCGACCGATCGGATTTTGAAGGCCAACGTGTTGACCTTGGTCGATTGGATCAATCATCATAAGGGGCCTTTTTCCCAAGCCTACGTCGATCTCTGGTACCAACGTTATCAGGAGTTACTTCGACGCTCGAATGATCAGTAAGAGTTGTCTTCCGTACCACCAGGAGCAAGTCCATTCGTGGCTCGCTCCTTTTTTCTAAAAATTGGACCAGCTACCGTGGCTGGTGAAACGAAAGGAGTGCCCCGCGATGAAATGGGTCGCCAACTCGCGGATCATGTTTTGGTCACTGGAATTATTGATCGTGGCCGCGTTGATCTGGGTCTGTACGCAAATCAGTTTTCTGTTTTCCCCAATTGGGGTTTTCCTATCGACGATTTTCGCGCCACTCTTGTTGTCTGGGGTCCTCTTCTACCTGTTGAACCCCTTGGTCAAGTTACTAGAGAAGGTGCGGTGGCGAAGATTTCACATCAACCGCACCGGGGCCGTGGCACTGGTTTTCTTACTGCTGGTGCTGGTCTTAGTCGCTGGGGGGATGTGGCTGATTCCCCGCTTGGCAACGCAGATTACCAATCTGATTGGTAACATCCCAGGTTTTGCCAAGTCCAGTGAGGCGGTGTTGAGTAAATTTATCGATCAGCCGGCCTTCAAGAATATTGATTTTACCAAATATCTCAGTCAACTACAGTCAGCCTTTGCCAAATACGCCCAGGGCTTCATGAGCGGCCTTACCAGCGGCATTGGCTCGATTATCGGGACAGTGACCACGGTGACCGTAACGGCCGTTACCGTGCCTGTCATGCTGTTTTACATGCTCAAGGATGGCGACAAGTTCATGCCGGCCATCCGCAGTTGGTTACCCGAGAAACACGGTGACCAGATTGCTGAATTGCTGAGTCGGATGAACAAGACGATTGCCCGCTACGTGGGTGGGCAGATCATCGAGTGCTTGTTCGTCGGGAGCTTCACGGCCATCGGCTACTTCTTAGTGGGAGAGAAATACGCCTTGCTGCTAGGCTTGTTTGCCGGGATCTGTAACCTGATTCCTTACGTGGGTCCTTACATTGGCATCTTGCCCGCGTTGATTGTCGCTTTTACCAGCAGTACGAGTCTGGTGCTCTATGTCATCATCGTGGTCGTGGTGGTCCAACAGATCGACGGCAACTTGGTTTACCCCAACATCATTGGCAAGAGCTTACAAATTCATCCGCTGACGATTATTATTATTTTACTCGCGGCTGGCAATATTGCGGGTCTGCTGGGGATGATCCTTGCGATTCCCTTATATGCCGTGGTTAAGACGATTGTTCAGTATCTTTACAGTATTTGGCAACTGGAGCACAGCAAGAAATCCGCGCTGTGAGCGGTCAAATTTCTCAAGAATTGCGTAACGTTTGTGGTTTGAAGTTGACGTGACCGCTGAATATGCTACTATTTAGATTGTTATTGGAATTTTTTTGCGCCCCCTGCAGACTGTGGTGGGGAAAATTAACCAGATAAAGTAGGAGAGTCTACATGAAAAAAGTAATTACGTACGGGACGTTTGATCTGTTACATAAGGGTCACATTCGGTTATTGAAGCGGGCGAAAGCCTTGGGTGATGATTTGACAGTGTGCGTGTCTTCTGATGAATTCAACGCCGAGAAGGGCAAACGGGCTTACACGTCTTATGAAGACCGTAAGTACATCCTCGAAGCCATTAAGTACGTGGATCACGTGATTCCAGAAACTTCTTGGGACCAAAAGATTCGCGACGTCCAAGATAATGATATTGATATCTTCGTCATGGGTGACGACTGGAAAGGCAAGTTTGACTTCTTGAAGGACTACTGTGAAGTGGTTTACTTACCACGGACAGAAGGCATTTCCACGACTAAAATCAAGCACGACTTAGGCCTATCAGACGAAGAAGACTGGAAGGAAAAAGAGTAGTGTTGGTGAAAATCCTTAGTCGTTGACTAGGGATTTTTTCTTATTAGAGCGTAGACGGAGGCAGAGGAATGCAACAGATTATTTTTTTAGTGACGTCGTTAAACGGGATGCATAAGCCCAATTTTACCCAGCAATTACCGCAGGCGGTCAAGCAAGGCGTGCCGGTCAGCGTGTTAGTCGCCCTAGTGGACTTTGAAGCGACTTGGAAAGTCCGGACTTTCTTGAACCGTTTGGCCCGGAAAAATCCCGGCGTCAGTGACGTAAAATTGGTGACGTTAGCTGACCTATATCAAGATGAACAGGGGTTGAAGCTGACCAGTGGCGAACGGAATACGCCGATACTGACGAACTTTGACGAGCGTTTATTTGCCGACAACGAAGAACAGGTCAAACGTTACTTGGATGCCGGTCATTTGGTGGCAGAATTACGGCAGATTGACGATGAGACGCCCAAGGTTTTGCGGCAGTATCACGCCGACCAACTGGTGCAAATCGACACTTACGGTTTGTCCGGCCAAGTCGTCGGAATCGAGAAAATCGCAGACGAGGTCGCCCAGACCAGTTACGTGCTGAACGCCAAAGGAGAAGCCGTCTTGCGGTTTGTCCGGCATGAACGGCCCATCAATCACGTCTTCAATTTGAGTGACACGTCGGCCATGATGGCCACGGAATTTGCGGACGCCAAGCAAAATGCGGCGTTGGCTAATATGACCAAGCGTCAGCGGAGCAAAGCCGAAGCGGCGACGGTGGACCACACCGCAATCGTGTCGGCGACGGAGACCTACTACGGCGTATTGGCTTACTCGAACTACCGGCGTTTTGACGACTTGTACACCTTCTACCAAGCGGTCTTGAGCCACATGTTGACACCGGAGACCCGTCTTTACGTGGACCTGGCGATCAACGCAGCGATTTCACCACAAATGCCGAACCAGCTGATTTTTAATTACTAAGGAGTTTTTCCATCGTGCGTGCGATTTTATCTGGATTACATCATAAAAAGAATTTACAGGAACTCGAACTTGAACTGATCGACGTGCCGGAACCGTTTGATGACTTAGCGGTCACCTTCTTGGAAAAAAACACCAAGGCCTCGATCACGGTTCCCATTAGCAAAATCGTCAGTGCCGAAGTGGTACGGATTCGCCTTAACGCCGCCGACCTGCAGATCTTGCACTCAGAACAAAGTGAGTTCAGTTGGGAATTATACTTAAATATTCGGCAACAAAACACTCGCGGCTTGATTCAAGTCGAAAGTGAATACCTAAGCGACCGACACCAATTAACGTTGACCAGTTTTTACCAAGTCAATAGTGATGCCGAGGGGATGGCACTCTTCAATCTGCACACCCAACAAGCAGAATCAGAGTTCACCATCAGTGCCATCAACTTGCAAGATGATCAGCTCCAGGTGATCGGTCGTAGCCGGTTGAATGGGCAGGCCATCGAGAATCAACGGTTGGTCTTGAAGAATGAAAAGCAAGCCAGTTCTGCGGAGTGGCCGATTACCCACATGAGCCTGCACGGCTTGTTTACGGGGGCCATTCCGTTATCTGATTTGCCACAAGACAGTACCCAGCAGTTGTTCATCCGCTCTACGGTAGCGGGAACTGATCTGGAACAACGCGTGGTCTTGGCTAAGTCCTTGGCCGGGCAGGTCACCCAAGCAATCACGGCCAACCACCGGCTAATCTTAGTCCAAAAGCGCTTTGACAACGGGATTCGGATTCAAGAAATGGCGGCGCCAACGTTGCCACAACGCTTGGCCAATGTGCCAAGTAAGATCGGCGGGGCTACCAAGCTGTTGTCCTTATTGATGGACAAAGTCAACCTGGCCCGGATGCGGCGCTTATTCAAGCGGGGCCACCGGCCATTTGAGCAACCCACTTTGATTTTTGAAAGCTTCGGTGGGCGGCAAGTCAGTGATTCACCATACGCCATTTACCGGTTGTTCGTGCAACTGTACCCAGGCTTTAATTTCGTCTGGTCGATCGACAAGTCACAAAAGAAGTTCTGTCGGGAAAATCAAATCCCGTTTGTGGTGCGCCGGACGGCTAAATGGGTCCGGACGCTGGAAAAGGCCAGCTTCTGGATCAGTAACGCCCGCTTCCCAGCCTGGGTTCGTAAGCCCAATTACGTGACTTACATCCAGACTTGGCACGGAACGCCGTTAAAGAAACTGGGCTTGGACATTGAAAACGTGTCGATGCCGGGGACCACGACGGCCAAGTACCACGCTAACTTCGTGAAGGAAGCCAACCGCTGGGATGCCTTGGTTTCGCCTAACGACTACTCCACGCGCATCTTCCGGTCGGCCTTTGGCTTTAACAATCAGATCTTAAAGGTCGGTTATCCCCGAAATGACGAACTCATTAACAGTACGCCAGAAGACGTGGTCGCGTTGAAGCAACGACTCGGCATTCCGTTGGATAAGAAGGTCGTCTTGTACGCGCCAACTTACCGGGATAACCAGTTCGCCGAAAAGGGGAAGTACACCTTTGAACTGCCATTCTCGCTGGATGATTTCCGCGAGAAATTTGGGCAAGACGCGGTCTTAGTTTTGCGGATGCACTACTTGATTTCCAACGCGCTGGATATCAGTGGGTATGAAGGGGTCGTCTTTGACCTGTCCAATCATCCTGATATCTCTGAGCTGTACTTGATCTCAGATATGTTGATCACCGACTACTCATCTGTCTTCTTTGACTTCGCTTACTTGAAGCGGCCAATTCTGTTCTACCCGTACGATTACCACATGTACAAAGACGAACTGCGGGGCTTCTACTTGGATTACGAAAAGGATTTGCCGGGTGAGATTGCCCACAATGAAACGCAGTTGCTGGACATGATCGGCGAGAAGCTCCAGACGCCTGACATGAGTGGTAACCAGAAGTTCATGGACTTCTATCGCCGCTTCTGTGCCATTGATGACGGGCTGAGTTCCTTGAAGATCGTCAACTACGTGGTTCAACAGATTGAAAAGAACGTTTAAGTGTTTGTGACAACTGTGGCTGACGAGATGATGCGGGGCTGACCGTCTTACCGTTCGCTAAAGGTGGTACACGGTCAGTTAGGTGGGTTTAAACCTATCTAGCTGGGCACCGCTAACTGTCGTGATTCTCACGGTGACAACTTAAATGACCATACAAACGAAAACTGCAGGCACTCACGTTGATGTGAGAACCTGCAGCTTTTTTGATTGTTGTTGTGTCATTGATTATCGTGATGGGGCTGACTGCGGTGGGGCCGCAATGCCTACATGACTTTTAACCTTTAGTGTGCCGCGGCCTGTTATGGTGGGCAAACGGATTGCTGGTGACGTGCGGTATTGTGGCCGTGAGTGAAGTGAAATCTAGGCTCAGCCGGGGAATTTACCAGTGGGTTTTGCTGGTAAATTGGTGACTTTGAGACGTGCTCTTCGGCTCAAAGCAAGGGGCGAGAACTTGGCTCGGTCCGTCCTTCCTCAGCGTTCCAGCCTAGAGTTTCACGTAACGGTAGGCGGCCAGTATTAACCTTGTTGCTGGAAGTGTCCCCATAGTAGGCGGAATGTCTGGGCCACTGGCGGAGGCCTGGTTTGTACTAGCCAATCTTACCGTTGATAACTAGTGGCTTGGCGGTAGGCGTGCGCGGTCAGCTGATCGACTTGCTCGGTCGTGATGCCCGTCTGCTTGAAGTACGAATGCAAGATTACCCGGTAATTGCGCCGCACCAATTGCACGTTAGGCTGCTTGACCGTCGTGAGCTGGTGTTGGGCTTCCTTGGCTAGGCGCAACGCGTGCGTCGGCTGCTTGAGATTCTTGACCAGGTAAGTGACATTCTTGCTGGCCTTCTTGGCTTGAGGACTAACCGGTTGATTGGCCGTCCGGCTGCTGGCCAGCGATTGTTTCATGTTGGCGGTCAGGCTGGTGACTTCGTAATATTGATTCTTTTTTAATTGGACGTGGTCGTAGCTCCGAAACAACAAGTTGTTGAGCAGCAACGCAATCACCGCTAGCCCGGCACCACAGAGAATCACAGACATGGTGGGCCGCAATGGTTGGTGCTTGGCCCGCGCGATGAGCAACCCGGCCAGGCCACCCAAGACCACTAGGGCTCCCACACCAAAGACGATTTCAATGAGTAAGGCTTCAGTAGACGCCGACATAATTTCACCCGTTTCTAAGAATAAACTTCATTCCTTAATCATACCACGAAATCCCAGCAACCGACGAACTAGCTGGCAAAACTCTGACGGGGCCCCTGAACTGTCTAGGTCGGAGCCAGGTGTTCACCGGCTGATAGCTTTCAACAGCCTGCTAAATGTGTTAAAATTACTAGCTGTGACCTTTAAACTTAAATGAGACTCTAAATACTAAATAAAAAAATTTGTGAGGAAAAAATATGAGTGAAAAAACTTTAGCGTCAGCGGTGGATAAACGCCGGACGTTTGCCATCATCTCTCACCCCGATGCCGGGAAGACGACGATTACCGAACAGCTGCTGTTGTTTGGGGGCGTGGTCCGGGAAGCCGGGACCGTTAAGGCCAGAAAGAGTGGTAATTTTGCCAAGTCTGACTGGATGGAAATCGAACAGAAGCGGGGCATCTCCGTTACCAGTTCCGTGATGCAATTCGACTACCAAGGTAAGCGAATCAACATTTTGGATACCCCAGGACACGAAGACTTCTCTGAAGATACTTACCGGACCCTGATGGCCGTGGACTCCGCGGTCATGGTTATCGACTCCGCCAAGGGGATCGAACCGCAGACCAAGAAGCTGTTCCAAATTTGTAAGATGCGAGGCATCCCGATCTTTACCTTCATGAACAAGCTGGACCGGGATGGTCGTGACCCGATGGACCTCATCGCTGAGCTGGAAGATGTCTTGGGCATCGAAGGTTATCCGATGAACTGGCCAATCGGAATGGGGAAGGAATTAAAGGGTCTGTATGACCGTTACCACCACCGTGTGGCTTTGTTCCGGCCCGATGACGACGCCCACCAGTATTTGCCATTAAAGGATGACGGCGACTTGGCCGAACCCAACGCCTTGGAAGAGGACAGCTGGTACCAGGATGCCAAGGACAACATGGAGCTGATCAGTGAGGCCGGTAACCAATTTGACGAAGCTAAGATTGCCAGTGGGGACCAAACGCCGGTGTTCTTTGGGTCCGCCTTGGCTGACTTTGGGGTCAAGACGTTCTTGGAAACGTATTTGGAATACGCGCCGAAGCCGGCGAGCCACCACACCGAAGAAGATACGGACGTGGCACCGACCGACCCTGAATTCTCCGGTTTCGTCTTCAAGATTCAGGCCAACATGAACCCGCATCACCGTGACCGGATTGCCTTCGTGCGGATCTGTTCCGGTGAATTTGACCGGGGGATGGACGTGATCCAGGAACGGACCGGTAAGAAGCTCCGGTTGTCCAACGTGACGGAATTCATGGCCGACACACGGGAAAACGTGGAAACGGCCGTGGCTGGAGACATTATCGGACTGTATGATACGGGGAATTTCCAGATTGGCGATGCCATTTATACGGGTAAGAATAAGATCAAGTTTGAAAAGCTTCCCCAATTTACGCCAGAACTCTTCGTACGGGTCTCAGCTAAGAACGTCATGAAGCAAAAGTCCTTCCACAAGGGGATCAATCAGCTGGTCCAAGAAGGGGCCGTTCAGCTGTACACGTCGTATTCGACTGGCGACTACATCTTAGGGGCCGTGGGTCAACTGCAGTTCGAAGTCTTCCAGTTCCGGATGCAAAACGAGTACAACTCCGAAGTTGTCATGGAACCAATGGGTAAGAAGACTGCCCGCTGGATCAATCCGGACCAATTGGACGAACGGATGTCGTCATCCCGGAACCTGTTGGTCAAGGACAATCACGGTGAGCCACTGTTCTTGTTTGAAAACCACTTCGCAGAACGTTGGTTCAAGGACAAGTACCCAGATGTTGAATTGACTGCTAAACTTTAAGCATAACTGAACCGTCGCAACGCGCCTCTTGGGAGGCAGCCGTTGCGGCGGTTTTTGCCTGCTGTCAGCGAATCGGATTATCAGGCAGTGAGTTGGTCAATTACTGAAAGTCAAATTTCGAAGCTTGCTCTTCGAAATCTGCTCGACTCAGTCGGAAAAAGCCTATTTCTGTTACACTATAAACGAAATGGTCATGGCAGATAGAGATTAAGTCCCACAACCGTTTGGGGACAGAGAGGAGCGGTTGCGATGAAACGAAAGAATTGGTTAGGGTGGGTCGTTGGCCTGGGATTACTGCTGATTGGCGGTACCGTGGCGCAGGCGGATGCGGATTATGATCAAGCGTTGAAGACCGCACCGCAGGGAATCTCCCTCGATAACATTTTTGTGCCGGGGACCACGAGCAATAACCAAGCCGCGGTGGTCGGTACGACGAATCCCGCCATTACAGGCACGCAGGCAGCGAAGGTCAACAATGGTAAGAAGCAATTTGGGGCGCTGTGGTCAACGGCGGACAACGTTTTTGATTTGACTCAGAACCAGTCCGCCTCGATGTGGCTATACTTCGGCAACACTGGCAAGAAGGCCGCGGACGGCATGGCTTTTGTGATGCACAACGATGAAAGCGGTTTAGCGGCCACGCCGAAATTTGGCAAGAATGTGTCTGGCGAAACGCTGGGTGTCTGGGGCGTCGACACAGATAAGAAGCAGACGACGCCAGACAAGCTGGCCACGACGGCGATTCAAAACAGTTGGGCGCTGGAATTTGACACGCACCTGAACACGTCGACGAATTACGGCAATACCGGGGACGCGGATTCCTTTGACGTCGGTATCGCCGGCCCACACATCGCCAATAACTATCCCGCCGCAACGAGCAGTTACCAAATGGTCCGAACCTCGACGCTACTGCCCATCTACAGCGTGGGCTACTACGCGACGCAGACCCACGATGGCCTGTTGAAGGGGGACTACACGCTGCTGGCTAACGGGGCGTGGCACCATTTAAGCTTAGATTGGGATGCGAGCACGCAGGAAATGACGTACACCTTCAACGATAAGGACCCGGTGTCGGGGACGGCTCAGTCTGGCCTGCAGGCGACCGCCAAGTTGGATTTAAACAAGATTGATCCGAAAAACACCGGTCAAATCCGGTGGGGCTTTACCGGTGCCACTGGGGATAGCTATGAAAATAATTTAGTGGTCATCGAAGAAGTTCCGGGCTTGGTCGACGCGCGGGCGACTGCCAAGCTAACGGATACCACGACGGGCAAGGTCATTCAAGATGGCGATAGCCTCAAGGGGCAAGACGCGTTTAAGCTGGAGTACCAATTGGCTTATTTGAGTGGTAAGCAAGACTGGCAGGACGTGCAAGCGCAACTCCAGATTCCAGACCAACTGGCAGTCGACGCGGGGAAAATCACCTACGCGGATGGCACCACGGCAACGGTCGACCTGGCGGGGCTGACGAACAATCAGGTCACGGTCAAATTGGCCCAGGCACTGTCCGCTGCCAACGCGACGGCTACCATCAGTCTAACGGGAACGGCGAATAATTTGAAAGCACCCGTCACCGTGAACTCGGTGGCTAGTACCTTTAGTGCCGTCAACGGGGTCGTGACCACGGATACGCCGGCCTTTACTCTGAACCCAACGCTGGAATTGTACGCGGCGTCGCTATCCGGCAGTAGCGTGCAGCTTGAAGCAAATGAAGACGCAATCATGAAGGGGCTGGTCGTCGTGCCGGAAGGGGTCGACCTGACCAATCCGGACATGACGGTCCACACCAGCTTGAACGGCAAACAACGCCCAGATTTTCAAATGACGGCCGGCGATGACCCATCCAGTGGGCGTTTCGACGTGACGGTTGCGGCAGCCGACCTGCAAAGTGGTCAGAACACGCTGATCACCACGGTGTCCGATCCCTACGGCAACGTGTCGAATGAAGTGAAATTTACGATTACCGTCAGTCGTCAGCTGGTGTTCCAGACGGTCGCGGACCGAAGTTCATTTGAAGAGACCACGCTGACCGGCACGCACCAACGGGTCAAGCGGACACTGGACTGGCAGGTCGAAATCCTTGATACCCGGGAGGCCGGGGCAAAGTGGGCGCTCCAAGTGACCAGCACGCCGTTTGTCAATCAACACGGCCAAATACTGGCGGGCACGTTGAGTTACCATGATGGGGCTGACCGCACGCCGATTGGAACGACGCCCATCACCATCAGTCAAGGTGAGGCTGAAGACGCAGACGTGGTCACCAATGTGGTCGATGACTGGGACGACGAGAGCGGGCTATTGCTCGAGGTCAACAGTGCGGCCTTGTCCGGTACCTATTCGAGTACGGTGACCTGGCTGCTGAACGATGTCCCGTAACACTGGGGCAAGAGTCGATTAACTAGCGAGTATCAAGGCTGATAATGAATAAGCTAGGAAAGGATTCTGGATATTAAAATTGGCTAAATCAGAGCCTGCGTTCCACCTGCTGCCTGCTATGGGGACCACCGCCAGCCTGAGAAACGGGCTTCCGATTCGCTTGAAAGTCTGGCCCAGACTAAAAGGTTGTGCCGCATTCTGAAGTGAATGCGCACAACCTTTTTAAGCGTTATTCGGTTAAATAAAGAAGCGTTATTCGGCTGGTTGGAGCTTAGCGACCTTGGCTTGTGCCGCTTGGGCCAAGATGTTCAGGTAGTTGAACGGCCGGTCGAAGTTAGGCTGGAAGAGCATGTCGACCATGGCCAGGTCGTCAATCGTGTTTTCGTTTTGGATGCAAACGGAAAGGGTGTTGGCTGATTGTGAGACGTCGTAGTGACTCATCAGCGCGCCACCTAAGATCCGCCGACTGTCGGGATCAAAGACCAGCGACATTAAAACGGGTTCCGTGGTTGGCATGAATTCTGGCCGGTAGTTGTCCTTGACGATAACTTGTTCGGCGTTGATGCCTTGTTGCTTGGCAGCGGCCAGCGTCAACCCGGTCGAGACGATGGTCCGGTCGTAGAGGGCTAAGCCAGAGGAGGATTGTGTCCCCATGTACTTCACGGTTGGCTTGACCAAGTTCTTACCAACTAAGATTCCTTGACGCACCGCGTTGGTAGCCAGTGGGATGTAGGCGTTTTGGTGGGTCGGGTTGTAGTGCACAGCGGCACTGTCGCCGGCAGCGAAAATGTCTGGGTTAGAGGAGCGCATGTAGTCATCAGTAATGATGGCGCCATTCTTAGCCATGTCGACCTTGCCCTTTAAGAGGTCCGTGTTTGGCCGGAAGCCGATGCACAAGATGGCTAAGTTCGTGTCGTAACTCCCTTTGTCGGTCTTGATGGTGACGCCATCACCGGTATCAGTGAAGCTCTGAACCGTTTCGCCTAAGGCTAATTGCACGTGGTTATCGCGGTAGTCTTGCTCGATCACGTCTGTGAATTCTGAGTCAAAGTACTTTGGCATCACGCGGTCCATGGCGTCGATCAACGTGACGTCGTGGCCAGTCGTTGAGTAGGCTTCAGCCAGTTCGGCACCGATGTAGCCGGCACCAATCACGGTAATGTGTTTAGCTGATTTGGCTTCTTCAATTAAAGTTTGGGCGTGGTTCCAGTTCTTGCAAAGCTTGACGTGGTCGCCGTCAATCCCCGGAATCTTAGGCACGATTGGCCAAGAACCAGAGGTCATGACCAGCTTGTCGTAGTCGGCCGTCGTTTGTTCATGGGTATTCATGTCTTCGACGGTCACGGTCTTTTGATCAGGGTCGATGTTCAAAACATTGTGATTCATTTGGACATCGGCGCCTAAGCTCTTGAGTTCTTCAGGACTGGAATAGAATAAACCTTGGGGGTCCGCAACCTTTCCACCGAGGTACAAGGCAATCCCACAGGACAGGAAGGAGATGTTATCGTTCTTTTCGTAAACGGTGACTTCTGCATCTGGATGTTCTGCTAAGATCTGCTTAATGGCAAAGGTGCCTGCGTGTGTACAACCAACAACTGTGACTTTCATGATGGTGCCTCCCAAAACAAGATTTTTTGAAGGGTACTTCACAAGTAAGTGTATGTGAAATTCCTATCAATTGAATACAACTCTATTTTAGACAATTCATTCTAAATGTCAACACTTTTTTGAAAGTGTTACCATTTTGTCATTATCACGGGTTAAAGCCGAAACTAGTCTTGCGTAGGGAAAAGCGGTAAAATATGATTCGTAGAAAAAATAAGGAGTGACCACTAATTATGAAATTCGCAAAGCATCTCTCGGCTTGTACGTCTGTCTTAGTCGGCAAGGACGCAACGGTCGATGGCTCCACGCTCATCGCTCGAAACGATGATACCTTCTTACCCCTGACCCCACAACGGTTTTACGTGCACCCAGCCGAACACGACCAACCCAAGCGGACCTGGGTCTCCAATCAAAATGGCTTCACGGCACCCATCCCTAGCGACGGCTACCGTTACTTGGCGACCCCGAACGTTGAGGTCGACAAGGAAGGGGTCTACGCCGAAAGCGGCTTTAACGAAAAAAACGTGGCAATGAGTGCCACCGAAAGTGTTTACGGCAACCCGGCACCGCTGGCATTAGACCCCTTAGTGGAAAATGGTCTGGCGGAAGATTCTCTCCAGACGATGGTCTTGCCGTATATCAACTCCGCTCGTGATGGGGTGCGCTATCTCGGCAATCTGATCAAGGAATATGGGTCACCTGAAGGTAACGGCGTGCTCTTCTCTGATCATGATGAGGTTTGGTACATGGAAATCGTGACTGGCCATCACTGGGTGGCGCAACGAATCCCGGATGACGCTTACGCCGTGACCGCCAACCAAGTGGCCATTCAACAGGTCAGCTTTGATGACCCCGATAACTTCATGTATTCTGAGGGCATCCAAGCGTTTGTGGCCGACAACCATTTGAACCCAGACCAAGACGGCTGGAACTTCCGGCACATCTTTGGGACTGATAATGAAAAAGACCGGCACTACAACACGCCGCGGGTCTGGTTTGGCCAACACGTCCTCAATCCGGAAATTGAACAGGACCCGCAATCCAGCGACCTGCCATTTATTTGCCGGACCAGTCACAAGATCAGCGTAGAAGACGTTGAGTACATTTTGAGCTCGCACTACAACGAGACTAAGTACGATCCGCTGGGTCCTGGGGATGATGCCGATAAGCTGAAATTCCGGCCGATTTCCATGAACCGGACGCAAAATTCTCACGTGCTCCAGTTACGTAACGACGTGCCAGCCGAAAGCTCCGCTATTTTCTGGTTGAACTTCGGGGTACCGGCCTTCAGTCCTTACGTACCGTTCTTTGCCAACGCCACGGATACGGACCCATCGTACAGCCAGACGCCAGTTCACTTGGATGACGTCAGTGCTTACTGGATGTACCGTAAGCTGTCGATGATCGTGGAATCACACTACGTTCAGTTCATCGAGCAGGATACGGACTACATCACGGCCGCTAAGCAGAGTCTGCGGGCTCACGTGGCCACGACCCTAGCCCAAGCCAAGTCGTTGTCAGGGGACGATTTAACGGCCTTTCTGACGAAGCAAAATCACCAGGTCGTCGCCGACATGCGCAAGGTCACCACGCAACTGACCAACGACCTGATTGAAAAAGGTCTGACGCTGTCACATCTGACCTTCAACATGGATAAGAACCTGTAGTCAATCAACACTGTGGCAACTGGCTTGTCTAGTGTTCAGGTAAGGCAGTCAACTGGTACAGACAGTACCACCGGAACAAGCAATCTCATCAAATAAAATGAGCGCTACCGAAGAGCCGTGAAGGCCGGTCGGTAGCGCTTTTTGGTTTGGTTCCGGGCAAGTCTCCAGAAATCTTCACAAATTGCACTAATTCTATACAAAACTTTTCGTAATAATAAGATTATAGTAATTGATACGATGATTCATTTATATAACGGAGGATTAAACTATGAAGAGAAAAGAGATGACGAAAATTCAGTTAACAGCGCAGCAGGGCTTAACGGCTCGTCAGGCACAAGAACGCCTGGACCAATTTGGGACGAACCAATTGGTCGCTGCGAAGAAACCCGCATTGTGGCGGCAGGTGGCGCGCCACCTGAGTGATGTCTCCTCGCTGGTCTTGCTGTTTGCGGTCGGACTGGCCAGCTACATGGCGTTGTTTCAAGGCGGTGGTTGGACCAAGACGATTGTGATTGGGTCCATTTTAGTGATTAATGTCATTATTGGGTTGTACCAAGAAGCCTCCGCGGAAAAGGCGCTGGCGGCCCTGCAGTCCATGAGCCTGCCGACGACGACCGTGCGCCGAGACGACATCGCCCAGACGCTCCAGGCAAAAGACGTGGTGCCAGGCGACCTGGTGCTCTTAAAAGCCGGCGATCAAGTTCCGGCCGATGGCGTCGTGCTCCAGAGCACCAACCTGGCTGTTGACGAAGCCGTGTTGACGGGAGAAAGTGTGCCTGTGGCGAAGGAAAAATTGACGGACCCCGCAGCCGCCACGGAAAGCCAACAGGTCTTCTCCGGTACGGCGGTCACGGCAGGTACGGCCATCGTGCAGGTCGTAACGACGGGGATGGCCACGGAATTGGGCCAAATTGCCGGCCTACTGAACAAGACGAAGAAACGGGCGACGCCGCTTCAAGGACGGTTGAACCGCTTATCCGGTTGGTTGACGGCCTTTGCCGTGCTCGGAGGACTCGTGATTTTTGCCCTCAGCATTTGGATGCAAAATCAAGGGTTAGCGGATAGCTTGATGATCGGGATTTCCCTAGCCGTGGCGGCCGTACCAGAAACGTTGCCAATTATCGTGACGATTAGTCTGGCGCATGGCGTGAAGCGGATGGCGAAACGTAATGCCATTATGCGCCGGGTCAACGCGGTGGAAACCATCGGGGGTGTTGACGTGATTGCGTCTGACAAGACCGGGACGCTGACGCAAAACCAGATGACGATTACGCGTTACTGGACACCCAACACGCAAAATGCGCTGGCGGCCGAAGACCTCTCGCCGGCTGGGGAACAGCTGATGCGGTACCTGGGATTGGCGACGAATGCCGAGATTCAAACCGTTAATGGCCAAGAAGAAACCATGGGGGACCCCACGGAACTGGCCATCGTTCGGTGGTTAGCGCAACACGACCGCAGTCGTCAGCAATTTGAACAACAAGCCCCACGGTTGGCCGAAGACCCGTTTGACTCTACGAAGAAAACGATGGCGACGATTCACCGGTTGGCAGATGGCCAGCAGCTGGTCATCGTGAAGGGGGCCTTTGACCGCTTGCCGATTGACTGGCAGCCAGCCCAATTGGCCCAGGCGCGGGCCATGCATGACAGTTTTGGCCAGCAAGCACTGCGGGTCTTATCAGTGGGGTACCGGGTGATGCCGGCCACGCAGACGCATGACTGGGCAGTGCTCACCCAAGGCCTGAAATTTGCGGGGCTGGTGGGCATCATTGACCCGCCGCGGCCAGAAGTGATCCCGGCGATTCGCGAAGCCAAGCGGGCTGGTATCAAGCCGGTGATGATCACCGGGGACCACATGGTGACGGCCGAAGCAATCGCTAAGGAAATTGGCCTCTTAACGCCAGGCCAGCTGGTGATGTCGGGCGATGAACTCCGGACGCTCACGGATGACCAACTGGATGCGCAGATCGCTGATGTTGCGGTTTATGCCCGGGTCTCACCGACGGATAAGATTCGGATCGTTCAGGCGTGGCAACGTGCTGGCAAGACAGTGGCGATGACTGGGGATGGGGTCAACGATGCCCCAGCCTTAAAGGCGGCTGATGTGGGTATCGCCATGGGTATCACCGGCACCGAGGTCTCCAAGGGAGCGGCCGACATGGTCTTAACGGACGATAATTTTGCGACGATCATTGCGGCGGTCAGAGAAGGTCGGACGGTGTACCAAAACATTTTAAAGGCCGTGGAATTTCTGGTGGGGGTCAACTTCGCCCAGATCTTCCTGATGGTCGGTTCTGTCTTGATGGGCTGGGGTGCGCCGTTACTGGCGGAACAACTCCTGTTGATCAACGTGCTGGCTGACGGGATTCCAGGCTTCTACATTTCCCGCGAGCCGGGCGAAAAGGAAGCTATGGAACAACCGCCAGTGGCCAACGACGAAAGTCTATTTGCCCGCGGACTGGGGAGTCGACTAGCCACCCGCGCGGTAACCTTTACCTTCCTGACACTGGGAATCTACGCGCTGGGCCGCTTTGGCCTATCCGCTGGTCAAGCGACGGTGGGCATGACGATGGTCTTCTTGGTGCTGGCAGTCGGGTCGATGATCGACATCTACGCCATCAAGGACCGCCAGCCGTTGACCACCCAAAGTCTGCGACGCAACCCGGTCCTCAATGGGGCCATGTTCTTGGCCATCGCCTTGGTGATTGGTATCGCGACGGTTCCGGGCCTGCAAGGGATGTTTGGCCTCGTGAGCTTACCATTCGTGGCCTGGATGGTCGTGATTCCGGCAATGTTCGTGCCGACACTGGTCTTGGAAATTGCCAAGCGCTGGCAGCGGCGAGACAATGCTGATTGGCTAGTAGAAACTGACTAGGGCTAGCAAATTGAACGGCAGAAAAACCAGTGCCATTTTAAAGTGGCATGACAAAAAAGAGAGTCCGGAAATTTTCCCCAGGACTCTCTTTTTAACGTTATTGAACGAATTAAGCGTAAGCGACGGGAGCCAAACGGACATAGCGCGCGTTGATGTACGCGTCCGGTCCAATTTGGTACCAGACCAGTTGTTGGTCATCCACGATCTTGCCGCGAATATCCAGTGCTTCGCCGTGTTTCAGTTGGCCCGCCGTTTCGCCATACGGTTCGCGGTAGATGGACACCGCTTGATGAGGGATGTAATCCACCGTGCCGATGCGCGCAAAGGCTTGGGGCCGCCATTTGGACGGTGCCGGCAAATGTAAGTCGATGAACTGGTGGTCGCGGCGAACCGTCTCTGGCGCGCGGAGCCACTGTTCGCCCCCGAGGTTGTACCATTCGTCACCGTTGGTCAGGGTGATGACCATGAACAGGCGCCACAGCGAATCGGTAGGAAATTGGTAGCCGTACGGTTGGCCATTAGGTGCGTCGTAGACTTGGTGGTCGCTTTGTAAGAAGACAAATTGATGAACGCGCTGAACCGTTTGCCAAGAATCCCGCCGGTAGTAGTAGACCACTTGTCCTGGCTGCTGAGAGAAGGTCCCCCGTTGTTGCCCTTGAGCCTGGAAAATGTGGTAGTTGGTGACGGCCGGTGGTGTCAATGAAAACGGTGTGCCCAGCCGCCCGCGCAAAATGGTGGGCAGTTGTAGTAAACGTCCGGTATCGTAATCCACGAGGTAGCTGATGATCGGTTGTCCCCAGTGCCGCACGTAGACCAAAGTCGTCAGACCGTATTCGCTGAGATAGGTTTGCGTGAAGCCGTGGACGTCGCGCAGCGCGTATCCCGGAATCTCCGGAAAGCGGAAATGGACAGTGTGATGCAGCTGACCGGTGAGCACCAGTGCCGGCTGTAGCGGCCGGTTTTGGTCATCGACCAGGCGAATCACCAAGGTAGCTGTGATGGCGGGCTGAGCGGTCGTCGCTGGTGTCGAACTGGGTGTCGGGGACCCGGGTTGCGGCGCAGGTGGTAAGGGCGCAGGCGTGGCTGGTACGGGTGGGGTTACCGGTTCAGTGGGGGACGGGGGCGTTGGCACCCGCCGTTGCGCATGCCGCGGGCGATGCTTCGGCGGTCGCGTCGGTTCGATCACTCGCCGTAACCAGTCAAAAAAAGCCATGTCCTTTCACCTCCAGAAGTTTCGTTAAAACCAGTATACCGCATTCTGCGAACTGATTGCAGACCCTAATTGCAAAACGCTTCCATGACAGGCAAAAAATTGGAAAATTGGCGGGGAGACGGGGAATCCGATGTCCGTGAAAGTTAGTGAAACCAGGAGCCTGAGTCGGCCGGAGATGCTGCCTACTCTGGAGGAACATCGCCAGCCTGAAAAGCGGTTCCGTTTCGCTTGAAATCCTGACAAAGCGAACCAGGTCCTTGAGGCGGCCCACACTGTAGACTGAGAAGGAATCTCAGCCAATACCGGTGACACAGCTGGCCCCATCTCTAGTGAACGATAAGGCGGCCAGCAGACCGCATTGTAGCCAACAAAAAAACGACAGCCGCCCGTAGGCAACTGTCGTTTAATCAGGTTACTGCTTATCGGTATCCGCCGTAGATTCCGCCGCGTCAGCCTTATTGGCCTCGGTGTCGGCAGCTAAGACGATCTTGCCGTCTTCAATCTTGGCCACGAGGTTCTTAACGTCCGCGTGATCCAAGTAGAAGTCCGCAATCCGATCTTCAATTTCTTCTTGAATGACTCGCCGTAATGGCCGAGCCCCCATCGCTGGGTTGTAACCCTTAGTCACAAGTTGTTCCTCAACTGGTTCAGTGACGTGAATGTGCAGGCCTTGACCAGCCAGCATACTGTTGACGTCACCAATCATTAAGTCAACGATGTGCATCAAATTATCCTTGCTCAAGGCATTGAACTCGATGATATCGTCAAACCGGTTCAAAAATTCTGGCTTGAAGTAGTTGGTCAAGTTGCCCAGAACAGAGTGGGTCTTGCCTTCAGCGGCGGCCCCGAAACCAACGTTGGCTTCGGCATCACCGGTCCCGGCGTTACTGGTCATGATGATCAGCGTATCCTTGAAGGAAACCGTCCGACCTTGAGAGTCGGTCAACCGGCCGTCGTCGAGAATTTGTAAGAACATGTTCATGACGTCGGGGTGGGCCTTTTCAATTTCGTCCAGCAGGATCAAGGTGTACGGATGGCGACGGACTTGTTCCGTCAATTGGCCAGCTTCTTCATAGCCGACGTAGCCAGGTGGTGACCCGATCAATTTAGAAATGGAATGTGGTTCCATGTATTCAGACATGTCAAAGCGAATCATGGCTTCTTGAGAGCCGAAGAGTTCGTTGGCCAATTGCTTGGCTAATTCGGTCTTCCCAACCCCAGTAGGGCCGACGAAGAGGAAGGACCCGATTGGGCGACCCGTGCCGTTCAAACCAATTCGGTTCCGGCGAATGGCCCGCGCAACCTTGTCGACGGCTTCGTTTTGGCCGATGACGTGCTTTTCCAAATCAACCGGGAGACTTTGCAACTGGTGTTGTTCCTTGGCTGCCAGTTCACCGACTGGGATGGACGTCTTTTCTTCGACGATGTCTTGCATGTCCTTAACGGTGACCGTGGCTGATTGATCTTGTTCAGCGTTCTTGGCGGTCTCCTTGGACTTTTCTAACTTGTTGACTTGATCACGGTAGTAGGCGGCTTTTTCGTAGTCTTCCTGCTTCAAAGCGGCCTGCTTTTGGTCTTCAGCGCCCTTGATCTTTTCATCAATGGCCTTAGGATCAGCCACGTTGATCGTCAAATTCTTCCGCGAACCAGCTTCATCCAACAGGTCAATGGCCTTGTCGGGTAAGAAGCGGTCTTGAATATACCGGTCTGACAACCGAACGGCGGCCTCAATCGCGTCGTCCGTGTAGTGAACGTGGTGGTAATCTTCATACTTCTTTTGGATGCCTTGTAAAATCTTGATGGCTTCATCAGCACTAGGTTCGTTGACCGTTACGGGTTGGAACCGCCGTGCCAGGGCTTGATCCTTTTCAATATCTCTGTATTCATTTAAAGTCGTCGCCCCGATGAGTTGGAAGTCTCCCCGTGCCAAAGCTGGCTTCAAGACGTTACCCGCGTCCATGCCACCTTCAGCGTTGCCGGCACCCATGATTTCATGGATTTCGTCAATGAAGAGGATGATGTCCGGATTGCTCTGGACTTCCTTCATCAATTGTTGCATCCGTTGTTCAAATTGGCCCCGGATCCCGGTTCCTTGAACCAGGGAAACCACGTCCAACCGAATAATTTGCTTATTGGCTAATTTTTCAGGAACGTTGCCTTCAACAATGCGTTCCGCAAGGCCTTCAATGACGGCCGTCTTCCCAACACCGGCTTCCCCAATTAAAACGGGGTTGTTCTTGGTCCGGCGATTGAGAATTTCGATGACTTGAGCCGTCTCCTTGTCCCGACCAATGACGGGATCAACTTTCCCATCCTTAGCTAACTGGGTCAGGTTCAAGCCGTACTGACTGAGTAGGCCATTGCCTTTACCCCCGTTGTTGCCGGTTGGTTGGGTCGGTTGACCAGGTTGGGCACCGGATTGCCGGTAGTCAGCTTGATCGTTGCTGTTGCCGCCTTGCATTGCCCGGAAAATATCATCCAGGTTGCCAAAGCCGAATGGATCTTGTGCCATACGGCCACCTCCATTTCCAGAATCGTTTTGTTGCTGCTTAAGCAGTTGGTAACAATTTTGGCATAGGTCAACTTGTTGCCGCTGCCCGTTCACGCTCATGTATAGGTGAATCGTTGCTTCATTGCGGTGGCAATTTTGACATAGCATCTTGTCGTCTCCTTTCTTGCCTGGAATTCTCGTGGGAGGTCCCACGCAGGTCCGTTCAAAAGGGCTTGACCTTTCTTGACCATTGACCACATTATACCGCGTTCACGTCCCCGTGCAAGTAATTTGTTTCGGGGCAGAAACGGTGCGCAGTGGGACATCTCCAGCGAACATTTTCATTCTAGCACTCTCCTAGGTAGAATGCTAAAATCACTACTTGAAAACGGCCAAATCTTTAAAAACGGGGTGTTCTGACGGGCCCAGACTACCGGGATGACGGCGAACATGCTAAACTAGAGGCAATGATGAGTGGTGGTCTAAATCCTAGTGCGACTAGTCGTGACGGGTGGTCGGGTGCCGGTAAAATATTAGCGTTGGTGCGAAATGGTTTAAGGGTTGGCCACCTTACTAACGGAAGCCGGCAGGGCACGCTTCGACCGCCGAAGACGTTAAATTGGCAGGCGGCGGTTAATCCAGGTATACTATTAGTCTCAGGCTGGCCACTTGGCTTAGCCGCCACAGATAACCAGCATTAAAGAGGAGGCAGAAAAAATTTGGCAAAAGATTTTACCGCGCTGATGAACCAGCTGAAAAACAAAGAACTTGATGAATTTGAAGTTACCCCGGAAGAATTTCCCGCCTTTCAAAAAGCCTTCATGGCCTTTGAAACGCGGAAACGGGTCGTGGGTCAAGCCCACAAGGGAGGCAAACTCATCTACCGTTACGATGATGGGGGCCAAAATGACGATGAATCATGATTATTTGATGTAAGCGGTTCATGAATGCTTGTAATTTAGGGGCGAGATTGATATTCTTAGAAGGTAGGCGTAACTCACAAAATGGTTGTTTGACCCATGCGCAAGGTCAGGGTGAGTCACGTTAGATAAGAAATCAACCTAAGCTTAAAGGAGATCGATCAATTATGGAAAAACGCGAATTTCGTGTCACTGCAGAAACTGGTATCCACGCCCGTCCAGCGACGTTATTAGTTCAAGCTGCTAGCAAGTTCAACTCAGAAGTTAGCTTGCAGTACCAAGACAAGTCCGTTAACTTGAAGTCCATCATGGGCGTTATGTCCTTAGGTGTTGGCCAAAACGCTAGCATCACCATCACGACTGACGGCGACGACGAAGCAGATGCCATGAAGGCTGTGGCTGAAACGTTGAAAAAAGAGGGTTTATCTGACTAATGAGAGCGATGCTCAAGGGAATTGCCGCCAGTGATGGGGTGGCTTGCGGCCGGGTTTACCGGTTTGTTGAACCAGACCTTAGCACAAAAAGACGGTCAATCACTAATCTTGATTACGAATTAAATCGATTCCATCAGGCCCTTGAAGCAGCCGTCTCAGAAGTCGAGACGATTAAAACTCGTGCAACTAAAAACCTGGGCGCTGACAGTGCCCAGGTTTTTAGTGCTCACATTGAGATGCTCCAGGACCCGGAATTTATTGGTGCCGTTGAAACGCAGATCAAGACGGAACACATCAATGCCGAAGTCGCGCTGGCCAGTGTGGCCAAAATTTACGAAAGCCGGCTGCAGGAGCAGACCAACACGTACATGCAAGAGCGGGTCAGTGACCTGCACGACATTACCAAGCGGGTCACGGCCCATTTGCTAGGGGTGCGGTTGCCTGATCTGGCGTTGCTGAAGGAACCAGTCGTCGTGGTGACGCACGACCTGATTCCCAGTGATACGGTCTCGGTGGATTCCAAGTACATCTTGGGCTTTGTCACGGACCTAGGTGGTCGGACGTCTCATTCGTCAATCTTAGCGCGGTCGCTGAACATCCCCGCCGTAGTGGGGACCCAATCGGCGACGGCGGATTTGGCGGAAGGAACCACGGTCATCGTCAATGGGACCCGTGGCAGTGTCATCAGTGAGCCGACTAAACCGGAACTGGCGTTGGCCAAGCAAGCAATGCGTGACCGCACGGCGAACATGCAACGGTTGGCGACGCTCCGACACCACACTACGACGAGCCGAGATGGCGTGGGGGTCTTATTGGCAGCGAATGTCGGGACCGCCAATGATATTCCGAATGTGTTGAAGAACGGGGCCGAAGCAATTGGCCTCATGCGCACGGAGTTTTTATACATGGACAGCGAGCAACTCCCCACGGAAGATGAACAGTTCATGGCCTACCGGCAAGTCATTCAGGCACTGGCTCCGCGGCCGGTGGTGATTCGAACGCTAGATATCGGTGGCGATAAGCCGTTACCTTATCTAAAGCAAAAGCCGGAAGCCAACCCCTTCTTAGGGGCACGGGCGATTCGGCAGAGCTTGGCGCACCAAAATGTCTTTCGTAGTCAGCTCCGGGCTTTGCTGCGGGCGTCAGCCTACGGTAATTTGCGGATCATGTTTCCCATGATTGCCACGCTAGACGAGCTCCGGCAGGCCAAAGCTATCTATGATGATGAACGGTCCAGACTGACCACGGCGAACGTGCCCATGGGCAAGGTTCAGGTGGGGATGATGGTCGAGGTGCCGGCCGCAGCCATGCTGGCGGACCGGTTTGCCCAAGAAGTCGACTTCATGAGCATCGGGACCAACGACCTGATTGGCTACACCATGGCGGCTGACCGCACGAACCAAGACGTGGCTTACCTGTATCAGCCCTACCATCCGGCTATTTTGCGGTTGGTCGACCGAATCGTCACGGCGGGCCACGCGGCTGGTATTCCAGTCGCAATGTGTGGTGAAATGGCCGGCGACCCGATTGCGGTACCGTTGCTGTTGGGCATGGGCCTGGACGAGTTTTCCATGGGGGCAGGAACGATCCTCAAGACGCGCCAGCTGATCAGTCAGTTGAACGCCAAGGAGCTCCAGTCCTTAGTTGAGACGGTCTTGAATTCAGCCAGCACCAGCCAAGAGGTCGTTACGATGGTCCAAGCGGCAGTGCCTGATGTCTTGAATCAAACAGATTAATGGAAAATGAAAGCAAATGATTGAGCGGAACCGGCTGCCTTTGAGCGCCCGTTTCGGCTAATTAAGGTGATACACAGGAGCCTGGGATATTTTTCCCGGGTTCTTTGTCGTTGAAAAGGGTTATTAATTAAAGATGAAAATTGGCTGGAAAGAGTGTCACCACGCGACTTGTCGCGTTAAAATCAGTCGTTTACGGCTTCGTAGCGAGGACTGTTCCAACTATGAGGTGGAACGCTGGGGCGGACCGAGCCTGAGAAACAGTCTCGGCCTCGCTTGGAGCCGAAGAACGCGTCTCAAAGACGCCAGTGTCCTTGTGCAGTGACAATGTGTTAAACTGACAGAACGACGGCGCCAGCAGATTGGCTGGCGGTAGGTGAAGAACATCGAAAAGCTGTGCAACAATTAATTTGACCGCAACTGCCGTTGTAGTTTGCAATCACCTAGGCAAACCCATATAATTATGATGATTGTAAAATGCGTAGTACCTAACTATTTAGCCAAAACACAAGACGCAAGGGGGATTGGCAATGAACATTGGCATATTTACGGATACCTATTTCCCTCAAGTGAGTGGGGTTGCGACTTCAATTAAGACGTTGCGAGATCAATTGGAAAAACAGGGGCACCAAGTCTACATTTTCACGACCACTGATCCACACGTGGAGAAGAACGTGTATGAGCGCAATGTCTTTCGGTTCTCGAGTATTCCGTTCGTGTCATTTACTGACCGCCGAATCGCGGTTCGGGGACTGTTTCAGGCCTACCAGATCGCTAAAGAGCTGAATCTGGATGTGGTCCACACCCAAACGGAATTTTCGATGGGGTGGATCGGTAAGTTTGTGGCGCGTAATCTGGAGATTCCGTGTCTGCACACCTACCATACGATGTACGAAGACTATTTGCATTACGTGGCTAACGGGAAGATTCTGAAGCCCGTTCACGTTAAACAGGGGACATTAGCGTTTTGTTATCATTTAACTGGTGTGGTGGCGCCTAGCGACCGGGTATTGACGACCTTGACGGATTATGGCGTTAAGGCGCCGATTCGTGTGATTCCAACGGGGGTCAACTTGCATCAGTATGAGCAACCCGACACGGCCAATTTGCGCCGGCAGCTGGGGTACGACCCGGATACGCCGGTCATCTTGTCGCTGAGCCGCTTGGCTTATGAAAAGAATATCAAGGCCAGCATTACGGCACTGGGCCGGATCTTGGAACAGGTGCCTAACGCCCAACTTCTCATCGTGGGGGATGGGCCGGCTAAAGAAGACCTGGAAGCCCAGGCTCAGGCGTCGGGCTACAACGACCACATTACCTTTACCGGTGAGGTCAACAACGATGAAGTGTTCCGCTACTATCATATGGCTAACGTCTTTCTGTCGTCCTCGGATTCTGAATCCCAAGGGCTGACCTATATTGAGGCGATGGCCGCTGGCACGAAGATCGTCGTCATGACCAGTCCGTATACCGACGAGTTATTGTCGAGCCGGACACTGGGGGTCACGTTCACGACCCAAGATGAATTGGTGACGAACGTCGTCGACTACTTGTTGCACGGGGATGAAGAGCAAGATCCTGAGCTGTTGGCGCAAAAATTGTCCGAAATTTCTGCGGATACTTTTGGCCGGCACATCATTGAATTTTATCAGGATGCGCAACTGAGCTACGAGCAGTCGCACGAGGATACCCCAGACTTTAGTGATTAGAGGAGTTATTGGATGTTAAAAATCAACATGTTTTCTGCGGCTGATTCCGTGAAGGGTCAGGGCGTGGGGAGTGCCTACAACGAACTCATGAATCTTTTGGCAACGCGCTTGAATCAGGAATTTGACGTATCCGTGAATAGTTATCGTCGCGTCGATCTGACGCATTACCACACGATCAACTTTTCCTATTACTTGTCAACATTTCTACCGCACCGGGGCCGCAAGATTGGTTACGTCCACTTTTTACCGGAGACCTTGGAGGGGAGCCTGAAGATTCCGCAACCGTTTCGGGCGATTTTCTACAAGTACGTGATTGCCTTTTATAAGCGGATGGATCACATCGTGGTGGTCAACCCGACCTTCATTCCGAAATTAGTGGCGGCGGGGATCCCTGAGGAAAAGGTCACGTATATCCCCAACTTTGTCAGCCGGCAGGAATTCTACCCGGTCGACGCTGAACAAAAAGTAGCGTTGCGCCAGCAGTACCATTACGACCCACAGCGGTTTACCATCTTGGGCATCGGCCAGATTCAAGAGCGCAAGGGGTTATTTGATTTTATCAAGTTAGCTCGGAACAACCCGGACCTGCAATTTATTTGGGCCGGGGGCTTCTCCTTTGGGCGGATGACGGATGGCTATGCCGAACTCAAGAAGGTCGTCGATAATCCGCCGGCTAACCTGAGCTTCCCGGGCATCGTTGACCGCGATAAGCTGGTGGACTATTACGACTTAGCAGACCTGTTCTTGTTGCCGTCATTTAACGAGCTCTTCCCGATGTCGGTCCTCGAGGCCTTCAGTACCGGGACGCCCGTCTTATTACGGGACCTGGACTTGTATCAGGCCATCATTGCGGGCGATTACCAGCCAGCTAAGGATTACGCGGAAATGAATGCGCAATTGCAGCGACTGCCCCATGACGCTGCCGCGCTAGCCGACTTGCGCCAGAAGAGTCTGGCCGCAGCTGACCGTTACTCCGAAGAACACCTGACAACTATTTGGCGGGAATTCTACACGCAACAGGCAAAAGAGGGGTAATGCATGTCACGACGAAATAAATGGGTGTTAGCCTTAATGTTTCTGTTGGGAATCGCGATTTTTGCGTACTCCCTGCGTGACATTAAATTTTCTGTACTAGTCAATGATTTTGTGAATATTAACTTCTGGTGGTTTGGGGTGGCTATTTTGTGCATGGCCATTTACCTGGGCCTAGAGGCGTGGATCGTTAAGGTGTTCATCTCGGATCGCATCAGCGGGTTTACCTTCAAGGATGCCCTGCGCATTCCCATGGTCGAACAGCTGTTTAACGGGATTACGCCGTTTTCTTCCGGTGGGCAGCCCGCGCAGCTGATCGCGTTGATGCAGACTGGGGTCGATGCCGGGAAGGCCAGTTCGGTCCTACTGATGAAGTTTGTGGTCTACCAGTCGATGATTGTGATCAACTTCTTATTTGCCTTGGTCATTGGCTTTCACAGCATTCAGGACAAACTGCACGCGCTGGCTTGGCTGGTGGTGTTTGGCTTCACGATTCACTTGGCCGTGATCATTGGCCTGTTGATGGTGATGTTCTGGCACGCCTTCACCAAGAAATTGGTCGGGGTCATCATGACGCCAATGAAATGGTTCATGAAGGCCGAACGGTTTGACCGGATGGCCGCCAATATCAACGGTAAGATTGATTCCTTTTATGCTGAGAGTGTGCGAATCAGCGGGCAGTGGAAGCTCATGCTGCGGGTTTTTGTGATTACCTTCTTCCAGCTGATGTTCTACTACCTGATTCCGTATTTTATTATGTTGGCACTGGGCTATACCACGGCCAACATCGTCATGGTCACGAGTTTACACATTTTAATTGTGATGGTGATTTCACTTTTCCCGATTCCTGGTGGGTCTGGGGGAGCAGAGTACAGTTTTGAAATGATTTTTCGCAGCTACATCTCGTCGAATAGTAAATTAGTGTTAGCCATGATCTTATGGCGGCTGCTGACCTACTACCTGGGGATGCTAGCGGGCTTAGTGGCGATGGTGATTCGTCCCGACAAGGTCCAAGAGAACCCCGGGAAACGACCGAATTCTGGAAATGATTGAGATTTTCTGGATTAGGGCGTGCCATAGTGGCCTAAGTTTGGTAAAATCATAGTGAAAGCTAGAAAGGGGACCAACCATGGAAGAATCTCAACTGATTGGCATCATTAATCGCTTGAAGGCGATGCAAGAGGATGCTACCGACGAGCCACAACCCCGTCGTTTTGAAAAAGAAGGCGTGGAACAAGCAACGGTCGTATTTAACCAATTGACCCACACTTACACGTTAACTGAACACAATCCGGAAACGACCTTTGAGTTTGATAACATTGATTTAGTGGCTATCGAATTATTTGATTTACTGACGGATAACTAATCACAAAACTATGGGTGCCATAGTTTTGTTTTTTTTTAGAAAAAAAGGCGTTCACGGGGTGTGGCGTTTTTGTGACTAAAACTTGAATTTTTTCAAAGGTTCCGTAATCAGATTGATTACCCCCTAATATCCGCTATACTGTAGTGAGTTAATTACTTTGTGGAGGCTGTCTCATGGCGAACTTTTTTAAACGGAACATGAACTGGATCAATACCCGCATGGGCTTTTTCCTGTTAACCATTGTTCTCTTCTGGGCAAAGACTTACATTGCCTATCAAACTGAATTTACTCTAGGAGCCAAGGGGAGTGTGCAGCAGTTTCTACTGTTCATCAACCCGGTACCGGCAGCACTGCTGATATTTGGGATTGCGCTATACTTCCGTGGTCGGCTGGCCTATTGGCTGATGATGATCATCAACGTGCTGGAGTCGACTTGGATCTTTGCGAACGTCTTATACTATCGTGAATTTTCCGACTTCCTGTCCTTTGGGATCATGAAGGGTTCTAGCGACGTGGGCAACAACCTGGGGAAGAGCCTAGCGCAAATCACCCATGCCTATGATTTTTTTGTCTATATTGATATTGTGATTTTGATCATCTTGCTGGTGACCCACGTGATTCGCATTGACCCGCGGCCGTTCAAGCGGCGGTATGCCTTTTCGATCACTGTGCTGTCATTTGGCTTGATGTTTGCCGAGTTTGGCATGGCCAATGCGGACCGCTCGGGGTTGTTGACGCGGACGTTTGACAATAACTACATCGTCAAATACATGGGGTTGAATGAGTATGCGGCGTTTAACGCGTACCAGACCCAAAAGGAAAGTGCTACCCGGGCGAGTGCCAATGCCAGTGATATGAAGAGTGTGCTGAAATACCTGAAACAAAACCGCGTGAGTCCCAATGTGTCTTACTACGGTAAGGAGAAGGGGAAGAACGTCTTTATCATTCACCTGGAGAGTTTCCAACAGTTCTTGATCGACTACAAGGTCGACGGTAAGGAAGTTACCCCGACGCTCAACAAGTTCTACCATAGTCAGAACACGTTGTCGTTTGACAATTTCTATAATCAAGTGGCGCAAGGCAAGACGTCTGACGCCGAAATGATGCTGGAAAACTCCCTGTTTGGGTTACCTCAGGGTTCGGCGATGACCACCTACGGGACGCAAAACACGTTCCAGGCGGCACCGGCTATTTTGAGTCAAGAAGCAGGATACACGACAGCGGCCTTTCATGGGGATGTCCCGAGTTTTTGGAACCGGGATAACACCTACAAGTCATGGGGCTATCAATACTTCTTCAGCTCCAGTTATTACCATGAAAAGCCGGGGTATACTGTGGGGTACGGTTTAAAGGATAAGATTTTCTTTGAACAGTCGGCCAAGTATATCGAACAGCTCCCACAACCGTTCTATGCAAAATTGATCACGCTGACGAACCACTACCCGTATGAGTTAGATAAGAAGAATACGGACTTCCCCGCAACTAAAACGGGGGATAAGACCGTGGACCCATACGTACAGACGGCTCATTACTTGGATCAGTCCTTTGCGGAATTCCTGACGTACCTGAAGAAGGTCGGTCTGTACAAGAATAGTATGATCGTCGCTTATGGGGACCACTATGGGATTTCGAATAACCACCGGCCAGCGATTGCCCAATTGTTGGGGAAGAGCAAGGTCACTAACTTTGACTTGGCACAATTCCAGAAGGTACCGTTCATGATTCATGCCACGGGACTCAAGGGTGGCGTGAACCACACGTATGGTGGCGAAATCGACGTGCTGCCAACCTTGTTAGACCTGCTGGGGGTAAAGAACACGGATACCGTGCAATTTGGCCAAGATCTATTGGCCAAGAACCGGAATCAGACGGTCGCCTTTAGAAATGGTAATTTTGTCTCGCCAAAGTATACCAAGATCGGGGGAACGGTCTACGATACTAAGACGGGGAAAGTCTTAACACTGACGGCGGCGCAAAAGAAGACCGTGGCCCAGTTGCAAAACCACGTGACGACGGAGCTCTCACTGTCTGACCGGGTCATCTATGGAGATTTACTCCGTTTCTACAAGCCTAAGGGCTTCAAGAAGGTCGATAAGGCGTCCTTTACCTATAAGTACAAACCAGCGATGGCAAAACTCGCTGAGGCCGAAAAGGAAGAGAAGACCAGTGCTTTAGTGAAGAACCACAATAAGACCACGACGTACAAGACGGATGCACCAGAACTTAAATAATTAGGCGAAAGTGCCCATCACGCAGTAGAATGTGTGATGGGCACTTTTTTCTATGTTGAAATGATGGGGCTGGTGTGCGAGGTAGACCACCTGAAGGGCGTGAATACGGGATTTGAATCCTGTAGTGAAGAGGAGCGGCAACCCTGACTGAAAATAATTTCAGTAAATATTCATTTTCCCCTTGACCGGAGCGGCGGATATTGGTAAACTATTTTTTGTTGTCAATTACGCAAACAAGCGTTGTGACGACAACGACGAATTGAGATTCAAGTAATTGAAAAAAAGGCTTGACGGTCTTAGCAATTCTTGATATAGTAGTAATCGTTGTTGAGAATATTTATTCAATTAGTTGCAGCAAACATCAATATTTATTCAAAAGGATGTTTAAAAATTAGTTGACATGATTTTGACAGCATGATATACTTTAAAAGTTGTCACGGAGCGATTGCTTCTCTGATAACTTGGTAGACCTTTGAAAACTGAACATTGTTTCGACAAACCAAATATGTGTAGGGCGGTTTGATACTTGGTATCAAACCCAAACAATATTTGCGAAGTCAAT
>NZ_RHOB01000019.1 GCF_003946085.1 Levilactobacillus angrenensis | reverse complement strand
GAAGTTGAGAACGTCAGTCCTCAACTTCTAACAACCATTAAAACCTTCATTCAGAGAAAGCAACTCATTCAAAATATGACACAGTGCTCAATCTCTAATGGCCCCATTGAAGGTGTTAATCGCAAGATCAAGCAGATCAAACGAACCGCTTATGGCTATCGAAACTGGCTAAACTTCAGCTACCGAATCCAAATCGAATTCAAAATCAAGGTTCAAAAAAGAGGCCCAATTCGCAAGTGAATTGAACCTCTGGAAATATCCTCATCAACACCCGTTGACAAAGAGCCAAAAAAGGTGCCAACCACGAGAAATCCCCCGTGGCTGGCACCTTTTGCATCTCTTAAATTAGTATTCCATCAAGCTGAAGATGTCGTAACCCTTGAGCTTGTCGCGACCATGCAGGTCCTTGAGCTCGATCAGAAAGGCCGTTCCCACGACGATACCGCCGAGGTCTTCCACCAGCTGAATCGTGGCGCCAATGGTCCCACCAGTGGCCAATAAGTCATCGGTGACCAAGACCTTTTGGCCCGGCTTGATGGCGTCTTCGTGCATGTAGAGCGCGGATTGACCATATTCCAAGTCGTAGCTAGCCTTGACCGTCTTGCGTGGCAATTTCCCTTGCTTACGTGCAGGGGCAAAACCGATCCCCATTTCGTAGGCAACAGGACAGCCGACGATGAAGCCCCGGGCTTCGGGACCCACGACCATTTCAACACCCTTGTTCTTGGCATACTTGACGATTTCGTCAGTGGCGGCATGGAACGCTTCGCCGTCTGCCATTAATGGGGAGATGTCCCGGAACATGATGCCCTTTTCTGGGTAATCCGGAACGCTTGCAATGTATTTCGTAAAATCAGTTGCCATAAGATAAAGTTGCTCCTTTATTTTAGTCCAATGAGGCCTGCAGACGTTGCAAGAGGGTTGCGGTCGGACAAGCTAATAGCTCGCTTTCCGTCTGCATTTGCTGTTGTCTGAGTTGGTAACTCGGAGCGGTAGCCAAGTCCTTGTGCTCCGGGTGCGCCACGCCATCCATGATTCCGTGATCGATCGTGATGAAGCCACATTCGAAGAATACCTGAATCATGAAGACCAGCTGGGTCCGTGGAATCTGTAAGAAATTGGCCAATTGGTCCAGCTGATGGCCTATATCGACTTGTTGATGTGTTGCAATGAACTTAAACAGTTTAGCATATTGCGCGCGAGTTGGCATCCCTAATTGCGAAAGACTTTCTTTCTTGTACAAATAAGCTGTCACTTGCGTCGGCTTGAGTTGCTGTAAAACGCTGGTCAGATCCGCCGTAGCGTCCGGACAATCCACGATAAAGACTGGCGTGTCCGCCGCTACCGGCTGCTGGGCCGTGCCATCGAACAACAGTGCCGTCGCACCAGTTGGCAGTTGGCCCGCCAATTGTTGGTAAACGTTACGATGGAAGAACACGTAGACCCCGAAGGCCTGAAACATGGCCCGATGAAGCTGGGTCGTCCGCGCATCAACGACTGGCCGGGCCACCTGCTTGAGGTCCTTGACCATCACCTGCAGGGAATGCCGCCCTTGCCAAACATTGTCTTCAATGGCGCCTAACACCTCGACCGCTTCAGGGTCTGCCGTTAACGCCGGCACGTTTTTCCCGGCACCAAATTGGATGGCATTGAGCTGATGTTGGTCCTGGGTCAATTGAAATTTCAAATGGCTATGGTCTTGGCCAATGGCCTTGATCTGGGTCAACGTGGCTGCTTTAAAGGCAAATAGCGGCTGGGGATTATCCGGCCCAAACGGCGCTAATTTGGCCAGCTGTTGGTAGAAATCCATCGTCACGTCTTTAACGGGCAAGGCCGCTGCCACCAACAATTCGCTCGGACCGCTCTCCGTTAATTTTTGTTCAGCAGCCTCAGCATCTAAGGCGTCCGCCAAGGCCCCTAATTGGTCCTCAGGGACGGTCAAGCCGACAGCCATGTGATGGCCCCCAAACGCCGTCATCAGGTCTCTGTGACCATCTAACGCCGTAAAGAGGTTGAATGCGTCAACACTCCGACCCGACCCCTTGGCCCGGCCACCTTGAATATTCACCACCAGTGTGGGTTTCCCCGTCGTTTCGACAACCTTGCTGGCAACGATGCCCAGCACGCCTTCGTGCCAATCATGACCGCTGATGATCAGGGTTGGTCGCTGGGCGTGGTCGGCATCGGCTGCTTGCGCTAACGCCGCGGCGCTGATGTCTTTCACCAGGTCTTGGCGGTGATGATTCTTCGCTTCGGTTTCCTTTGCCAGTGCCGTGGCCCGGTCATCATCTAGCGTCGTTAACAGCTCCACGGCCGGACTCGCATCATCCAATCGACCGAGGGCGTTCAACCGCGGGGCGATACCAAAGCCAATGGATTGTTCCGTCAACTCGGCTGGTTTTAACCCGGCCCCTTGCATCAGCGCTTGTAAGCCCGGTCGTTCATCTTGCGCCAGCAGTTGCAGGCCGTAATAGACCAGGACGCGGTTCTCGTCGATCAGCGGTACCAAATCGGCCACCGTGCCAATCGCCGCGAGATCCAGCAGGTCTTGGGGGATCTCTTCGCGCAAGGCCTGGGCCACCTTGAAAGCCACTCCGGCTCCCGACAGGCCACCGAAGGGATATTCGGCTCCCGGATAACGGGGATGGATGATGGCATAGGCGTCTGGCAAGTCTTGGGGCAGCTCATGGTGATCGGTCACGACCACGTCGACACCGGCTTCATTCGCGGCCGCAATGGCGGCGTTACCGGCGACCCCATTGTCCACGGTCACGAAGAGTTGGGTGCCCGCCGCGATCAATTTCTGAAAGGCGGCGACGTTAGGACCGTACCCGTCCGTAAACCGGTTGGGGATATAGTAGTTGACCTTAGCGCCCATTTCATTGAGCGTTTCGTAGAGAATCGACGTACTCGTGACCCCATCAGCATCGTAATCGCCATAAATGGTGATCTGCTGGTCTTGGCCAATCGCGTCTTCAATCCGTTCGACCCCCTTGGCCATGTCGTGCAACAAGTTGGGGTCATGGAGTTGTTCGGGACCCGGGTTCAAAAACGCCTGAATCGCCTCTGCCGTCTGATATCCCCGATTGACTAAAATCTGGGTAATCGTCGGCGGCGTCCCCGTCTCTTCGGCCAGCTTGAGCGCCTCTTCTGACGGCTGGTTCACGTCCTTAATGTTCCAGCGATACTGTGCGGCAATCACCAACAACCATCCTTTCTATCCTTTATTTCTGACCAACCGTTGAAAAACAGAAACGGACGCCACAGAAATTAGTGCTGGTAACTCGCTAACTTCCGCAACGCCCACTCGTTTCAACGTTGACCTGTCACTGAACTGTTTTATTTGGTGGCTAACTTCGCCTGCAAGTCAGCCACCTGCGCGCGAAGTTCTTTGATCTGCTTTTCTTGTAACCCGGCTGCTTGTTTGCTGTTCGAATTCTGCAGCCGCTTGGTCAAACGATCATTTTCAGCTTGGAGCTCAGCCAGATGTTCACTGCTGGTCTGTTCCAGCTCCTTGTAAGCGCGGTTGTGCTGAACGGCATTGATGGTCGAAAATAAAATCATCAACACCGCCCCAATCAAAATGGACACCAAGAGAATCAAGATCAGTGGCCAGTGGACCGTGGTGAACCCAAAGGAAACGGGGACACTCTCCACGTTTAAAATCGCAAATACCGCCACTACGATGACCAATAAAATGCTGACCACAATCCGCCACTGATTTTTCATCACTTAGCACCCGCCTTGATTAATTTTTGAAATGGCACATCGACCGCGTCAAAGTCCTTGACGACCTTGGTATTCTTGAAGACTTCACGAGCCTGATGCTGTAGATCTAACGCCATTTTCCCCGTATACCGCGCGGAAATATGGTTCAAGAGTAACAATTTAACGTGCATGCGCTTAGCCAACTCGGCCGCTTGAATGTTGGTCGAGTGGTAATATGACCGCGCCAACTTACTTTCACCCTTGGCAAACGTACTTTCGTGGACCAAGACATCCGCGTTACGCGCCAATTTTTCTTCGCCAGGCGTCTGCCGGGTATCGCCTAAGATGGCCACGATACGACCAGGCTGCGCAGGGCCTAAAAAGTCTTGCCCGTTGAGCGTCCGACCATCCGGTAAGGTCACGGTTTGACCCGCCTTGAGTTGCCCATAAACTGGGCCTGAAGGAATCTTGGCCGCCTTGAGTTTCTCGACCTGCAATTCGCCGGGATGATCCTTTTCTTCGACCCGGTAGCCGAAGCATTCGATCCGGTGGTCGAGGTGCTGAGCGTAAACCCGGAACTTGGGGTCCTCGAAGACCAACCCGTCCGTCGTCAATTCTTGATAATGAATCTTATAAGATAACTTGGTCTCAGACACACGCAGGCTGACCTCGACAAAGTTACGAATCCCCTTGGGGCCGTAAATCGTCAGAGGCTCGTTACCGCCCTGAAATGACCGACTACTTAATAACCCTGGTAGGCCAAAAATATGGTCACCGTGTAAGTGTGTAATAAAAATTTTATCGATTTTACGAGGCTTCAACGTCGTCCGTAAAATTTGGTGCTGGGTCGCTTCACCCACGTCAAACAACCAGACGGAATTCCGCTCGTCCAGCAGGCGCAGGGCCGTGCTGGTCACGTTGCGGAACTTTCCTGGTGAACCGGCGCCGGTCCCTAAGAATTCAATTTCCATATTTTTTTCGTTCCTATCCTGTTTTTAAGTCCAAGCACTATTTTAGGGGATTTTCGCCCAAACCGCAACTTTTCCTTCCCCGATTCTGGTAAAACCTGTCACGGGTGGTGGGCTGGCCCACGAATTTTAAATTTTCCGGGTGCCAGCCTGGGGTTCGCCGGGAAAATTCGGTATACTGGGGTAAAGTCACTAACTGGGGAGGGAGTTCTTTGCGCCTCATCGATTTTAACCGTTCTACCATTGATCTACATCCGGCGCTTCAGCTATTTTGGGAACACGACCACGTGACCACGCCCATCGTCGACATCTTGCCGGCCACCCACCAGCGCATCCTGCTGCGTAGTGGCGCAGGTCAACCGTTGACCCTGGACCAATTACGAACGCGTTGCCAACAAGCTGATCCGCACGCCAATCTGTTCATGGCGGCGACCACCCCGATTCGCCTCTACGGCTATCGGCTCGTCCCCCACCAAATTTTATTAGGTTGAAAGGAGTTTTATCATGCGTTTGCATTCATCACTTGCCCTGTTGGGGCTGAGTCTTCTAGTTTTCGGCCTGGCTGGGTGCCAATCTAACGCCGACCAAAGTACCGCTAGCTTTAAAAATCATTCAGAAAAATCCAGCAGCTACAGCGCACCGAAACCGGACGCCGCTGTTACCGGATCATCATCGACTAAAAAAGAGGCCCAGACTTACCAACCCCAGACGGCGCAAACCAAGAGCGCCCACTACGTTAAGTCCGGCAAATTAAAGACGACCGGCCAGTACACATACGATAAGGTCGGCACCAAGCTCCAACTCGACCAGGTCACCCACCCCCAGACCACGATCAAGAGCGGGCCGCTGACTTATAAAGTCACCACGGTTCGCGTGATCAAAAACACAGCGAAGACGGCTGCGGCCAAACGGATGGCGGCCCAAGCCCTGAACTTAGCCAGCATCAAGAGCCCTTATTACACGATTCAATTGAAGTTCACCATCACCAACCGCGGCAAACGCGACGTGACCACCGATGGCATCAAGACGCTGCGTCTCAGCAAGAGCCGGCAACTCAACTCAGCTGGTCAGCTCAGTGACGCCAGCGCCGGTAAGACCATCCCCGCTCACGGTCACCTGACGACCTTTGCGACCGGCCTGGCTAGTGAGAAACGGCAACCAACCTTTAAGACGGTCAAGGTGGCCTTCGCCGCGGCTTACGCGGACAGTAAACAAGTCGTCGCACCGACCGGCTGGTTGAAACTGACCCTGTGACCTGGTCTCTGTTGACCACCTAGCGTGCCAACGTCAACTTCTCATGTTAAAACGAGTCGTTGACAGCTTCGCAGATTGAACTGGCCGCCTGTTGTCGCACTCTTTAGGAAAATCAAAAAATCGTCATCAAGGACGGGATTCGTTCCCATCGTTTGATGACGATTCTTTTTTAAGATTCATTTGCGTCGCCGGCCTAAGCCATGTACTCGAAGGTGAAGTCGTCAATCTTGACCAGGTCACCGTTCTTCGCGCCATGTTCACGCAACGAATCGTCGATGCCCATGCCCCGCATTTGCCGCGCAAACCGCAAGAGGCTTTCGTCGTGGTTGATATCGGTCATCTGGAACAGCTTCTCCAGCTTGGCACCGCCTAAAATCCAAGTGCCATCCTCGTCTTGATCGATGGTAAACTCGGCCTCTGGCTTGAACGTGTATTCCGCCGTCGTGGCCACTTCTGGCTGCTTGACTGGGAACTGTGGCGTTTCGGCCAAGATGTCCGCGGTCCGCCCCAGTAAGGGGGTTAGCCCATCATGCGTCAAGGCAGAGACGGCAAAGATCTCTGGCGTTTCAGCCAGTAATTGATCTTGCTTCAAGTCTTCCTTGAATTGGGCTAAGTTGGCCGCAGAATCCGGCATGTCCATCTTGTTGGCCACCACGATTTGTGGTCGTTTCAAAATATCCGGATCGTAGGTCTTGAGTTCCTCATTGATCTTCTCGAAGTCCTCGTAAGGGTTTCGCCCTTCCAAGCCACTCATGTCGATCAGATGCAAGATGACCCGCGTCCGTTCCACGTGCCGTAAGAATTGGAAACCTAAACCGACCCCGTTAGCGGCCCCTTCGATCAGCCCGGGCAGATCGGCCATCACAAAGTCACGGCCGTCCGGTAACCGGACCATCCCCAAATTCGGGACCAACGTGGTAAAGTGGTATTCCGCAATCTTGGGCTTAGCACTGGTGACCGTCGACAACAGCGTGGACTTCCCAACTGAGGGGAACCCAACTAAACCGACATCGGCCAAGACCTTTAATTCCAATTGTACTTCGAACTCTTGTCCCGGTTCGCCGTTTTCAGCGATTTCTGGTGCTGGGTTCTTGGGTGAAGCAAAATGAATGTTGCCCCGACCACCACGGCCACCTTTAGCAATGACGGCAGAACCGTCACTTTCCACTAGGTCAGCCATGACGGCGCCCGTTTCCAGGTTAATGACCGTCGTGCCTTGCGGGACCTTGATGATGGTATCCTCAGCACCGCGACCAGTCATAGACTTGATGGCCCCATTGCCACCGTTTTTAGCCTTGAACTTTCGGGAATACCGGAAATCCATCAGCGTCCGTAAGCCTTCGTCGACTTGGAAGATGATGTTCCCACCACGACCACCGTCACCGCCGGCTGGGCCACCGTTCGGCACAAATTTTTCCCGACGGAAGGCCACCATGCCATTCCCGCCGTTACCGGCCTTCACGTTAATTTTAACTTGATCTACAAACATAATTTTATTCCTCGTTTTCTAAACCAGCGTGTGCTGCTTTCTCAGTGTGACTCCTGCTAGCCAGTATACCGGCAAACGGCCGCCACGTCAAAGATTGGTTGGCGTCCGTGGACTTTTTATTTCGGCCGTCTCCGCTGCCAACGTCACGTGGATGGTTTGCGCCACGGTTTGACTGATGCCCAGTTGCCGCAGATCATCGACGTCCGCTTCCCCGATCTTCTTGGTCGATCCGAATTTGCGTAAAAGCTTATTACGGGTCTTCGGACCAACGCCGGGAATCCGGTCCAGTCGCGAGCTCAGTGAGTGCTTGGTGTGCACTTGCCGGTGGAAGGTAATGGCAAAGCGGTGGACCTCATCTTGAATCCGCTGAACCAGGTAGAAGCCCTGGCTCTTAGGGTCGAGGTGCACGTGATGGTCATCGGGACCGAACAACAGGTCAGCCGTCTTATGGTGGTCGTTTTTGACCATCCCGGCGACTGGAATGTGCAGGTCAAATTCATCGGCTAAGACCTCCTTGACGGCATTCATTTGAATGTCGCCCCCATCCATCAAAATCAGGTCCGGCATGGCGGCATGCTCCTTTAAGAGCCGGCCATAACGGCGCCGAATGACTTCCAGGGTGCTGGCGGTTTCGTCCGCGTGATCGACCGTGCGCAATTTATATTTCCGATACAACTTCTTATTGGGTTGACCGTCAACGAAGACGACCATTGCCGAAACTAGGTCGGCCCCTTGAATGTGGGAGTGGTCAAAGGCTTCAATCTTGTGGCCCGGGGCAATGCCCAAGGCATCGGTGATTTCCTTCATCGCCCCCGTGGTCTTGCTTTCATCCAGCTCTAAAAGCCGAAATTTCTCGTCTAAGACCAGTTTGGCGTTCTTACCGGCCATCTCTAGCAAATCACGTTTAGTCCCCCGCTGCGGCGTTCTGACAGGCACTTTCAGCAATTCCTCAATCACCTCATGGTCGATGCTGGCGGGCACTAAAATCTCGCGTGGCAGAACCGTATTTTTCCGTTGATAGAACTGGACGATGAAGCTAGCCAGCTCTTCTTCGGCCGAGTTGATGACCGGAAATAGCCGCTTTTCACGCTTCATCAGGCGTGCTTGGCGAATGAAGAAGACCTGAATCGACAGCCAACCTTTGTCCAGGTAGAAATTGAAAATATCCCGGGGCGTGTGGTCATTGGAAATGATCTTTTGCTTTTCCACGGTCGCTTCGATGTAGCGAATCTGGTCGCGCAATTCGGCGGCGCGTTCATATTCCATGTTGCCAGCCGCCTTGGCCATCCGCGTGCTAAGTTCCTTCTTGGCGTGCGCAACGTTACCATTTAAAAAGGACTTGATCTTGCGAATCTGGTGATCGTAATCGGCTTCGGGCACCTCTTTAAAACAGGCGCCTAAGCACTGGCCCATATGGTAGTACAGGCACGGCCGCCCCTGATACCC
The DNA here is from genome assembly GCF_003946085.1 of Levilactobacillus angrenensis. GTDB lineage: Bacteria > Bacillota > Bacilli > Lactobacillales > Lactobacillaceae > Levilactobacillus > Levilactobacillus angrenensis. The sequence continues at coordinate 33,948 of NZ_RHOB01000019.1, read as the reverse complement.
GGTACACCGGCGCAAGGGATAGACCTTTTGTAAGAAATGCATGGTCTCCTCAGCCGCATACACGTTGGGGTATGGTCCAAAGTAATAGGCCCCGTCCTTGCGAATGTCACTGACCAACAGGAGTTGCGGGTCACGTTCATGGGTAATCTTGATGTACGGGTAACCGGTCCCCCGCTTCAGCTTGATGTTGAAGTACGGTTGATGTTTTTGGATCAGCGTGATTTCCAGCAAAAAGGCCTCTTTGTCAGTCGACGTGATAATCGTTTCAAAGTCCACGATTTCGCTGACCAACTGGGCCGTCTTCCCGGTGTGGCTACTCTTGAAATAGGACCGCACCCGGTTCTTCAAGTTTTTCGCCTTACCCACATAAATAATTTGACTGTTGACGTTTTTCATCAGGTAACAGCCGGGAAGGCCCGGCAGTAACGCTAATTTATGTTCTAAATATTCCGATGCCAAGGAAGATCCCTCCCGTTTTTAATCGATATCATAAGCCTTTAAAGTATAGGACGAATGTCTGTTTGGTGCAAGCAAAACCCCCTGGTCGCTAGAAAAATGACAAATCGGTCTAATTCTGCTATGATTACTGAAAAAGCAAGGAGGTGGTTCGCTTTGGCATTAAAGGTTAAACGTCAAGACGACCTGGATTCCATGTTCGGTAAATTTGCCCAAATGGACCCAACGGATGTGAAGCGCGACAAGTTCTTGAAGCGCAACGATGAACACAAGAACGACAAGAAGGGTAAGGGCTTGATCAAGGATGACCAGATCAAGCACGAGCAAAAACACGAACACGACTAGGTTGTGAAAAGGACCCACACGGCGATTACGCCGCGTGGGTCCTTTTTTACTGTCTGTAAAGTAACTGGCAACATGACAGAGCTGGCCGCCTTACCGTCCATGCTTTAGCCCTAAGTCGCCAGGCACTCGACAACTAGTTTAGTGATTCGGTTGGTACCCATGTGGATACCGTGCGTTCAACCGTTTGATGTTGTCTTGAGCGACCTCATCGAAGTCGATATCGGCCCATTGGGAGATTTGACTGAGGTACCAGAGCACGTCGCCCATTTCCTTGACGATGGCGTCGTGGTCCATGTCCTTGCCGTGAAAAGTGTAGTTCTTGACCAAGTCCACGACCTGTCCCGTTTCGCCAGCTAAGCCTAACGCACAGTTGGTCAGGACTTGCTCGTTGCCGTACAGCGTCCGGTTGGCTGCTTTTTGATATTCGTTAAATTCCACGTTTATTCCCCCCCAAAGGCTTGTTGCTCAATCCAATTCCAAACGGCATCCTTGCCGATCTTCTTGGGTGCTGAGAACATGATGATGTTATCCGTATTTGGCAGGTCCATCGTCTTTTTGATCCGACTGACCGCCTGATTCCACTTGCCATGGGCAATCTTATCACTCTTAGTGGCCACAATCAGCGTTGGCAAGCCGTAATAGGCCAGCCAGCGGTACATCTGGACATCATCTTCGGTTGGGGCGTGCCGGGCGTCTACCAGCGAAACAACGCCCTTTAATTGGTCACGTTGGGTCAAGTAGGTTTCGATCATCGTGCCCCACTTTTCCCGTTCCGTCTTTGAGACCTTGGCGTAACCGTAGCCAGGGACATCCACAAAGTAGAGCTGGTCCTCCACGTTGTAAAAGTTTAGCGTTTGCGTTTTGCCGGGTTGACTCGACGTCCGGGCATAGGAATTCCGGTTGATCAGGACGTTCGTTAGCGAGGATTTACCCACGTTAGAACGACCCACCAAGGCAATTTCTGGGTACCCCGTGGTCGGGTACTGCACGGGGTCGACCGCGCTCATGACGAGTTCTACATGATTGACTTCCATTAGTTAGTCCATCCTCTCCAAAATATCTTTCACCATTCTAACACACAACGCCCCCGGAAATGGGGGAAACCTGTCAGGATTTTTGACCGCATTTGACCCAAGCCCGGTCCCACCAACGTTTGCTTCCCCATAAAAAAAGTGGCCGAAGATTTTCTCCTCGGTCACTTAATTGCTTCTAAATTAGGAAGCCTTTTGATCCTTTAAAACTAATTCAGGTTCCGCGTGATTCGTGACCGTATCGGCCGTGATGATGACCTTCGCCACGTCGTTACGACTTGGCAAGTCAAACATGATGTCACGCATAACGTCTTCGATGATCGACCGCAAGCCCCGGGCCCCAGTGTTGCGGGCAATGGCTAACTTGGCCATCTCCCGTAAGGCTGCTGGCTGGAATTGTAAGTCGACATTGTCTAATGACAACAGCTTTTCGTATTGCTTGACCAACGCATTCTTCGGTTCGGTCAAGATCCGGACTAAGTCGTTTTCGTCCAACTTTTCCAGTGCCGTCAAGATTGGTAACCGGCCGATGAATTCAGGAATCAACCCAAATTGCAGCAGGTCTTCCGGAATGACGTGTTGCATCAGGCTATCACCTGAGGCCAAGACGTCTTGTTCCTTGGTGTCGGCACCAAATCCGATCGTTTGGTCACCCAAACGCCGTTTTACGATGCCATCAATACCGTCAAAGGCCCCACCCACGATAAAGAGGATGTTGGTGGTGTCAATCTGAATGAATTCTTGTTGGGGATGCTTCCGACCACCCTGAGGCGGCACGTTGGCAATCGTTCCTTCCAAAATCTTCAGCAAGGCCTGTTGGACCCCTTCACCAGAAACATCTCGCGTGATGGAGACGTTTTCGGACTTCTTGGCGATCTTATCGATTTCATCAATGTAGATGATCCCCTTTTCGGCGCGGTCCACGTCGTAATCGGCGTTTTGCAGCAACTTCAAGAGGATGTTTTCGACGTCTTCACCCACGTAGCCGGCTTCCGTCAGCGTCGTGGCATCGGCAATGGCAAATGGCACATTGAGAATCTTAGCCAGGCTTTGCGCCAGGTAAGTCTTCCCGGAACCAGTGGGCCCGATCACCGCAATGTTACTCTTCTGCAGTTCAGGACCTTCATCGTCTGCCTGAGCCATTTCGTTGACCCGCTTGTAGTGGTTGTATACCGCTACGGACAACGTGCGCTTGGCTTCCGTTTGGCCAATCACGTACTGGTCAAGCGTTTTGACGATATCAGCTGGCGTTGGCACTGCTAAAGTTTCTTGCGCAGCATCTTGGCTGAATTCTTCGTCGATAATTTCCTTACAAAGGTCGATACATTCGTTACAGATGTAAACACCTGGGCCAGCAACGATCTTCTGCACTTGGTCTTGCGACTTGCCACAGAACGAGCAAACTACTGGGCCATTCGTTTCGTCGGTGTTTTCAAACAATAAACTCACCCTTTCTCTCCAGGCTTAAGCCTTAACTAAATGATTCTTTGGTTCAGTAAACCCATCGAACTAACTGGATTCCCCGTCAATCGTGTACTATACCACAGTTGGCGGTCGCTGAAAATCAATTCGCCTCGTCAGCCTGGAAATAACAGAAAACCGGGACAACAGCGCCTGTCATCCCGGTCAAGTCGTTAACTAATCGTTAAATTAGTCTTCGGCGTCCTTCTTCTTGTCTTGCTTAGCGGAGTCGGCAATCAAGTCAACGGCACTCTTGATGGCGATATCATGCTTCAGCATGTCATCGGAAAGGGCACTGCGAACAGCACTTTCTTCCATACCATATTGGGCAGCCAAGTCCTTGACTTCGGCAGCAACTTCGTCTTCGGAAGGTTCGATCTTTTCAGCTTCAACAACCGCTTCAAGAACCAGGTTGGTCTTGACCCGCTTGTCAGCACCGTCAGTGAATTGCTTACGCAAGTCGTCTTGAGTCGTTCCAGTTAATTGGAAGTACATCTTAGGTTCGATACCTTGTTGTTGCATGTTAGCCAGGTATTGATCCATTTGACGGTCGATATCATCCTTCAACATAGCTTCTGGGATGTCACCAATTTCAGCGTTATCAACGGCTTCGCTGATAGCTTCGTCTTCGATGGCGTCGTGAGCAGCAGCCGTCTTTTGTTCCTTCAGACGGTCCTTCGTCTTGGCTTGTAATTCTTCTAAGCTGTCAACGTCTTCGTCAACGTCCTTAGCGAATTCATCGTCCAATTCAGGCAATTGCTTTTCCTTAACTTCGTGAATGGTAACCTTGAAAGTGGCTTCCTTGTCACGTAAGTCTTCGGCTTGGTAATCCTTAGGGAACGTAACTTTAACGTCCACGTTTTCGCCAGCCTTGTGACCAACTAATTGGTCTTCAAAGCCAGGGATGAAGGAGTTAGAGCCTAATTCCAAGGAGTAGTTGTCAGCCTTACCACCGTCGAATTGCTTGCCGTCAACGTAACCGTCAAAGTCGATCACAACAGTATCGCCCTTAGCAGCGGCTTCGTCTTCCTTCAAGACTAATTCGGCTTGTTGTTGACGTTGCTTTTCTAATTCAGCGTCAATGTCCTTTTGGTAAACCCGCGTGTTTTGCTTCGTAACACTCAGGTTCTTGTATTCGCCTAACTTAACGTCTGGCTTAACCGTTACAACGGCCTTCAAAACCCAAGCCTTACCCTTGTCCATGGATTCAACATCGACTTGAGGTTGGTCTACGGGTTCGATGCCGGCTTCTTTAATGGCAGCATCGTAAGCTTCTGGCAAGACGATGTTTAAAGCGTCTTGGTACAAAGCTTCTTCACCATACATTTGGTTAAAGATTTGACGTGGTACCCGGCCCTTACGGAAACCTGGAACCGCTAAATTCTTCTTGGTACGTTGGAATGCTTTATCTAAGCCTTCCTTGATCTTATCAGGAGCAATTTCAAAGGTTAATTCGCCTTGATTAGCTTCCTTTTTTTCCCACTTTGCAGCCATTAATTTTCCCTCCGAAATGAAAAGATATTACTATTTACAATTCTAGCAATTGCATACTGTATTAGTGTACCTTATGCTACCCAAATTGTAAAATGATTTTTGCTGAAACGCCGTGAACGGCGCGGATTCTTTGCAATATTTTCCTAGAAAAATCACAAATTGAAAGCTCATCTGGTTCGCTGACCCCCGCACCATTTTTAGCCAAAACAAAAGGGCCCGAAAAGTTAACTTTTCGACCCCTCTTGGAGATACGCTAATTAATTAAAATTAGTCGTCAATTTCCGTAACGGTACCGGCACCAACGGTGTGGCCACCTTCACGAACAGTGAACTTCGTACCCTTTTCAATGGCAGCTGGTTGGATCAGTTCAACAGTGAACGTCACGTTATCACCAGGCATAACCATTTCTACGCCATCAGGCAATTCGATAACACCAGTGATATCAGTGGTGTGGAAGTAGAATTGTGGACGGTAGTTTGAGAAGAATGGCGTATGACGGCCACCTTCTTCTTTGCTCAAGATGTAGACTTCACCCTTGAACTTTTCGTGCGTTTGGATCGAGCCTGGCTTAGCCAAAACTTGTCCACGAACGACTTGTTCACGGTTGATCCCACGAAGCAAAGCACCAACGTTATCCCCGGCTTCACCAAGGTCCAACGTCTTCCGGAACATTTCAAGACCAGTAACAGTCGTCTTCAATACGTCGTCATGTAAACCAACGATTTCAACTTCGTCACCAATCTTAACAGTCCCACGGTCGATACGGCCAGAAGCAACAGTCCCACGACCAGTAATCGTGAAGACATCTTCAACTGGCATCAAGAATGGCTTGTCGTTTTCACGTTCTGGCGTTGGGATGTAATCGTCAACGATATCCATTAAGTGAAGGATAACCTTTTCTTGTTCTTCGTCGCCTTCAAGAGCCTTCAATGCTGAACCACGAACAACTGGAATATCATCACCAGGGTAATCGTATTCAGACAACAGCTCACGAACTTCCATTTCAACTAAGTCAACCAGTTCGTCATCGTCAACAAGGTCAGTCTTGTTTAAGAAGACAACGATGTATTCAACACCAACCTGGCGAGCAAGCAAAATGTGTTCACGGGTTTGTGGCATAGGGCCATCAGTAGCGGCAACAACCAAGATAGCACCGTCCATTTGGGCAGCACCAGTGATCATGTTCTTGATGTAGTCAGCGTGTCCTGGGGCATCGATATGCGCGTAGTGACGCTTTTCCGTTTCGTATTCAACGTGGGCAGTGTTGATCGTGATACCACGTTCACGTTCTTCTGGAGCAGCATCGATATCAGCGTAATCTTCGGCCTTTGCTAAACCTTTGTCAGCAAGTACCTTAGTGATTGCAGCAGTTAACGTCGTTTTCCCATGGTCAATATGGCCAATAGTACCAATATTTACATGGGGTTTAGTTCTTTCATAATGTTCTTTTTCAGCCATTAATGAAACCCTCCTGTATTTTATCGCAAGTGCAATTTGTCTTCCGAAGAAAACAAATCACCCTTTGCGTAAAATTATACTACTTCTTTTCAGAAAGGGAAAGCTGGAACCCTCCCAAAAAAGAATCCTTGACCAGTATATATGCTGAAGAATTATTTGTAAACTAAAATTTCACTCATTTTCGAGTTTTTCCGGATTTTAATGGTCAATTGCGCCGAAAAGTTCAGCCATATAGCGGTTCAGCGTCATTTGCCAGCTTTGCATGGTTTTTGTGTCCTGGTCACTGAGTAACGTCGTCAGTGGCAACCCGGCGATGGTTTGGACCCAAGCCACCGGAGCCGTGATGACCCGATCAATAAATGGATAGAGCATCATCAACTGTAACGTCACGGTCTGTTGCAGGTTGGCCGCTAGCACCGGATCCGTTTGCCCTAAATCATTTTGTAAATAATCTTGGATGGCCGTGGCTGCTTGGCTGTCATTGACTGGGCGCAAGTCGCCCGTGGCAACTGGGTAGAGCTGATCATCCAGCCAGTGGAGCTTCACGGTCTGGTCAACCCGCAAACGCATCAATCCCTCCAACAGGTCCGCCCGCAGTAAGGGATGTAAGAAGGGGTCGACCAGCAAGTACTGCACACCTTGCAAGTAGAGCTTAAGCGGCAGTTGGCGTGCACGTTCTAACCGCTGTCGTTGTTCGTTGAAAGGCACGTCGCCGAGATGGTAAAACTGCTTGGCGATGACCCGTTGCGTCGCGGCCAATTCTGTAGTCGCGGCGGCCTCGGCGACTTCAACTTGGGCCAATCCCCCGGCGCGCCAAGCGTCTGCTTGCGCTACCTGACAAAATTCACGAGCGAAAATAAACTGTTGATTCTTGAGGGCTACGTCGAGTCGCAACTGGAAATGCTGCGCGGAATCCAAATAAATCGGATCTTGTTCGGCGGCATATTGCTCGGCCAACAGGTACTTTTGGTCATGGTAGAGACTGGCGACCAAATAACGGTTCAATTCTGGCGTTTGCTGGTCGTGATACAGCGTTTCAAACAAGTCACTGGCTGTTGACCAGTGACGGTCGTCAAAGGCCGCTACGGCCCGTTTAAAGGCGTTATCTCGGGCGGCAGGACTGAAAAAATCTGACATGGTCGTTCCCCCTTCAAAAGCAGAAGTCAAAACGGACCACACCCACTACTAGCGGCTGGCCCGTTTCTCGTTAATCTTGTTTTTCAGCCGTAGCGGCTGGCTTGTTACTGTGCCGACGCTTGCGGTTCCGATGTGGCTTATTGTTCGCCGGTTGGTTAGGCTTAGCCGCCTTGGCCGGTTTCTTGGCCTTGTTCTTTGGCTTGGCCTTTTCTGGATCCGGCTTAGCGGTCTTGCCACCCTCCTTGGCCTTACTCGTGCTTCGCCGGTGATGCTGGTTGACTTCCATGATGACCGGTAAGATCACTGGCCGACGATGCGTTTGCTCGAACAAGTAGTGACTCAGATGTTCTCTGACGTCTTGTTTCAAGTGGCCCCAGTCAAATTCCTTGTTATCCAAATTGTTTTGAACAGCTTTGCGGATAATTTGGGCACTTTCTTGCATCAAGTCCTTGTTGGCCTTCACATAAACGAAGCCCCGTGAGGTAATCTTCGGGTCCGCCACGATTTGTTTCTTCTTGCGATCGATCGTCACGACCGCGATAAAGATCCCATCGTCTGCCAAGACTTTCCGGTCACGCAAGACGATGTTCCCAATATCGCCGACACCGATCCCATCGATCATGGTATCGGTGACATCAATGCCTTCACCTAAGCTCATTTGCCCGTTGGCGTAAGTCAAGACGTCCCCTTTGGCCAAAATAAAGATGTGGTCAGCCGGCATCCCCAGTTCCAACGCGGCGTTGGCGTGGGCGTTTAATAACCGGTATTCCCCTTGGATTGGGACCAAGTATTGGGGCTTCAATAAGTTCAGCATTAATTGCAGGTCCCGTTTGTAAGCGTGACCTGACGAGTTCAGCTCATCCGAAATGGCCTTGACCTCGCCACCAGCCCGGTAAATCATGTCGCGGGTCTGGGCCACCGTCGTGTCCATGGCGTGCGAAGGCGTGGTCGTGATGTAGACTAAGTCGCCTTCTTGAATGTTTAAGTCTTTTTCTTGTTTGTTGGCCATGCGTTGTAAGGCCTTGATAGGTTCGCCCATCTTCCCGGTCTGCAAGATAACCGTTTCACCCGGCTCAAGGTTGTCCAATTGGGCTGGCGTCACCAGTAGGTCATCAGCAAAGGACAATTTGCCTAATTTCATGGCCGTGTTCACGATTTTTTCCAAATCTTGACCCGTCAAGCAAACTTTGCGTCCCGTTTGTTGGGCGGCATCAAAGACTTGTTGGATTCGTAAGATGTTGGACGCCACACAAGCCACGATGACCCGGCCAGTTTGATAGTGGAACGTTTCTTCGATGTCTTCGGCAATCGTTTGCTCAGAAGCATTCATCGCGGGATTTTCAGCATTCGCGGAATCGCTCAATACGGCTAAGACCCCGGCTTGACCGATGGCCCCTAACCGTGCGTAATCCGTTTGATACCCTGGCTTGGCCGTTTGGTCGAACTTGAAGTCCCCGGTGTAAATAATTTGGCCTTCGTCGGTCTTCAGGTCGATCCCCAGTGATTCTGGAATCGAGTGCGTCGTAGCGAAGAAGGAAACGACCACGTCACCAAAGTCAATCTCGGTCTTTTCATCAATGACGTGAAAATCATCATAACCTTTAACACTAGGTTCAGCGGCAACGCCAATCTTCGCTAAAGCAATCGTCATTTCTGACCCAAAGACAGGAACGTTGAACTCACTTAAAAAGTAAGGCAGCGCACCAATGGCATCGGCATGCCCGTGCGTCAAAAAGACGGCAACGATGCGGTCCTTATTTTCCCGTAAGTAAGCCCAATCAGGAATTACCACGTCAATCCCCAAAAGTTCATTTTCCGGATACTTTAACCCACAATCTAAAATGTAAATTCCGCCGTTTACATCGACGGCATACATGTTCTTCCCGTTTTCGCGAACACCGCCAAACGGGATAATCTTAATCTTTGCACTCATAAGTTCACCTCAAGAATCTTCGTATAGTTTTAACAATCCTGACCAATATCGTCAGCATTTTCTGCTGGGTCGCAAAGCCCAGATTCGTCCATAATTAAATCTTTCTCCATTCTACCATACTTTAGCGGTGAGCAGTACTAAGATAACAATTGGGCAAAAGAAAAAGCCCCCAGCCATAATTGGCAAGGGACTCCGGTGCGGCGAATTAACGACGCAGACCTAAGCTCTTGATTAATTCACGGTAACGTTGAACGTCAGTCTTCCGTAAGTAAGCTAATAAGTTACGACGGTGACCGATCTTCTTCATCAACCCACGTTGTGAGTGGAAGTCTTTCCGGTGTTGTTGCATATGAACGTTGATTTCGTTGATATCAGCGGTCAAAACGGCAACTTGGACTTCAGTAGAACCCGTGTCACCTTCGTGACGAGCGTATTGCTTGATGATTTCGTTTTTCTTTGCTTGACTAATAGCCATGGTAAATATACCACCTTTCAAATAAGTGCCCGAAACTGAGTAAGTCGGCGGTGGCCGCCAGGCGAACTAAGTTAGGGGTTTGTGCTTGAGCACAGTTATCTACTATACGGGACTTTCGCGCAAAGTGCAAGTCTTTTCCCATTAACACCTATCAAGTAAAATTACTTTACATTTATCTCGACTAGCTATTGCATTCGTCCCTAGCCTTCTGTATAATAACATACGTTGAAATTAAGATTTCCGGTACTAAGGATTTCTCATTCGGAGGTGAAATTTTCATGCCAATTATCAAATCAGCAATCGAACGTGCCAAGACTAACGTTAAGGCCAACGAACGTAACTCAGCACAACTGAGCACGATGCGGACTGCCGTTAAGCGCTTTGAACAAGCTAAGACCGCTGGTGCCGACAACGCGGAAGAATTATTCCGCCAAGCTAGCGCCGCAGTTGACAAGGCTGCTTCAAAGGGCTTGATCAAGCGGAACAAGGCATCCCGTGACAAGTCACGGATGGCTGCCCGTTTAGCTAAGTAATCAATTAATCAAAACGATTAGATGATGCAATCAGGAGATCGACCATTTTACATGGCCGACCTCCTTTTTTGTTTCACTGATTTTAATGGACAGAATACGGTCATTTCGGGGATTACCGTGTAAACGCTGCTTTCGACCTTAGATCTCTCAGAAAATCAACGAAAAAATAGACCAAGCTCAGTACCAGACGACTATAAGGTGCCGCCACTGAACTTAGTCTAATTGATCTACTACGCCGCCTGCCCCGCAAATTGGGTCATGAACAACGAGAACAACATTTCTGGATCCATGGTCGACGACTTCATTTGTTGCTCGACGCGAAATAGTCCTAGATAGGCGCGATTCAAGTCAGTCAAGCGAAACCGACGTTGGCTCTGCAACGCCAGCTTGATGCGATACGGGTGGACCTTGAGGATGCTGGCGAGCTTGCCTTGACTGTAGCCTTGCTTAGCCAAGACCTTGGTCTGAATCAATAGGCGAAACTGCCCTTGCAAAATCGCATTTATCCGCAAGGGTTCTTCCTTAGCCTGCAAGAGTTCACGGTAAAGCGTCACCGCCCCCGCTGTGTTCTTGGCTAAGACCCGATTGACCAGGTCAAACACATTTTGCGTCAAAGTCTGTCTGACTAGGCCGGTAACGGCGTCTAAGTCAATCGTCTTTTCCGGCAAGGCAAATAGCTCTAGCTTCGGTAGCTCGCTCATCATCAAGGTGAGGTCAGCGTCCGTACGTTGGATCAGTTCATTCAAGGCTGCCGGTGCCATACTATAGCCGTCTTGTTTCAGCTGACTCGTCACAAACTGTCGAACATCACGCTCGGAGAAATTACCGATTTCAATCGTCGTGGCGACCTTCTTCAGCTGCTTGCTGACCTTCTTACGCCCGTCTAATTTTTCATAAGGCGCAAAGAAGACCAGGACCGTACTGGGCATGGGTGAGCCCAAATAGGTTTGTAGGCTGTCGATGTCATGGTCGACCTTTTGTTTCTTAGTCTCCCCCGTTAAAAACTGGGGATTGTCGATGCAAACCACTCGGCGTTCACCAAAGAATGGCGCGGCCATGGCGTCATCTAACGCGACTGCCAATGGCACCGTGTCCATATCATAGCTGGCAAAGTTCATGGTCTGTTCCTCAGTGGGAACGACTTGCTTGAATCCCGCCTTGAGCCGTCGTTGTAAATAATCCGCCTGCCCCAAGATCAGGTACACGTTGGCCAATTGCCCGCCAGTTTTTAAAGTTTTTAAGAGTTCATTAATTGTCACGATTCGTGTGCCCCTTTAAGTTTAGTTTGCCAATAGCCGTGTGCACCGCGGTAAGTGTAGCGAATCATCCCACTGGTCTGGGTGCTGACCGCCGGCACCCGAGCCGCACGTAGCGTCGCCAAGGTCTCCGCATTGGGATGCCCATAGCGATTCTGCCGGCCCGCGGAAATGATGGCCCACCGCGGCCGCAGTTGTGCAATAAAATCGGGTGCGGAGGCCGTTTTACTGCCGTGATGTCCTAATTTTAACACGTCAGCTTGCAGGTGTGCATCCGCCGCTAGCATTTTGCGTTCGCCCGCCTGGTCCAAGTCCCCCATGAATAAGAAACTCAGGCCGCCAAATGTTCCTTGCAGGGCTAGCGAATTTTCATTTTCCGCGGGAGCCGCGTGATACGGATGGCGGACCACCAGTGGCATGGCTTGGCCCACCTGTAGCGGCACCACCGGCGGGAGCTCTCCTCGCAAATGCCGTTGCCATGCCGGTTCCGCCTCCATCCCCGCTGGTACCAGCAGTCGTTTCACGTGTAATTCACTGAGAAATGCCGGCAGGTCACCGATATGGTCCGCATCGTGGTGGGATAAATACAGGTCGTCCACGTGGTCGATGCCCCGGCTTTTGAGGTAATTGATATTGGTCCGCATGGCCGCAAAACTTGGCGGCGTGGTCGGGACCCAGTCCGGTTGCCGAAAGCCCAGATGGCCGCCAGTATCGATCAGACTGATTCGCCGATTCAACGGCTCACGGATCAAAATACTGTCGCCCTGCCCGACGTCAAAATAAGCCACCTCCCCCGTCAGCGGTAAATGAATCGCACCGTAGACCAGGCCATAGCTCGCTAACAATCCCAGTAACCACCGTCGTCGCTGCTGCGGTGGCCGGGTAAAGAGCCACCAGGTCCCCGCCAACCACAGCCAAGCCACCCACCACACCGGTTTACCAAACGGAACGTTTCCAGGCAGTTGGGCCAGCCAGGCCAGACCCACGTCGAATTGCTGGAGGAGCCACGCGCAGGCTTGACTGACGACCGGTAGCCACGGATAACACGCCGTCCCCACCAAGGTCAGCGGCAATAGCGTCACGGGAAATAGCGGGACCACCGCCCAATTGGCTAACAGGGTCAAGCTATGCCACTGAAACACGCCCGTCAGCAAGCTGGGTAAGCCCAATAAGGTCAGACCGCCTTGGCGCCAGGCCCGTGATTCTCCTTGCAACAAGATGAGGCCTAACGACAAGCCATAACTCAGCTGACTCCCTAACTCAAACAACAGGCCAGGGTTCACGAATAGCCCGATCAAGAAGACCCCAGCCCAGGCATCCAACGTCCCGATTGGCCGCCGACACCGTTTACCAGCTAACTGGACGCCGCGCATCAGACAGGCCCGCAGTACGCCACTGCCGCTACCGGCCAAAATGAAATACGCGGGTAAGCCCAGCAACATCCCCCATTCCCAGTGCTCACGCTGAATCCGCAAATGCACACAGATCCACTCCACCGCTGCCAGCAGTAGCGCCACGTGCATCCCTGAAATGGCAAATAAGTGTAGCAAGCCGAGGCGCTGCATCCCCTGTAGCTCCGTCATGGTCTCCGCGGCCTTGGCTCCCGGCAACAGGCCCAGTGCATACACCCGTAGCGCACCGGGCAGCCGTTCACAGTAGTGGATCAATCGGGCCCGCCAGCCGTGCCACCAGTCGCTAAACCATTGCCACCAAGCCGTCGCCGCCACCGTCCGTTGCTGGACCGTCGTGAGTTTAAGCGTATTGACGATTCCCCGGTGACGCCAATAGGCCGCGCCATCGAATTGATTAAAATTTGTGGCGGGCAGGACCCCTTGTTGTTGGCCACTCACCCGCCACAGCGTGGGCCGCGTCAAGCGTTGTAGTGTTCGCAGCTCCGGGGCCGATTTGGCAACCCCGCGAACCGTCAACCGTTCCCCCGTCTGTAGATTTTGGCCAACAAAATAATATAGAGCCCCACGCACCACCACGGCATCCGGTTGGACACGCAAGGTCGCCGATACCTCTTGGGCCGCATCAAACGGGCGCTGCCGCTGAGTCAATTGCTGATCTCGCCACAGCCAAAACGCCCCGAACAGGCCCAGTAGAACCAACGTGGTCACCCAGGTCGGCCGAACACGCAACGTCCACACCCGCGCTAATAGCAACAGGAGTAAAACACTTCCAGCCCAGGGATGGCCGTTCACCGCTACACTCAACGCCGCCACGGGTAACACCATTAAGAAACCGTGGTTGGCCGCCACTAATCCTGTTTCGGTTGGTCAAGCGGCAACGTCGCCAGTAAGGCGGGATCGACCGTGACCTGATTCAGTTCCACGTGCTTCAACGCAATTAATTTCTGCGCGTACGGGTCATTGTGGTAATTACGCATGTACGTGATCTTACGAATCCCCGCCTGTAGCAGCATTTTCGTACACTGGAGGCACGGAAAATCCGTGACGTAGATTTCGGCACCGTCCGTGGCCTCACCAAACTTAGCGCACTGTAAAATGGCGTTCATTTCCGCGTGGATGGTCCGCACACAATGACCGTCCACGATGTAGCAACCCTCGTCTAGGCAGTGGTCGTCACCCGATACCGAGCCGTTATAGCCCGCCGCAATGATCCGCTTGTCACGGACCACCGTGGCGCCGACCGATAAGCGATTGCAGGTGCTTCTGGTGGAAATCACCAGTGCCTGTAGCATAAAGTATTGATCCCAAGGAATTCGTTCGCGTTTCACGTTGATTACCCCTTTACAAATTTTAGTTTTAAGTATACCACCCCTCATCAGGTGGTGAGCTGATCTTGTAAATTCGCCACGGTCTTTTCGCCAAAGCCGGGCACCTGCGCTAAATCGGCCACCGACTGAAAACTGCCGTGTTCCGTGCGATAGTCCACAATCTTTTGGGCCTTCTTGGCACCGACGCCGGTCAGCTGCTGCAGGTCGGTCACCGTTGCCGTGTTCAAATTCACTACGGTCGCACTCCCACTGCTACTGCCGGCGGTGGCGCCACTCGGACTGGTTGCCGGGCTACTGCCACTCGTCGCGGCGGCTGGGCGTTTTTCTCCCTTCAATGGCAAATACAGCTGTTGTTGATCCGTCAGTCGCGTTGCCAAATTAATCTGTTGGCGGTCGGCGCGAGCGACCAAGCCCCCGGCCGCTTTAATGGCGTCGGCCACCCGCATCTCCGGTGAAAACTGATAGAGTCCCGGATGGCGGACCGCTCCTTGTACGTCCACGAAGACTCGCGTATCGTGACTGCTGGCCTGACTAGTTGCCGTTGGTTGGGTCTGATTACCGGTCGCTAACGAATGACTACTGCTCCGACTGCTGGTCGTTGCTGGCGGAATCGCGGCGGGTAAGGCCGCGGGGGCCGGTTGCCGTAACATCAGCCACCCGCCCACCAATAACACACTGAGGCCGCCCAACACTGCTAACAACTGCTGACGCCGTGGCAAGGTCAACCACCAGTCTTGAATTTTTTGTCCCATCACATTGCCCCCTTTACGAATCAACTCCGTAAAAAGTGGCCGATATTTTTTTAGTTTCAAACTTTTTTTCTGATTCCCACCCTAAACGCGAAAAAGAGCTTGAGACAAAAATATCTCAGGCTCTTCGTTTCCTTTAAATAGCTGAAACGTGCACTAACGACTTAACGGTGCGTTTCCAAATATTTCACCGCATCGTTAAAGGTCTTGACCGGCACGACCTTCATGTTTGGCGCGTACTTCTTAGCGGTCGCTTTAGCTAGCTGATAGTTGGTTTGGTGGTGTTCCTCATACTTTAGTAACAGTTTGCTAGGCTTGACGTACGGGGCAAAGAAGACGGTGGCGCCCGCTTTTTTGGCGGCCACGATCTTCTTGTCGATGCCCCCAATTTCGCCGACATTACCGTCACCATCGACGGTCCCGGTACCGGCAATCTTCTGCCCGTGCCGGAGGTTTTGACCGGTGACCTGCGTATAGATTTGCAGGCTAAACATCAGACCACCAGATGGTCCCCCAATTTGTCCCGGGTCGACCGTGACTTTTGGCTTGGCCGTGACCTTGACGTTATCGGTCAGGGTGATGCCAATTCCCGCCTTCTTAGTTGGCAGACGCATCAGTTTGCGAGTCGCGTGGCGGGTCTTACCGTTGTGCTGGTAGGTAATCGTCGCAGACTGACCCACCTTTTGCTTTTGAATGTAGTGTTGGTAGCCGACCATAGAGTTGAAATGGCGGCCGTTGACCTTGGTCACGGTATCGCCCACCTGCAACGTCCCGGCAAACGGTGACTTGGCGTCCATGCTCAAGACGTAGATGCCCAAATAGTGGCGAGTCACCGACTTGTGCGCGGCCTTGTAGGCGGTATAAATCGATTCATTGATGGCACTTTGCATGTAGAAATCCTGTACCTTGTCGTAGGTGGCATTGCTTTCGCCACCGGTCACGTCATCCACATCTTCAATGCTGTAGATGGGATTCAGCTTTGCGTACAGATAACTGACGGGCCGGGCCTGTGACAGCGCGACTGACGTAATCATGTATTTTCCAGCGTGCTTGTCAGCGTGGCCTGGCATGTTGACGAAGGTCTTCAGATTATCCGCCTCACCCGGCCCCTCAATGTATTTGGGTAATGGTAAGAAGAAAAAGGCCAGTATCAGTAGTGTTAACCCCACTGTAAGAATAATTTGACGCCACTCTCGCCGCGTAAATTTGCCCATTTACTGGTCACCTGCCAGTCGCTCGACCATGGCGTGTGCCACCACGGGCGGTACCAGGTTGGTCAGGTCGCCACCGAAGCGCGCCACCTCACGCAATAAGCTGGAGGAGACGAACTGATACTGCGGTGCGGCCATCAAACAGACCGTGTCCACGTTTGTATCGAGTGTGCGGTTCATCCCCGCAATGCCCTGTTCATACTCAAAGTCCACACTATTGCGAATGCCGCGGACCAGCACGGTGGCGTGGCTTTCACGCATAAAGTCCACTGTCAAACCGCTCTCCACGCGCACGGAAACGTTGGGCATGGCGCGAGTCGTCTCTTCGATAAAGGCCACCCGTTCTGCGGTCGTGAACACCCCGCGTTTCGACGTGTTCTGGCCGACCGCAACAATCAGTTGGTCAAAGATTTTACTGGCCCGGGTGATCAGGTCCAAATGGCCGTTGGTCAACGGGTCAAAACTTCCTGGAAAGACTGCAATCGTCACTCGGCTTCACTTCCTAACCCATAAATCGTCAGTTCGGTAATCCCATAATCCCGCCGCTCGATGAAATCAAAACCCGCCACGTCATCTGGCAGTTGCGCCTTTTGGTCCGTCTCACATACGATGCGGGCCGTGGGCGTCAACAGGTTTAATTCCCGCAAACGCGTCATTTGCGCCACGATTTTTTGCTGGGCGTACGGCGGGTCAAAGAAGACCAGGTCAAATTGATCGCCCCGGTCTGCTAATTCTTGCACGGCCCGATTGGCGTCCCGTTTCAAAATTTCAAAGCGTTCCGGCGCCTTGGTCACAGCCACGTTGTCTTGAATCGTCTTGATGGCCGCGTATTGCCGGTCAATCAACACGGCCTGCTCGATGCCCCGTGAAACGGCTTCGATGCTCAGACCACCTGAACCAGCAAACAGGTCTAGACTCCGTCCGCCATCAAAGTACGGGCCAATAATGTTGAATAAGGCTTCCTTGACCTTATCCGTAGTCGGTCGGGTCGCCATGCCGGGCACGGCCTTTAACCGGCGCCCCCCAAAGTCACCTGCTACAATTCTCATTCGTCATCATCCTCTGTCTCTGATTTCTTACCGGCAGCCACTTCTTCGGCCACCCCGTTGAATGTCTCACTGATTTCTGGTCGCTGCGAGGCCACCACGCGTTTCACGAACCGCAACTTGCCTAACTGTTCAGATAAGCTCGCGACGTCTTCTCGATTGACGTACAACACCACGTAGCGCATCTTCTTCGACACGTACATGACGGTGCCGTAACGCTTGAGCTGGCGTGTTTGTTTCAGACTATACGTGTACACGATCAGACTCTGCCGTGCTTGCATTTCAAATGCCATGGTCTAACCTCCTTTAAAATTCTTAGTGTGTCATCCGGTAGCGTTTCTGCCGGGCGCTGATGTTCATGACTACCCCCATGACCAACGCTAACGTCCAAGTACTGGACCCCCCGTAACTGATGAAGGGGAACGTGACCCCGGTGATCGGTAGAAAGCCTAATACCCCACCTAAATTAAACGACGTCTGAATGGCCAAATAAGTCGCCGCGCCGTAGCAGACCAGTGATTGATAGGTCGAATTGGTGCGCACGCCCACCAGCACGGTCCGCAAAATAATAACAAACAGGAGCGCCACGACGCCCAGCGCGGTGATGAGTCCCAACTCCTCGGTCAAAATGGCCATGATAAAGTCGGTGTTGGGTTCGGGCAAGTACCCCGTCTTCTGGATACTATTGCCCCAGCCAACGCCAAAGACTCCGCCGTTACTGATGGCGTAGTAGGAATTGACTAACTGCTGGCCGACTCCTTGTGCATGCTTGAAGGGATTCAAGAAAGCCACGATTCGTTGTAGCTTATACGAATGTTGTCCCACTGACAAGCCAGATAACCAAGCTAAAAATGGAATCAACACCCCGAATCCGCCCACAATGGCCCCACTGAAAATCAGCTTCGCCAAACGCGAACTGAACCCACTGCTCAAAAATAATACGAACATAATGGCCCCGTTGATAGCCGCCCCCCCTAAATCGGGTTGCACAAAAATCAAGGCTAAAATAATCAGACACACCAGCAGTGGTTTGCGCATGGTCGACCACCACGTATAGGTCTGCAGATCATCTTGCCGGATTGCAATCGCGTTGGCCAGCCAAATGATAACGTAAAACTTAACGAATTCAGCCGGTTGAATGTTGATTGGTCCCAGATGAATCCACCCGGCAGCCCCGTTAACGGTTTGCCCGATGACCAGCAAAAACGCCAACGCCCCGTAGGCCAAATACCCGGCCATGCGTAGCAAGTTACGGTTTCGTAATTTATTAATATTCATCGCCACCATGAAGGTCAGAATCACCAGCCCCATAATGACATAGATTGTCTGTTTAAGTAAATAGCTACCCGGACTCCCGCCGTTTTGCGAGCCAATATCGGCACTGGCCGAATAGACCATGACGATACCAAAGACACTCAAAACGAGATACGGAACCAGTAACCAATAATCTAAATATTTTAACTTTCGCATACGATGAAATCGCTCCAAGTCTACCGTCAGTTGGCGGTAATCGAATGGTCTTATTATACTACACCAGGCTTTCCATTGGGAACCGTTAATCCACTTCCCCCGTTATTATGGGAATCTTAAAAAAACAACTGAAGGTTGAAAGATGAAAATCAGCCAGAAGCATTGTCACCGCGCGACTCATAACGTAAAAATTTGTCGTTTACAGCATCTTAGTGAGGACTGACCGCCTTACCGTCCACCAAATATGGGTTGGAACGCTTGGGCGGACGGGTCGAGCCAAAGGACGGTCTCGACACCTCGCTTTGAGCCGGAAACCCACGTCTCAAAGACGCCAGTTGTCTAAGCGGCATGAACCCGCGCCGCTAAGGCAACTCCCACGGCTGAACCCATATTTGGTGGACTCTCGGCTACGAGTGTACGTGCCAATAACGGTTAACTTAGCCCCAGTTAGTAGATGATTTAACAACTAGTCTTTAACTTACACCGCCTTCCTTATAATCACCAACAACGCCAGGCTCCTGGTTGACGCAGATCCTGGTTTCATTAGCCTTAGTGGACGAAAAGCTGACGCTCCGAGAGTCAATGTATTAATTCATCTTTCAATCTTTAGTAAAACAAAAAAACGGTAAGCCCCGTGAGTCACCCCACTGGTCTTACCGTTAAAGTTTTATTTAAGATTAAATTACTTCCGCGCAGCGGTCTTCCGCTTCTTGGCAGCCTTTTCCCGTTCACTCGTGTTCAGGATTTGCTTCCGCAGACGCACGTGGTCTGGCGTGATTTCACAGTATTCGTCATCGTTGATGAATTCCAGTGATTCTTCCAGAGACATCTTAAGTGGCGTCTTAACCTTGGCAATATCTTCTGAACCAGCAGCCCGGACGTTGGTTTGGTTCCGGCCACGGGTGATGTTAACGGAGATGTCGTTATCACGGCTGTTTTGGCCGATGATCATCCCTTCGTAAACTTCAGTCCCGGCTTCAGTAAAGATCGTCCCCCGGTCTTGAACGGCCATGATGGCATAAGTCGTGACCTTACCAGAGTTGATAGAAACCAAAGTCCCGTTGTGACGACCTGGGTTCCAGTTCTTGATAACTGGCAGATACTTGGAGAACGTGTGGTTCATGATCCCGTATCCACGAGTCAAGGACAAGAATTCAGTCGAGTAACCGATCAACCCACGAGATGGGGCCAAGAAAGTCAGACGCGTTTGGCCGTTACCAACGGCTTCCATGTTCTTCATTTCACCCTTCCGTTGAGAAAGCGTGTCAATGATTGAACCGGTGTATTCGTCTGGCGTATCGATTTGAACGGATTCAAATGGTTCGCAACGTTGGTTATCAATTGTTCTGTAGATAACTTCTGGACGAGAAGCTTGCAGTTCGTAACCTTCACGACGCATCGTTTCGATCAAGATGGATAAGTGCAGTTCACCACGACCGGAAACGATCCAAGCACCAGGGTTGTCAGTGTCGTCAACCCGTAAGGAAACGTCGGTGTGCAATTCACGCTTCAAGCGTTCTTCGATTTGACGAGACGTCACAAATTTCCCTTCGCGACCAGCAAATGGTGAGTCGTTGGTCCGGAAAGTCATTTGCAGCGTTGGCTCGTCAATCCGTAAGACGGGAAGTGGTTCCAACGTGTCAGGGGCCACAACAGTTTCCCCAACGTTGATTTCATCCATCCCGGAAACGGCAATCAAATCACCGGCTTTGGCTTCGTTGATTTCCAAACGCTTCAAGCCGAAGTACCCAAATAACTTGGTTACCCGGAAGTTTTGCTTGGAACCGTCAAGCTTCATAACTGTAACACTGTCACCGACCTTAATCTTCCCCCGGAAGATCCGGCCAATCCCGATCCGACCAACGAAATCGTTGTAATCGAGCATGGCAACTTGGAACTGTAAAGGTTCGTCACTGTTGTCAATTGGGGCTGGAATGTGCTTGACGATCGTGTCAAACACTGGCTTCATGGTGTGTTCTTGAGAGGAGATTTCTGGCTCGTAGCTAGAAGTCCCGTTCATTGCTGAGGCGTAAACCACTGGGAAGTCCAATTGGTCTTCGTCGGCACCTAATTCGATGAAGAGGTCTAAGACTTCATCAACGACTTCGGAAGGACGAGCGCCTTCACGGTCAACCTTGTTGATAACCACGATTGGGGTCAAGTGTTGATCGAGGGCCTTCTTCAAAACGAAACGGGTTTGTGGCATCGTCCCTTCGTAGGCATCGACAACCAACAAAACGCCGTCAACCATGCGCATGATCCGTTCCACTTCACCACCAAAGTCGGCGTGTCCTGGGGTATCCAAGATGTTGATTTGCTTGTCGCCATAACGAACGGCAGTGTTCTTGGACAGGATCGTAATGCCCCGTTCCTTTTCGATAGCGTTAGTATCCATGGCACGGTCTTCAATAGAAGTATGTGCGTCTAACGTGTCGGATTGTTTCATCATTTCATTAACCAAGGTCGTCTTCCCGTGGTCAACGTGGGCAATGATGGCAATGTTGCGGATATCATCTCTGATTTTCAAGTGTATTTCTTCCTTTCGTGCTTGGTGAATTAGATGGATCACGGCATGCTTACGTCTGTAAGTACGCTTATTGTAGCGTCAATAGCTGGTAAAGTCCATCCGTATCGGCCAGCCGCATAAAAAAACTGTGACAGGGTCACAGTGAGACGTCATCTTCTTCGATTTGGAGAATATCACGTTGCGCTTTTTTCGTCGCTACTAGTACAAGGTTAGATGATAACATATCGAGTGGTTGGCCGTCAATAGTTGAGACTTGAACCCCGAGTGTATTCATCAAGACTTGACCCGCGGCAATATCCCACGGCTTCAAATGTGAAATATACCCCAGGGTCTCCCCCTTCATGATATTGATCATTTCGATGCCAGCACTCCCGGAAATCCGCATGCCGGCACTCTCGTGAACAATCTTTTGCATGTGGGCGATGTCGTGAATGACCAAGGGGCCACTGGCACCAATCAAGCCATCAGCCAAGGCAATGTCGGCCGGTTTTCTGACTAGTCGTTCGTTGGCCCAAACGCCCCCCAGCTGCGGTCCACCATGGTACAGGACGTTGTTCATGACATCAAAGATGTAGCCCAACTGCCCCACACCATCTTGGTAAATACCAATCATGATGGCAAAGTTATCTTGTTGTTTCACAAAGTTCATGGTCCCGTCGATGGGGTCCACGATCCAGACCCGGCCAGCCAAACTGGTCAGCTGATCACCGAAGCCTTCTTCCCCCAAGACCTGAGCCTCAGGGTCTAACCGACGAATGCCGTCGATCAAAAATTTTTCGTTGGCCTTGTCCACGTTGGTCACGAGGTCCTTGCGACTTGTCTTTTCATCGACAGTCAGTGGCGCTTGCATCTTCTGCAAGACATTTTGCCGGGCCTCCTTGAGTAATGCGATGACGTCGGTATTTAATTGCTGCCAGTCTTGGGTCATGACTACGCCTGTCCTTTCATTTTGATTTGTCCTGATTCCGTGCGGGCCCGCTTGATCGTCCGGTAAATGCTGTACCCCGCAGCGGCCTCGAATTCCTTGTCTAATTGTTTCTCCTCGAACTTTTGGGGAACGACGGTTTGAAAATCCCGGTAGGCCGCCAGTAACGCGTCACTGGCTACCCCCTGGGGTAATTCGTAAGCGTCCTCGATCCGTTGATAAAGGGTCGTGACTGCCACGATATCGGCCGTCGACCAGTCCGGTTGTAATGGGTATGCGTAATTTTTGGGTTGCATTAGGCGTGTCCCTCCGTTTGGTGACCTTCAATGGTCGCAATATTTTCGCGTAAGGTGGTAATCGTTGCGTCGTAGGCTTGTTGCTCGTCTTCCGACAGGACCAAGTTCGTCAAATGCTTGACCCCGTTGACGTTGACCAGTACCGGCGAGGCAGCCGCGAAAACGGGCGTCTCAGCGTGAATATTGGTGACTGAAGCAATCAGTGGTTGATTGGCTAAAACCGCTCGCAAAAGCTGAATTAACGCCATTGAGCGCAACATCCACTGGTCCTCCTGCGCTTCTCGTTGGAGCCAACTCCCCATTTTGCCTAAATCATCTGCGCTGAACTGGGCATCTTCATTGGCCAAATACATCAAGATGGGAGCGGGTCCCACGTAGGTCCGACTCCATGCAACAATGGGATCAGCGGCCGTGCCGACCACGGCTGCTTGGACCGCTGCTGCGCCGACACCCAAACGTTCGGCTAACCGATACGTCAGCAACCGGGTCAGTGGGAACGTTCCCAATCCCCAGATTTGGCTCTGATTGAGGCCGGAGAATTTCCACGCAAAATAGGTCAGCAACTCGTCATGGGCCCCACAAAAGACCAGTTGCCCTTTGAAGCCATTTTCAACGATGCGGTTCATGAACAGCCGCAACTCAGCAACGGCCATGGCTGGGTCCGTCGTCTCAGCGGCTCGGTCTAAAATCACTAACCAGGTCGCCTGACCGTAATCTGCGGTCGTCCCCACCCGCAATGTCAACTGGGGACACAGCGCGCTGGCCACGACCAGAGCTTGATACCGCGGCGTATCGTCCGTCACATTGGGCATGACGACACAGTCGACCGGCAAATCGGCGACCATCAGCTGTCGAATGAGCCGACTGGACTGATCAAAGTTTCCCTGGACAATTAACGTTGGTTTCACGAGTGACCGCCTCCTCTACGAACAGTGCTTGTGAATTCAGTGTAACGCAAGTCATAATTCCATTATAAGTGAACGCTTCTGGATAGCAAGTTAGATTCTCCAAAAATCGTTGCTGACTATTCAGCAACGACAACTTTTTTGCCCATACAAAAAGGACCACCATCGCTGGCAGTCCTTTTCGTTTTTAACAATCACAAGCGACTTTAGATATGAGTTGGGAAGCCCATCGCAATATCAGCAGTTTCTTGGATTGGTTCGTTCAATGTTGGATGTGGGTGAATAGTCAAGGCAACGTCTTCAACGTTCAAGCCGTCGTTAACGATGATTGACAGTTCACCAGCCATGGTGCTGGCTTCAGGGCCAACCGCTTCGGCACCCACGATGTTCTTGTTGTCGTCATCCGTGTAGATGAACCGAACAAAGCCATCAGGAGCATCCAATGAAACGGCCCGTGCATTCCCAGCGAATGGGAACTTAGCAGTCTTGACCTTGATTCCCTTGTCCTTAGCTGCAGCTTCGTTGTAACCAACAGTTGCAATTTCAGGATCGGAGAAGCAGACAGCAGGCACACTCAGCCAGTCGTTAGCCGTCTTCTTACCGGAGATGGCACCAGCCGCAGTCTTGGCTTCAGCAAAGGCCTTGTGAGCCAATGCTGCACCAGGAACAGCGTCACCGACAGCCCAGATGTGTTCTGAGTCGGTCCGGCCTTGGTTATCAACCTTGATTTGACCATGGTCATTCAACTTAACCTTGGTGTATTCCAAGCCTAAGTCATCCGTGTTTGGCTTACGACCAACGGTGACCATGCAGTAGTCAGCCTTAATCGTAGATTCCTTGCCGTCGACAGCGTAGGTCACACTGACACTGTTGTCGTCTTGCTTGGAACTCTTAGCCATCGCGTTGGTGATAACGTCAACGCCCTTCTTCTTCAACTTCTTAAGAACAACGGAAACCATGTCCTTCGTGAAGTTAGGCAGAATTGAGTTCGTGCCTTCGAGGATCGTTACGTGAGCACCTAAGCTAGCGTATGCACCAGCTAATTCAGTACCAACGTACCCACCACCGATAACAACGAATTCCTTAGGGATTTCAGGCAAGTTCAAGCCACCAGTAGAATCGACGACCCGACCTTCAAACTTGAAGCCAGGGATTTCGATTGGGTGAGAACCGGATGCAATAATAATATTATTGAATTCGAAGGTCTGACCCGTATCAGTGGACATGAATTGCTTTTCACCCGTAGGCATAACCCGTAATTGGGTATCACTCAGGAAGACAGCTTCCCCGTTAACAACGTCAACGTGGTGCTTCTTCATCAGCATCTTAACGCCGCTGGTCATCCGATCAACGACCTTCTTTTGCTTCCAGTCCTGAGTCTTAGCGAAATCAATCTTAGCTGATTCCGTAGAAATCCCGTAGGTGGAACCGTCTTTAGCTTGTTCCAAACGGTGACCCGCTTGAATCAAGGCCTTAGAAGGTACACAACCAACGTTTAAGCAGACACCACCAAGGGTATCGGACTTTTCAACTAAAGTGACCTTTTGGCCTAATTCAGAAGCCCGAATAGCGGCAACGTAACCGCCGGGTCCGGCACCAATGATGACGGTGTCCTTTTTTTCAACATCTGCCATATTATTCCTACCCTTCCATTAACAACATTTCAGGATCATGTAACAATGCCTTCATGTCGTTCAAAATATTTTGAGCTAAGGCACCATCAATCAGACGGTGATCGTAACTCAGAGAAAGCTTCAACATGCGGCCAACAACGATGTCGCCATCTTCGTTAACAACAGGAGCCTTTTCAATCCGGCCAACACCTAAAATAGCAACTTCAGGTTGGTTGATAACTGGCGTGAACCAGCCACCACCGATTGAGCCGACGTTAGAAATCGTGACAGAACCACCGGCCATGGAAGCTGGGCTTAACTTGTTGTCGTAAGCAGCTTGGGTGTTTTCACTGATTTCCTTAGCGATTTCAAACATACCCTTGGAATCAGCTGCCTTGATGTTTGGTACATAAAGACCATCATCAGTGTTGGTAGCGATACCAATGTTGTAGTAGTGCTTGTAAACGATTTCCTGAGTCGTGTCATCAATAGATGCGTTCAATTCAGGGTACTTCTTCATAACAGCAACCAAAGCCTTAACAATGTAAGGTAAGAAGGTCAAGTGGATGTCCTTGTCAGCGGCAGCTTGCTTGTACTTCTTCCGGTTGGCCATCAAAGCAGATACTTCAACTTCGTCAAATGACGTTACGTGAGGCGCAATGTCCTTGGAAGTACGCATGCTCTTGGCAATGATCTTCCGCATTGGTGACATTGGTTCACGAGTTTCAAGATCTGGGTTGTCAGCGTTCCAAGGCTTGATAGCTTGACCCGTAACGGCCTTGCCACCAGCTTCGGCAGCTGGAGCAGCAGCGGCTACAGGTGCAGCGGCGCCATTGAAGTTGTCGATATCAGCCTTCAAAACTTGCCCGTGGTTCCCGGTTGGGGCAACCTGGGTAATGTCAACACCCTTGTCACGTGCGTATTGACGGACAGATGGCATTGCCATAACTAACTTGTTAGGATCTGAAGCAGCTGGGACACCAGTAGGAGCGGCAGCTGGAGCAGGTGCTGCTGCGGCTGGTTCTGGTTCAGGTGCTGGGGCAGCTTCTTCAGCTGGAGCATCGTCTGCAGAGTCGCTAGCTTTGCTCAAGTCAGCAGGGGTATCAGAACCATCGTCAATGACGATCAGTGGGTCGCCAATTTCAACAGTGTCCCCTTCTTGTGCAACAATTTGTGATACAGTACCAGCAACGGGTGATGGTAATTCCGAAACAGACTTATCGTTTTGGATTTCGACTAACGTGTCGTCTTCCTTAACTGCGTCTCCTTCTTTAACAAGCCATGAAGAAATTTCGCCTTCGGCCATTCCTTCACCAAGCTCTGGGAGTTTGAACGTATAAGCCATGGGAAAACTTCCTTTCTTTCATCTAATGCAGGATGTCTCCCACATCGTTAATTTTATCGTTTAATGTTTAGATGTTAATTTTAGTAGTTGAAGATTTCGCGAGCCTTAGCTTCGATATCATCGGAGTTAGGGATCCAGTCATTTTCAGCTTGGGCAAATGGGTAAACGCTATCTGGCGCAGCTACCCGGCCAATTGGGGCATCCAATGACATGATCTTGTCTTCAGCAATGTCTGATGCAACCACGGCGCCGACACCGGCCATCCGTTGTGCTTCTTGAATGACAACAACCTTGTGGGTCTTGTCGATTGAAGCGTAGATCGTATCAGTGTCAATTGGTGACAAGGAACGCAAGTCAATAACTTCAGCAGAGATGTTGTCCTTAGCTAAAGCATCGGCAGCGGTCAAAGCTTCGTTGACTTCAGCACTGTAGGCCACGAGGGTAATATCAGTACCTTCGCGAACAACCTTAGCGGAGTCCAACGGAACAGTGTACTTGTCATCTGGAACTTCATCCTTCATTGAACGGTAAAGTTTCAAGTTTTCCATGAACAGAACTGGGTCGTCGCTTTCGATAGCGGAGATAACCAAGCCCTTAGCATCGTATGGGTTAGCAGGTGTTACAACCCGCAGACCTGGGGTGCTAACGAAGTAGTTTTCCAAGTTATCGGCGTGCATTTCAGCGGTATGAGTCCCACCACCAAATGGTGTCCGGATAGTAACAGGGAAGTTCTTTTGGCCACCGAAGCGGTAGTGGTCACGAGCTAATTGCCCAACGATCCCATCCATTGCTTCGAAAGTGAAGCCCATGAATTGGATTTCAGGAATTGGCCGCCAACCGGTTAAGGATAAACCAATAGCTAAACCTAAAATACCAGATTCAGCAAGTGGGGTATCGAAGACCCGGTCTTCACCGTACTTGTCTTGTAAGTCAACAGTGGTCCGGAACACACCACCGTTTTTACCAACATCTTCACCGAAGATCAATGTCTTAGGATCATCCGCTAAGACTTGATCCAGACCAGAAGTGATCGCTTTGATATAAGTCATTTTAGCCATGATTACTTCGACTCCTTTGCTTCGAATTCTGCAATTTGTTTCTTAACGGCTGGAGTAGGAACATTGTAAGTCCACTTCAAGAAGTCAGAAACCTTTTGTGCAGGTGCTGCTTCAGCTTCCTTCATAGCATCCTTGAATTCGTCTTTGTATTCTTCAACTAACTTGTCTTCTTGATCTTGTGACCAAATACCCTTGTCAGTTAAGACCTTCCGCATACGAATCAATGGATCAGCATCGAACCAAGGCTTTTCTTCTTCCTTAGTCCGGTAACGAGAAGGATCATCACCAGCAGAAGAGTGAGCGCCGTAACGGTAAGTTAACGTTTCAATAACAACTGGACCATTACCAGCGGCAGCAAATTCACGAGCTTCCTTAGCAACTTCGTGAACGGCCACGATATCCATCCCATCAACTTGGACGGAAGGAACACCCATGGCAACGGCCTTTTGTGCTAACGTTTCAGCAGCAGTTTGCTTCTTCCGTGGAACGGAAATTGCCCAGCCGTTGTTTTGTACAAAGAATACAGCAGGTGCTTGGTATGCACTGGTGAAGTTAACACCTTCATACCAGTCACCTTGTGAAGTACCACCATCACCGGTGTAAACAAAGGCAACACGGTCTTTGTCGCCGTTCTTTTGGATACCCAAAGCAACGCCGGCAGTTTCAACGTATTGGGCACCGATGATAATTTGTGGGAACATCATGTTAGGGTTTTCGTGTTGGTTACCTTCAACATGACCCTTGGACCATAAGAAACCTTTTGCAACGGTAGTACCGTGTTGAATCATTTGTGGTAAATCACGGTATGCAGGTAACAGGAAGTCTTGTTCCTTAAATGCGGTAACACTTCCCATTTCACTGGCTTCCTCACCGGCAGTTGGAGCATAGAAACCGAGGCGACCCTGACGGGAGAAGTTCATTGTTTGTTCGTGTAAAGTACGCTCCCAAACCATTTTCTTCATGAAGTCAACAAGTTGGTCATCTGAATATTTTGCCAACGTGTCTGGATCAACAACCTTGCCATCTCCATTGATGACTTGAACCGGGTGCTTATACGGATCAGCCATCGTAGCTTTGATTTTGGCAAAGTCTACAATCTGTTTGCTTCCATTAGCCATAAGTAACACTTTCCTTTCACTTGATATGAAATTGTTAACTAAAAGTGAGTTAACGTTGCGTTTCCTGACTACGTTTAAAATGTACCATTTTTTCAGAAGTCATGCAAGCCCTTTCATTGGGACAAATAAAGGGATTCGGCCAAACCCCTACTCCCAGTTGTGATTATCCGTTTTCGTCTTTTTTTGAAAATAGTAACCGTTTTCTTTTCATTTCATTTCTTTTCGTGGATATGTTACAATGGAAAATAACTAGATTTAAATTTAAGCGGAGGTAATTGCTCGTGTTTCTCATGAAAGATATTGTCCGTGACGGCGACCCCGTCTTACGCCAAGAGGCTGCGGACGTCACGTTCCCCCTCTCAGCGGAGGATCAACAACTCGCCAAGGACTTAATGGAATACTTAGTGGTTTCGCAAGATCCAGAACAATGTAAGAAGTATGGTTTGCGGGCCGGTGTCGGCTTGGCCGCTCCCCAAGTGGGGGTCTCCAAGAAGATGGCATCCGTCTTGGTCCCTGCTCCCGAAGAAGGTGGCAAGTCACCATTTACCGATGTCATCATCAATCCGGTCATCGTCTCTGAATCCGTTCAGATGGGCGCTTTGACCGAGGGTGAAGGATGCTTATCCGTAGACCGTGACGTGCCTGGCTTCGTCCCCCGTCACGACCGCATCACCTTACGTTACTACGACGTTAATGGAGAAAAGCATCAGGTTCGCCTGAAGAATTACCCCGCTATCGTCTGCCAACACGAAATCGACCATATGCACCGGACGCTATTCTACGATCACATCAATAAGGACGAACCGTTCGCCCGTAACGATGACATGGTTATGATTGAGTAGTTACCACTACAGCATTTGGTTCAATCAAAATCATCTGGGAGCTTGGACAGTCTTGTCCAGGCTCTTTTTCGTTCACGACTAAATGGGTGTGGGCTGGCCGCCTACCGTCCACTAGAGATGAGTTGGAACGCTGAGGGCGCCAAGGAGCGGTCTTGGACCTCAAGTTTGAGTCGACATCCCCGATTCATTAGCTAGCCAATTCTAGTCATCCCCTAACCCTTACACGATTACTAACGAAATGAAATCATCTTTTGTAACCACCACGTTCCCTTCCTTAATCTTTTCTTTAGGAACGATACTGTCGTTCAAACCAATCGCATACGTTACTGACGGCTAGCTGAGTTGAACTAAGTCTAACTCACACAGTCAGTCTCCTATCTACCCGTCGGTCGCTCACCACTCTTCCGACAACAAAAAAGCCCCCTTGTCCCCGTTCAACCGGGGCAAAAGCGCCTAATCATCACGTTTGCTGGCGAATCAGCCGCAGCTAACGAACGTGTTTCTTCTATTATATTGTGATTATTTTAACAATCTTTAAACGTGACTTACTGATCGCGCATGGCCGGGTCATTAAGTTTCTTTAAATCTTTCAAGTATTCCACGGTAGATTCATTCATCAGATAGGCCACATCAACGTGCAGTTGACCCTCGTAGAGCCAAATATCACTGACCACAAACGCCGGACCAGCGACGACTGCCTTGATGTCATGGTCCGCACTAAAACTCGCTAGTGCCTCGTTGAAGGCCGCTTCCAGCTGGGGCAAGCGGCGTTCCGCGTCCATGCCAATTGGCATCGCGTATTCAAAGGCCATGACTCCTCTGCCCCAAACATCCGCGACCGTCACCGCTGATGAGATGTGGCATTCTTCTTCCGTCAACACGTCGTCATTGACCAGTCGTTGTAAGGCCGCTTTGACCGCCACATCTGTTTCATCCTGGGCATTACGCCGGACCATCCGGGTTGCCCGCTGCACGATCATTCGGTGAATCATCACATAAATAACCAGGGCAATGATGATGCCAATCACGATTTCTACTATTAGAGCCATGGCGTCTCCTCCGTTCACTTCACGCTAGTCTAATCATAGCATGTTTTCTGGTCCAGTGGTAATTCTATACAATCGGCTGAAACTATGCTAAAATTGTGCTAATTGTTGTGTAAGCAACCCGCAGTTCGGCAGAACATAAATAATCTATCGTTCTCTCACGAATCGATAAATTAAATCGTTTAAATTGAAGGAGTTTTGTCTGTGATTTACAAAGTATATTACCAAGAAGATAAGAAGCGGAATCCTAAGCGCGAGGATACGCACTCTTTGTACCTGGAGGCCGCAACCGAAGTTGAAGCCCGGGCACAAGTGGAAGCCCACACGGACCACAATATCGAATTCATCGAAGCTATCGAGGGCAATACCTTAGCTTACGAACAACAGAATCCGAATTACAAATTAACGGAGTTCACTGAATGAACAAGTTAAACGTCAAAAATAACGAGACCGCTATCTTTGGCGTGGGTGGACTTGGCGAAATCGGGAAAAACACTTACGGTATCCAATTTCAGGATGAAATCATCTTAATTGATGCCGGGATTAAATTTCCAGAGGACGAACTGTTAGGAATTGACTATGTGATTCCTGATTACCAGTACCTCGTTGAAAACCAAGCCAAAATCAAGGCGCTAGTGATTACCCACGGCCACGAAGACCATATTGGCGGTATTCCTTATTTACTCAAAGCGCTCAACGTTCCCGTTTACGCGGGACCGTTAGCCTTAGCATTGATCAAAAACAAGCTTGAAGAACACGGATTACTTAAATCGACTGAACTACACACAATTGACGATGACACTGTGCTCAAATTTCGGAAGATGAGTGTGACCTTCTTCCGGACGACCCACTCCATTCCTGATACGTTGGGAATCGCTGTTCACACACCAGTCGGCACCATCGTGGAAACGGGTGACTATAAGTTCGACTTAACACCTGTTACCAACCAGCCGCCTGATCTACAAAAGATGGCCAAGCTGGGCGACGAAGGCGTTTTGTGCTTAATGTCTGATAGCACGAACGCTGAACGCCCGATCTGGACGAAGTCAGAAAAATGGGTGGGTAAATCCATCCGCAAGATTTTTGACCAAGTCGAGGGCCGGGTCATCTTTGCCACTTTCGCTTCCAACATTTCCCGGATTGAGACTGCCTGTGAAACAGCGCTGGCTCATGGTCGGAAAATCGCCGTCTTTGGTCGGTCGATGGAAGCAGCAATTGTTAACGGTCGTGAACTCGGGTACTTAAACATCCCTGACGAAGCGCTCGTTGACGCCAACACGATTCGTTCGATGCCGGCGAACAAAGTCATGATTTTATGTACCGGTTCGCAAGGTGAACCCATGGCGGCCCTTTCACGGATCGCCAACGGAACCCACCGGCAAATTTCGATTCAACCTGGCGACACTGTCGTCTTCTCCAGTAACCCGATCCCGGGTAACACGATTTCCGTGAACCGGGTCATTAACGAACTGGAAGAAGCCGGCGCCAACGTCATTCACGGTAAGGTCAATAATATTCACACTTCCGGTCACGGTGGCCAAGAAGAACAGAAGCTGATGCTACGGCTGATGCAACCGAAATTCTTCATGCCGATTCACGGGGAGTACCGGATGTTAAAGATCCACACCGAGTTGGCAGAACAATGTGGCGTGCCACTGGATCACAGCTTTATCCTGCAAAATGGTGACGTGTTAGCGTTGACTCAGGATTCAGCTCGTGTTGCCGGTCACTTCACGGCTGGGGACGTCTACATCGACGGCTCTGGCATTGGTGACATTGGTAACGTCGTGTTACGCGACCGCCAATTACTTTCCGAAGAAGGTCTCGTGGTCGTCGTGGCCACCATCGACCTAAAGAACCAAGAAATCAAGGCTGGCCCTGACCTGCTCTCCCGGGGATTCGTCTACATGCGCGAATCCGGTGAGCTACTCAACGAAGGTCGCCGGCGGGTCTTCCAAACGATTCGTCGGGCCATGCGGAATCCGAAGGCCACTGAGGCTTCCATCCGCAACGCGGTCATTGATGACTTGCAAAACTTCTTGTTCGAGAAGACGGAGCGTCACCCGATGATTCTCCCGATGTTCATCATGACGAAGTAACTGCTTAAAGGTTCGAGACAGCTGTCCCGAACCTTTTTTTGATGCGCTTGGGCAATAGTTTTTCTCCGGAGCAGGCGAAATCCCTGACGCAGCCCCCCATTTTTGACACGCCACTAAGTTTCCGGATGAAGCCGTTGACCGGCCAATTTGTTACAACTATGGAAAGACTGCGATAATCACTAGGCACCCCGCACGTTTTCGTTTATAATGAAATGGACTAAAAATTGAGAGGAGCAGTACGGTGAGTGTCCAGTTCTATATCATCCTAAATGAACATGCGGGAAGCGGTCGCGCCGGTACGCTTTGGCCTCAGATCAAAGAGCGACTAGACACTGCTCAGGTCTCCTACCAACTAGCAGTTTCGGCCTACCCCCACCACACAGTTCTTCTAAGCGAGCAATTCGCGAAACAGCTCCCCGATGAACCCCACCAAGATTGGGTCGTACTTGCCATCGGGGGCGACGGTACCCTCCACGAAGCCATCAACGGCTTAACGAAACACCCACGAGACTATCCGATTCCCGTTAGCTACCTCCCGATTGGTTCCGGCAATGACTTTGCTAGAGGCGCTGGTTTGTCCCTGAAATGGGAAGACGCGTTTGACCAAATCATTCACTGCACCCACGCGATCAACTACGACGTGGGTACCTACAACGAAACCATTAAGCAGGAACGTGGCGTCTTCACTAATAATTTGGGAATCGGTTTTGATGCCGCCATTATTTCTCAGGCGAATCAATCCAAAGCCAAAATTTGGCTCAACAAGCACCATCTGGGGTCGCTTTCTTACCTAGCTTCGGCGTTAGATGTATATTACAACCAAACGGGATTCACCCTGACGGTCCACGTTGGCAACCAACGCGATATCTATCCGAACGCCTTCTTGGTAACTACAACTAACCATCCCTACTTCGGTGGCGGGGTGGGCATTGCCCCGGGCGCCACGATTACCGATCACCAGTTGCATCTCGTGGTGATTGAGAAGCCCAATTTCTTCAAACTACTCTGGTTAGCCCTGCGCTTGGTCTTTAAAAAGCATTTAACGTCCAAGGCTGTCCACTACTACCAGACCAATAAAGTCCACCTCACTGTGCCGGCCATTGAATATGGTCAGCTCGACGGCGAGGAAATGGGTGGCCGCTTCTTTGACGTTTATGCCGGCGTTACCCAATATCCATTTTGGTTTGACCTGACGATTTAACTGGTCAACCACGATAGAACTTAAAAAAAGGGTTCTAAAATATCTGTTGTTGGTAATCAACTTAATTGGTTACTGGCAGCGGATATTTTTGTATACTGTATAGAGTAAAAATGGGTACAAAAAAGGGATATAGTCGCAGATCTATGTCCATCCACTACCACATTTCAAGAGAAAGAAA
>NZ_RHOB01000018.1 GCF_003946085.1 Levilactobacillus angrenensis | reverse complement strand
CAGCGATAATTTCTGTGGTAAGTTCATTCATGGGGAATGCCTCCTGTGATGTTTTCTGTGGTTACTAAATATCATAAGGGAAGGCATTCCCTATTTCTATACAATTTAGAAATCTTTTGTGCGTTTACACAAGATATTTTACGCTCTCCATAAACAACAATAATTAGTACTTTCTTACAATGATTTTCGCAATTTTATTGTAACTACACACAAGGAGATGATTTTCTTGATTATGCTTTCTCAAGTTTTACACAAGAATTCAAGTTTGATTTTCCCAATATACAACATTGAAAATACTGATCGTCCAATATCAGCTATCACAATTATGGAAGATATTCGTGTCGAAAAATGGGTACGAGGTGGGGAAGTATTATTAACTAACTCCGAGACCTTACCTCAGTCACATGAGCAGTTAATTGCCTTAATTGACCGGTTATCCCGTCTCAATGCCTGCTGCTTAATCATCAAGCCTAAATCTGGCAAATATCATGCACCAAGTTACCTTATTACTCATGCAAAGTCTATTAAATTTCCGATTTTCAGTATCGCGGTTGAAACCAACTACCTACAAGTAATGAATGATGTTAATGAACTTTTATTTTATGACCGTCAAACCGACCATATGATTGATTTGGACTTAAATTACATACTAAAGTCTCACCATATCTCGGATACGGATTTCGACTTCATTTCAAGTACTAAAGATATTGATCTCTATAAACAAACAGCTTGCGTTATTCAATTACGTTTCTCTCATCCTACCCAACTTCCCAGTAGATTCAAATCACTCTTCCGATTATTTGGCCAACTTCGCACTACTTTAATTAGTTGGGAACAACATGAACGTATCTTAACTTACTTCTTACTGGAAACAGCCAAAGGAGCAACGATTGTTATCTTTCTAGCGACTAGTTCTAAAAAGACAGCTAAGCATCACAAGATAGATTTTCACTCTTTAAAGTCTTCAATACCAACATTGAGTAAAGCTTTTCATATCGGCATTTCTGACTTACACAGTGCTAAGGAACTAAACCAAGCTTATGATGAGGCGCAATTTAGTCTTAAAATGTCTCAAATTCTCAATCGCGAAGATAGTCTAACTTACTACCATGAAATCTCTTTATGGAAAGTAATTAACGAACTGCATCAACATCAGGAAAAAGATTTTTATCCAAAAGAACTTGATGGCCTTCTACAGAAGAAAGAATTACGCCAAACACTACTCACATACTTTAGTGAAAATGAATCCCTAGTAAACACAGCAGATAAGCTGTACACCCACCCCAATACAATTCGTTATCGCCTTCAAACTATCCAAAAACAAACAGGGTTAGATTATAAAAAAACGAATGATAAATTTTTACTGTACATTGCAACTGCTTTAAATTTACTGGATGTTCAAGAATGAAAGCCATTCTATGATTTAAGAAAATAATGGGTATCACTTGGTCAAAATGGCTAAGTAATACCCATTATATTTTATTCTCAATACCTATCAGTTTAATTCTCCGCAATCCACTGCCGCAACGCCACGCCAGTCCGGGACTGGTCCACCTTCACGGCTTCACGCGGCGTGCCACTATACTGAATCTGACCCCCGTAACGGCCGGCGTCGGGGCCGATGTCGATCAACCAGTCCGCTTGGCCGATGACGGCCAGGTTGTGTTCGATGATGATCAGGGAATTGCCGGCGGCCACCAGGTCGTTGAACAATTTCAATAGCCGGTCGGTATCCTGCAAATGCAAGCCGGCCGTGGGTTCGTCCAACAGGTAAACGGTCCCACGCTTGCCCAGTTCCACGGCTAATTTCAAGCGCTGAAGTTCGCCACCCGACAGCGTCGTCAGGGGTTGGGCCAAGGTCAAATAGCCCAGGCCGACGCGGTCCAAGTTACCCAGTTGGCTGGCTAATTTCGGCGTGTCGGCAAAGAAGTCCTTGGCCACCTTGACTGACAGTTGGAGGACTTCGGCGATATTTTTACCCTGATAAGTGTACTGCAGGGCTTCGTCACTGTAACGTTTACCGTGACACAACTCGCAGGTCTGCACGACCGGGTCCATGAACGCCATGTTGGTGATGGTAACGCCTTTCCCCTTGCACCGCGGGCAGGCGCCCTTGCCGTTGTAGCTGAATAAACTGGTGCCCACGCGGTCGTTGGCATTGCTGAACAATTTACGAATCTCGTCCAAGATGCCCAAATACGTGGCCGGCGTGGAGCGAATGTTGATGCCGACCGGCGCTTGGGCCAAGTCGATGTAGTCGTCCTTGAGCTGACCCTTGAGTGCCGTGACCAACGAGGACTTCCCGGAACCGGCGACCCCGGAAATGACCGTCATGACGCCTAAGGGCACGTCAACGTTGACATCTTTTAAGTTGTTTTGGGTGACGTGGCGCAGTGGTAAGGTGCCGGTCGGCTGCCGTTCCGCGCCCCAATGGTGCGGTTGCCGCAGCCATTTGCCCGTCAATGAATCCGACGCCAGCAGTTCGGGGTAGGTCCCGGTAAACGTGACCGTCCCGCCGCCTTGCCCGGCCAGCGGTCCCATCTCGACCACGTAATCGGCAAAGTCGATCATCGCCGGATTGTGCTCGACCACCAGAATCGTGTTGCCCTTGTCCTTCAGCCGCGTCAACGCCTGCTTGACCAGCTGGATGTCGTGGGGATGCAGACCGACGCTGGGTTCATCCAAAATGTAGACCATGTCGACCAACGCGCTGGTCAGGTATTTGGCAATCTTGATACGCTGGGCTTCCCCACCGGATAGCGAGCTGGTGCCGCGGTCCAACGTCAAATAGCCCAGGCCGATATCGACCAACGACTGAATCTTGGTGGTCAGTTCCCGCACCACGTCGGTCGCCAACGGTTCGGTGATGCCCCGTAAAAATGCCAGCACGTGGCGCAAGTCCATAGCTGTGACCTCGGCGATGTTCTTGCCATTGATGTGATTGGTCAAAACGGCGGCCCGCAACCGCGTACCGTGACAAGTGGGACACGGTTTGCGCGTCACGATTTCCGCAATGGCTTCGCGGTGATGTTCGGCTTCCTTCTTGCCAATCACCGACCGGCGAATCCGGGGCACCACGCCTTCATACAGCGCGGTTCGCGGAAAGCCTTCACCGGGATGAGCCAGCTTTTGTTGCGGCGCGTGCATCAACATTTCGTATTCTTCCGGCGTGTAGTCCTTGATGGGCTTGTCGTCGTCAAATAACCCGCTGGTCGCATACCGCCGCCACCGCCACGTGTCCGGGCCGAAGCTGACAAACGTAATGGCGCCTTGATTCAACGACTTCTCCGGGTCGATCAGCTTGGATTCATCAATGTCGTCAACGTAGCCGAGGCCCTGACAGTCCGGGCACATCCCTTGCGGCAGGTTAAACGAAAACGTGTCGGAGTACCCGATGAACGGCTTACCGATGCGGGAAAATAGCAGGCGCATCAACGAATAAATTCCCGTGTAGGTGGCGAGCGTCGAACGGGCATTTTTGCCCAAGCGCTGTTGTTCAATCACGATGGCGACTGGCAAGTGTTCAATGTCGCCGACGTGTGGCTGGCCGTATTTGGGCAAATACTGTTGCGTAAAACTGGGAAACGTCTCGTTCAATTCCCGTCGTGAGGCCGCCGCAATCGTGTCAAAGACCAGCGACGATTTCCCCGACCCCGATAAGCCCACGAACACCGTCGTTTCGTACTTGGGCACCCGTAAATTAACGTGTTGCAGGTTGTTTTGCGTGGCATCCTTGATGTCGATAAACCCTTTTTCAAATGTTGGTTGCATCCCGTTACTCCTCTCGTTTTTCGCTGCGAAACACTACCATTTCACCTTAACATACTCTAATTTTTTGTGGGAAATGGCGTCCCGATTCCGGTCAGCTCTTAAGCAAGATTAACCGGCCACTTGCGGCGCACAATTTGTACAAAATCACACAATCAAAACGTTCCCCAAACCGCTGGCAAAAGTCTATAATTTGACGTGTAGAATTAATTGAAGGAGGAAATCTTTTATGTCTTTATTTAAACGTCATCCCCTCAATCTGCCCGCCGCTATCATCGCCGGTGGGGCAGCCGGTATCGTCTCTGGTTTGGTCAAACTTGGCTGGGAAAACGTCCTGCCACCCCGCACGGCGGCTCGCGACGCCACCAACCCACCGCAGACGCTGCTGGAACAATTTGGCATCCCCAAGCAAGTGACCCACGCCACCTATACTTATTCTGGTCACCAATTGCCTTGGGTCAGCTACGTCATTCACTTTGGCTTCTCGACCACGTTCGCCGTCCTTTATCAAATCGTCGGGGAAAAGATTCCGGCCGTGAAAAAAGACGCCGGGACCTGGTTCGGCCTGGCCATCTGGATTGCCTTTCACCTGGGCATCATGCCAGCCATGGGCACCGTACCATCAGCGGCGGACCAGCCTAAGGAAGAACACGTCTCCGAAGCACTCGGCCACATCGCGTGGATGGTCACCAACGATCTGGTTGGCGCCGAAGTCTACCGGCGTTTGACCCAGGAAAGTCGCCGACACTAGTCTGCAAATTGAAATTGCGCAAGCCCGTACCCGCAGGCGGTCCGCCTACCGTGGCGCGTCAGCTGCGTTGGAACGCTGTGGGCAGCCTGAAGGACGGTCTCGGCACTCGCTTCGAGCCGCAGTGCACGTCTCAAAGACGCCAGTTTCCTAACCGGCAAAGATCGCTGCTAAGGAAACTCCCACGGCTGAACGCAGCTGGCACGCCACTCTCGGCTACGGTAGTGGCTGACCCTCAACAGTGATGAAGCCGACTGGTTCAACAACAACCAGCCGGGTGCCAACACCAAACTTCATGACCACCACCAATCTGCCGGAGGAGGCCAGGGATGGCGCCAGCTGTGTCGACGGTGTTGGCTGGGGTCTTTTCTCAGCCTACAGCGTGGGACGACTTGAGAGACTGACGGTTTTGGTCAGGCTTTCAAGCGAACCGGAAGCCCGTTTCTCAGGCTGCAGGTGGTCCCCATAGCAGGCAGAATCCCTGGCAGCCGCAGGCATCGTAATGGCGACGCGCTACGATGGGCGGACAGTCAGACAGGCGCAGGCGCACCCATTTCATCTGCCATGCCCATCAGAACTAGAACTTAAGGGGGAATACCCATTGAACAAGCCTTGGCAAACCAAGTGGCCCGAGCGCATCAGCTACGGCCTCAGTGATGCCGCTGACAACCTGGTCTTCCAAATGATGACCACCTACCTGCTCTTTTTCTATACCGACGTTTACGGTCTATCTGCCAGTGCCGCCGCGATTCTGTTTATCGTGGCGCGTCTGGCTGACGTGGTAGAAAGCCTGATTATCGGCTTGATGATTGACCGCACGCATTCCAAATGGGGGAAGAGTCGCCCATTTTTCCTGTGGTACGCCTTACCGTACGTCGTCTTTGCCATTTTGACCTTCGTGACGCCGCCATTTAGCGGCACGGGCAAACTCGTCTGGGCCTACGTCACCTACCTGGGACTGGGCTTCTTTTACACGGCGGTCAACCTACCGATCACGTCGATTCTGCCCACGATGACGCAAAACGAGTCGGAGCTGACCCTGCTCGGGGTGATTCGCCAATTTGGCGGGAGCGCCGTTCAAATCATTGTGGCGGTCTTCACCCTGCCGTTGGTCGCTTTCTTCGGCCACGGTAATCAGCAGCAAGGTTTCCTGTTGACCATCGTGCTCTTCGGCTTGATTTCGCTGGTCCTGATCCTCAACACCTTCTTTCACGTGCGCGAACGGTTCACCAATCCCGAAAAGTCCCATCAATCCTGGTCTGCCGTTAGTAAAATGTTACGGAAAAATAAGCCATGGCTGGTGATTTCCACAGTTATTTTACTATATTGGTTGACCACGGCCATCAAGAACCAGACGACGATTTACTATTTCAAATACATCCAACACAGTGAAAAATTGGTCCCCTTGGCCAACAGTTTCACTTTTGCGGCCCTGATTGGCGTCGTCCTGATTATTAAGGGCGCTAACGTCTGGGGCAAAAAGGCCACCATGCAACGCGGCATCCTAACCGCTGGGGCTGGCCAACTCATCTTGACGCTGGGTGTCATGACTAATCAGCTCAGCATCCTGTTCATCGGTATCTTGCTAAACGCCATTGGGGGCGGCCTGATCATCGGGCTGGTCTCCATCATGATTGCCGATACGATTCGCTACGGCATGGCACTGGGCATTCAAGCCGAAGGCATTTTAGCCTCCACGGATGACTTCGGTGTCAACGTTGGTCTAGGTTTGGGCGGATTGGTCACGGCCGGCCTGTTGCATTTATCCGGCTACGTCGCCAACCATTCCCAGAACCTAGCGACCCAACACACCATCATCCTCAACTACGCCTGGATTCCCCTGGCCCTGTACGTCGTGATGTTCATCGTCCTGTGGTTCTATAACGAAAAGGAATTGCAAGCCACCATCAAGGGCGCTTAATAGCGTTCCTACTGGTACTAACGAAATTCAGGGTGAATTAATCACCCGTTTGATGGTATCTTTAGAAAACTTTAAATAGTCCGCTCCCCATGAGGGAACGGACTATTTTACTGATGTCGTATCCAATTTCACCTGATCCCCCGGGCGTTCCACTCGCGTCAACGCGTACTCCGAGGCGCCAGCGTGGGGCCCACGGTAGTAACCCAACTTCACTGAGCCAATCTGTATTGCCTGCTCTGATACCCGCGAATAGGGCACCGGCGCAATTGGCTGCGTCATTTGACGATAGGCGCCTACCTGCGGGTCACTGCTCGATTTCACCAAGCTGTCAACCGCCACGTGTAGCGTTTCCTGGCGTCCCCGCTGTTTCACCGTCACGGCAAACGGCTGGGAACTCGGCTGCTTAAATTGGGTCCGCTGTAGTCGGCCGAGTCGGCGCTGGATATTGGCAATTACCCGCCGGTCGGTCTTAATCGTCGCGAAGCTCACCACGGTGGCGTTCTGGTTACGTTTCAAATTCTGCCGTTCCGCGGTCAGCTCGGCTTGCGCTGTCTTGATCAGCGCGCGCCGTTGCTGGGTAAAGTCTTGCTTGGCCCAAGCCACCCCTGTTTGCTTTAACTGACTGGTCGACAGCTTGGCGGCCGCGCCCAACGTCACCGATTTCGGCACCCGATACGCGCGGGCCCGGCCCTTTTGCGTCACAACGATGGCTCGCAGCGGCGTCTGGGCGTTCGGCTGGCCGTGACTCCGGGCGAAATACCACACCCGCGGCCGTTCGGTTTGCCCGGTCTGACCGAACGCAATGTCCCGGGTCTGTTGCCGGCTTCGACCAGACTGCCGGCCACAGGCGCCTAAGCCCAAGGATGCCAGGACAACAGCCCCCACGATTGCACACTTTTTCATTAGCCCCTACTCTTTTCTGGCGGCGCATCACCACCATTGATTTCACTCATTATACCTGAATTTACTCTGTCTCGCCGAGTAAAAAATGCCGACTAACAGCCAGCACTTAGCGCCCGCATTCTCTTTTGGTCCGCGCTAAACAAAAAAACGCCAGCCCAACAGCCAGCGTTTCCCGAAATAATGATTCAGCTTAATCCGCGTGATTGTGACTGCCCCGGCTCCGGTTGGAGTTACGACGCTTGTCGTGCAAGCTGTCGAACCCAACGAAGCCAGCAGCCACGGCCCGTTCGTTGGCGCGGTGCAAGACTCTGATGAAGCGTTCGGCTTCGTCCTTGCCGCCAAAGAATTCTAACCAACGGTGGAACCGTTCATCAGTGGCTTGTGACAAGTTACGTTGAACCCGGCTACCAGCCGCGGTCAAAGTAATGTACTTCACCCGCCGGTCATTAGGGTCAACCTTTTGCATCACGTAATTTTCCTTCAACAATACGTTAACCTGGCGGGCGATGGCACTCTTGGAGACGCCTTCGAGCTTAGCCAATTCAACCAAGGTCTGGCCGTTCTTACTACGAGCCACGTTATCCATGACCATGAAGGCCTCAAAGGTTAAGTTATATTTTTGCGTAGGAATGGAGACAAAGTCACCAATATACTTGAAGATGTGCATGTAAAGATCGTCAAATTCTTTTTTCAGTTCTGCTTCAGTTACAGCCTCATTAGTCGATTCTGTCATTATCAGTCCATTACTCCTTTTAGTCCAGCGCCGGGCGCTGTCATTTTAATTCATCATTGTCTACCATCACAGGCCGAGGTGGCCGTTTTCACCGGACCGACAGACAAAATGAACAACCCTCCGTACATTTTACCATGAAATCAAGTTATCCAATAATGTTTTAAATTGTCTTCCAAAACTAGAACGTATGTTCTATAATGAAATTAATCTCAGTCATTAAGGATGTGATGCCATGATGCCACGTGTCAGTCAATCAATTAAACGCCTACTCCAGTTGGCCTACCAAAACAATCAGGTGACCACGCTAATATTCAATAACGTTACTTATACGGGAACCGTCGACTACCTATCAACCACGACCGTTTTTCTGGGACTATCAGCTGGTCGCACCCGGGAGTTACCCCTCACCGAAGTGCGTCAGGTCAAGTTACACCAATCACAGTCTTGGTGGTACCTTTATGAAAATCCGCAACAGTAGCTTCTTCTAGTATCGCCTCTCCTCAGCAAAAAATAAACCCTTTTTTGCTAAATTGTTGGCATTTTCTTTACAATTCATCGAAAATGCTGTGGTTAGTTCCGCCGTCTGGTTTTTCGGTCAATCCGCAATTGGCCAAAAAGCCCTTTTAAGTTAGTCCTAGTCTACCTTGATTATACCCCCTCCCAGGGCTTTTGACTGACCACAGTTTCAGTGAACTGGTAACAATTAGAAAGTTATATAGGATATTAAATTGAACTGTCTAAACCAATTGCTGCACAAAAGGCCTACCACCGTCAATAAAATTGACTGTGATAGGCTTTTTGTTTACCCCTAACTTAGGCGAATGCTTCCTGTATTGGCGCGCACGCGGACTTGATGGGTCGCGGTCTCCCCCACAGTTCCCACCTTGTGATGTTCATCATTGAGGCTCAGGGTCGCCTCTTGCGGTACCCGCAGATTGGCATTGCGATTCTTCAGGTCAAATTGATAATCCGTCAGTAATGGCATCTGCAGCGTGGTACTACCGCCTTGGCTATCGACTTGGACGTCTTGGGCCAGCTGGCTGAATTGCAGATTGACACTGCCATTGTCGGTGTGATACCGGCCACCACCGCTCAGACGCTTGCCGCGCAGCGAACCGTTGGCCGTGGCCGCCTGAACGTCTCCCGTCAAGCCGTCCAATTTGATGGCCCCATTGTGGCTCCGCACATCGGCGTTCCCCGTGTGATCGACCAAGCGGATGGTCCCGTTGTGTGACTCGACCCGC
The DNA here is from genome assembly GCF_003946085.1 of Levilactobacillus angrenensis. Taxonomy (GTDB): domain Bacteria; phylum Bacillota; class Bacilli; order Lactobacillales; family Lactobacillaceae; genus Levilactobacillus; species Levilactobacillus angrenensis. The sequence continues at coordinate 42,735 of NZ_RHOB01000018.1, read as the reverse complement.
ACAGTCCCGGTGCTTTCCTTAACGGTCACGCTCCCGTTCTTGCTGTCTAAGGCCAACTGTTCGCCGGTGACTTGATCCAACCGAATCGACCCGTTAGCTGAGCGCATGGTCAACCGTGTCAAATGGTCGTCAAATGCCCGCATGCTGCCATTGCTGGCATGCGCATCCACGGCTACTGGAGCCCGCAGATCACTGATCTCTAGGCTCCCATTCCCCACGTGAACACTGACTTGACCAGCCAATTTTGCAGGGAGGAAAATTTCTGCGCGGGCGTGTAAGGGCCATAACCGCGGCCGGTCGCCCTGCTTGATGCTCAATAGACTGCCGTGGTGGCTGGCTCGCAGATAATACCGCGCGTTATCCCGACTCATATACTCGTTGACCACGATTTCATCGGCATTGGCCGGGCCTAATTTCACCGCCGCATCCCGGTAGTTGATTTCCAAACGACTCAGGTCCGTGACCGCAAATGACTGGGTGTTTACCAGTCGCAGGGACTCAACGAAGGTCCGCCGAGGATGTTCACCATTGATTTTCACATCGTCACCGTCCACGTCGACCAGGCCATCAGCCACCCGCACGTGGTCGCCATCGACTTGGACCAATTTGCCCAAATCCACCTTGTCATTTTCACCATCGACCAACACGTGGTCACCCCAGCTGACCTTGTCGCCGTGGATTTGGAGTTTACCAATTTGAACCCGGGAATCGCTGTCTGGGTCTGCTTGGTCCTCGTCATCCGCCGCGCCTGCTTGGTCATCGGCTGCCACTTCCTTGAGTAGTGTGTCCAAATCACCCAGGTCCGCCATCGCCGCATCAATGGCCGCCGTGGCGTCTTGGCCCTGATTGATCTTATCCGTGACGGCCTCCGTGAGGTCCCCCACCAATTCTTCTTTTAACTCCGTCAGTGCCCGTGAAGGCTGGTATTGACTGAACAGCTGATCCAGCCGCGTCCGAATTTCCATCGTGATATCGTCCATGATTAGTCCCCCTCAGAGATCTTGCCTGTGATTAAATCATCAATGATTGGCTTAGCCACCTGCCAGGCCGCCGTATTGGCTGCCAACAGGTCCTGGCCTGTCGCCGTGATGTGGTAGTACTTACGCCGTGAACCCTGGGATTCATCCCCCCAGTAGTCCGTCAGCGCGCCATTCTTCTTCAGCCGGCGAAAGACCGTATACAACGTGGCCTCGTTCAGTTCATAATGCCCGTGACTCAACGCCTTGACCTGCTTGGCCACCTGATAACCATAGCTGTCGCCTTGCTGGAGAATGTTCAAAATAATCGTATCCGTATGGCCCCGGATTAAATCTTTGGAAATAACCTCAGCCATGGTGCCACTCCCTTTGCTTTTCGATGACATTACTGTACCACGTACTACTGTGTGTGTCAAAGTAATTTGTTTGAAATAGTATTTTTCTTGATACATGGTGTGAACTGGCCGCCTTGCCGTTCGGCAACTATGAGACTGGACCGCGGTGGGCGAACGGTAAGGCGGCCAGCTCCACCAGTCTCCTCCTGACCACGCCAAAAAGCGGTTAGCCCGTGACTCACTAACCGCTACAAATGCTAAGTATTTAATTTTCCAAGTATGTGCCCGCTATTTCAGCTCCGTAAAGGCGCCGGGGAGAATGCCTTCGACCGTGGTCTCCGTGAAGGCGCCCTTTTGGTTCGTCAGGTAGACGGGCGCATCCGCGTCAAAGAACTCGGCGATGACTTGCCGGCAAATACCGCAAGGGGCGATGGGGCCATCCGTATTTCCGGTAACCAATAAGGCTGTGAAATGTTTTTCACCCGTTGCGATACCGGAGAAAATTGCCGTTCGTTCCGCACAGTTGGTGGCACCATACGAAGCATTTTCAATATTACAGCCGCCATAGACCTTGCCACTGGCACCGACTGCCGCTGCCCCAACGTGAAAGTGTGAATATGGGGTGTAAGCCTTGTCCAGCATTGCCGTGGCGACGCGCAAAAGTTCTTGTTGATCTGCCATGATGAATCCTCCTCTTTTGTAGTTAAAGGTTTTACGTCTCCTATTGTTACATAATTTCAATGAAAACGCTACCATTTGCACAAACTTTCTAGTTATTTTCTTAACTTTTTAACCAAACTGGCAAAGAGGTCGATAGACTGTGCTACACTAACCTCACGTCAACAATCAATTGGGAGCGTACATACATGAAAATTTTTCGGAGTATTATGAGCTGGGTCATCCCCATACTGGTGGCCGTGATTTTAGTCCTGCTGGTGCGGACCTACTTATTTGAAGTGGTCAAAGTTTCCGGCGACTCAATGGAACCCAACCTGGTCAACAATGAGCGGATGTTTACCATTAAGCCGCTGAAGCTCAAACGGCTAAGCGTCATCGTCTTCGATGCGTATGGTGAAGACCCCACGGCGGCCAAGAATACCAACTACGTCAAACGGGTGATTGGCCTGCCAGGCGACAAGGTCGTTAGTAAAAATGGCGTGCTCTACGTCAATCAGCACAAGATTGATCAGTCCTTCATCAGTGAAGCGGAACGGACCAGCGGTACTGGCAACTGGTCGCTAAAGAGCCTGTCCAAAGCTGGTAACTGGCATTATCAAGGAAGCCGCGTTCCCAAGGGCCACTACTTCGTCTTGGGCGACCACCGCAGCATTTCCGAAGACGGCCGGGCCTGGGGCTACGTCAATGCCAAAAAGGTCATGGGCGTGGTCAAGGTACCGTTCTGGCAAGGTACCAAGCAACATCGACTTAACGTGAATGATTTGGCAAAATAAAAGCACCCGGATTCAACCAGCAATGGTGGTCCGGATGCTTTATTCATCTTATTGCATAATCAATTTGAACACTTTAAAAATTCATACTCGAGTCCCGTTCCCGATAAAGGCGCTTTCATAACTATTAGTTAAGCTACCCACACTAAAGGCTAATTTACGCTTGGTGCTAGTTCATTGTAATTCTAAACAAAATAGCCTAACATTGAGACCATATTTTCACAATGGAATGACATCTTTAATCTTGAAAAGAACCGGGCACATTCGTTGAGTGGATTTCAAACTATAATTGAGCAATGCCTACTAGTTTATACCTTGAAGAAAATCAACTAGCACCAGGCGTCTTCAAGTTATTTATTACACCCCCTCCTGCCTTCAAGTTAATTCAATTTAGTTCCGGCCACTGCTGTATATCTTTGGAATAATTACTATTTACATAAATATTAGCTTATGAAGCGTGGAATTCCGATACTAAGATGATAAGACGAAAGTTCCTTGAAAGGGCATGAGCAGCCACCGTCTGACTTTTTAATGGAAAAAATGACGATGCCGTGAACATCAGCTTGTTGATCCCTTCCCAGGGTTATCACAGCCACGGGATTCAAGGGAAACATACCGGTTAGTACCGGGTAGTACCTTAATCAGGAGCTTTAAACAGAAGATTCATTAAAAAGGAATATAATTCGACACACCTTATAAGGCAGGCGTATGTGAGTTTAAATTAGCGGAGAAATTTGTATGAAAAAGTCAAAGATTTTCGTTCTAATTGCGGCCACGTTATTTCTCTCTGGTGCACCAGCTTCAGCTTTTGCTGCAAAAACAGTGCCAGCAGCTCGTCAATCTCGTGTTGAGCGAACCAAAGCAGCGCGGCACAAGGCAAAGAAACCAAAATTAAAGATTAAGTTAGCGAATTACCAGCTGGAATCTTCCGGCCCCGAAAGTGTTTTGTATGCTCAAGGCGGTAGCGGCGTAGGAGCGGATGTTTTCGGATGGGCTATGTCGTTATTTGGATAGCCGCTAGCGTTTGATGAAGTAAGGTACTCCTGGTTTGGAGGTACCAAATATGAAAATTAGTAAATTGACAATTGATTCAAGCTTAAAACACAAGGCAAACTATGTTGCTGCCTACATTTTAGGGATTACAACGTACCTAATCTTGATTCTTTTAAATTGCCGCTGGATGTATGGAAGGTTTATTTTTGTTTGGGATATTGTATCGTGGTATTTGACTTTTAGTTTTGTTTTAATCTTCCCCCTTGAATGTATTGTGGGTGAGAAATTGATTGAAGGTCATTATCGAAAATACCGAGGTACACCCATAGCCTTGCGTGAAAGAGCTGATAATAAAGTCTATTATGCGTTTGCTGGTGGTGCAGCCATTAATACCAAACGAGTTTATCGACTTTTTGAAATCGCAGCTTATAGCGAGGGCCTTCATACAGTCATTGATATTTTCGGCATCATTCTTGGACCTGTACTGCTAATTTTATTCTTGAGTATATTAATGGCACAATATTACTTCATAAGATAGCGTGCAGTTGGAATTGTGTCTACATTACTTGATGCCAAAATCGCCACCATTGCAGCTCACAATAACTAATCACGTGTCTCAAGTAAACACAAAATGGAGTGTCCACCTAGTTAATTTCCTTTTCGGTGGACACTCCAATGGAATAACAGCTTTAGTCTTGAAAAGAACCGGGCACATTCGTTGAGTGGATTTCAAACTATAATTGAGCAATGCCTACTAGTTTATACCTTGAAGAAAATCAACTAGCACCAGACGTATCTTATTGCATAATCAATTTCACTTTATTCCCAGTAACAAACGTCCCGTCACGTAGGACCAGCCGCGTCGTTAGGCGGTAGTGGACTAGCTTTTTAACGTGAAGGATCTTGCCTGGCTGGTAAGTCTTAACTTGATGCTTCAACGCTTTATTACGGTAACCGTTGACCCTAGCAAGTACTTTGACTGTCTTCGGATTGCTTTGATAGTAGGTATGGTTGCTAAACGCCTGCTTAGCCGTGATGTAACCCGCCTTACCGTCTCGTTTAGTACCGTGGTTGACGTCGCGGACCAGGTAACGCTTAACCCCATTCTTGGATTGGGCCACGCCGAGAATCACAAATTGTGGCCGCTTGGTCCGCGATTGCTTCGGGTAGTAGGCAATCCGCGTGCGCTTACTGAAGTTCGGTGTCCGGTACAAGCCCAGCTTCTTGACGGCCGTGATGGCCCGATTCTTCTTGGCAACCGGATTGGTCGGGTTAGTCTGTGGTTGGTCAGCTTCTGGTGTTTCGCTGGTCGCCTCACTGGTTGAATCCGTAGCCGGCTCAGTGGCCGTACCACCAGTAGTCGGCGTAGCTTTCTTGTACGTCAAAGTTACTTCTTTGGCATCTGAATCATAAGTCCCGGTTAATGAACCATCCTTGAACCCAACATAGTCATAACCGGCAATCTTATCCGGAGCAATGTTGTACGTCGCACCGTAGTCACCAGGAACTTGCTTGTCGGCTTGAATAGTCTTTCCATTCTGGTCAACGTAGTGGACGGTCACTGGGTTGCCTGGCGTTGTTACTGGCTCCCAAATGTAGGTTTCATTATCCGTCGGTGTCGTCGAACTATCAGGACTGTACATGGCAACTAGCCCTTCTGTGTCGTAAGTAGGCTTTTCCCCTTTAATGTACTGATCCTTAATATTCTCCCATTTTCCCGTGTAACCAGTTTGAGTTTCGTCAGGTCCTTTTAGCCCAGACCCATTCATATTATCTTTAGGATTCAAGGTAATCTCACTAACAGTACTGTCAGCAAAGATACCTTCTAAGGCACTTGTCGGGCTAAAACTTTCAGCATTACCCAAATCAACCCGCTTAATTTCACTGCTGGCAAACATATTTTGGAAGCCGCCTGCCATGGGTCTATCATTTAAAGTTGGCCCATCTCCAGGAACCACCTTACTTAGGTCCCACTGTGATAAGTCTACTGTAGCCGAGCCATTACCAGCTTCATAACTATTGAATAAATCGCCCACATCTTTGACGTTACCAGTATCAAAGTGCTCATACCCACTAATACCCTTGGCAGCCATAAACATGCCATGTAGGTCCGTCGCTTTACTGGTATTCAAACTAGATACATCTAAATTTTGACTTTGATCTTTATAAAACATATAAGCAAAATCAGTAGACTGACTGGTATCTAAGCGATTTAAATTTTCAATTTTTGGTGCCTTGGTAAGAAAGTTACCGAAAAGAAACGCTGCATTAACAGGTGCATTAACACTACCATCGAATGAGATAGTCGTCACTACATAACCCTTATTCGCCTCTATATTCATCAGATTGAAAAAGGGTGGATACGTGTTGTTCTGGTCATTCGTATAAGCTATAGGCAATGTCCCACTTTTAAGATGTAGCACACCGTCCGCCGTCATTTTCCATGAACATCCCTGCAACAGGTTATCAGAACTATCGACGTCTACAGGACTCTCGTCAACAACAGCATCCGTAGCCGTAGCTGCCTTAGCCGTAACCATAGACCCAATTCCGGGCAGTGATATTGCCGAAAATCCCCCTAACTCCTGAACACTTCCTAAAGTAAGTCCCGCGACCACAGCCAGGCCAACTGTACTAATCTTCATGATTTTGCCCCTCCTCGTCAGGCTAAAAAGAAAAATTATACTCCAAAACGAAACTATTAAATTAGTAAAATGTACCATTCATCAAGGACAGTCTAACACAGTTCATCCGGGTAAAATCGTTTTCGCGCACCACCCAGTTCGTCAGTTCTGGCTAAAAATGCATTCGAATTGCCGCCCAATCATCCAAAGCATTCTTAGCCAGATGGCCAATTAAGTCTAGCTATAATTAGCGCTGATTTAATCGTCTTTTGAAGATATTTTTTGCTAAAGCTTCCTCAACAGCACTTCTCAAGCACCTCCTATTCGACAAGTCCATTAACACTTAAAAATTGCATTGATTGTGAAAGTTGCTCACTATAAATTAGCTTAGTTCCTGTCCCCAAACCAAAAGGAACCCACCAACCGGCAGATTCCTTTCATGTAGGGTAGCAGCAGTGCCCACAGTATGCTAAGTGATTGGCAGTCGCAAGGAAGACGCCCACTTAACTGCTGATACCCCGGATATTTAACTGAACATCTTCTTGGTAGCCTTCAGTAAGGTCTTTGGGTCCTTGTCGTACCGCGGCGTATCGACTAAGTTATCCATCGAAATGCCCGTGAAGTGGTAAGCGGCAATTTCACCCGAACGAACCGCACTTTGTTCCGTGAAGATCATTTGGTAAGGTTGTTCTGCGAATTCACCCGTGAAGGCTAAGTTCGTGGAGTGCGCAGGGATGACCTCTGGCCGGTCCGTCTTGGCCCGGTTGTTGAAGAGGGCTGAGGCGTAAGGCATGTAGACTGGAATATTATTGACGATGCTGTCCATAATTTCCGTTTCCTTACTCTTGATGTTCACTGGCCCTGGGTCGACCTTGGACAATTGGCCGATCAGTTCTTGGGCCATTTCTTTCCCCGTCATCTTGATGTACTGCTTGTGGACGAATTCACCCGTCCGCCGTGGGTACAGGAAGTAACCCCAAATAACCGATTCGTTTGGCTTTTGGGTCGTGAAATGAGGTTGGTGGTGAACCACGATGGACATGTTGACGTCCTTTTGGCCCAGCGGCGTGATTGGCGTCGTGGACAGGAAGGAGTTCAACGCGTTCCCAGGTACTTGCGTCGTGATCCGCGTGATTTCATTTAACAACAGGTGGTTCTTCGTGGTCAGAGTGAAGCTGACCCATTCGGAATTCTTCCGGTCGTTAAAGAACTTGTCAGGCGTCCCCAGGTTGTAGAAGCGCTCCGTGGCCTTCTTCCACAGTGCGGCACTGATGCCGTATTCCATGTTTTCTGGCGCTGGCGTATCGTAATCACCCATCGTTGCGGAATCCGTGATAGACCCGTTGGTGAAGATGACCGCCGTATCGTCATCAATGTCGACCAGCTCTTCGGTATCCGTTTCCAGATTCTTGACGTGTAAGCCAGTGACCGTAATTTCGTCTTGGAGCGGGCTGTCTGCGAATTCCCAATCCGTAACGATGCGGTTGTCAATAAAGGTGACCCCTTGATCCTTCAGGTAGTTGATCAATGGCAACATGATACTTTCGAATTGATTGTAGCGGGTCCGGTTGACCCCCACCAAATGCTCGATTTGCGTGAATTCGTAAATCATTTGGTGCATGTAGCGCCGTAATTCTTGGACGGAACTTTCAATTCTAAAGGCGAAAGTCGTTTCCCACATGTACCAGAAATTGGTTTGGAACATGTGCGGGTCGTCCTTGAAGTATTCTGCAATCGTGATGTTATCAAGCTTGGTTTCCTCGTCGTCAGGCATGAGGACTAACTTGGACAGCAGTACCCGGTCTTTGTTGTTCAGTCCCAGCTTGCCGCCGTCGATGATGCCCTTGCCGCCTTGTAGCAACCGTGCCTTGTCGTAGGTCCGGTGGTGCGCGTCAAAGTCATGCGTGTCTTCGGCCGCCGTCATGCCTTCTTCAGTGGCTGAAGGAATGCGGTCCAGCAAGTCCATTAAATCAACGTAAGTCCGGTAATTCAGCATCCGGCCACCCCGAGCAACGTAGCCAGTCCGGTTGTCCAGGGGATGGTTCTTGTTCCAGTATTCATCACTGAATTCGCTGGTCGTGCCACCATCATTGGCCCCATGCATATCGACTCCATAGAACGTAATCTGCTTACCGTTCCAATGTGCCTCTTGAATCAGGTAAACCGCTGCGGCCATATTGGCTAAACCCGCACCGATCATTACTGCTTTTGTCTTGACCATCAAAAACACCTCCGTAGATTCATGTGCCTTTTACGCTTCCATTATGCTTGCTTTGTCATGCATTGTAAAGCGTTTACTTTTAAAATTAGCTATTTCTAAGAAACGCTAGGAAACCTTAATCTGACGGCAATTGCAACAGGTCGTGTTACATTGAGTTTGGGAAAATTGGGTAGTCCAATCTGGAGTGGACGGCGGTTCATTTGGTGTGACTGTTTGGTGTGCAATTGAGTTTTTCTTAGGATATCATAGTGCGAGATTGTGAGCACGCCATATGCTTTCTAGGTATCGTTAGATGGAAAAGTTTTCGCTTCAAAATAAAAAAGCGCAAGACCAAAGTCTCACGCCTTCAATAAAACCATCGTCTACTTAGTCAGCAGCCATGAACTTGCCGGCAGTTAAAGCAGATGCCTTAACCCAGCCTTGCTTGCTGATGTAGAGGTACTTCACGTTCTTCTTGTTTTGCTTGATCGTCATTTTCTTGGTTGCCGTAAAGGTCTTGCTGTCTGGCAGAACACCCTTCTTGGTCAGCGTAACCTTTGCCTTGTCAGCGGCGAATTTGCCGGTGAAGACAGCTGGGTTGTTGCTCTTGAAGTGGTATGAAGCCTTCTTGATGCTCTTAGCGCTTACCAACGTGTAGGTCTTGCTGGTGACCTTGTCAGCGGCTTTCTTCACAACTTTTTTGCCATCCGCTGCCATGAATTTACCAGCCGTTAATTTGGACAGTGCCACCCAGCCTTTGACCTTGTTGTTGGCCGTCTTAACGTAAGCGTAAGTGACTTTCTTTGCCTTAGCCTTCTTGGTTGCCTTCGTTTTGACAACAATCTTCTTGGTTGCGTAATAAGTCTTTTCCCCAGCTAACGTCCCCTTCTTAGCCATGGTGACTTTAGCCTTGTCAGCGGCAAATGCTGCGCTATACAGTACTGGTTTGCCACTCTTGACGTGGTAAGCAGCTTTCTTCATCTTTTGGCTGCTGATTAACGTTAACGTCGTCTTTTTAGCGGCAACTTTAGCGGCCGCAAATGCCGTCGTTTCTACTTGGGCTGGCGCAATTGCCCCTAAGCCTAATGGTAATACCATTGCTGCAGCTGCTGCAATCATTGCTACTTTCTTCATCATGATAATTCCCCCCATAGATTATAGATGAATCCATCCCTGAATTCACTCTGTATAATAGCACGCTCACGCCCAATCTAGCCGAAATAATTGCCGGAAATAACGCAAAAATCTGTAAAAATCTGCGTCCGGTTGTAAATTAACCCAACTAACATCAACGGCCAAAATAAGTGCGTAAGTGAATTATCTGTGGTTGCCGGCAGGACGGCATTTCTGGTGATTCATCAGTAGCGCTGTCCCCCCACGCTTGGTAACGCATGTCCGGGATAAGTAATTTGAATTGCCAAATGCAAACAGCTAGTCTTCCCAGGCTGGCGGCGTCCTTCATAGCAGGCGGAATCTCTGACCGCGAAAGAGGTCTTCGTCTTGATGCAAGAACAGCTTACCATGAATCGCCCCAAGGGTCACCATCTAACTTTGAAAGAACGTGGAAACATTGGTCTACTTCAACCATGACGGCTATTCTCGCCGTAAAATAGCTGATTTGATTGGGGTCAGTCACCAAGACTATCAGTAACGAAATCAAGCGAGGCTTGGTGTCCAATAAACAGCGGGTTAACGGCCAGGAAAAGTACCATGAAGTCTACCTGAACGACGCTATCACGAGAAACGGGTGGCCTGCCACCGGCCATACAAGTTCACACAAGTGGTGGACTTCCTGGCCTTCTTTGTGGAGTGCTTTAAGACCGATGGCTGGGCACCAGACGCTGTGGTCGGTCGAGCTAAAGCACTTAGACTCTTTCGACCGGCAGAGATGGTTTGCACTCAGACGTTGTACAAGTACATCGATAAACGGTTCCTAGAGATCTGTAACCTAGATCTTGCCGAGAAGTTAAGCCGTCGCCCACCAAAGCACGTGAGCACCGCCCACAAGTATCGGCGCCTATTGGGTCAAAGTATTGAGAAACGTCCTGCGGAAGTGGATTCTCGTGAGACGTTCGGGCATTTTGAAATCGACACAATCGTCGGGAAGCGCGATGGTCAAGAGAGTGTCATCTTGACGTTGATTGAACGCCAGACGCGCTTCCAAATTATCCGCTTAATTGACGGTCGCAACGCCGATCCAGCGGCCTACGCGATGAAGTCAATCATCGCTGTGTACGGGCCCATTATCGAATCAATTACTGCGGACAATGGTCCCGAGTTTGCGACCCTTCCGCAAGTCATGGTATCAGTTGCCCCAGTCTACTTTACACATCCTTACACGTCCAGCGAGCGCGGCTCAAACGAAGTCCATAACCGCATGATTCGCCGGGACTTTCCTAAGGGCACATCCCTCGACACCATCAGTCCAGCTGACGTTGCCAAGGCGGCCGACAAGCTAAACAACTTGCCTCGTCGCCAACTGGGCTTCCAAACGCCAGCTGAGCGCTTCGCCGGCGCCTTCGGCTAGGCGTATCGCTCCTCTCCAAGCCCCTGAGAACCCCTTGGTATCAGTATTTGGCCTCAGTGGCTAACTTGTTCTTGCAATTTGCGGCGATCAAAAAATTTCCAGAATTGCGTTTATTCTTTATCTCTCAATTTCCAAGCATGAGTTTTTATTTCAGGTAGTATTTAGCTTGCTCTGAATACATTTTATAATACAGTCCCCTTTCTTTCATTAACATTTGGTGATCCCCACTTTCAACAATTTTTCCATTGTTAATAACTAGTATACGCGAGCTAAAATGTGTGGAACTCATTCTGTGAGAAATATATATAGCTGTCTTCCCTTTTACAAGGCTATCGAAGTGCTCATATATTTCTGCTTCTGAAATTGGATCTAACGCTGAAGTTGGCTCATCTAACGCAACTGATCCTAATCAGATGACTATGATGAGGCGAGTGGCGGTAACCATTTTGCTAGAAAAAAAACGGATTGCCCTTCCCATCCTAGGAAGCGACAATCCGTTTTCGTTTAATGTTTGTGAGTCTGCTGATAAATGCTCTTGGCAATCAGCGACGTATAGTAGCGGTTCCCGTGGTCGTTCGGGTGCACGTGGTCGCTGACGAACCAGCTCGTGTGATTCTTGGCCTTAGCGTACCAGTCAATCACGTGGACGTTTTTGTACTTGTCCGCAGTCTTGGCAATCCGACTGTTGACGGAATTTTGCCATTCACGCGTTGGCACGTGGGCCGTGACCCAGAAAATCTGGTGATCCGGACCGATGGCGTGGACGATTTGGTCCGCCTGATCCGGTGTCACGTAGCCGTTGGTCCCAATGTTAATCAAGACATTCTTGGCCAACTGACCACGTTGGCTCAAACTATTCAAGATGCCCGGTACCGCATCGGCTTGACGGCCAACCGCACCATCGACGACGGCACCTGGGAAGATCTTCTGCAGGTCGCCCGAGTCATCCAGTAAGACGGAATCACCGACAGCCGTCAGCGGCGTTTGTTGACTGGTCAACAGCTCATCAGCCGTCAAGAAGTAATACTTAGCCGTCTTCTGGTTGGCGGCGGACATTTTCGAAAAGGCCACTGCCTTGTCATGCTTAAGCTTAGAAGCTTGCTTAGCCAAAGCCTTTTGTTTCTTGGCTGCCGCTTCGTTTTTCTTCTTCGCTGCTGCTTGCCGCGCCGTAATCGTCTGCTGCAATGCGGTAGGCTTGGCCGCAGCGGGTTGTTGGACGAAGCCGACTGCCGTCAAACCGAACAACAGGGCGGCTACGACTCCCAGACTATTGGCCAGCCGGTGGGCCCCCGGTTGTTGCAGGTAGGTCCGCACGTCGTTGGTCAGCTGGCCGTAGTGGTAATGCCGCAGCGGATTTTCGATCCAGCGGTAGCTGACTTCCGTGACCAGCATAATCAAGGCCACTTCCACCAACGAGTTGAACAGCGGATGATTGCCGATGTTGATGCGTGATTCATAGAAAATCATGACCGGAAATTGGTACAGGTAAATGCCGTAACTGCGTTGGCCTACGTAACTGAAGATGGGGTTACTCAAGACCCGGTTCAGGTCACTCCCCGGATGGGCCACGGTACCGACTAAAATCCCGGAAAGTACCGTGAACCAGAACATCCCGCCACGATACGTGCTGGCCGCTTGGCCGTTCATGGTAAAGAACATGTAAACCAGCGTCAGGAGCGAAAGGCCCCCGGCGATGTCTAGGATCAAGCGGTGCGCCGGCGTCACGTTGGCGTTGAGCTTATGCGCCGGCCACAGGAAGGCCATCGCCGTACCAATCAGAATCGCAAACATCCGCGTATCGGTTCCATAGTAGACCCGGTTGGTATTGGCGGGGTCATACAAGATGGCCATCAGAATTGCCGAGAAAATCGCGATGCCCAACAGGATGGCGGCTGCTCGCGCCCGTTTACGCAAGAACAGCAGTAAAGCCAAGACCACGAACGGCCAGACCAGATAGAACTGCCCTTCAATTGACAGCGACCAGAGGTGGGTAAACGGCGACTCGCCGCTGAACCGGTCGAAGTATGACTGCCCGTGTTTGATTTCAAACCAATTATAGCCGTAAATCATATTGGTCAAGACGGTCCCCCGAATATTGGCCAACAGGTTGCGCTGAAACAAGGTAATGTAAGCCGTGGTCCCGAGTAGCATCGTGACCAGCGCCGGATACAGGCGTTTCAATCGGCGGCCATAGAAGCCCAGGATGTTGATGCTGTGGGTCGAATCCCACTCTTGAATCAACAAATAAGTGATCAGGTAGCCCGACACCACAAAGAAAATCGGGACACCCAAATACCCACCCTGTAGCGTCGATGGTGCCAGATGGTAAATAATGACCCCCAAAACGGCTAAGGTCCGAATACCATCGAATCCGGTTATGTACCGCCGTTTGCCCGCGCGCTGGGCGCGAATAAATTCTCGCGAGACCCGCGTGTAAGATTGATCCATGTTCATTGCTCCTTCTCTTCAAAAAACCAGTAACTGTCAGACTGGTCATACTCCCCCAAATGGTGGTACGCCAAGTGATTAAGTTGCTCTAATTGTCTAGACTATTGATATGTGAAACGGTAATTTACTTGTAAACCGTCAATTCATGACGGCGGTTCAGTCCAGAACTACCCAGGAATGCCTCGTTTTAATTAAACTAATCATATAATGTTTGCCCGACCGAAACAATGATTTTACGCGAATTTCACAAAATGTAAAATTTGACATCTTTGTCATCTTTTCCCCGGATTAAGTTGCCCGCGTAAAGTCAGATAACTAACCACTAAATGGGGCAACCCGGGGAAGTCGCTCGTGCCAGCTAAGCCTACATATTAGCACGATTAGGCCTAAATATCACCCCCTAATTATTCTACGGGGGACCATAAATCGCGTGCCGGAGCTTCTGCTAATCTGCCGAATTTATTTTTGGCCGGACACCTGTCATCTGCTAGCTTGGTAAGGTGACCGACCCAACCGCTAGTTTTTGGACTGGACCATCCGGCTGAGGAAAATTTTCACTGAGAATTAAGCGCTTACATGGTATACTAAGAGGAAGCTAATCATTGAAGGAGGAGTTCCGTGATGTCCCACGTTAAACCTTTTACTAAAGAAAATGTCCAACGCTATCCCAAGGTCGAGTTGCACTGCCATCTGGACGGTTCACTGTCCCTGGCAGCTCTGCGGCAAATGGCTGCCGTCACGGGGGCCGAGCTACCCGCTAGCGACGCGGACTTACATAACCTGACCAGTGCGCCGTTGGAGACTGATAGTCTGATTCAGTACCTCCAGCGTTTCCAAATCGTGACCGACCTGATGCAGACGCCCGAACAGTTGCGTATCGCCGGTCGCGACATGGTCGCCACTGCCGCCAAGGATGGCCTGATCTATTTGGAAGCCCGTTTTGCCCCGCAGATTTCGACTGCTCAGGGCTTGTCAGTCAAAGAGGTCATTGCCGCCTTGCTGGACGGCCTGCACGCCGGAACAAAGGAATTCGGGATTCCCGTCAACGCCATCGTTTGTGCCATGCGGGACCGGCCGTTAGACGAATGCATCAACGTCTTCCAAACGGCCGCTGAGTTCGCTGATCAAGGCGTAGTCGGCCTCGATTTCGCTGGTGACGAATACAATCACCCAGCCATCGACCTGGCGCCTGCCGTCAAAGCCGGCCTGGCCACGGGCTTGCCATTTACCCTGCACGCCGGTGAAGCTGGCCCCGTCGACAACGTGGCGGTCTCCTTGACCCTGGGAGCCAAGCGCATCGGCCACGGCGTCCACATGAGCGGCTTTCCGGCCACGATTGCTCAAGCCAAACGCGCTGGCGCAACGATTGAAATGTGCCCGACCAGCAACGTTCAGACTAAGGCCGTTGACGGCTACGCCAACTTCCCGCTGGCCGAATTTTTGAGTGCCGGCTTGAAGGTCACCTTAAACACCGACGACCGCACCGTGTCCGACGTGACGCTGACCAGTGAAATCATGAAGATGCACGACCAGTTCGGGTTGGATTGGTCCTTGTTGAAGAAGCTGACGTTGAACGCGATTGATGGGGCATTTATTCCGGAAGCACAAAAAGCCCAGCTCCGCGCCAAAGTCCAAGCAGCGGAAACTGTGACGGCTTAACTACCAGGCTGGCGGTATGGGCAACGGTGTGTGTGCTGGCCGCCTTACCGTTCGCTAGCGGTTGTCAACGACTATTGGTTTAGCCGTTGTCTCCCTCCTGATCTTGAGGCTCTCGCTACCGGCATATAGTCGATTCGTGAGCACTAGACAGCCGAAATAATTTTTAACCCTAACCGGATCTGGCAAATTTAGCCAGATTCGTTTTTTGTTTCCGCCCGCCGCGTTCCAGCCCCTAGTTGGCGAACGGCAGGCGGCCAGCTAGTGTGTTTCCCGTGCTATACTGTGGTTAAAGTAATTTTTAGAAAGTGAGGCGATTCGATGCCGTTAGCCTATCCCTACCAAGACGCCTTCAACCGGCAGCTGGCCCAGCGCTCCATGGCCGCGGCCACGCGTGACGAGTACACGGCAACGTTGAAGGACTTCTTTCAGTACTTAGAAAACTTCAATCCGACTTACCAGCGTGAGCACCGGGTCAATCAGCTACAAACGCAAGACGTTGAGCAGTACCTGGCCATGTTAGTCGACGCCCGACAGATTCAAAACCAGACCTACAACAAGGTGTTGTCGCACCTGAACGTCTATTTTAAATTTCTGTTCTCCCACAACTGGACACCCTACCTACCGACATTGGACCTGAAAAGCAAGCCCAAAGAGGCGGCCCAGCCGTTGAACTACCGCTGGGTGGACCACCTCGATGACCTTTTGGCCGACCGGCGCCTTCACGTTTACACACGCTTGACCCTGTTGCTGGTGGCGCACGGCTATCCGGTACAAAGCTTCCTGAAGCCTGGCGTGACCGCGCAATTGACCACCGCTAACTGGTCGGCCAGCGCACAAACCTTTTTGCAGGAATTCCGCGAATTTGTTCGGCCACTCCAGTTGCGTTTTCAGTGTGACGACTGGTTCTTAAAACAACGGGCCGCGGCCGATCCCCATTTGACATTGCCGGGATTGCACAAGTATTTGCGCCCCGATGAGGCCGTCACTGGCTTTGCTCTCAGCCCGACCGTCCTCTACCAAGGTTATTTAGTTAACTATCTCCGACGCCACCCGCAGGAAACCGACCGTGAAGTCATTTCGGCGCTTCATTTGCCACCGGATTCCATCGACTACTACCGGCGATTAAGCCAGCGGGCTGACTAATTTATGGTTTTTTCGTTTAACCCCCTTATACTATAGTTAAGACTATCTTTTGGGGGAATCACGATGAAACGAAAATGGGGACTGCTGGCGGGCTGTTTCGCGCTGGTCATCATGATCTTAGGTGCGGTCATGGTCACACAATCGCGGCACACCAACGTTCGAACGGCACCAGCCACTCACAACCGGCTGACTAAAAAAGACGTCTCGGCCACCGAGGTCAAGCCCACCCACCCGTGGGTCAAACTCAAGCACCCGCTCCAGCTGCCTATCTTGATGTATCACAGCATCTCGACCGGCAATCAACTGCGCGTGCCCCAGCACCAGGCCGTTGCCGAGCTGAACTATTTAAAACGCCATCACTACCAAACGTTGACCACGACTCAGGCCATCCGTGCGCTGACCACTAACACGGTCCCACAGAAGAAGGTCGTCTGGATCACGTTGGATGACGCCTACAAAGACAATCAGAAACTGTTGCCGACGCTTAAACGTAACCACCAACACGTCACCATCAACGCCATCACAGGCTTCACCCACAGATCCGACCACCTGTCGTTGGCCCAAATGCAAGTCCTCAAGGCCACGGGCCGCGTCGACTTTGCCAGCCACACGGTTCAACACCTGGATTTGAACGCCTTGACGGCCACGCAACAGAAACAAGAACTGGTCGATTCCAAACGCTGGCTTGACCAGCATCTCAACCAGAACACCCAAATGCTGTGCTACCCGGCCGGGCGGGCGAACCCAACAACTCGGCGTCTGGCCAAACAAGCCGGTTACCGCGTGGCGTTGACTACCCAAGAGGGCGTGGCTCAACTGTCCCAAGGACGCTACAACCTCTCACGGCTACGCATCATCCCTGGCATGCCGCTAGCCACTTTTGCTGATTTGATTCAGGTGACCAATTCGTAAAAAAGCGCCATTGATGTAAGCGCACCCATTGCGATAAGATTGGCTTCAGCGTACAATGAAGGTGAAGTTAAAGCATTCACAAGGAGGTCAGCATTATGGGGAGCGTGGCAACATTAATTACCTGGTCAGCGATGATTGTTTTGATTGGTGCGGAAATTGTACGGGGAATCTTTATGTTTAAAGGCTAATTTCAAATTGAAACCGTTGCGGCTAATTATTTAGATTTTACACAAAGGACTGCGGTGCCCCTGCAGTCCTTTTTAAGTCGACCAAGTGCCCCCGCTCCCCGCAAATAATCCCACCCTCATCACCGACCCAATTCCAATTGTCCCCTATCCGCCACCCGCTAACTACGGTAAACTAAGGATAGCGCTTCATTTCACAGTCAATCCAAGAAGGAGTTATTCTATGCTTTTAGTTGCACTATTCGGCACCCTGACCGCGCTGGGCATGACCATTTTGGCCTGCATTCAGCGGCCCGAGCGCTGGCGGTTACTGGTCGGCACCTACGTCATTTTTTATTTGGTGGCGTTAGGCATCGTTTTCATCTCACTCCCCAGCAAGACGCCCGCCAGTCTGATTGGGATGAACCTGATCTACGGCATTTTCTATCTGCCGCTACTGGCTTTCAACAGTCCTCAGGCCAAAGTCGAGGTCGAGCGGCGGGGCAATTCGCCGTTTAGTTTCCACTTACCCCGTATTAATTTTGGGACGAAACTTGCCGTGGGCGTCTTGGCCGTACTGGTAGTCTTAGGCCTGTTCGGGTCCCTGCAAACGCGTTTTGGCGTCAAAGCCGTCTACAATTCCTTGCACATCAAGACGGTCAAAACGGCGCCGTTGTTGGACAAGAACAGCACGCCCATCGCCATTTCACCCAAGACCGTCCGCAACAAGATGAACAAGGCCATGAGCACGGTGCCCAACACGTCGTACTACAAGCTGGGCGACTTACAGACGCAAGTGGTCAAGGGCAAGACCGTCTATATCGCCCCGGTCGAGTTCGACGGCTTTTGGCGCTGGCAACGCGCGCGAGTGACGCCGGGGTATTTCACCATCGACGCCACCAACGTCAACGCCGAACCGCATTTCGTCAAGCAAGCCATGAAATACACGCCGAGTGCCTACCTCTTTGACGACGCCCAACGAGTCATTTACAACCGCTTCCCCAGCTGGGTCCAAGAAGGCCAGCCACAACTGGAAGTCAACGACCAGGGGGAACCCTTCTTCATCCAAACTGTCTACAAGGCCCGCGGCGTGTCTAAACGTATCAACTACCGCAGCCTCCACGTGGTCGTGTTAAACGCCAAGACCGGCGCGACAAAGTTGTACACCGCCGCCGGAGCACCCGCGTTTATCAACGAATCCATCGCCTCGTCGACCGCCGCGGAAATGAATGAGATTTTCGGCCGTTACGGCAACGGCTTCTTCAACGCCTACTTCAACAAGACCGGCGTTAAGCTGCCCAACAGCAATGGGACCGAGGATGGCGTTACGCCAGTCGCGGACAAGCACGGCAATATTTCGTACTTCAACGACTTCACCTCACCCAAGACCAGCGCCGATTCGACCATGGGGTACTCCATGATCAACGCGCGGACCGGGACCTTGACGTATTACACCGGTAAAAATATCGGCGTCATGGACAGTGACGGCGCCAAGAAGATTGCCGAAAAGGAATATGTCGCGCAGAAATGGTCGGCGACGATGCCCATCATGTACAACATCGACGGCACGCCGACCTGGGTCGTCTCACTGCTCGACTCCACCGGGGCCTTCCGGAGCTACGCCTACATCAAGGCGGCTGACCAAAGTGTCAAGGCGTACGCCACCACGGCCGCTCAAGCACTCGATCAGTACCGCGTTCAGTTAGCGGCCGCTGGCTCCACGGCTAGTTCGACCGCCACCAAGTTGACCAAGGTCAACGGCATCGTCTCCCGAGTCGCCATCGTCCCGAATGGCAGTAGCCAAAGCGTACTATTTGCCATCAAGGGCAACGACTATCTCTGGTCGGTCGGCACCGGTGATTACCCCAAGGCCGCGTTACTCAAGGCCGGCGACCAAGTCAAATTGACCGCCAACGTCAACAAGCAAGCCAAGACCGGAACTGTCCAGTCGTTTACCAACGAGACGTTTAAGTAGCCCTTACTGTTACTAACGAAATTGGCCGGGCATTTGTCATCCCTGACCACCTACTTCGGTCAGTTTTCGTTGGATTGTGTTTGAATTTTGATTTTTGCCAAATTAAAAGACTCAGCGGCCTCAATTGGTTGCTGAGTCTTTTCATTTACACTAAATCATTGGTGCTTCCCAAAAGCCCTTGGTGTCCACCTGTGTTTGAGCGGCCAGGTCCTCCAGCTGGTTGATTTCGGCGGACGTCAAGCTAACCTTTTCCGCCCGCAATTCACTGGCGATGTACTTTTCCTTGGTGACACCGATGATGGGCGTCGTTCCCTTGGCCAAGGCGTAGGCGGTCGCGACTTCGGCAATCGAGGCGTGTTGTCGCTCGCCGATAGCCTTAATCGCCGCGGTCAGCTTGGTCAACTGGGGCAAGGCGGCGTTGTACACCTTGGCTCGCTCACTGCCGGCTGGCAACGGGTGATCTACGTCATAATGTCCCGTCAACGCACCCTGTTCCAGAACCATGTACGCGTAAAATGTGATGTGGTGTTCCCGGCAATAGTCGATGATGCCCGCCCGTTCCGAGGACCGGTACAACAGACTGAAATGGTTTTGTACGGCCGAGACTTGAATCCCAGCTTCACCCAGAATTTCGTTGGCCCGCTTGATTTGCGCCAAGTTATGGTTAGACACGCCGACGCGCTTGACCTTGCCGCTTTGGACTAGCGGGATCAGTTCCGGCGTCCATTTTTCCACGTCGTCCGGGTTGTGGATCCAGTACAGGTCCACATAATCCGTACGCAACCGCCGCAAACTCCCGGCTAGCATATCGGCCATTTCGTGGTCACCAGTGCCGGCCATCCGTGGCGTGAATTTCGTCGACAACTGATAACTTTCACGCGGATAAGGTGCCAACAGCTCACCGACCAAGTTCTCTGAGGTCCCCTGACCGTACGCGTAAGCCGTGTCCCACAGGGTAAAGCCATTGGCCATCCCCGCCGTCACCACGGGCTTCAGGCTTGCAGCGGACAATGTGTCACCAAAATATCTGTCAGACGCGGTGTCGCCCCACGCCCAGGTTCCTAAAGCAATCTTCGGTTCTGTCATTCTGTGAAAACCCCTTTCTAGCTTTCAGCCTAGCATACCGCTTCGTGGCGGCACAACTCTCACGATTAGGTTGCCTTGCTGAGCCATCATACTGAGCTAAACGGTTGGTGGGGCACTGAATCCCGGTGTCATTGGCTTTAATTAAACAGAACCATTCATAGCATAAAAATTAGTCGTTTACAGAATCCTAGTGAGACCTGGCCGCCTACCGTCCGCCAACTATGGGTTGGAACGCGGTGGGCGGACCGGACCGAGCCTAAAGACCGGTCTCGGCCTCGCTTTGAGCCGAAGGGCACGTCTCAAAGACGCCAGTTGTCTAAGCGGCATGAACCGCGCCGCTAAGGCAACTCCCACGGCTGAACCCATATTTGACGGACTCCCGGCTACTAGAGTACGTTCTAGTCACAGTTGATTTAGTTCCAAGTTGCAGCTAAATTGGCAACCGGTCTTCGACTAACACAATGTTGCTGATGGTTACTAACCCGCCGGAGGCAGCCAAGGTGGAGCCAGCTGTGACGACGGTGTTGGCTGAGGTTCTTTCTCAGCCTACAGCGTGGGACGACTTGAGAGACTGGTGACTTTTGCCAGGCTTTCAAGCGAACCGGAAGACCGCTTCTCAGGCTGGAGGTGTTCCCCAGAGCAGGCGGAACCTTGGCTGACGCAGGCCTCTGGTTTCACCAATTTTGGTGGACAAAACGCTGTCGCTCTAGGAGTCACTCCATTAATTCTTCTTTTCGTTTACCAAATTTGCCTAGCCGAAACGTGCACCAAAGACAGCTGGTCTACGTTTCAACTTAACGCTGGTAATTCATTTGATCACGCGTCAATGGCCCGACCAGTTCATGCGGCACGTACGGTTCTTCCAGGTACTGGACGTCTGCTGGGGTCAACTTGAGGTCTAACGCCTTGACCGCGCCTGTCAGGTGACTGGCCTTGGTGGCACCGATGATGGGCGCCGTGACGGTTGGCTTTTGTAGCAACCAAGCCAAGGCGACCTGCACGCGGTCCACGCCGTATTTATCGGCAATCTCACCGACGCGCTGGATGATTGGCAAATCCAATTGCTTACTGTCGTCATACTTGGAACGGGCGACATCATCCGTGACGTAACGCTTGGTCTCCCCCGCCCAATCACGAGTCAAACGGCCGGATGCCAACGGACTGTATGGCGTCACCGCAATGTCTTGGTCCGCGCACAGCGGCAACATTTCCCGTTCTTCTTCACGGTACAAGAGGTTCAAGTGATTTTGCATCGACACGAATTTGGTCCAACCGTGTTGTTCCGCGATTGCTTGGGCCTTTTCAAATTGCCAAGCAAACATCGCTGATGCCCCAATGTAGCGGGCCTTACCAGACTTCACCACGTCGTGTAATGCTTCCATGGTTTCCTCGATCGGCGTCTGATAGTCCCAGCGGTGGATGATATACAGATCCACGTAATCCGTCTGCAGGCGTTCCAGACTCTGATCAATCTGCGACATGATGGCCTTGCGCGACAACCCCGCCACGTTGGGCGCTTGTTCTGGCGTGAAGAAGACCTTGGTCGCCAGCACGATTTGGTCCCGGTGTGCCAAGCGTTTCAGCGCCTGTCCCACGAACCGTTCACTATCCCCGTGGGAATAAATATTGGCCGTGTCAAAGAAATTGATGCCTAGGTCTAAGGCTTGCTTGATGACCGCCGTGCTCTGCGTTTCGTCGACCGCCCAGGGAAACATCCCCGTCGACGCGTTGCCAAAGCCCATCGTGCCCAAGCACAACCGTGAAACGTCT
The DNA here is from genome assembly GCF_003946085.1 of Levilactobacillus angrenensis. Lineage (GTDB taxonomy): Bacteria > Bacillota > Bacilli > Lactobacillales > Lactobacillaceae > Levilactobacillus > Levilactobacillus angrenensis. The sequence goes on along the minus strand of NZ_RHOB01000018.1, from coordinate 20,474 downwards.
AATCCTGTATGTCCTAACTTGGTATACTTCATCTTTACGCTTCCTTCTGGCCGCTAAGTCGCAGCCAATTACCACTGAAAATTTGTTGCTGGTCGGCCGGCGACAACGCCATGTGCTTGACCGCGTCTTCGATTACTGCGGTCGGACCGACTGGGGGAATGCCAAATGGTGAATCCGTACCAAACAACACGTGGTCATGACCAAAGAAATCGGCGGCCAGGTCCAGGGCTTGCGGATTGCCTAAAATGGCGGTGTCGACATAAAACTTCTGAAAGTCAGCATAGTTCGCTGCCGACTGGATGTACTTGATGCGCTGACTGAAGAACGGAATCATCGCGCCAGCATGGTGGACGATGACTTTGAGCTCTGGAAATTGACGGAAAATCCCCGCCGCCACGAGGCCATCCATGGCCTGCGTCAGCTCATATTCCCAACTGAAGCTCAGGTTGTTGTCAGGCTTGCGGTCATCAAAGACGGGATGGAGCCAAATGGGCGCCCCCACCTCAGCCAATTTGGCAAAAATCGGCTGGTAGACCGGTGCGGCAATCGACTCACCCATGGCCCGGGTGAACAGCTGTACGCCGACCAACGCATCACTGCCGGCCACTTGCTCATCGATAATCTGTAGCGCCGCGGGCACGTTGTTCATTGGCAACATTGCCACGCCTGCCGGAAAGACATCCCGGTTGGCCCGCACGATATCGGCCAATTCGGCGTTGGCTCGCCGACATAACTCGGCCGCCTGGTCTGGTTCAAAGAAGTCTTCCGGATTCAAGTTGACCATTGACAAGACCTGTTGATGGTCGGCCGGCAGACTGGCTTTGTGCCGGTCTAAGTCCGTTAATAAGGCATTTTTCATGTAAGGAAACTGGTCCAAAATTTGCGGCTTCAACGCCTGCATTTGCGCTAAAAACTTCGGCGGCAAAATGTGGGCAAATACGTCGATCACTGTCATGGTTGCACTCCTTAATACCAGCTAGGCTGGTCGCCGTCCGTGCCGGCCTTGTCCAGGCCCACGCTACTGTTTTGATAGGTGCTTGGGTCGTTGATGACCTTCAAGGCGAAGTCGGCCACGCTTTGCCGTGAGACTTCGGTGCCCTTAAAGCCATCCGCCAACGTGGTGACTTCGTAGTCGACCTCGTCGTTGTCCGTCAACCAGGCCGGCCGAATCTCAGTGTAGGTCAGTCCAGACTTTTCCACCAACTCGCTAGTCTTTCGAAAGGCTGGCAGGTACGCGCCAATCATGCGTTCGTTCCATTCGCCAAATTTTCCCGGAACCTCGTGGTGAGCACCCAAGGAACTGATGTAGATCAAGCGAGTTTGGTGTGCCTGTTTCATGGCGTCAACCACGCTTTGTGTCTGCACGTCGAGGTCTTCGCCACCCAGGTTAGAGTAAACCACATCAACACCAGCCATGGCCTCAGCCACTGTCGCCGTGTCATGGACATCCCCGTCGACCAGCGTCACCCGCGGATTATCCGCGTACTGGTTCAGCCGCGCTGCATTGCGCAAGAACAAGACCAGCGTGTCCGTCGTTTCATTTAACAACCGTTGCGTAAGTAATTGTGCCATGGCGCCGTGAGCACCAAGAATTAAAATTTTTGTCATGGGTATTTCCTCCTCATTATCCTTAGCTTAGCCCCTTCGTGTGGGGCGAAGGCAAGTGATTGACCAGCTTACTTAATTGCTCCCATTGACGACCAATTTGCGGTCCGGCAGCGTGTCGATTTTCGTTTCCAGTCTCCCCAGTGTTGCCTCTAACGCGGTGATCTGGGTGCGCAAATCATTGGCTTGACCGCGCAATAACTCACGTTGGGCCGCGGCGGAATCCGGCATCATTTCCAACCGGAGAAATCGCTTGATGTCTTCCAGAGAAACGCCACACGCTCGCAAGTCCAAGATTTCGCGAATCCGCGCCAGGTCGTCAGCGTGATAATCACGCATGCCACTGATGCGGGCGATTGGTGCCAGAACGCCAATCTCTTCATAATACCGTAGCGTCCAAGCGCTAGTGTGCAATCGGGTTGCTGCTTCATTGATTTTCACGGGACAACCTCCTGTCCATTCATGGGATCCGTTAGCGCGGAAAAATTTCAACTGTGGCGGCTTGAGGCCCCGCCTGAATCATCGGTAACAGGTAAGCGCTCTGGCCGTATTTTTGGCGGTAAGCCGCATCGACTGCGGTCGTCCGGTCCGTTACCGGGGTGAAACTGACCGGGTAATTCCGCCCTGCCAGGTAAATACGCCCGGCACGCTGCTGGATGGCGGATTGGTACCACGACGAGCGTTGGCCGTGCCAGGCCCGCACGTACAGATGGTTGGCCACGACCACCGACCAGATCCACGTCGGCGTCCCGTAAGTCTTGCCATCACTGTAAAATGGCGAAACCCGCAAGTCATCGGCGACCGCGAATCGTTGTAACTGTTCTGGCGTCCAATGCCTCATGTGTCGCCCTCCTCATTCGTTTACAGGATCCATCTTACGGCTTGACTTCTTATCTGTCTAATACTTATACTAAATCAAAAGGTATACAAATTAGTTATAGGAGATGGATACCATGGAATTGCGGGTCTTACGCTACTTCTTAATGGTCGTGCAGGAACAAAATATCAGCCAGGCGGCCGAGCGGCTCCACGTCTCACAGCCGACCGTGTCGCGCCAGTTGAAGGATTTGGAAGACGAGCTGGGCACGACCCTATTCGTCCGCGGCAATCGCACCATTCAGCTGACCACGGATGGCGAATACTTTGCCCACCAGGCCAAGCAGATTCTGTCGTTGACGGACAAAACACTGGCTAACATTCACCAAGAAGCCGACATCAGCGGGGCCGTCTACATCGGTAGTGCCGAGGCCCGTAGCATGTTGACGGTCGCCCAAGCCATCGGCCACCTCAACGCCCAGCACCCTCACGTCCGCGTCAACCTGATCAGTATGGACGCCGCCGAAATCCACCGCCAGTTAGTCGCTGGCGTCTTTGACTTCGGCGTGGTCATGGAGCCCATCGACAAGTCCGATTACGATTTCTGTCGACTCCCCGGGGAAAGTCGCTGGGGGTTACTGGTCCAAAATAGTTCGCCGCTGGCTCAACAAGCCACGGTCAGTCTGGCCGACGTGGCACAGTCACGCTTGATTTTGCCCCAACAGGGTGGCGACCAGCGGATTCACGATTTATTTGGCTTCACCAGCGATAGCCTGACCATCGCCGCGACTTATAATCTGCTCTACAACGCGTCGCTACTGGTGTCCGCCGGGGTTGGTAACGCGCTGGGACTGGACGGGATCATCAACACCAATCAGTCCGATTTGACCTTCTTGCCGCTGGCCCCCCGCATTTCTTCAGGAGCCAGTCTGGTGTGGTTGAAGGGGCAACGCTTGTCCGCGGCCGCCCAGGCGCTGCTGGACCAAGTCCGCCGCGAACTGGCACCGACTGCGGATTGATGGCTTGGTCGGTGCTGGTCGCCTGCCGTTACGCGTTTTTAAATTTTAGTTTGTCCATCCAAAACAGGCAGCGGAATCTCTACGCGAGACTCTACTGCCTGTTTTAGTCTGGGGGTTAATTGCTTTAATCTTCCATCGGGGCACCCTTGACTCGCCGCAACACACGGGCGGGTGAGCCAACAACTACTGTGTTAGCCGGAACGTCTTTGGTGACGACGGCCCCGGCACCCACGATGGCGTTTTGACCGACCGTCACCCCAGGTAAAATTATGGCGCCGGCACCGATCCAGGCATTGTCGTTGATGTGAATCGCTTTAGCCTGGACATCGCGTCGGTGAGCTGGGTCTTCCAGATGGTTGACCGTAATCAGCGTCGCTCGCGGGCCAATCAAAGCGCCACGCCCCAGGTAAATACCGCCCAAGTCGGTAAACATCACGTCTTGATTGACGTAGACGTCTTCACTGATAAAAATGTGCGGACCAAAATCACTGTGAACAGGCGCATTGATTTCCGCCGAAGCAGGTACCGGATAACCGACGACCTGACTGAGTGTGGTCCGGCGCTGGGCCGGCGTTTGGTCTTGAGTGTTAAATCGCTTCAATAATTCCTGGGTGCGTTGAACGGTGCGGTCGATTTCCTGAAAATCGGCTCCCCTAAAATCAAGCGGCTGACCGGCCAAAGCGCGCTGGAAGATTGCTGGTTCTGTCATGTGCATTACCTCCGTTAGTGAATAAGAGTCAGTATAGTGGTCGATTATTTCCATAGCAAATGCTTATGTTAAATGCTTATCTATACATTTTCAACATAGTTATTGAACAATAGTGCAAAAAAACAGATTCGCTACGGGGGAGTGGCGAATCTGTTTTTTACTGAATTAGTTAAGTTGTTTGTCTGTTTGTTAGTGGTTTGGGTGTTGCTAGTTAAGCTGGTTTGAGGCTTAGCGGCCGCCTTTGGCCTGCATATCCGGAAACCTGCGGCCTCTGAAACGTGTTCCGCAGGGCAGCTGGTTCCGCTTAACAACGCTAAGCAAATACTTTCTCGGTGCGTTACGGCCACTCTCGGCCTGCATATCCGGAAACCCGCGGCCTCTGAAACGTGTTCCGCAGGGCAGCTGGTTCCACTTAACAACGCTAAGCAAATAACCCAGAACCAGGGTCATTTCCTTAATGGTAATACTTTCTCGGTGCGTTACGGCCACTCTCGGCCTGCATATCCGGAAACTGGCGGCCTCTGAAACGTGTTCCGCGAGCCAGACTCCTGCGCTTAACCCAGCTAAGAAAATTCCCCCAACCCGGGGGAATTCCCTTAGCTACGTTAATGCTCAGAGTCTAACCGGCTCGCTCCACACTCTTTTTTTCCTTAATCTCCAACTGGGTGATAGCCGTCTTCATCCTTTAACCGGTTCAAGAAGGCCATGTCCTTGTCGCTGATTTCGAAGTCCAATTGCGCGTTGGCTTCCACGTGGCTCATAGCACGGGCTTTTGGTAGTGGGGCGACGCCATTTTGGATGACGAAGCGCAGTGCCAGTTGTGGAATCGAAACGCCGTAGTTGCCAGCGACCCGTTCCAGTTCTGGGCTGTCGACCAAGCCACCGGTTGCCAGTGGTGAGTAGGCTTGCACCACGATTTGATTATCTTCCGCCGTCTTGACGATGGAGTCTTGCGTATGACCCACGTAGTACTGAATCTGGTCGACGGCTGGCTTGACCGTTAAGCCATCCCAATTTAACAGATTTTCCAAATCGTGCGTATTGAAGTTCGACACCCCAATCGCCTTGGCCCGACCGCTGTTGTAAATGTCTTGCAGGGCGCGCCAAACGTCACGGTTCTCAGCATCATGGTTGGAACCCATTTGGGCCCATGGCCATGGCGCGTGAATAATATAAGAATCCACATAATCGAGGTTCAATGCGGCTAAACTACTATCAAAGTCAGCCATCGCAGCATCATAAGACTTCGATTCAGCGGGCAGCTTCGTTTGCACAAAAATGTCTTCGCGGGCCACGTCACTGGCGGCAATCGCCTCACCGACGCTCTGCTCGTTTTGGTAGGCCTTGGCCGTATCAATGAACCGGTAACCAGCCTTTAAGGCATTGCTGACGGCATCGACGGTTTCTTTACCGGGACGCGTTTGCCAGGTACCAAACCCGACTTTAGGCATCTTGAGACCGTTGTTTAAGGTAAACGTATCTGTAATTGTTGGCATATTCAAATTCCTCCTTCATGGCTTATGAATCTGAGTATAGACCCTTCGTGTAGGACTAAGGCAAGGGAATTTGCCAACTTTTTTCGTGATTTATCACCCAATCAGTTAATTTATTTCAAAAATTTTTATGCTTGTTCACTAATCACCTGTTAAATCATCATAACGCCTGGCATGACTGGTTTTAACACGAGGACAAAATATTCGCAAGCCCTTGAATTCAGATAGTATTTGGTAAAATAATCCAATTTAGCATTTGCAATTATATTTAATCGGCATATACTTACTAATCGTAAGTGAAAGATAAAAAAGTTTCCCGCGTTCTCGCAGGCGCGGATGACGACCGATGACCTGAATTCGCAGTACAACCTGGAGGAATTTAAAAATGGATACAACTAAAACACAATGGACTCAAGCACAATTAGCTACTTTCTTGAACAACAAGACGTTGACCATGAAGCCTTACAACCCTGACATGACGACCTTTGAAGAAGAATCGCCGGTCTGGGAAGTCGTCGTTGACGGTAACGTTTATTCCCGCGGCTGGAACGGCGACCAAACCAAGTGGTTTATGGCCGCTACCGCCCAAAATGCTGGTGAAATCAGCGTGGGCGACCAGGACTTCACCGCCCGTTTTGAAATGGTCAACCACTCCGCTGACCTTGATGCCAAGATCACCGCAGCCTACAAGGCCAAGTACGACGGCCAAAATTCTCTGCCTAAGATGATTTCCGCTGGCCCAACCTACGCCACGCTTCACGTGCTACCTCGCTAGGCAGCACAGCAGCCCGCAACGACTAAGCACGTCCCCACGCCGCTTAGTCGTTGCGGGTTTTTGTCTACAACGGATTCCTAGAATGTAACCGATTACCATTGTGCTGATCCTAGTTTCCGCCTACAATTAAAGTATCTTTAACTGAAGGTTGAAAGAGCCACTAATATCTCAGTTGACATCTGGGGCTAAGCCGATTGTTACTGGTACGCACACTTGTAGCCGAGAGTCTGCCAAATATGGGTTCAGCCGTGGGAGTTGTCTTAGCGGCGCGGTTCATGCTGCTTAGACAACTGGCGTCTTTGAGACGTGACCTGCGGCTCAAAGGCGAGGCGTCGAGACCGCTCTTTGGCTCGACCCGTCCGCCCCAGCGTTCCAACCCATATTTGGCTCGACCCGTCCGCCCCAGCGTTCCAACCCATATTTGGCGGACGGTAGGCGGCCAGTTCGCGCGACGTGGCTGTAAACAACTAATTTTATCGCTATGAGTCTTTCCGCAACAATGACTCTAGCCATTTTCTACCTTTCAACCGTTAGTATCTTTAATCTATCAGAACAGGAGACCTGCACATGGCCTACATCGAAGTCAAACACGAAACCCGCAAATTTATTCAAGGCGACCAGGAGACCATCGCCAACCACGACATTTCATTCAACGTGGATCGCGGTCAAATCATTACGATCCTCGGTCCCAGTGGTGCCGGTAAATCCACGCTGCTCAACATCCTCGGCGGCATGGACAATCCCACCAGCGGCCAGGTGCTGATCGACGGCACCGACATCGCCCAGTTCACCGCCAAGCAACTCACGACCTACCGGCGCCAAGACGTCGGCTTCATTTTTCAATTCTACAATCTAGTACCGAATCTGACCGCCCGCGAAAACGTCGAGCTGGCTTCGCAAATCACCCACGATGCCCGCGACGTGGACGAAACCCTGCGGCTGGTCGGGCTAGCGGACCGGGCCAAAAATTTTCCCGCCCAACTCTCTGGTGGGGAACAACAGCGGGTCGCCATTGCCCGCGCGATTGCCAAGAATCCCAAGCTACTGCTATGCGACGAACCGACCGGCGCGCTGGACTATCAAACCGGTAAGCAGGTCCTCCAAGTCATCCAGGACGGCGCTCGCCAGACTGATATGACCGTCATCATCGTGACCCACAACGGCGCGATTGCCAAGATGGGCGACCAGATTATTCACATCAACGACGCTCAGGTCCAATCCATCCAGCAGAACCCGCAGCCGACGCCTATCGCCGACATTGAATGGTAGGTGATGACCATGACAAAATCCTTTTGGAAAGTTCTCTGGCGGGAAATTGGTCATTCCAAAGCCCGCTTCATTTCTATCATTTTAATTATTTTTCTGGGCGTGGCCTTTTATACCGGTATTCGCGCTACGGGGCCAGACATGTTGCAGGCCGCCACGGACTATTACACCGACCAAAACTTGGCGACCAACAGCGTCCAATCCACGGCCGGCCTGACCAAACGTGACCTAGCCGTTCTGCGCCGCCATCGCGACCAGGTCAGCTACCAGGCCGTCAAATACTTAGACATCAATCAGTTAAACAATAATCAGACCGTTCGCGTGGCGGAACTGCCGAGCGGGTCGCTCAACCGTTTGACCGTGGTCAGCGGCCATCTCCCCCGTCACGCCAACGAAATCGTGTTGGACCAGCAGGCCCGGACGCTCCAGCCGAAATTAAAGCTCGGCGCCACCTACCGCATCGCCACCACGCATCAGTTGAACCGGCAATTTCACCGGCGGACGTTTAAAATCGTTGGGTTCGTCAACTCCCCGCGCTACATTGAAAAGACGACTCGGGGCGTCACCAACGTGGGTAAGGGCACGCTGGATTATTTTGCGCTGGTCAAGCCGCACACGCTCAAGACCAGCGTCATCAGCCGCCTGGATATCGGATTCAAAAATCTGCGGGGCGTCACCCCATACACGGCGCGCTACAATCGCCTGAACCGGGCGAACACCCGACGACTCAAGTCCTGGCTCAAGCCCCAAGCTAAACAACGGCAAGCTCAGCTACAGCGTCAAGCCCGCACCAAACTGGCACCGACCGTCGCCAAGGTCCAGGCCTTAGCCCAACAGGTCCCGGCCACCACGCCCATGCTCGTCAAAGCGCAAGCGCAGCTGAAACGGGCGCAGGCCCAAATCGCTGGCATCAAGCAGCCGACCTACCTCTTCAGCGGGCGCGCCGCCAATCCGGGTTATAGCGAATATCACAAGAACACACAGCGAGTCGTGGCCCTATCCACGGTCTTCCCGCTCTTCTTCATCGCGATTGCCGCGCTGATCTGCTTGACCACGATGACGCGGATGGTCGCCGAACTTCGAGTCCAAATGGGCACGCTCAAGGCGCTGGGCTACAGCAATGCCACCATCGGCAGTGAATTTATTCTCTACGGGGGCCTGGCTAGCCTGCTGGGGACTCTCCTCGGCGTGGGCTTCGGCGTAAACTTCTTCCCCCGCTTCATCGCACAGGCTTATGGTAGCATGTACAACCTGCCGGCCATCAACGTGCAGTACATTTGGCTCGACATCACGGTGGCCCTCGTGATTGCGCTCGCCTGCACGATTGGTAGTGCCGTGGCCGTTTCTCGCGTCGACCTGCACAGTTTGCCCGCTACCTTGATGCAGCCCAAGGCCCCGAAAGCCGGGAAAACGCTGTGGCTGGAGCACTGGCACTGGTTCTGGCGCCGACTGAACTTCAATCACAAGGTCACGTTGCGCAACCTCTTTCGTTACAAGCAACGCCTATTGATGACGGTGCTAGGGATTGCTGGATGCATGGCAATGATGATCACGGGATTCGGCCTCAAGGACTCCATCGGCGACATCAGTGTGAAACAGTTCAACCAGCTCTGGCACTACGACGCCATCGTGGTCCGCAACGGCACCCAAACGGCTAAGCAACGCCGGGCACTACACCGCCAACCACTCTACAAAGATGACTTAGTTGTGAAACAATCCCAGGCGACGGTCGAACGCGCCGGCGTGGCTAACCAAACAGTCACGCTGAGTGTGCCGCAACAGCCCCACCAGCTCAACCGCTTCGTGGTCTTACGCAACCGGCAAAGCCACGCGGCCTATCACCTCAACAATCGCGGCGCCATCATCGACGAAAAGCTGGCCAAACTCTACGACGTCAAGGTCGGTGACCAGTTGCCCGTTAAATTGGGCAACCGCTCCACCCACCAGGTCAAAGTGGCCGCCATCGCGGAGAACTACGTCAATCATTTCATCTACTTGTCGCCAAGTTACTACCAGCAGATTTTTAACGCTAAACCCGTTTACAACGGCAATCTGGTCCAGTTCACGCAACACGGCCAACGCCAGCAAAACGCCTTTGCCAATGACCTGTTGAAGACGCCGGGCATGTTGAACGTGACCCTGCTGAGTACGGAAAAGAAAAATAACTTCCAGATGCTAGATACTATGGACTTAGTCGTCGTCATCTTCGTGGTCGCGGCTGGGGCGTTGGCGCTCGTCGTCCTCTACAACCTGACCAACATCAACGTTTCCGAGCGGATTCGCGAGCTGTCGACCATCAAGGTGCTAGGCTTTTACGATGGCGAGGTCACCATGTACATCTTCCGCGAAAACCTGATTCTCACGGGATTGGGCATCTTCTTCGGTTGTTTTCTGGGCAATTGGCTACACGCCTACATCCTCAACACGGCCGAAACCGATAGCCTAATGTTCTCGCCGGGCATCCACTGGGTCAGCTACGTGTACGCCGCGCTGTTGACGCTGGCATTTAGCTTACTGGTCATGTGGATCATGCACCGCAAGCTCAAGCGCATCAACATGTTGGACGCGTTGTCTTCGGTGGACTAAATGTGATCAATGTCTAGAGCGCAAAAAAACAGGCTTCAACTCATGCAAAATTGAGTTGAAGCCTGTTTTATTGATTGATTCACTGAAATGCCGCCGTCATCGGTTGCACCAGCGTTTTCAACAATGGATCCGACTGTGCTTTCTCGTTAAAAATGACGCGATCCGCGAATAACGTCACGGATTGTTGCGACCGGTACGTGATAGCTTGTTGCTTGCCAGTCTTGGTATCGGTGACCGTTGCTTGGGCCACCGGGTCGCCCGCATTGACGGTACCCGAACTCATTTGAGCCGGAGACAATTTGGTCGCCACCGTGGTCGTCAACCCGGCCGCTTGGTCTTGATACCAGACGCCGGCCTGACTGCTAGTTGGCTGGGCTAAAACGGTCGTGGCTAGCCCGTTAGCCAGCGTGATACGCCGGTCATTGAGCGTGGTCGTGGCCAATTGATATTGCTTCTTTAATTGCTTGATCAGCTTATTCATGGCCGAGAACGTGGTGTCGCCACCCAAGATAGTCGCAATCATCCGCTGACCGTTGACCGTGTACGTCGCGGTGAAACACAGTTTGGCATTTTCCGTGAAGCCGGTCTTGAGCCCGTCGATGTTAGTGGCCTTGTCGTAGTGGGATTGGCCCTTCAGACACATGTTTTCGTTATAAATTGGGGTGCCGTTGATCTTATCTTCCTTTTTCCCAGAAATCTGGACGATACTGGGGTCGGCTTGAATCAGATGTTGCGCCACTGTCGTGATGGCCTTGGCGGAGACCAAGTTTTCTTCCTTCTTGCCAGTTCCTGGTAACACCAAGTTGTAGTCCTTCAAGTCGGTGTTGTCCAGGCCAGAGGAACTGATGAAATGAGCCTCCAGCCCCCAGTCTTCACTTTGCTGGTTCATGAGTGCGATAAATTTGGCGTTGTTGCCAGCCACGTATTCGCCTAACGCCGTTGCCGCACTGTTGGACGAAGCAATCATGGCCGCTGCGACCAATTGCTTCACGGTAAAAGTTTCACCTTTTTTCATCCGCAGTGAGGAGTAAGCATAGCTGTGACTGAGCTTCAGGAGGTCCCGACTCATGGTCACCTGATCATTCCAATTGATTTTGCCGTCATTGATGGCTTTGACCGTCAAATACACGGTCAATAGCTTCGACAATGACGCGATGGGATAGCGCTTATCGGCATTTTGCTGGTACAGCACCTGGCCACTTTGCGCATCCATGACATAAGCGGCCCGTGCAGGCACCTTGGTCACGGTCTTACTGGCCGCCTGGGCTACCGGCCCGCCACCTAAAATCACTGCGACCAGACCCAAAAGCACTCCGCGCCGCAACCAACGTTTCAATAGAACCACGAGCGTCAACGCCCCTTTCGATTTCGATAGATTTCTATTATACAAAACCCACAGCGGAATAGGAACTTGTCAGCCAAACTTGCTAAAATTTTAACTTCTTATAAATGTATTTGTCATAATATGACGATATTTTTAATCTGGCGTAATAATTGCGGGATAATTACCATTTATTGAGTGACTTGATGCCCTTAATAAATTCATCCTGGATTGTCGTCAGTCGTTTACCGGGTAACCGAATAACACCGTATTTAAAGGTACGCGCTAGATTACCACCAAGATTGCCTAGCGTGTGTTCAACCAAACTATTCTGCTCGAAATCATACAGTCGATTACGTACCTGCGTATCACGAATCACAGACACTGCCTGGAACCTTTTCATGGTCTCTAACACCACCCGAAAAGACGTCGACTGAAGCATCACGTTCAGTGGCCCGGTCTGGGTCGTCACAGCAGCCATAAATTCACTAATATAATCATCAATGAACAGGACAAATTCTTGTTCTTTCAGTAGGGCCAATGGAATTGGGTCTGGATAATCAGCCAGGTAATGGTTAGCTGTCATATACAGCTTAAATTCACCTTGACCAATCTCCCGAAAGTCCAGTGAATGTAGCGCTCGTTGCTCAGCAGCATTGACGGCGATAATACCAATATCATAGTCATCATTTTTGACACCAGCAATAATCTGCTCACTATCGTCTTCCTTCAGGTAAGCTTTAAATTGCGGCTGCTCATCTTGAAACGTCAATAACCAATCCAGCAGCGAACTGGGCACCTCGTTCATCACGCCCACACGCAACGGCGGCTCCGAAAGGTCGTTCTGTTGATTGGCCAGCTTTTGCATCATCTGAACTTGTGCCTCAATCTCCTGCGCATGCCCAATGATTTTCTCGCCTGCTTTAGTAGGCCGGGTCCCGCTCCGCGTTCGGGTAAAGAGCTTGATTCCCAGTTCTGCCTCCAAGCTATCCAAGGACTGACTCAATCCTGCCTGACTGATATTTAATTGGCGTGCAGCTTGTGACAGCGTCGTCGACTGCTTAAGTGCCACCAAATACGCCATTTGTTCGAGATTCATCCCCAGCCCACCTTTCCATGATTAAATTAATTATACCGCAAAGGACCGCGAACTCGTCAGCGTCCGTGGTCCTGGTTATGTTAATTGATTTTCTAACTGCAATTACTTTTTAAAAGCATCCAAGTTGTACGATGCACTAGTCCCATTCTTCAGAACTGATTTGTCTAGCGAACCCGCTTGATGCAAGGCGTAGATTGATTCTCGTCCTGGCAAATGCGGCTCCATTTTAGGATCAGAGAATAAGTTCACTAACCCGGGGGTCAATTTAGACCGTTTCACTTGTTCCGGTGAAATCTCACGAATGATCTCGTCACCACGGCCTTCACTAATTTTCAGGCCAAACTGCGGATCAATCAGCGTGGCCCGACCCACAGCAACTAAATCAGTTTCCTTCAAGGCGTCTTTCGCATCAGCTTCTGACATAACGTTGCCAACAATCATGAGCTTTGTTTCGGCCGGTAATTCCGGTTGGGCTAATGCCGCATAAGTCTGGGCAACACCCGCTGGATGAGCATTGTAGGCTGGTAAAGACAGATGAATATAATCAAAATCAAATGTTGTGGCCAATTTATGAATTAATTGATTAGCCTCGCGATAGTCATACCCGACCGTGTCGCCGTGAATTTCTTCTGGGCTAATGCGGTAACCAACGATAAAGTCCTTTGGTGCATAGGTTTTGACCACCCGGAAGACCTCAGCTGTGACCGCCAAGATGAAATTCATCCGGTTGTCCAAGCTTTGACCGCCCCATTCGTCCGTCCGCCGATTCGACCAAGCTGAGAAAAACTCCTGTAACAAGTAATGGTTCGCACCGTGAATTTCGACGCCATCAAACCCACAGTCAATGGCCCGTTTAGTGGCTGTCCCGAAATCCTGAATAATTTGACGAATCTGGGCATCAGTCAGTTCTGTCACATCATAGTCTAGGAAACCAAAATCAAAGGCTGATGGGGCATAAACCTTTTCACCTTGTTTGGCCCGGTAATTGGACTCCCGACCAGAATGGACCAGTTGTAGGATTGCCTTGTTACCGTCTTTCTTCAAGACTTGCGCCAATTTTGCAAAACCGGGCTTTTGGTCGTCCTTGTATAACCCCAACTGAAGACGGTCATCGGCCCAAGAACGGGAGGGACCCCCGGCATGACTGACATAAGTGTATTCAACAATGACCATCCCCGCTGATTGTGACCGTGCCGCGTAATAATTAATTGTGTCTTGTGTCACATAGCCATCATCTTTACCACTATTGGTCAGCATTGGTGATTGCACTAACCGACTCTTAATCGTTGCGCCGTGACGGAAAGTAACCTGATCTGTGAGTTGTTTTGCCATAAGTAATTCCTCCCATTGCTTGATGACTTGAGTATAGTCCACGAATTGTGAATTTAATAACAAGTAGTTGTTAAATAAACATAACTTCAGCTTATGACCGGACAATTTCAATACACCAACTAGTCAAATAGCCATCTGGATTCAGTCGTGCCGGCGCTGTGCTAATTTTCGACAGCTACCTTAAGCCATTCAAAAGCGAGACCCCACTTCGTCCGCCCTAGAACGTCTTGTAGGCTATCTTTTTATCCTAATTGTGTATCCTGATATGTTAATCCAAAGCCTATCACGCTGACAAACAGCAGACGAAAACTAATTCGACCCAACTCAACTAGGTTTCTCCCCCCAAGACCTTCCCCTTGACACCGACCGATTACAAATGTAAACTGTAACTAATCAATCGAACAGAAACCTGTTCATCAAAGGAGTTGTTTGCTATGGCAACAGCAGTAGCCGTGACCATTTCCGATGCGGAATGGCGCGTCATGCGGATCGTTTGGACCTTGAAACAAACTGACAGCCGCACCATTATTAATTTACTCGCGCAACAGCACGATTGGAAACCCGCCACGATCAAGACCTTGATTGGCCGTTTGGTCAAGAAGGGCGCGCTGGATACCACCAAAAAAGGCCGGCAGTTCATTTACACGCCGCTGATTCCGGAACAAAATGCCATGGACACGGCGCTGACCAACGAACTCGACCAAATGTGTGCCATGCACCGCGGTACCGCGATTGCTCACGTACTGGAACAAACCGAGATGAGCAAGGCAGACGTCCAAAATTTGATTGACGTTTTAGCTAAGAAATTACCAACCGCACCCGACGCAGTCCACTGTGACTGCTTGCCGGACGGTTGTGAAGGGAGTTGTGAATCATGAAAGATGACCGCCATTTAGGAATGAGTCATATGAATATGCAACACGATATGAAGGGCATGGACCACACCAAAATGGCGATGGACCAGCCCGCAGACGAACACCAAGACATGAGTAACATGGACATGACCCACATGGATATGGATATGGGCGATGGCCACATGATGCACATGGGCAATCTGAAACGCAAGTTCTGGGTCTCGTTAGTCTTGACGATTCCCGTCATCTTGATGTCGCCAATGATGGGCATGACCCTGCCCTTTCAACTGATTTTTCCGGGGAGCGACTGGATTGTCGCCATCTTAGGCTCTATCCTCTTCTTTTACGGCGGCGCACCCTTCTTTAGCGGGGCCAAAGCTGAGCTGCAGATGAAGCGACCCGCCATGATGACGTTGATTGCCATGGGGATTGGCGTCGCCTACGTTTACAGCATTTACGCCGTGATTGCCAATGACATTTTCCACGTCACCCCCGTCGTCAATAACTTCTTCTGGGAGCTGTCGACCCTGATCGTCATCATGCTATTGGGTCACTGGATTGAAATGAACACGGTCATGAACGCGGGATCCGCGGTCGATGCACTGGGCAAATTGTTACCACAGTCCGCTCACGTCGTCGATGACCAAGGCAACACCCACGATGTTAAATTAAGTGACTTACAAGTCGGTCAAACGGTGGTTATTCGGGCTGGGGAACAAATCCCTGCCGATGCTAACATCGTGACCGGGACTTCTGATGTCAACGAATCCCTGGTCACCGGGGAATCCAAGGCCGTCAAAAAAGCCAGCGGTGACGCCCTGATTGGTGGCGCCGTCAACGGTACGGGAACCTTGACCGCTACCGTCACGGGGACCGGGGATTCCGGCTACCTGGCGCAGGTCATGAAGTTGATCAGCGACGCCAAGAATGCGAAATCTAAGTCTGAAAATTTAGCCGACAAAGTCGCCGGCTGGCTGTTCTACGCCGCCTTATTTGCTGGGATTCTCGCCTTCATCGTTTGGCTGACCGTGGCCGATTTGACCGTGGCCTTGCCCGTCGCTGTTGCGGTCTTCGTCATTGCCTGCCCGCACGCCTTGGGGCTAGCTGTGCCGCTGGTCGTCTCGCGGAGCACCGCGTTAGCCGCCCAAAACGGCTTATTGATTCGGAACCGCAATGCCATGGAACAAGTTAACCATTTAAAATTCGCCTTAATGGACAAAACGGGCACGTTAACGATGGGTGAATTCAAAGTCAATCACCTGGTCAGTTTGACCCCTGATTTAGATGAGCCAGCGGTGCTCCAACATTTAGCCGCCCTGGAAAGTGGGTCTAGTCATCCATTGGCAACGGGTATCTTGACCGCCGCACAGGCGCGAAACCTGACCGTGACACCAGCTACTGAGACGCATCAGGAAACTGGTTTGGGCCAATTTGGCACGATTGCTGGCACCACGTACGGGGTCGTCTCCGTCAACTATTTGGACCAGAAGCACCTGACTTACGACCACGATCAATTCACCAAGTTCGCCGCTGAAGGCAACTCCATCAGCTACCTGGTTTCCGGCGACCAAGTCTTAGGTCTCGTCGCGCAAGGAGACCAAATCAAGCCCGCGGCTAAAACGCTGGTCACCGCACTGAAACGCCAAGGTATCACGCCCGTCATGTTGACCGGGGACAACCAAGAAACGGCCAACAAGGTCGCCGCTAGCGTGGGGATCACCGACGTTCGCGCGCGGTTACTGCCCGAAGATAAGGAACGGTTGGTCCAGGAATACCAGCAGACTGGCAAAGTCCTCTTCATTGGGGATGGCGTCAACGATGCGCCTAGCCTGGCCCGCGCCGACATTGGGATGGCCATTGGGTCCGGGACGGATGTTGCCATTGAATCGGCCGACATCATCCTGGTCTCCAGCGACCCCGCCGATGTCATTCAGTTCTTGGATTTGGCTCGCGCAACGCAACGCAAGATGACCGAAAACCTCTGGTGGGGTGCCGGGTACAACCTGATTGCGATTCCTCTGGCCGCCGGTGTGCTGGCCCCCATCGGCTTCATGCTCAACCCGATGGTCGGCGCGGTCATCATGTCGCTGAGTACCATCATCGTGGCCATCAACGCCATGACGCTGAAAATCAAGGACGTGGCGGTAAAGTAAAAAATTGGTCGTTGATTTCCGCCTACCGTTACGTGAAACTCTAGGCTGGAACGCTGGGGAAGGACGCCCCGAGCCAAAGCCCGCTCTTTGACTGAAGGCGTCCCCCATAGCAGGCGGAACCCTTGGCAGCCGCAAACACTGACATACTCATACGCTAAAAAGGCGTCGTCAATTAACCACTTGTCTGGTTAGTTGGCGACGCCTTTCATTTATCCTGAATTAATCGGTTTTAACCCGGAAACGCCGAATCAGCCGTAACATCTGGTGGCCATTTAACGACAACGCCATGACGGCTAAGATGACCAGCGCCCCACCGACCAGGTCGTACTTAGTCAGTTGCACGCTTAGAAACATCACGGAGAAAACCGTTGCCGACAGCGGTTCGAAGGCGTCTAGCAGACTGGCCGTCGTTGGGAGAATATAGCCCAGGGCGTGGGCGAACATCAGGAAGGGAATCACGGTCCCAAAGACGATGATGATGACAATCATGGACCAACCGGCCCAACTCAGCGTCACGTGGTCTTGCCAGACCGGGCCGAAGATGTTTAAGCAAATCCCGGCGACCAGCAGGCCCCAGCCGGTAACGGAGACCGCACCGAATTTCGGCAACAACGGCCGCGGAATCAGCGTGTTGGTTGCGACCCCGATGGCCGACAAACCACCCCAAAAGAGGACCACCGGCGAAATTGCCAAGCTGTTCAAATGGCCGTGGGTCACAATCAACAGCGTGCCGACAAACGCCAGCAGCATGCCGCCCATTTCCGGTCGCGTGGGAATCACGTGTTTAAATAACAAGAAGTAAATACTAATAATGAACGGCCCCAAGAACTGAATGATGGTCGCAATCGGGGCATTGCCGAACTTAACGGCCTCGAAATAGCAGAGTTGAACGGGCACCAATCCCAATAATCCGTAGCTGATGACCCGCAGGCCCGTAGCCTTTTGTCGCCAAATCTCAAACGGTTTGACCCCAATGAGTTGGCCCAGCACCAACAGAATGATGCCGGCCGTGATCATCCGCACCTGCGTGAGCCACAAGGCCGTCACGTGCGGGTTCAATTTGAATAAGGTGCTCGCGGCGACCCCCGAAATGCCCCACAAAATGCAGGCGATACTGGCCAATAAGACCCCGCGTAAATGATGTTGTGGCGTCATGACCGCGCCACCTTGATTTCTGCTAATGCACTCGACATAGTCATTTCCCTCTCACTCTTAAATTTCACAAAGCAAGATTCATTATAACAAATCTGCTGGCCAAACTCGGGGGATTCAGGGAAATTTCACCAAGTTTTTAGGGTGAAGCGCTTTCCCAACCGGAGGCAAAAAGGCCCCCACCACGACAGTTGTCGTCAGGGAGGTCTCATTAAAAGTTATTTTTTCGGCCGCACGACCGTGATAAAGTCGGCGAGGCCTTGCGGATCGGTCAGCTGACGGTTGCACTGGTCACTGTCGCGGCAAATGTAATTGCCGTTACGCGTGTAGCTGCCCAGCCCCGAGCGCTTGGTCGTTGAGACGAACAGCGAAACATTGCCAATCGTGTGACAAATGCTGCAGACGCCCTTGACCACTTGTGGGGCGAGGTCACCTTGAATCCCAATCAGGCGATCCTGATACGGCGCCACCAGATATTTCTTCTGGTTACCACCGTCGTTCCAGCCCAGATACGTGAGCTGGTGTAAGTTCAGCGTGGCCCATTCAGGCTGCTTGAGCTTCTTCACCTTACGAAATAGCTTGCTCAACTGCTTAGTCGATAACTCCGGAAAAGGAATCACTAGCGGTTCTAACAACGGCACGATTTCAGCGGCAGCCTTCCGGGTCAACCGGTCGGGCTGCAGGCGCGTCAAGAACTCTTGGACGGCGGGTTCATCCAGCGGTAACAAGGGTTTGACGCGTTCCAACGTCGTATCCCGAACGACGCGGCGCATGTGCTTATCATTAACTGATAGATAGGCGCTAACTAAGGCGTCGATCTGTTGTCTGATGTAACTATATTCGTAGGCGGTGATTGTCGGTTTCATGTTTATTTTTTCCTTTCAGATTCAAACCTGACACTTCTCTGAAAGGTCTTGCAGAAAAGTGTCGCTAACTAGCAGCACTTTTCCGTACAAATAACGATGCCATCATCGTCGATCATCTCCTTGCATTCAGCCGTTTTAGCTGAAGTGTTAGTAGTATACCGCAACCCCTTGGTCTTGTGCAACCTAAAAGAGACCTCGCTCACACGAAGTCCCCCCACTCCCAGCTTTCGAACCTCCTGTCGTCGCGATTTGATGGTAGTCGTCTGGCAAGGTCCGTTAATTTTTCCACAAAGCTGAGATTCTTCAAGCCACGTTATGCCCCGTGACTTTGGGTCTATTCTACGATAACTCCCGACAACCGCTGCGTTGGAGGCTCCGGTTAGCTTGGCGAGTAAATTAAGTCACGCGACTTGTTTTGGGGTGAATCGTCTGGCCGGGTCGCGATTACCACAAGTTGGCGGCCCGCTATTGAATGAATTTAATTTTATGATATTTATCCGGATAAATAATTCGGATCTGTGCTACACTGGGATCAACCTAATTGAGGAGCGCACACAGATGAAAACTGAAAAAGAAAAATTCTTAGCCGGTGAACCCTACAATATCATGGACCCCGAATTGGCCGCGGACGAAACGCACGCTCGGCGCCTATGCAAGCAGCTCAATGAACTCGATGACACGGCCACCACAGAAAAGGACCACGTGATTCGGCAGCTGTTCGGATCAGTGGGCCAGCGTCCTTGGGTCCAGCCCAATTTCCGCTGTGACTTTGGCTACAACATTCACGTGGGTGACGACTTCATGTGCAATTATGATAACGTTATCTTGGACATCGCGCCCGTCACGATTGGCGACCACTGCATGCTGGCCCCACACGTCCAAATTTACGCCGCCTACCATCCCCTGGATCCGGCTGGTCGCGACGCCTTCGTGGGTCTAGGTAAACCCGTGACGATTGGCGACCACGTCTGGGTCGGTGGTGGCTCGGTGATTCTTCCCGGCGTCACGCTAGGCAATAACGTGGTAGTCGGCGCCAACTCCACGGTCACCAAATCCTTCGGTGACAACGTGGTCATTGCCGGTAGCCCGGCGCGCGTGATTCGTGAGAACGTGCCGGTGGCAAAGTAAACTGAACGTGGCTCAACTGAAGTGGCGGTACTAAAGCTTGGGAATTTTCCCAAGCTCTTTTTAATGGTAAATAACTGGTACATGGTATTGATTTTATTTTGTTTGTGCCTATTTTTATAAATATATTGATATAACAGTGTTTATAAATGTTTTTGGCAGATTGCAAGAAATAACTTGAACGAATTTAATGACGTAAATTAAGCAAGAAGATCTCGATTGGTGTATGCCAATTAAGACATTTAAGTGGCCGTGAATTCAGATACCAATTGATTTGAACCAGTTGGTAATCACTTAGTTCTT
>NZ_RHOB01000017.1 GCF_003946085.1 Levilactobacillus angrenensis | reverse complement strand
TAATCAAGCGAGTCAGCTACGGATTCGGTTGTTTTAGTAGCTTTAGATTAAGGATTCATCTAGTATTCGGAATTAAAAAGGCTGCCTAATCATAATACGATTAGGCAACCTCAGACAGCCGATTACCAACAACAGTTGACAAAGAGCCACAATTGGGCGCCTGAGCCTTTTAATTATCACGCATGAAAGACCTGGTGGATTTGCCCCAGCCCCTTGTCAAAGCAACCCCGAAATGGCTATAATAATGGGACAGAACGAATGTTTGATAACAGAACGGAGAAGAGAATTTATGAGCAATCACATCGTTTTATTTGAACCGCTGTTTCCGGCCAACACCGGTAACATTGCCCGGACTTGTGCCGGCACCGACACCATTTTGGACTTGATCAAGCCCCTCGGATTTTCCGTTGACGATGCCCACTTAAAACGGGCCGGTTTGGACTACTGGGACAAGGTGGATGTTCGTTATCACGACAATCTACCGGCCTTTTTAGAAACCGTCAGTGACCCCACGCAATTGTACTTAGTGTCCAAATTCGCTGACCAAGACTACACGGAACCGGACTACCAGGTCAATGATAACGACCATTACTTCTTATTTGGGAAGGAAACGACTGGCTTGCCAGAACCCTTCATGCGCAAACACGCCGAAAAATGCATTCGGATTCCGCAAGACGATACCCACATTCGGGCGCTGAACTTGTCCAACAGTGCGGCCATCGTCATCTATGAAGTTCTGCGTCAACAACAATTTCCCAAGTTGGAACGGGTCCACAAATACCCGCACGATAAATTAAAGTAAGCGAAAGGAGGCCATCGGTTGGCTACCAAACGAAAAACAACTCGCCGGCGTCCAACCAAGCGTAAAACCACGCGGCGGAAGACGACCAAATCACAGCCGTTTCCCTATACCGCAAATGTGATTGGGTTGGTCCTGCTGGCCTTGGCTGGTCTGGGACTCTTTAACCTGGGCCTGCTGGGGACCCTCGCTGCCAATCTGGTGCGCCTAGTGGTGGGGGACAGTTACCAATTTGGGCTGATTTTAGTCGCCGCGGTGGGGGTAGCCCTCACCGTTACCGGCACGCTGCCGCAGATTGCGCGGCACTACCTGATTGGTGGCGGCCTCGTTTACGCGGGCTGGCTACTATGGATGAGTGCCAGCCAGTTCTTGGCTGTTGACCAGCACAGTCAATTTCTCACGACCGTGTGGCACAACGGCCTGGCTGATTTGACCAGCGGCGGGCTGACCTCACAGTTGGGCGGTGGCGTGATTGGTGCGTTATTGCTCAGCGTGATTGCCTGGTTGATTGCCTTGATTGGCGCGCAAATTGCGGCCTGGCTGATTATGTTAGGCGGGGTCATGGTCTTCTTCCAGATTCCGTTGGCCAGCGTCGAGCAGGGTGCCCAACGTGTTTGGGCAACGCTACGTTCGGGCTTAGCGGCTAGCGGAACGGCGTTGAAACGGGGCGGTGAACTCGCCAAGAAACGTCAGGCTAAACGCGCGGACCAGCACCCCAAGCATCCCGCCAAACCGGCCGTTGAAAAACCAGCGGATCCGGCTGACAAAGACTTACCGGAACCCCATGACAAACAGGCGCCCGTCAAGGCAGAACCGAGCTACCACATCACAGTGGCGGCCGATGCCAAGCCTAAGCAGACGCCCCAACCTAAAGCGGACGAGTCCGACGACAGTGCTGTGGCCGATGCCTTGGCTAACAGTACGCCCGTGGATCCCAACTATCAGTTGCCCACGGCAGACCTGCTGAAGCAAGTGCCGCCAACTGACCAGACGGAAGAGGTCAACGCCATTGACGCCAATACCAAGATTTTGAAGCAGACGCTCGATAGTTTTGGCGTCGATGCGGAAGTAAAGAATGTCAGCTTGGGGCCGTCCGTTACCGAATATGAGCTGCATCCGGCTATCGGGGTGAAGGTCTCACGCATCGTGAATTTAGCGGATGACCTGGCCTTAGCCCTGGCTGCCAAAGGGATTCGGATTCAAGCGCCGATTCCTGGAAAATCCTTGATTGGGATTGAAGTGCCTAACAAGGAAGTCTCGACCGTGGCCTTTAGAGACGTGGT
Source organism: Levilactobacillus angrenensis (assembly GCF_003946085.1). Classification (GTDB taxonomy): domain Bacteria; phylum Bacillota; class Bacilli; order Lactobacillales; family Lactobacillaceae; genus Levilactobacillus; species Levilactobacillus angrenensis. The sequence goes on along the minus strand of NZ_RHOB01000017.1, from coordinate 51,102 downwards.
CGAGGACCAGCCGCCGCACCCCAACAAGCCGTTGGAGGTGCCACTGGGCCGTAACGTGACGGGTGAGGTCGTCAGCATGGACCTCACCAAGATGCCGCATTTACTGATTGCCGGGGCGACCGGGAGTGGGAAGTCCGTGGCCATCAACGGCATTATTACCAGCATGTTGATGAATGCGCGGCCAGACCAGCTGAAATTGATGCTGATCGACCCGAAAAAAGTGGAATTGAGCGTTTACAACGGGATTCCCCACTTACTGACGCCCGTGGTTTCCGAACCGAAGAAGGCGGCGCGGGCCTTGCACAAGGTCGTGGCTGAAATGGAACGGCGCTACGAATTGTTCTCACAATTTGGGCAACGTAAGATTTCGGGGTACAACGCCTTCGTGCAAAAGGCGAACGCGGAAGACGATCAAGCCCGGCCGATGCTACCGTACATCGTGGTCGTCGTTGATGAATTGGCTGACTTGATGATGACGGTCTCCAGCGAAGTGGAAGACGCCATCATTCGCCTGGCACAAATGGGTCGGGCGGCCGGCGTGCACATGATTTTGGCCACGCAACGGCCATCCGTCGACGTCATCACCGGTCTGATCAAGGCCAACGTGCCGTCACGCATTGCCTTTGCGGTGTCGAGTGGGATCGATTCGCGGACCATATTGGATACCAATGGGGCTGAAAAGCTGTTAGGTCGCGGGGATATGCTGTATCAACCCGTTGATGCCAACTCGCCGGTGCGGGTCCAAGGGGCCTTCATCCCAGACGAGGACGTGGCGAACGTAGTCGATTTCATCAAACAACAGCAGTCTGCGGACTATGATGAAGACATGATGGTCAGCGACGAAGAAATCCAGCAAGAAGAGGCTGGCGATAGTGATGACGAGCTCTTTGATGATGCGTTGGCCTTCGTGGTCGATCAGCAAAAGGCCAGCACGTCACTGTTGCAGCGGCGCTTCCGGATTGGCTACAACCGAGCCGCCCGCATCATGGACGATTTGGAGCAGCGCGGCTACATCGGCCCCCAAGAGGGTAGTAAGCCTCGCCAGGTCTACAAGCAACCGGATAGTAATGCTGATCAGTCTGATGATTAGTCAAAATGAAAAAGGTGTTTCTCCTGAGGTCGTCAAAAATGGCGGCGGGGAGAAACACCTTTTTAATTGTGAGCTGTTAGGTTTTCGGATTGATAAAATTCGCCTGCGTCAGTCGGAGTTCTGCCTGCTGCCTTCGACGGGGGTGGTAATTACCAGCATAGAGCCCCGCTGTTAGATCTGCCGCCTGGGGCTAAGCCGATTATTATTGGCATGCACTCCTGTAGCCGAGAGTCTGCCAAATATGGGTTCAGCCGTGGGAGTTGCTTTAGCGGTGGTCTTGGCCGCTTAGGCAAATGGCGTCTTTTAGACGCGGGCTTTCGGCTCAAAGCGAGGCGTCGAGACCGTCCTTTGGCTCGACCCGTCCGCCCCAGCGTTCCAACCCATATTGGCGGACGGTAGGCGGTCGGCTCTCGTAATAAGTTAGCTAACCGTGCAAACGCTTTATCTCAGCGCGGCTGGTGCAAGCATTTAGCTCAGTATTCAGCTGATTAATTAATATGCGTTTCTGAAACTGGTGACTTGACAGTCGCGCAGAAAAAAAGCCGCCACCATTCTGCGAAGAACGGGACGACGAGATCTGATTAGCCCATTAAGCCAAGTGAGGAAATGGCACCAAAGACCAGTGATCCAATGGTTGCGATAATCATGATCCAGACGAAAACGTTGGTAATTTTTTGAAAAGTTGATTTTTTCTTTTTTTCCATGCGGGTTTAGCCACCTCTTTAAGTCCAATTTACTCAATTAGTTTACCGTGGTCGCTAGAGAATTGCAACCGCCAGGCGAAAAGTAATGGCGGATAATTCGGAAAATGACTTGGACTGCCGGGGGTCAGAGGGAAAATTAGACGAAGCAAAAGAGAAAAACCAGGCTTAACTGGCTTGGGGGCAACGCTGACAGCGATGAAAGTCAATAATGATGGCCTCACGAGGCATTTACGACCACAGCACGCGTTATGCTAACACACCCTCGTGAACGGCCCGCTAGCCCCTCCGTCGTAAAGTTTAAGTTCTGTTAGCGGTTGACAGCAGTGATTGCAACGGGCGGGAGAAATCCTTATAATTAAACGGAATGCCTAGCACCAGCTCACCAACGACTGGTGCTGAGCCCGAGAATTTTAGCAAGCAACGGAAGTAGGGGGAAACAACATGGCGTTTTGGGTATCACCAGCGGGGACACTGGCCATTCTGGCAATCGGGTGGTTAGTGATTCGCGGGGTCAAGCGGCTGTTCAAACGGCACTGGCCAGCACAAATCAATACGTGGGACGTCATGGCGCCGTTATTTTTCGTCGCGGCTATGATCTTGATTCCCTTGGGCGCGGGTCAAATTTTCCCGTGGCTGGTGATTGGCTGGATGCTGATCGGTATCGGTGTGACACTTCTACAGGCCATTCACAACAAAGAGTTGCTTTACACCACTTTTTTCCGGACTTTTTGGCGGTTGACGGACCTGTATTGGGTCGCCGGATTCGCGGTCTGCTTTTTATTAGTTATTAGTTAAATTAATGCATAAATATTAATATTTTTGGGTAACAACTCATTTTTAGTAAGCGTTATAAACGCTGTTAAGCCACGGTGAACACTTGTTCGCCGCGGCTTTTTTAACATTTGTGGGGAAATTTATAAAAATTCGGAAACGTTGTGGTAGAAAGTGGGGGGGTGTGGTAAACTTGGTGATAGTTACAAATGGGAGTGATTGGCTATGTTTATGGGCGAGTTTGAACATTCGATAGACACCAAAGGCCGGCTGATCATTCCCGCCAAATTTCGTGAGCAACTGGGAGAACAATTTGTTGTGACCCGGGGCATGGATGGGTGTTTATTCGGTTATCCCATGACTGAGTGGGAGACGCTGCAAGAAAAGCTAAAAGCCTTGCCAGTCAACCGCAAAGATGCCCGGGCCTTCGTCCGCTTCTTCTACTCCGCTGCAACTGAGTGCGAGTTGGATAAGCAGGGGCGCATCAATTTACCCAAGTCATTGCGAGACCACGCAGCGTTGACTAAGCAATGCGTGATCGTCGGGGTGGCGAATCGGTTTGAAATTTGGAGTGCCGACCGGTGGGCTGATTTCTCCACCAAGGCCGAAGAAGATTTCGACGATATTGCTGAAAATCTCATTGATTTTGGTATGTAGCGCTAAGAAAGGAGAGTGTTTATGGAAGACTTTCATCACGTAACGGTTTTACTCAAAGAAGCGGTGGCAGGATTAGCCATTCAGCCAACTGGCACCTACGTTGACTGCACTCTCGGTGGCGGCGGTCATAGCCAACGCATTTTAGAGCAATTAACGACCGGCCATCTGTACGCCTTTGACCAAGATCAAACAGCCATTACTTATAATCAAGAACACTTAAAAAAATACATCGACGAAGGTAAATTAACCTTTATCAAGAGCAATTTCCGCGACATTCAAGCCCAACTCAATCAGCGAGGCGTAACCGCCGTTGACGGTATCTTGTATGATCTGGGGGTTTCTTCTCCCCAGTTTGACGAAGCCGACCGGGGGTTTAGCTACCAACACGATGCCCCGTTAGACATGCGGATGGACCAAAGCCAAAAGCTGACGGCGTGGATCGTGGTCAATGAATGGGAATTTAACGATCTGATGCGGATTTTCCATCGCTACGGAGAAGAGAAGTTCGCCAAACCAATTGCCAGAGCCATCGAGCGTCACCGAGCGACAGCACCGATTGATACGACCGGCCAACTGGTCGACATTATCAAAGAGGGGATTCCCGCCGCTGCTAGACGCCACGGCGGCCATCCAGCTAAGAAGGTCTTTCAAGCCATCCGCATCGCCGTCAACGACGAATTAGGTGCCTTGGAAGATTCCTTGGAACAAGCCGTGTCCTTATTGGATCTCCACGGCCGTATCAGTGTCATCACCTTCCAATCCTTAGAGGACCGGTTGGTGAAGACCATGTTCCGCGAACAATCGTCTCTGCCAGACTTACCACAGGGATTACCTGTGATTCCAGATAACTTGCAACCTGATTTTCAGCTAGTCAATCGCAAGCCTATTTCACCATCTGAAGCAGAACTTGCGGTGAACCACCGCGCACACAGCGCAAAATTACGAATTTTAGAGAAAATTAAATAAATCAAATAAATATCGACATAGGAAGATGATTATTTATGGCGCAGAATAATTTAGCTGAAGCGGTTCCCCTAACCCCGGAACCCCAACAACGCCCAAACATAGAACAGCCGCAACGTCAGGCGCAGCCGCAGATTAACCCGCAGCAGCACCCGAACAGTCACAAGTTGCCGGTTTCTAAATTCGAAAAGTGTCTCTTAACCGCGTGCGGCTTAGTCTTGGCCGTGATGATGGTGTGTGTCGTGTCGTCGAAGATCGCGTTGACCAACGCGCAACACAATCTGCAAAGCATCAACAATCAAGTGACCACGGTGCAAAATCACAACACCAGCGCGCAACAACAGATTAATGAGTTGCAGAGTCGCAGCCGACTTGATAAAATTGCTAAAAAGCAAGGCTTGAGTTTAGAAAATGCCAGAATAAGGAATGTAAACAAATAATGAAAGATTCCCACGAGCGTCAAACGATGAATAAGCAACCGAACAGAAACCGCAAGAGTCTTGGCCGGTTTCTGTTTTACGCTATCTGCCTGTTGTTTATTTTTATCGTTTGCCGCTTTTCGTATATCGCCATCGGTAAGAGCGTGCAAAATGTCAATTTGAGCTCACAGGCGCAAAAACTGTATACGGCTAACGAAACGCTGAAGGCCAAGCGGGGCACCATTTACGATGCCAACGGCCAGGCGATTGCGGAAGATACCAGTGTGTACTCCTTGTACGTGGTCTTGGATAAGCGGCAGGTTGGTTTGAACGGCGAGAAGCTTTACGCCACGAACAAGGAAAAGATTGCGACCGTTCTGGCCAAGTACTTGCCCATCAGCCGCAAACAGGCACTCAAAACGTTGAACCCCAGCAAGAAGAATACCTTCCAAGTAGAATTTGGGACGGCGGGGCAAAACATTTCGCTAACGACCAAGCAAAAGATTCAAAAGGCCCATTTAAGTGGGGTCAACTTCATTCAGCAAGAAGCGCGGCTCTACCCGAACGGCATCTTCGCGTCACACCTAGTTGGCTTGGCCGAATCCAAGACCAATAAGGCGGGAGAGACGTCACTGATTGGGACAATGGGGCTGGAACAGGCCTTCAACAAGCAATTGACCGGGACAAACGGGTCGCAAAAGATCAAGAAAGATATGTACGGTTACCAGTTGCCGGGGACCAAGCAGAAATATAAGAAGGCTAAAAACGGCGACAACGTGTACACCACGTTGGATACCCGCCTACAGACGCTACTGGAAACGGAAATGAGCAACGTTCAAGACCAGGTCAAGGCCAATTCCATGAATGCCGTCTTGATGAATGCCAAGACCGGAGCCATTTTAGCAGCCACGCAACGGCCGACCTTCAATGCATCGACCAAGGCGGGGTTGGGTCAGATTTGGCGTAACACGCTGGTCCAAGACGCCTACGAACCGGGTTCGACCATGAAGATCTTCACGCTGGCTTCTTCCATTGACAGTGGAAATTACAACGGCAACGCCACGTATCAATCCGGGCGCTACACGATTGGGACGCAAACGGTGCCTGATTGGAACACGTCTGGTTGGGGGACTATCACCTATGACAAGGGGTTTGCCCTCTCGAGTAACGTGGCTATGGCGCATTTGGAACAGCAGATGGGGTCCAAGACCTGGAAGAAATACATTGATCGGTTCCATTTCTTGAAGAGCACCCATTCGGGGTTGCCAGGCGAACTGACCGGTAGCATTGCCTTCAAGCGTCCGATTGAACAGGCCGATACCTCCTTTGGTCAAGGGATTCAAGTCACCTTTTTCCAAATGCTCCAGGCATTGACCGCCGTCAGCAATAACGGGAAAATGATGAAACCTTACGTGATTAGTAAGGTCGTTAACCCGAACACCAATAAGACCGTTGCCAAGTACGATCCGAAGACCGTCGGCAACCCCATTTCCGCCAAAACGGCTAAAGCGGTTCGCAAACACATGGAAGATGTCGTCTATAAGAGTTATGGTATTGGGGGCGACTATAAAATGAGTGGCGAGCGCGTGGCCGTGAAGACGGGGACCGCCCAAGTCAGCAACGGGAGCGGCTATTTATCCGGCGACGACAGCTATCTGTACTCTGTGGCGGCCATGGTCCCGGCCAGCAATCCGAAGTACGTGATGTACATCACTATGAAGCAACCCCATCTGGGCAGTAAGACCGCCACGCAACTGTTGGCATCGATCATGAAACCCGTGATGGCCCGTGCATTACAAGAGGATGCTGAGACCAAGAATACCACGGATGCCAAGATGCCAGCAGTGACTGGCAAGTCCGTCACTAAGGCCACGAGCGCACTGACCAAGGCCGGTGCGACCGTGACGACCTTAGGCTCTGGCAGTAAGGTCTTGAGTCAGTCTGTGAAGACGGGGACGACCCTGTACAAGGGCCAACGCGTCTTCTTAAAAACCGGCGGCACGGTCGCTTTACCAAGTTTAACCGGCTGGTCTAAGGGCGATGTGGTAAAATTAGCACAGTTAGAAGGTTTGAAACTGACGGTATCCGGCGACGGGTACGTCACCAAGCAAAGCGTCAAGGCGGGCACCACTGTCGGTTCTGGCGCTGGGCTAACGGTCACTTTGAAACAAAATAAATGAGAATGAGGATTGAGAAAGACAATGATGAATGTACTGTTGCCACTGTTGGGTGGATTTATAATTACGGCGGCCTTTATGCCGTCACTGATCCGGTATTTCCGGGCACGGCACGAAGGGCAAATGATTCGTGAAGAAGGGCCCACGTGGCACGAAAAGAAATCGGGAACTCCGACCATGGGGGGCCTGTTATTCATTATTGCAATCGTGATCATGACGTTGGTCACGAGCTGGGCACTGGCCCCACACCACGTTCTGTCAACGACTTGGATCTTGCTCTTTATCCTGGTCTTATACGGTGCGTTGGGGATGTGGGACGATAGCATCAAGCTGTTCCACCGGCAAAATGAAGGGTTGAAGGCTTGGCAAAAATTGCTGGGCCAAATCGTGGGCGCGCTGATCCTCTTTTGGGTCTACACCCACGAACAACTGCCCATGGAATTACACATTCCGGGGCTCGGTAACTGGCACATGGGTGGCTGGTATGCCGTCTTCGCAATTATTTGGTTAGTTGGGTTCAGTAATGCCGTGAACCTCTCCGATGGCTTAGACGGCCTGGTAAGTGGGTTAGCCAGCATCTCATTTGCGGCTTACGGTATCGTCGCCTGGCAACAACACCAAATGAATATTGCTTTATTCTGTTTTGCCGTAGTCGGCAGTCTCCTCGGTTTTCTCATTTTTAATCACAAACCAGCTAAAATCTTCATGGGTGACACCGGCTCGTTAGCCTTAGGTGGCGCCTTGGCCGCAGTTTCAATTCTGTTGCATCACGAATTGTCACTGCTGTGGATTGGTTTAGTCTTTGTGATTGAGACGGCGAGTGTTATTTTGCAAGTTGCCTCATTCAAGCTAACGGGTAAGCGAATCTTTCTGATGAGTCCGATTCACCACCACTTCGAAATGAAGGGTTGGAGTGAATGGAAGATTGATTTCACTTTCTGGGGTATTGGCTTGGTTACCGCGTTGACCGGTGTGTGGGCCATCTTGGCAAAATAACTGCTGACGACTAATGGGCTAACTGGCTCATTAGCGCTGGTTAGCCCATTTTTTGTCTGCAGCTACCTGCTATGAGGATACCTTCAGCAAAGGGCAGACTTCTGGTTCGAATCAAAACCTGGCAAAAACGCAAGTGCCCTACCCAGTTAGGGTGGTGGCGACAGGTTTAGGCAGTTAGTTAGGTTTTGTCTAGTTGCTGAAGCATTGGTTTCGGTTATGCTGAACGTAGTTGCAGACATGACTTGGCTGATTACTGCCGGCAAAACATCAAGTGGCTAGCAGTGAAAGCAATGAATGTTAAAAAACTAAAAAACGATTAATCAAAGAGAATGGAGAGCGAGCGGTTATTATGAAACAAATCACGACGTATCAAGGCAAAAAAGTGCTGGTCTTGGGATTGGCGAAAAGTGGGGTCAATGCAGCGCATTTATTAAAGCGTTTAGGCGCACAGGTAACCGTCAGTGATGTTAAACCGTTGGCTGAAAATCCTGATGCTCAAGCCTTGAAGGATGCTGGCTTCACCGTCATTACGGGCGAACAAACGGCTGACTTATTGGATCCGGGCTATGACTATATCGTCAAGAACCCTGGTATCTTTTACGATGTGCCCGTGGTTCAGCGTGCATTGGCCGAAAAGATTCCAGTCATTGGTGAAATGGAGTTGGTTGGCGAAGTTGCCGATGCCGAATTGATCGCCGTCACGGGAAGCAACGGGAAGACCACGACGACCACGATGATTCAAAAGATGGTCGACCATGACCGGCAAGCGGGGAAGGCCGTTTATGCCGGTAACATTGGGATTCCGGCCAGCAAGGTGGTCCAAGAGGTCACCCCAGATGACACCTTAGTGCTGGAAGTTTCCAGCTTCATGCTGGCCGAGACGACCGAATTTCATCCCCACATCGCCGTACTGACCAACATCTTCTCTAACCATCTGGACTATCACAAGACACGGGCCAATTACGTGGCGGCTAAGATGAAGATCACGGCCAACCAAACGGCCGACGACTACTTCGTGGTGAACTTCGATAACCAAGAATGGCGGGACTTGAGCCAAAACACCAAGGCCCAAGTGGTCCCATTCTCACGGCAAGACCAATCCGAAGATGGCGCCTACGAAAAGGATGGCACCTTGTACTTCAAGCAAGAAGCCATCATGCCGGCTAGCGAGGTCAAGGTCCCTGGGGACCACAACGTTGAAAATGCGTTGGCAGCGATTGCTGTCGCTAAGATCAAAGGCGTCAGCACAGCGGCCATCGTGGCGGTCCTCAGAACCTTTGGCGGTGTGCGGCACCGGACCCAATTTGTCCTCGAGGCAGAAGGGCGCCAGTACTACAACGATTCCAAGGCGACCGACATGGAAGCAACGGAAATGGCATTGAAGGGCTTCAAGGCGCCAGTCGTCTTATTGGCTGGCGGCTTGGACCGGGGCTACACCTTTGAAAAAATGATTCCGGCCTTCAAGGCCCACGTCAAGGCTATCATTTTGTTTGGCCAGACCGCCAAGTTACTGGAAGATACAGCCAAACAAGCGGGAATCCAGACGATCAAGTTGACCGATAACGTGGAAACGGCCGTGCCGTTGGCTTACGAATTGAGTGACCCAGGGGACATCGTGCTCTTATCACCAGCCAATGCCAGTTGGGATCAATACCCGAACTTTGAGGTTCGTGGTGACCGGTTTATCAAGGCTGTTGAACAGCTGACCGGGAAACAGGAGGAAAAATAATGCGATTAATGGTATCGGGGGGCGGTACCGGGGGCCACATCTACCCGGCACTCGCGCTCATCAAGGCGTTGAAGAAGCGGGAACCAGATTCCGCCGTCATGTACGTGGGGTCCGAACGGGGGCTGGAAAGCAGCATCGTGCCTGCCAAGGGCATCCCGTTTCAATCGACGCGCATTCAAGGCTTTAAGCGTTCATTATCACTAGAAAATTTTAAAACCGTCTATCTCTTTTTGAAGAGTGTCCATGCGGCCAAGAAAATGATTCGGCAATTCAAGCCGGACGTGGTCGTGGGAACGGGGGGCTACGTATCCGGTGCCGTGGTGTATGCCGCCGCCCGGTTGCATGTGCCCACGTTGATTCATGAACAAAACAGTGTGGTCGGGATCACGAATCGGTTCTTGAGCCGGTACGTGGACCGCATTGCCTACGTTTTTGACGCAGCGTTGGATCAGCTGCCCGCTACCAAGATGGTCAAGACGGGGAATCCGCGGGCGCAAGAAGCTGCGGAAATCGTCAGTCATTTTAGCTGGACCGAATATGGTCTCAAGGATGATGTGCCGACGTTACTGATCTTCGGGGGGTCGCAAGGTGCCTTGAAGATCAACGCCGCCACGGTGGCCGCGATTCCCGAATTCAACCAGCGCAAATACCAAGTGGTCTTCGTTACGGGGCAGAAGCGTTACGATGGCGTCATGGCGGAGCTCAAAGACGTGACGGTCGCCGATAACGTGGTGATCAAGCCTTACATCAGCAATATGCCAGAGGTCTTGCCCAAGGTCGCCGCAATCGTCGGTCGGGCCGGTGCAACGAGTCTGGCGGAAATCACCGCCGATGGGATTCCTTCAATCTTGATCCCGAGTCCTTACGTCACAGCCAATCATCAGATGAAAAACGCCCAGTCACTGGCAACGGTTGGCGCGGCGGAAATTATCACCGAAGAAAATCTGAGTGGCACGACCCTATTGCGTAAGGCCGACCAACTGATGAAAGACGACGCCTTGCGTCAAGACATGGCAGCGGCTTCTAAGCAGTTGGGGGTTCCCGACGCCGCTGATCGCGTCCTTGACGTGGTCGAATCCTTAAAACAGACAAAGTAGTCTTTGCCAAAACCCGAAAAAATCAGTGGATGGGAGGTGGGCGGCTGTGAAGTTTCGCTTGAACCGTAATGAATCAAAGCAACAGCAGCATCCTTTGACCCCCTGGGAAGCCTATCAGGAACAGGCCGAAGAAAAGCGTAAACAAGCCAAGACGCCCAAGTGGATCCACAAGGCCAAACGAATCGGCGACAAGTTACCGCGGTTGAAGCACCAGCGCAACCGGAAATTGATCCGGCGGTTGACCATCCTGTTGACGACCTTCACCGTGGTCATCTTGGCCATGGTCTACCTGGTGTCGCCACTGAGCCATTTTCCCGCGGTCCAAGTCACCGGCACGTCGGCGTTGTCGGCCAAACAGGTCCAGCGCGCGGCCCACATCCATGCGGGCGATTCCGTGTTTAAGGTGTTGGGCCACGAACAACGGCTGGCGCAACAGGCTCGCAAGCGCAACACGCGGCTCAAGGCGGTCCGCATCACCTTGCAGCGGCCGAATCGGGTAACCATCCACGTCAAGGAATTTGCGACGGCTGGTTACGTGATGAAACAAAACCGCTACTATGAAGTCTTGGAAAACGGCGTGGTGAGCCAACAATCGGTGACCCAACCTCAGAGTGGGACGCCGGTTTACGGCCATTTTAAACAAGCCAAAACCTTACACCGCATGATTTTGCAGTATGCGCAATTGAACGGCGACATCAAGCGCAGTATCAGTGAGATTCAGGACGCACCGACCAAGGATAATCCTGACCGGGTCCATTTATTCATGAACGATGGTAACGAGGTTTACGCAAGTGTTTCGAGTTTTGCTAAGAAAATGCCTTATTACCCGGGGATTGCGGCCAAGATGAAGCAAAAGGGCGTTGTTAATTTGGAAGTGGGCGCTTACTCGTATGCCTTTAAGAAATGATTTCATTTTGATTGCAGCGAATAAAAAGCGTCGTAAAGGCTTTTTTAACCCCTAGCAAATGTGGTAAACTGTAAAATAATTAGGGAAAAAGCGAATTCATGCAGTGTTATTAGATTGATTAACTTAGGAGGTTCCTTTTTCTATGGATAATTCAGGGATGTACGTTGGTCTCGATATAGGAACCACCTCAATAAAAGTCATTGTTGCTGAGAATGTTAAAGGGCAGATGAACGTTATTGGCGTGGGAAACGAACGTTCGAACGGTGTCAGCCGCGGGGTAATCGTGGATATTGACAAAGCCGCTGAAGCAATTCAACGGGCCGTCCGGCAAGCCGAAGAGAAGGCCAGCATCGAAATTCACGATGTGATTGTGGGAATTCCCGCAAATATGTTAAAAATTGAACCTTGCAGTGGCATGATTGCCATTGATGACCAGTCCCGCGAAATCACCGGACGCGACGTACGGAACGTGGCGACGGCAGCGTTGATCCAAAGCCTACCGCCGGAACGCGAAGTCGTTGATATTCTGTCCGATGAATTCGTGGTCGACGGGTTTGACGGTATCAAGGATCCCCGGGGCATGGTCGGTGTTCGACTAGAGCTACACGGGACCCTGTTTACCGGCCCCAAGACTATCATGCACAACACCCGCAAAGCCGTGGAACAAGCCGGCTTGAAGCTACGGGGCACAGTCATCAACCCGATGGCTCAAGGCATGATGGTGATGAATGATGGCGAACAAGACTTCGGGACCATCCTGATCGACTTGGGCGGTGGCCAATCCACTGCCGCTGTCATCCATGATCACCAGTTAAAATACATTGATGTCGATCAAGAGGGCGGTCAGTTTATCACCAAGGATATTTCCGTGGTCTTAAACACGTCACTGGACAGTGCGGAGAAGCTCAAGCGCGACTACGGTTACGCTGACTCGACGCAGGCCAGTGATGAAGATGAGTTCCCAGTTGACGTGGTTGGGCAAAGCCAGCCGACGCCAGTGTCTGAAAAATACTTAGCGGAGATCATTGAGGCCCGTTTGGACCAGATCTTCAAACACCTCCGTGGAAACCTGGATAAGGTGCAAGCCTTAGATCTCCCCGGTGGTATCGTCTTAACTGGTGGGGTTGCCGCCTTACCAGGCATCACCGATTTGGCGACCGACGAATTTAACACTAACGTTCGGGTTTACGTGCCAGATCAAATGGGGTTACGCCATCCGTCCTTTACGTTGGCGCTGGCCTTAGTGAAATACTTTGGGGGGCTGAGTGAGATCGACCTGCTCATCAAGAGTGCCTTGACGGGCTCCACCCAACTAGCCGATGAAACCGATGAGATTCGCCAACGTGAACAGGCCGCTGAGACCCAGCAAGCCGCACCAACGCAATCAAATCAGGGTAAGCAACCGAAACCAAAAAAGAAGAAAAATCGGACTGAAGGCATCAAGAAGTTCTTCAGCGACTTCTTCGACTAACGCGAGATGGAGGAATACACAAATGGAATACTCACTAGATTCTGCTCAAAATAACGGCGCCATCATTAAGGTGATTGGCGTCGGCGGCGGGGGTAACAACGCCGTTAACCGGATGATTGCTGAAGACGTCAAGGGTGTCGAATTTATCGTGGCCAACACGGATGTGCAAGCCCTCGAAGCCTCAAAGGCTGAAACCAAGATTCAACTCGGGCCGAAGCTGACTAAGGGCCTCGGTGCTGGTGCCAACCCCGAAGTTGGGGCCAAAGCCGCTGAAGAAAGTGAAGAACAAATCACGGAAGCCTTACAAGGGGCCGACATGGTCTTCGTCACTGCCGGCATGGGCGGTGGTACCGGGAACGGGGCTGCCCCAATCGTCGCAAAGATCGCCAAAGAAGGCGGTGCTTTGACGGTGGGTGTTGTCACCCGGCCATTTAGTTTTGAAGGCCCACGGCGGGGTCGTTTCGCCGCTGAAGGGGTCGCTGCGATGAAGGAAAACGTCGATACGTTGATCGTCATTGCCAACAACCGTTTGTTAGAAATCGTCGACAAGAAGACGCCAATGATGGAAGCCTTCCAAGAAGCCGACAACGTGTTACGTCAAGGGGTTCAAGGAATCTCTGACTTGATCACGAGTCCTGGTTACGTCAACTTGGACTTTGCCGACGTGAAGACGGTCATGAAGGATCAAGGGGCCGCCTTAATGGGAATCGGCTCTGCCAACGGCGAAAACCGCACGGAAGACGCTACCAAGAAGGCCATTTCCTCACCATTGTTGGAAGTGTCAATCGATGGTGCCGAACAAGTGCTGTTGAACATCACCGGTGGGCCAGACCTGTCCTTGTTTGAAGCCCAAGCTGCTTCACAAATCGTCTCCGATGCCGCTACTAGCGACGTCAACATCATCTTCGGGACGTCGATCGACGAAGACCTGGGTGATGAAGTTCGGGTCACGGTTATCGCTACTGGGATCGATAAGAAGAAAGAAGAACGGGAAGCTGCCCAGCACAGTCGTGTCGCACGGCGGGCGGACAACCAAACGAACAATCGTCCAACGGATAGCCGCAACGATGCTCCAACGCAAGAAAACACCAAGGATCCATTCGGCAACTGGGACATTCGCGAACCGGCGCACCGGCCCGAACCGAAGAGCACTAACAATGCCAGCAATGAATTTGCCGGGGTTGACAAGCCAGATTTCAACATCTTCAACCCAAGTGATCACGACACCTCTGCGGGAGACGATAATCAGGGTGAAGATACGCCTCCATTCTTCAAGCGGCGGCGCAAATAGTAGCAGTTCAGATAGAATTCGTGTTGAGAGGAGTGGCGTACCATGGCGGAGAAGTTTAGTCTAAGCAAATTTTTCGGAATGAACGACGAGTATGACGAAGACTATGAGGACGAGCCGAAGGCAACCCCCACAGCCCAGTCAACGCCAACTACCCCAAATCGGCCAGTCGATAGTCGAAAGGTGGTTGCCATGCGATCTGCAAAGCCAAGTACCAGTCATATCGCGATCTGCGAACCGCGAATCTATTCGGATGCCAAGTCGATTGCGAAACAAATTACCGGTGGGGATGCCGTTATCGTGAATTTCGCCCGGGTGGATGAAGCCCAGGCCCAACGTATCGTGGATTTCTTAAATGGAACCGCGTTTGCCGTGGGTGGCGAAATCAAACGTATCGGCGAGCAGATTTTTCTCTGCACGCCCCACAATTTTGAGGTCAGTGGCGATGTTGCCGCTAACCTAGGGACTCAAGTCACACAATAAAGGAGCTTCACAGTGATACAATTCATACTTTTGCTATTTAAAGTCCTGAACTGGGCCGTGAGTGCTTACATCCTACTGATCGTGGTGTACGCGTTGCTCAGTTGGCTCCCTGGTGGCTACCAGTCTAAATTTGGTCAAATCATTGGGCGCTTAGTCGAACCGTTCCTCCACTACTTTGATTTCGTTTCGGTGGGACCGCTTGGCTTTGGACCAGTGGTGGCCATTATCGTACTCACGTTGGTCCAATACGGACTATCAGCGTTAGAGCAAATGATTTTTGGCCTAATTTTGTAAGAAAGAGGAGGGGAAGGAATTGGATGAGAATGTCCTACAACATTTTCGGCCGGATGAAGCGCCGCTGATCGACGCGATTGGCGGTTGGATCCAACAAGTTCAAGACGAATATCGTCCCGTTCTCACTCATTTCTTGAACCCCCGGCAAGTGTACATCGCGACGACCTTAGCGCAACGGGCGGACCAGCACGTGCGCTTTAGCGGTGGTCACGAACACGCTGAAATGCAGCGGGCGTTATTTTATCCGGATTACTACGAACCGACGCCGCAGGACTTTGAACTGACGGTGCTCAAGGTCGATTATCCCGTAAAATTCGCGACGCTTCATCACAGTCAAATTCTAGGAACCTTGTTGGGTGCCGGTATTGAGCGAGAAATTCTTGGAGATATTCTGACCGATGGCACGAATTGGCAAGTCATTACCGAGTCAGGAATGGCGGACTATTTGGTCGGGCAAGTGGACCACATCGGCCGCGTCAAATCCCGGTTACAACCGGATACTTGGGATGATTTATTGGTTCCCATGAATGAGTGGGAGACGGAAGGGGCCACCCTGTCGTCACTGCGGTTAGACAATATCGTGGGGACTGGGTTTCATTTATCCCGCCACCGGGCCAAGGAATTGATCGAAGGTGGCAAGGTTCGATTGAACTGGGCGGAAACGCTGAAGCCAGATTTCGAGTTAGACGTCGCGGACATCGTCTCCGTTCGGGGATTTGGCCGAATTCGGCTGGATGAAGTTGGCGGCCGAACCAAGAAAGAAAAGATTCGGGTCACCCTAGCGGTACTGCAGAAATAGATGTGGAGGGAACAGAGCAATGGTTTTAAGTCCATTAGACATTCATAATAAAGAGTTCGGCACCAAGATGCGCGGTTACAACGTTGATGAGGTCAATGATTTCTTAGATCAAGTGATCAAGGATTACCAAATCACGTTGAACCACAACAAAGAGTTAGAGGAACAACTGGATGCGGCTAACGAAAAGCTCAAGTACTTCAACGACTTGAAGGATTCCTTGAACCAATCCATCTTAGTTGCGCAAGAGGCCGCCGATAAGGTTAAGGCCAACTCCCAAAAGGAATCGGAAATTATCATTCGCGAAGCCCAGAAGCAAAGTTCTGACATCGTTTCTGAAGCCACGAACAAGGGTAACCAGATCATGAACGAGGCATCCAAGCGGGCAAAGAAGCTGGCCGTGGAGACCGACGACTTGAAGAAGAGCACGCGGGTCTTCCGCCAACGCTTACAAGTCATGCTGGAAAGCCAATTGGAAGTGGTCAAGTCCAACGACTGGGACAGCCTGTTGAAGGAAGGGTCCATGTCCAGCTACGAAGAAATCAAGAAGGTCGTCGGCGACCGGCTTGACAACGAAGGGGCACAGGGCGTAAACTCAGAAGCATCCCAACCGGTAGCGGATCAAGCACCGGTGACGGAAGCCCCTGTCACGGACAGTGGGGATGACAATGGGGAAACCGTTGTGATTTTCCCTGACAATGACCAACCACAATTTGATAAAGACAAACAATAGGCACTGAGAAAGACGCCCAACGAAAAGATGGTTCTAGCGAGTTAGCGACGGTGGAAGGCTAACACCCACTCTTTTTGGTTGGTATCACTTTTAAAAGCCCTGTGGCTGAACCAATAGTAAGCTACAGCGTGAACGGCACGTTACGTCGTTTGAGGGTGAGTCTCGCTTAGGCGGGGCGCACTAAATTTGGGTGGTACCACGAAAACGACTTCGTCCCTAGCGACGAGGCCGTTTTTTTGTTTGTGCTCTGCTGGCCGCTGCCCGCGACGCCAAATATGGGTTAGAACGCTGTGGGCGGATTGAGCCAAAGGGTGGCACCAGCTGTGTCGACAGTGTTGGCTGAGGTTCTTTCTCAGCCTACAGCGTGGGACGACTTGAGAGACTCGTGAATTTTGCGAGGCTTTCAAGCGAACCGGAAGCCCGCTTTTTGGCTCCCCATAGCAGGCGGAACCCCTGGCAGCCGCAGGCAACTGGTTTGGGCAATCGAATTGGGCGCTGCGGTAGGCGTCATTTAACGACATGTAAACAAAGCGGTCGGTTGACCGGTGAGCTGAGGCCGGATGGCTTGAGCTCACCGGTTCACCAACCGAGGAACAAAAATTTTAAGGAGGAAACACGGTATGCGAGTGAAAGACACGCTTAACCTGGGTAAGACCAAGTTTAAAATGCGCGGAAATTTACCAGTCAAAGAAGTTGACCGGCAAAAGATCTGGGCTGAAAACAAGATTTACGAAGCCCGGCAAAAATTAAATGAAGGGAAGCCCACCTTTATTCTCCATGATGGGCCGCCATACGCCAATGGTCCGATTCACATGGGCCATGCTATGAACAAGATTTCCAAGGATATCATCGTTCGTTTCAAATCAATGAGCGGCTACCGGGCACCTTACGTTCCTGGTTGGGATACCCACGGATTACCAATCGAACAACAACTGACCAAGGCCGGCTACGACCGCAAGAAGATGTCCACGGCTGAATTCCGTGACCTGTGTCGTGACTACGCCTTGAAGCAAGTGAACTTGCAACGTGATGGGTTCAAACGCCTAGGTGTTGCGGCTGACTGGGACCGGCCTTACTTGACCTTGAAGCCTGAATTTGAAGCCGCTGAAGTGCGGGTCTTTGGTGAATTTGCCAAGCGCGGTTTGATCTATAAAGGTAAGCGGCCGGTTTACTGGTCATGGTCTTCCGAATCAGCTATGGCTGAAGCCGAAGTTGAATACCATGATGTGACCTCACCATCCGCGTTTTACGGCGAAAAGGTCGTTGACGGCAAGGGGGTCTTAGACGA
Source organism: Levilactobacillus angrenensis (assembly GCF_003946085.1). Lineage (GTDB taxonomy): Bacteria > Bacillota > Bacilli > Lactobacillales > Lactobacillaceae > Levilactobacillus > Levilactobacillus angrenensis. The sequence continues at coordinate 33,239 of NZ_RHOB01000017.1, read as the reverse complement.
CGATACGTACCTGGTTGTCTGGACTACGACGCCATGGACGATTCCGGGTTCTGAAGGGATCACCATCGATGCGGGGATCGAATATGCCGTTGTGCAACCCGCTGGCGAGGACCGGAAATTCGTGCTGGCCAGTGATTTAGTCGCTGAAAATGCGGAACGTTTCGGTTGGCAAGACGTTAAGGTCTTGAAGACCGTGATGGGCCAAGAGATGGATAACATCATTGCCCAACACCCATTCATCGCCGACCGGAAACTGGTCGTGATGTTAGGGGACTTCGTTACGACTGACTCCGGGACTGGTTTGGTTCATACCGCACCAGGTTTAGGGGAAGATGACTTTAACGTGGGTAAGCTTTACAACTTGCCAGTCTTAGTACCCGTGAATGATCAAGGGTACATGACCGCTGAAGCCGGCGAAGACTTTGACGGTGTGTTCTATGAAGATGCTAACCAGATTGCTTTGGATAAATTAAAAGCAGTCAACGCTTTACTGAAGTACATGCCATACGAACACAGCTACCCATTCGATTGGCGGACGAAGAAGCCCGTCATCTTCCGGGCAACGCCACAGTGGTTCGCTTCTGTCGACAAGATTCGTGATGAAATCTTAGCCAGCTTAAAGGACGTGAAATTCCAACCAGATTGGGGTAAGCGTCGTTTGGAAAACATGATCAAGGACCGTGGCGACTGGGTTATTTCCCGGCAACGGGTCTGGGGTGTGCCGCTACCAATCTTCTATGGTGAAGATGGAGAAGCTATCATCACGCCAGAAACGGTCAACCACGTGGCTGATCTCTTTGGCAAGTACGGCTCCAACATTTGGTTCAAACGCGAAGCCAAGGACCTCTTACCAGAAGGCTTCACCAGTGAACACTCACCAAATGGCGAATTCACGAAGGAAAACGACATCATGGATGTTTGGTTTGATTCCGGTTCGTCTCACCAAGGTGTTCTGGCGGAACGCGACTACCTGGACTTCCCGGCCGACCTTTACTTGGAAGGTTCTGACCAATACCGTGGCTGGTTCAACTCGAGTTTAATCACGAGTGTTGCCGCTACTGGGAAGGCTCCGTACAAGCAGGTCGTTTCGCAAGGGTTTACGCTGGATAAGGACGGTCACAAGATGTCCAAGTCCATCGGGAACACGATTGCGCCTGATGAAATCATCAAGAAGATGGGGGCCGACATCGTTCGCCTCTGGGTCACTTCTGTGGATACTTCAGCCGACGTGCGGGTCTCAACAGAATCCTTCGTGAAGATTTCTGACAGCTACAAGAAGCTGCGGAACACGATGCGTTACCTGTTGGCTAACACCAGTGACTTTGATCCCAAGACGGATGCTGTGGCCACTGACCAGTTGACGGCCGTTGACCGGCACATGCTGTACAAGCTAAACGCCTTTACCAAGAGCGTGGAAGACCATTACAACCACTTTGACTTCCTGAACATCTACAAGGAATTGATCAATTTTGTCGTTAGTGACCTGTCCGCCTTCTACCTGGACTTTGCCAAAGATATCTTGTATATCGAAGCTGAAGACAGTCCAGCTCGGCGCTCCATGCAAACGGTCTTCTACCAAATTGCCGTCAACTTGACCAAGTTGATCACGCCAATCCTGCCACACACGGCCGAAGAAATCTGGGGCTTCTTGAAAGAACCAGAAGACTTCGTACAATTAGCTGAAATGCCAGCTGTGCTGGATATGACTGATGCCAATGAAGTAGAAGATGATGACCACAAGTCTGCCTGGGATCATTTCATGAACCTGCGGAGCCACGTCTTGAAGGCGTTGGAAGAAGCTCGGGACGCGAAATTGATTGGGAAGGCTGCCGAAGCGCATCTTGATCTGTACGTCGATGACGACACGCAAGCCTTATTAGACAAGCTCAACGTCAACGTTCAACAGATTCTCTTGGTTTCTGGTTTGGACATCGCCAAGTTGGCAGATGCCCCAGCTGACGCGTTGACCTTCGACCACGTGGCCGTTAAGGTAACGCCAGCGGCTGGTGAGGTTTGCGAACGGTGTCGGTTGGTCAAGGAAGATGTCGGTAGTGATTCAGACTACCCACACTTCTGTGCCCGCTGTGCCGCAATCGTTCGGGCCAACTACCCTGAAACGGCAACTGAAGGCTTTGAAGAAAAATAAGCTCTAGCAAAATGTCGACTGCCAGTTATTGGTGGCCGGCATTTTTTGTCAGCAACAGTGTCATGGTTGCCTTGCCGTTGCGCGAAAATTAGTCGGTTACAGCATCTTAGTGAAGACTAGCCGCCTACCGTCCGCCAAATATGGGTTGGAACGCTGGGACGGACGGGTCGAGCCAAAGAACGGTCTCGACGCCTCGCCTTTGAGCCGCAGGTCACGTCTCAAAGACGCCAGTTATCTAAGCGGCATGAACCGCGCCGCTAAGATAACTCCCACGGCTGAACCCATATTTGGCGGACTCTCGGCTACAGATGTGCGTGCCAGTAAAAGTCGACTTAGCTCCAAGTGGCAGCTGATCTAGCTACTGGTCCCTAACACAGTGTTGCTGATAATCACCAGCCTGTCGGAGGCAGCCAGGGGTGGAGCCAGCTGTGACGACGGTGTTGGCTGAGGTCTTGTCTCAGCCTACAGCGTGGGACGACTTTGGAGACTTGCGGACTTTGCGAGGCTTCAAAGCGAGGTGGAAGCCCGCCTCTTGGCTGGAGCCGTTCCCCATAGCAGGCGGAACCCCTGGCAGCCGCAGACATCTGGCGAGACGGGGTACCATTTTCGCGCAACGGCAGGCGGTATTAGGGTGACCATTTTAAAAGGAAATGCTAAGTGGAGGACCATTGTTTGCGGTCGACTGGTCAAGCGAGTATAATTTGGACTATGTATGGGAGGAATCAAGCATGTTAACCGGAAAAGTAAAGAGTTACAGTGAACAACGCGGTTTTGGTTTCATCACCACGCCCGCAGACGGCGACGTGTTCGTGTACTACACGGCCATCGTTGGTGAAGGGTTCAAGAAGCTAGAAGTGGGTCAAACCGTGCAATTTGTGATTGTTCAAGGCATGCGTGGTCTCCAAGCGGCAAAGGTTACCCCTGTTGTGACGGGGAGTAGCGAGGAGGCGTAATAATGGATTTGGAAGAACACGTTGAGTCAACTGAAGAATTGTACGATGGCGTCATTGTTAAGCTGGAACGGCAACAAGTTCGCTTGCCCAATGGCGATACGGCGACTCGTGAAATTGTGCGTCACGCGGGGGCCGTGGGCATTTTAGCCCTGACCGCCGACAACAAGATGATTTTGGAACGGCAATGGCGTGCGCCAATCGCGGCTGCCACGTTGGAAATCCCTGCTGGTAAATTGGACAGCCGGGATGCGGACAACGTGGAACACGCCGTGATGCGTGAGCTCAATGAAGAAATTCGTTACCAACCAGGCAATTTAAAACGAATTACCGGATTTTATTCCAGCGTTGGGTTTTCTGACGAATACATGACGCTCTTTTTGGCAACTGATTTGAAGCCGGTCACCACGGAATTACCGCGAGACCAAGGGGAAAACCTGGAACTCTTGACGGTCACTAAAGATCAGGCGAAGGCCATGATCGACAGCGGCGAGATCAATGACGCCAAGACGATTACGGCCATCTATTACTGGTTATTACAAAAGTAGGTGACAGCGATGCATCCAGATGACGAGCAAGACACTCACCAACCCAAGACCCGCGCGGATTACCGCCGGGAACAGGAACAGGCCGAAAAAGAGTTTCAAGAACGTGACCGCAAGCGCGTTCAAGTCGAAAAAGAATACGCCCGCAACCACGGTGGGGCCACACCAGATGATGACGACAACGTTCACGAACAACGCGTCAGTCCAGCCGACAGTAAGCAACAGCGACTGAAGACCCGCCTGAACTGGGCTATCTTCTGGCTGGTGCTCTTGATTGTGGCGGTGTATTTGATTCTGTTCTTTTTAGACTAAAGCAACGTGGCCGTGACAACCGGTCCGTCCACCGCGTTCCCGCCCATTTTCGCGCAACGGCAGGCGGACAACCATCACAATTAACAATGAAAAGACAAAACGAATAGGAGTGGACACAAGACATGACATTTGGCATTCTCTGCGCCATGGAAGAAGAAATCAAGGAACTGCACGAAGCACTCGACAACGCCCAAACGACCAGTATTCACGGGTTGGAATTTTACCAAGGGACTATCCACAACCAAAGCGTGGTCTTAGTGCGTTCGGGTATTGGTAAGGTTGAAGCCGGCTTAACGACGGCCCTGCTGATCACGCAATTTGACGTGGACATCGTCATTAACTCCGGTTCTGCTGGGGCCTTGGCACCGGACTTGAACATTGGTGACGTGGTGGTTTCCACCGAAACGGCTTACCACGATGCTGACGCCCGGGCCTTTGGCTACGAATACGGTCAATTGCCACAACAACCAGCACGTTTCGAAGCGTCCAAAGAATGGGGCGAAAAAATCGTGGCGGCTGCGGCCAATACGGGCTTGAAGACCAAGCTGGGCCTGATCGTATCCGGTGACCAATTCTTAAACAGTCCCGAGACCATCAAGGACATCATGAGCCACTTCCCAGACGCCTTATCCGGTGAAATGGAAGGGGCCGCCGTGGGCCAAGTTGCCCACCAATTTGACGTACCTTACGTGGTGGTTCGGGCCATGTCCGACAACGCCGACAATGATTCCGGCGTAAACTTTGATGACTTTATTATTGACGCGGGGCACCGCTCTGCACAAATGTTACTGGCCTTGCTAGCCGCACAGAACTAGCGGGTCTTTCAGGAGGTTTTTAGGGTGCAAGAGATTCACATTGATAACAGTAATGCCGTCCGGGAAATCTACCTGGACAACGCGGCCACCACACCGATGGCTCCGGAAGTTTTAAATGAAATGGTCGACAAGATGGCCAACGTGTACGGCAACGCCTCAACGCTATACGGCTTGGGTCGCCAAGCGCACACGGTCATGGAAAATAGTCGTCAGGTCATCGCCAAGAGCATCAACGCGGCTCACGATGAAGAGATCATCTTCACCAGTGGTGGTAGCGAAAGTGATAACACGGCGATTACCCAAACGGCGATTGCTCGGCAAAGCCTGGGTAAGCACATCATTACCACGGCAATCGAACACGAAGCTGTCTTGCGGCCACTTCACGCCTTGGAGGAACAGGGCTTTGACGTGACCTATCTCCCCGTTGACGAACACGGGCGCATCAGTCTGGATGATTTCAAAGCGGCGCTACGGGATGACACCATTCTGGTCACCATCATGATGGGCAACAATGAGGTCGGCAGTCGGATGCCAATTCACGAGATTGGTGAAATCTTAAAGGACCACCAAGCTTGGTTCCACACCGATGCGGTTCAGGCCTACGGGTCACTGGACATCGACGTGCAACGCGACCACATCGACATGCTGTCGACGTCGGCCCACAAGATCAACGGTCCCAAGATGATTGGCTTCTTGTACAAACGTGAAGGGGTCAACTTCCCCAGTTTGATCAAGGGGGGCGACCAAGAAGAAAAGCGACGGGCGGGGACTGAAAACGTGCCAGCCATTGCCGGAATGGCGGTCGCTGCCAAGCTGTTGACGCCCGAAGTTAAGGCAGAAAAGCGGGCCCGGTTCCACGGTTTCAAGGAACAAGTCGTTCAAGGCCTCAAGGCTAACGGCGTTGATTTTGAGATCAATGGCTCATTGACCGGTGACAACTTAGAGCACGTCTTGAATATTTGGATCAAGGGCATTTCGACCTACGTGATGCAAACGAACCTGGATCTGGCGGGCATTGCCGTGTCCGGTGGGTCAGCCTGCACGGCGGGGTCCATCGAACCGTCACACGTTTTGACGGCCATGTTTGGCGAAGACAGTCCGCGGATTGCCGAGTCGATTCGGTTATCCTTTGGGAGCCAAACGACTAGCGCTGATATCGACGCTTTCGTGAAGAACGTGAGTGCCATCGTTCAGCGACTTTCAAAGACAGAGGTGAAGTAACATGTTGTTTGAAAAAGAAATGAAGGTTACGGGGGATACAGATACTTACGTCTTACACCCCAACATTAAGCCTTACGCGTTAAAGGATGTCGGTTTCCAAGTGTCAAATGCCGGCAACTACACGCTGGAACGCTCGGTCGACCCGACGTCACCGTACAACAAGAACCAAATGCTCAAGGTGGTTGTGGCCAAAGACCTCAGCGGCTTCAAGATGTCCACCACCAATGCCTCTGGCAATGCCCGTGTCAACATCTTCAAGGGTTCCCATGCCGAGGGCAACGTGGAACAATACCACTTTATCTTACAAAACTTGATTGACCGTGAAATCTTAAAGAAAAAGGATTAGCGGTTAACTAAAAATTGAGTTTGGGACAAAACCTCCCAAACTCTTTTTGTGCATCAACTTTAAATGGCTGAAACCTGCGCCAAAGGGCAACTGGTTCCGCTTAAAACTGATAACTGAAGGTTGAAAGATGGAAATCAGCTGGAACCATTGTTACCGTGCGACTGATGACGTAAAAATTAGTCGTTTACAGCTTCGTAGCGAGAACTGACCGCCTACCGTCCGCCAACTATGGGTTGGAACGCGGTGGGCGGACCGGACCGAGCCTGGGAAACGGTCTCGGCCTCGCTTTGAGCCGAAGAACACGTCTCAAAGACGCCAGTTGCCTAAGTGGCATGAGAACCATGCCGCTTAGGCAACTCCCACGGCTGAACCCATATTTGGCGGACTCCCGGCTACAAGTGTGTGTGCCAGTAAAAGTCGGCTTAGCCCCAGGTGGCGGCTGATCTAGCGACTAGTCTCTAACACAGTGTTGCTGATAATCATCAATCTGCCGGAGACAGATAGAGATGGAGCCAGCTGTGTCGACGGTGTTGGCTGAGGTTCTTTCTCAGCCTACAGCGTGGGACGACTTGGGAGACTGGCGGGTTGTGCCAGACTTTCAAGCGAACCGGAAGACCGCTTCTCAGGCTGGAGGTGTTCCCCAGAGCAGGCGGAATCTCTGGCTGACGCAGGCTCCTGGTTTCACCAATTTCAGTGGACAGAACACTGTTGTTTCGGGAATTACCGCGTTAGTGATACTTTCAACCTTCAGCTGCTAACCGCCTTTTGTCCCACTCTCTTTACGCCAAAACGAAAGTGGTGAAGAAAGATTCCGTCGAATCAATCTTCACCACTAATGTTAGTCTGTTTTTGATACCAATGCTGTGGGCAATTTGCCTCGTCTGATTTCACCAAAGAAGGCCAACCGGTGACAGGGAACACCAGGCTTGCAAAAGCGGTGCAAAATGGGTAAACTAGGCAATACTGGATTTATGCGACCTTCAAATCGTAGATTCTCCAGAATCTGAGAGAAATGATGGTGATATCATGCAGGACAACAGCCAAACACGGGTTGTCGTTGGTATGAGTGGCGGGGTCGATTCCTCCGTTGTCGCTTTGCGCTTGAAGCAGCAGGGCTATGACGTGATCGGCGTCTTCATGAAGAATTGGGACGATACGGACGAGAACGGGGTTTGTACCGCCACAGAAGACTACAAGGACGTAGCTAAGGTTGCTTCACAAATTGGCATTCCTTACTACTCCGTCAACTTTGAAAAGGAATACTGGGACCGTGTGTTCACGTACTTCTTGGATGAGTACAAAAAGGGTCGGACTCCGAACCCAGACGTGATCTGCAACAAGGAAATCAAGTTCAAGGCTTTCTTGGATTACGCCTTGGAGCTGGGTGCCGACTACATCGCAACCGGGCACTACGCTCAGTTGACGCGTGATGAGAACGGCGACGCCCACTTGATGCGTGCCGTTGACCAGAACAAGGATCAGACTTACTTCTTGAGCCAGCTCTCCACGGAGCAGCTGGATCGCGTTATGTTCCCAATCGGTGACTTGGTCAAGCCACAAGTACGGGAGATTGCGAAGGAAGCTGGCCTGGCAACCGCTGATAAGAAGGATTCCATGGGGATCTGCTTTATCGGTGAAAAGGGTCACTTCAAGGACTTCTTGAACACCTACCTGCCAGCCAAGCCCGGCAAGATGATGACGGTCGACGGTGAGGTCAAGGGTGACCACGCCGGTTTGATGTACTACACGATTGGTCAGCGCCGCGGTTTAGGTATCGGTGGTGACGGTGAGGACAACGAGCCTTGGTTCGTGATCGGTAAGGACTTGACCAAGAACATTTTGTACGTGGGCAAGGGTTACCACAATCCACATCTGTACGCGACGCATCTGTCGGCCTCAGACATTCACTGGGTCAACACGATCGACCGCGGCAGTGACTTCCACTGCACGGCGAAGTTCCGTTACCGGCAAAAGGATACCGGCGTGACCGTACACTTGAGTGAAGACGGCCAGCAGGTCACTGTTGAATTCGACGATCCAGCCCGGGCCATCACCCCTGGTCAGGCCGTTGTCTTCTACAATGGCGACGAGTGCTTGGGGAGCGCCATCATTGACGCTGCTTACAACAAGGACCGTGAGTTACAGTTAATCTAAGTCATTAAAATGAGAGCCTGACGAACTGGCAGCGTGCCGGTTGGTTGGGCTCTTTTTGTGTTGGCAATGATGGCGTGATCTGTGCTGGCCGCCTACCGTTACGTGAAACTCCAGGTGGGAACGCTGGGGAGGACGTCGAGCCAAAGTACGGTCTCGGCGCTTGCTTTGAGCCAGCAGGTCACTGTTTCAAAGTCACCAATTTGTCAGCAAAACCCACTGATAAATTCCCCGGCTTAGCCCACCGCATTAGGTGATGCTAGCGCCGCTACTATCGACACTCACCAACTGTGGTGACGATTTCTAAAGAAGTGGTTAAGAACTCTATCATGGGGGTTACAAAAGATGGTGCCATTTCGTTAGTAAGAGTGTGAGGATAAATTGGAAAGTGGCCAGAATCGCCTAATTCACGGTGCAAAGTAGCGCTGGGATACTAAGTGGATTGGTACCGCCAGTCACTACCGTAGCCGAGAGCCTGCTGGATATGAGCTCAGCCGTGGGGGTTAAGACCGTTTTTTGGCTCAAGCCGGCGCCCTCAGCGTTCCAACTCATATCCAGCAGGCGGTAAGGCGGCCAGCGCTTCTCTATATTTTGGCAAGCGACTACCTTCCCAACAACAGGGAAAGCTAAATCGAAAGTTTTTCCACCGAAATTTATCGTTTTCCCGGCCAGTTCCTTTGAAAAACCAGCGAAAACTGGCATAATATAGACTATGTGACTTCACGGAAAGGACGGCAACAAATTTTGAAATTATACTTTATTCGTCATGGTAAGACGCAGTGGAATCTTGAGGGCCGCTTTCAAGGCGCTGGTGGGGACTCGCCGCTGTTACCGGAGAGCTACGAACAAATGGTTCAAGTTGGCCGTTTCTTAAAGGACACGCCGTTTACCCACGCGTATGCCAGCCCCATCAAGCGCGCACGGGTCACGGCCCAGCACGTCATCAAGGAGCTTGATCATCAGGTGCCGTTAACGCTGGTTAGCCGCCTGGAAGAGTTCCACTTGGGACAGATGGAGGGGATGGCCTTTGACGACGTGAGAAAGCAATTTCCGGCCGAATTAGACGCCTTCCGCAATCATCCCGACCAATACGACGCCGCAAAGATTGGCGGGGAGACGTTTACCCAGGTCATCGACCGGATGACGCCCGCTATCCAAAAAATCGTGGCCGCCAACGCTGACCCGCAAGATAACGTCTTGATCTTCAGTCACGGGGCCGCGCTCAATGCCGAGATCAACGGCTTATTGGGAACGCCGCTGGCTGACCTGCGGAAACGTGGCGGTCTGCGCAATACCAGCGTGACCATTTTAGAGACATTAGACGGGCAGCATTACGACCTGATCGACTGGAACGACACCAGTTTTTTGACGGCGAAGCCCACGGCAACCGATACGATTTAGGTGATAAATAAAATGACAGAGAAGAAAATTGACCGTCAAGCAGATAAAGCAAAATCAGAACAATTAGTCCATCAATTGGTGCAGCGCATCGATACCCATCCGGGCGATGCGGACGCCTATTACGAACTGGCGACGGTACTGGTAGACTTGAAGTCCTACGCGCAAGCCGAGGAGCTCTTGATGAAGGCGCTGGGGTTGTTCGCCACCCAACCGGCTACGGTAGAAAAGCTCCGTTATGGTCTGGGCAATGTGTATTATGCCGCCCAGGATTACCCGAAAGCTATCCAACAATTTGACCAGTTGAACGACCAATGGAAGGGTGCCGGCTATTTGATGTTGGCCCAAAGCTACATGGCCAATGGTGACCACAAACGTGCATTGGTTTTTGCGTTGACTGCATTGGGGAGCCAGCCGAAAGACGAGGCAACCTTGCAAGTCATGGCCGAAAACCTCTTGGCGCTGGGTAACATGGCCCAAGCCGCCCAGTACTACGACCAAGTGTTGGCAGTGAATCCGAAAAACGGCCATGCGCAATTTGACCGGGGCTTAGTCGCCATGGTTCAGGGCGAACCGTACCAGGATTACTTCACCCAAGCCAAGCAGTTAGACCCGACTTATTTTGAAAAAGGACAAAAACGGCTGGCCGATATCGAACGTTTCGTGCAAGCACAACGGTCACCTGACCAGCCACAGTAAAGGAGGAAGACTAGCAGATGGCAACCGAATCACTCAATTTATTTGCGGATGATCCTCAGCAGGCCGATTACGTGGTCGGCACCGTCAGTGCGGTCTTTTTTGCCAGCAATGACAGCTTTTATAAGGTCATGTTGGTCAAGGTCTCCGAGACCAGTCTGGATTGGCACGAAGACGAGATCGTGGTGACCGGGAACTTCGCCGACATCAAGGACGACGTGACGTACCGGTTCACGGGCAAACGGGTGGAGCATCCCAAGTACGGCGTGCAATTCCAGGCCGACAATTATCAAAATGAAACGCCAACGACCCGGAGTGGCGTCGTGGCCTACCTTAGTGGCGAGGACTTTCCTGGTCTGGGCAAGAAGACGGCTGAAAAAATCGTCGATGCGCTGGGAACCAACGCGATCGAAGAGATTTTAAACGACTCGGCCGTGCTCCAACCGCTGGGCTTGTCGGCCAAGGTTTCGGCGACCCTGGTCAGTCAACTTCAGACCAACAACGGGATGGAGCAGATCATCATCGGCTTAAATGGCTACGGCTTCGGCAGTACTTTGGCGGCGGCCATTTACAACCGGTACCAGGAAAAGACGCTCGACGTCATCCACGAAAACCCGTACCAGTTGGCCGAGGACATCAACGGTGTGAGCTTCCGGCGTGCGGACCAAATCGCCACCCAACTGGGATATGCAGCCGATAAACCGGAACGTTTGCAGGCGGGCTTATTACAAACGCTCAATGACTTGTCGGTGGCCAACGGCGATACCTATACCACCGCCAAACCGTTGCTAGCTAATGCCTTGAGCCTGTTGGAAAACGCGCGCAATGTGTGCTTAGACCCCAGCAAGCTAGCCGACCAACTCCTCGAGCTGGCTAAGCAACAAAAGGTCGTAGGCGATGACCAACGCATTTATTTGAAATCCCTCTATGATGCGGAGTGGCAGGTCGCCGAACACCTCCAACGCCTGTTGAAGGGCGACGATACGCCGGCCAAGTTCAATGAAGACGCGATTCACAAGCAATTACGCATCGTTGAGAAACAAAATGACATCGTGTACGACGAATCGCAAACCGCCGCGTTGACCGCCGCCATTCAGGCCAAGGTCATGCTACTGACGGGGGGACCCGGGACCGGGAAGACCACCATCATTCGTGGATTGGTCAACCTGTACGCCCGGTTACACGAGGTCTCACTAGATATCAATGAGTACAAAGACAAACCATTCCCGATTTTGCTGGCCGCGCCAACTGGGCGGGCAGCGAAGCGGATGAGTGAGTCCACTGGCTTGCCTGCTAGTACGATTCATCGCCTGTTGGGATTGACCGGACGGGAGGCGGATCCCGACGAGGCCGCGACCAACGACCTCGAAGGTGGCCTGCTGATCATCGACGAGGTCTCGATGGTCGACGTTTATTTGATGAAGACGCTACTAAAGGCTGTGCCCATTGGCATGCAGGTCATCTTGGTGGGGGATAAGGACCAGCTACCTTCCGTGGGGCCGGGCCAAGTCTTTCACGACCTGTTGGCCAGCGACCAACTCCAGAAGATTCAGCTGGATACCATTTACCGGCAGGGGGATGGCTCGTCCATCATCCCGTTGGCCCATGCCATCAAGGCGGGCAAGTTGCCGGCGGATTTCACCCAGAACCAAAAGGACCGCTCCTTCATCGCCTGCCACGCTAACCAAGTGGAAAATGTCATCGACCAAATCGTGGGTAAGGCGCACGCCAAGGGCTTTAGTGCCAGTGACATTCAGGTGCTGGCCCCGATGTACCGCGGGTCGGCCGGTATCGACCGGTTGAACGTGGTGCTCCAAGACATTTTGAATCCGAAGAAGTCCGACCGGCAAAAGGAAGTCACCTTCCGTAACCAAAAATTCCGGATTGGCGACAAGGTCTTACACCTGGTCAACAGTCCGGAAAATAACGTGTTCAACGGGGATATTGGGGTCATCACCGGGATTGATTTGGCCAACGACAAGCACAGTAAGGCCAAGAGCGACCAATTGACGATTGCCTTTGAACAGACCGAAGTCACCTACGCCAAAAACGACTGGAACCGCCTGACGCTGGCGTACTGCATGTCGATCCACAAGTCGCAGGGGTCCGAATTCAAGATGGTCATCTTGCCGATGGTCGGCCAATACAACCGCATGCTCCAGCGTAATTTGCTGTACACGGCGGTGACCCGGGCGGCCGATATGTTGATCCTGATTGGTGAACCGCAAGCCTTTGAAGCCTGTGTGACCAATTTGTCCGTTAACCGCCATACCACGTTAACGACGCGGATTCAAACGGTCTTAGACCCGGATGGGGCGGCTAAAGCCCACGAAGAGGTCCCAACGACTGATACTGAGACGGCTAATGCGACGGACCAACCGGCTGATGCTACGGCAACGAATTCAACGCCAACGGCCACTGAGGCACCGGAGTCGACCGCGCCCAAGGATTACCGTTTGACACCGGAACTGGTGTTGAGCCGGCAAATTGACCCGATGATTGGGATGCAGGGCGTGTCCCCGCAACAATTTATGCCGGCAGCGTCTCAAAATTAATGATGCGAGATCCCCATGGTTATGGTAAGACGGGAGCTAGCTGCGTTGCACCAGATGTGTCGGTACGCTATGTGGACGGACTGTGGCGTTAAGAACGGTTTGGTGAGCCACTAATTGGTGTGCAATTGCAAAATGGGTTAAACCAATTGTTGTCAGCAATCGCCATCGTAGCCGAGAGTTTGCTAGAGATGAGTTCAGCTGTGGAAGTTCCCTTAGTGGCACGGTTCATGGCACTTAGGAAACTGGTAACTTGGAGACGTGATTTTTCGGCTCCAAGTTAAGGGACAAGACCGTTCTTTGGCTTGGCCCGGCGCCCTCAGCGTTCCAACTCATCTCTAGCGAACGATAGGCGGCCAGTTCAAACCGTGATTTAGCGCTTAACCCAAGACAATCATAAATTTGCAGGGCCAACCGTTGCGTTTCCGGGCAAAGATTGCGATAATAAGAACAGAAAATAGATGAATTTTGTGGTAATCCCACAGGGAGGCTGTTATGGCAGAACACGTCGAAGCTGGTAGAATGAAAGTCTTTGCGTTGAATTCTAACCGTCCACTCGCGGAAAAAATCGCGAAGGCGGCCGGAGTGGAACTGGGCAAGGCGACAATCAAGCATTTTAGTGACGGGGAGATTCAGATCAGTATTGACGAAAGTATCCGGGGGGATGAATTGTTCCTGATTCAGTCCGTTTCCGATCCCGTGAACACGAACCTGATGGAACTGTTGATCATGGTGGATGCCGCACGGCGGGCAAGCGCGGAAAAGATCAACGTGGTGATTCCGTACTACGGTTACTCACGGGCCGACCGCAAAGCTCGGTCCCGCGAACCCATCACGGCCAAGTTGATTGCGTCATTGATGCAAATGGACGGTGTCAACCGGGTCATTGCGTTGGACCTGCACGCGGCTCAGCTGCAAGGCTTCTTCGATATCCCCGTTGACCACCTGCAAAGCGACCGGTTATTGACCAGTTACTTTGAAGAAAACACCAGTCTGGCGGACGAAGACATCGTCGTGGTCGCACCTGACCATGCCGGTGTGAGTCGGGCTCGGCGGTTAGCTGAATTGTTGGGCGCGCCGATTGCGATTATCGACAACCGTTCCGATACTGAAAACGCCGCGCATCCAGAGGCCGTGATTGGGGATGTGAAGGGCAAGCATGCCATTTTGGTCGATGATATCATTGACACGGCTATCCGAATCACGGTGTCCGCCGATGCCTTGAAGAAGGCCGGTGCCGCCGACGTTTACGCGGCAGCTACGCACGCCGTCTTGTCCGGTGACGCGACCCAACGGATCAACGAATCTGTATTGAAGAAGGTCGTCATTACCGACTCGATTCAATTGCCAGAAGACAAACAAAGCGATAAATTTGCCATCATGTCTGTCGGTGAGATGTTCGGCAAGGCCATCGACCTGATTTACCATGAAGAACCCGTCGACTCCTTGTTTACCAAGGTGACCGGTCGGCAGAAACAGTAAATGAAAGATAAAAAAACTGCTCGGACTTGGTGCCGGGCAGTTTTTGACATATAGTACGGCGGAAGAGCTTGGGACAATGCTACCCAAGCTCTCTTTTTGCGTAACGGTTCTAAGAACCCAAGTCAGTGTCAAAGAAGTGGTTCAGCTTGGTTGCATGATAGAACTATCTAACCGGGGGAGAAATGAGTTCCAGGAGAAGGGGGACTAGGATGGGGATACTAAATTTAGTATTCAGAAAAAGACGCCTTTAGTAAAAGAATTAACTGCCTGGTAAGCTTGCCGATGCTGTTTGTTCACCCCTTGCGCTGAAGTTCCTGATATTTTTTTACGAATTCCTCCAATAGCTTCATGTCAGCTACTTGGCCTTCTAATTGGCGAATACGTAGATTGGCCTTTAGGACCCAAGAACGGGCCTGTTGGTATGAGACCTGGAATCGTTCGGTGGCCTCACTGTATGAGTGCTTCTGATTGGTAACGTACTCGACAACTTCAATGCGTTCTTCCAATGTGGTTTTACGGCTCATCTTCAGGACCTGGAAACCCAGGCCCATACTTGAGAAGTTGAACGTAAACCATATTTCATCATGACCTCTTGCCTTGAACCTTCACCGCGCAAGAAAGCATGAACGACTTGAAGCTTGAGGGCTTCACGATAGTGTTGATTCTTCTTGGCCTCTCTCAGTCCGTCAAGGCCATCGCGGTGGTATCGATCGCACCACGGGGCAATGGTCTTTGCCCCTAAGCCCTTCATCTTCCCAAAGGCCTTACTTGAAAGCCCTGAAGCTTCAAACTCATTAATCAATGCCAGCTTCTCTATGGCAGTATACTTAAATCTTGGCATACAAAAATCCCTCCGTCATTGTCAGATGAATTTATATTATTTCATCTGACAACCACAAAGGGATCATAACACAGAATTACTGCCCAGCGAACGCGGCTTTAAACGTTAAATCATTTTCATGTGAATGGTTTTCCGGTCGTAGTCTAAGTACCGTTCCAGCTGGTTTTGCCCCGCCGTCAAGACCACGCAGCACAGCCAGTACAGGATGGCAATCGTGATGTAGATGGTCATGTAGTCCTGGTTGGCGCCGGCAACGATCTTGGCGTCCATGAACATTTCGGTCACCGTGATCATGGCGGCTAGCGAAGTGCCCTTGAACATGTCGAGCAAAATATTGCCAAGCGCGGGAATGCTGATGCGAAAGGCTTGCGGAATGATAATTAACCGCATGACTTTCCGATAGGGTAAGCCAATCGAGTAGGCCGCCTCGTACTGCCCGTGGTCGATCCCCAGAAATGAGGACCGGAATACCTCGGACACGAAGGCCGCTGCCCCGATGGTAAACGAGATGATGGCCGCTGGAATCGCCGTGAGGCCAAAGCCAAAGTAGACGATGAACAAGACGACCAGCATCGGCACGCCCCGCATGAAGGAAATGTAGGCCCGCGCCAGCCAGTGGAGCACCCGAATGTGGCTGAGTTGCGCCAGCGTGAGGAACATCCCCAGGATGGTTGCCAGGATAAAGGCCATGACGGTCAGGTAGATGGTCATCGGCAGCCCCGCTAAGATTTGGGGAATCGACGACCACGCCAGTTTGGCATTAAAGAAGCCCGGAATCGAGAAATACTTGAGCACAGTGGCGCCACCTGACTTTCTATTGGCCCGTGTACTTGGACTTGATCGTAAAGTTCTTGGCAATCTTGACGTTTGGCTTTTGCGTCACGTCAGCGCCGTAGTACTTTTCGGACAATTTCTTGATGGTGCCGTCCTTCAACAGCTTCTTGATTTCTTTGTTGATTTCGGCCTTGAGTTTGGTGTTACTCTTCTTCATCAGGATACCGACCCCTTGGCCGTCATCACTGGTGGTGAAGTACATGTTCTTGACCAGGTGTAAGCCGTTGTTCGGAATGGCCTTCAATGCTAATTTCTGCAGGTAGTAGTCGTTCATGATAAAATCGGTCTTACCATTTTTGACATCCTTCAGGTAAACATCGTTGGAAACATTGTCGTAGTTGACCAATTTGGCGCCTAATTGTTGTGCGAGGCGTTGGTAACCCGTGCCAGCTTCCCCAGCGGACCGCTTGCCCTTGATGTCGGCCCAGTTGTGGATGCCGGAATCATTGCTGTTACGGACCATGATGCTGTTAAATGAGTGCTTGTAGACCGTCGACAAGGCGTACTTATCCTTACGTGCGGGGGACAGACCGAAGTCGTTGGCCGCCATGTCAGCCTTACCGGAGTTGACCGCGGTCAATTGCCCATCAACACTGAGTTCCTTGAACTGGACTTTCTTATGTAAGCCCTTGGCAACTGCCCGAACGACTTCGACATCGAAGCCAGTCAGCTTGCTGTTCTTGGAAGCGTGAAACGACGTGGGATACAGCGTCCCGGACGTCGCCACGATCAAGGTCTTCTTGTTAGCGACCTTGGTATTTGTTGACTCTGATGAGGACTTCCCGCAACCAACGAGACCGACACTCATCACTAAGCTTAACCCTAAACCTAAAACCAACCATTTTTTCGTCTTATTCATCAATTTTCATTCCTTTCAGTTTGTGACCTAAGACTTTTTAAGTATAACTACTTGGAAACGCTTTTACAACCAGTACGTGGTAGAATGAAGATATTAACTTACCAATAATTAGTGATTTTGTGGTCAGACCGGTCACGGTTGGCAGAAAAAATAATTTGGTGAGTGAAGGTAAAGGTGAGCTGCGGCGTGGTGGTCGCGGCCAGGTTACATAGATTATAGGAGGCGGTTGTATTGGCAATTACGGATTGGATTGGGACCCCAGCATTGACCTGGGCTAAGCGCATACGGTCAGGCGAGGTCACTAGTCAGGAGCTGGTTGAACGGGCGTTAGCGGAGATCGACCGGCAAAACCCGACGTTAAACGCGGTCATCACCACGCGCCGGGAGAAGGCGCTACAGGAAGCGGCGGCTCTTGAGGACCACGGACAGCCATTTTTGGGCGTACCCTTGCTTCTGAAAGGCTTGGGCCAACAGCTCAAGGGTGAGTCGAGTACGAGTGGCTCGCGTCTGCTGAAAAATAACGTGGCCACGCAGACCAGCTTCTTCGTGGAAGCCTTGCAACGGGCAGGCTTCATCGTGATTGGCCAGACCAATTTCCCTGAATTTGGCTTTAAGAATATCACGGATGCCCAGATCTACGGCGACGCTCACAACCCGTGGAACACCGACTATCAACCCGGCGGTTCCTCTGGTGGAGCCGGTGCGGCCGTGGCGGCGGGGATGGTACCTCTGGCGGCCGGCAGTGACGGGGGTGGCTCGATTCGAATCCCTTCCTCGTGGTCCGGAACGATTGGCCTCAAGCCGACCCGGGGCCGAGTTCCCGTGGGTCCTGGCGACTGGCGGTCGTGGGAAGGAGCAGCCATTGACTTTGGTCTGACCCGTTCTGTGGCCGACACGGCGGCGTTACTGGATAGTTTACAAACGATTCAGCCCGCCGCGGTCTTCCAACAACCGCTGGAACAGCCCGGTTTCTTGGCCCAGCTCGACCAACCGGTACAACCCGGTGTTATCGGCTATACGACCGAATCGCCAGTCGGCACGCCGGTCAGTCCGGATGCGGTACAGGCGGTCAAGGACGCCGTGACCTTCTTGAGTGACCAGGGCTTTGACGTAGAAGAGGTCCACAATCCCATCGACGGCGTGGCCTTGATGGAAAGCTACTACACCATGAATGCTGGTGAGACGGCCGCCTTTATGGGGCAAATGCAGGCCGGCATGGACCGACCATTGACGGCTGACGACATGGAACTGTTGACCTGGGCACTGTACCAGACGGGGTTGAACACGACGGCCGCCGAATACAGTTTGTCCTTGGGGCAATGGGACCAAGCCGCTTGGCAAATGGCGCAGCTGCACGCCAAGTATCCGGTCATTTTGACGCCAACTACGGCTTGGGCTGCTCCGAAAGTCGGTGATACCCTGGTTTCCGCGGAAAATGCGGCAAAGATGGCCGACATTGCTAGCCTAAAGCCCGCCGCACAAAAGCAGCTGATCTATGACCAATGGCTGCCAGCCTTAACCCGGTCGCCATTTACGCAACAAGCTAATCTGACCGGGGAACCAGCTATCAGCTTGCCGACGGCGGTCACCGCTGACGGGTTGCCGCTGGGCATCCAGTTTAATGCCGGCAAGGGGCAAGAAATGGTCCTCTTGAAGCTTGGGGCTTTATTTGAACGCGCAGGTAAGTTAAAATTGTTACACCAGACTATTTTAGATGAATGAGGAGCGAACGTTTTGAAGGGAAAACAGATAGGTATTTTAATGGGGGCAGCGTTACTGGTTGCTGGCGGTTTGGCCGCTTGCGGTAAGTCATCGACCAGTACGTCAAAGTCGGGTCAATTGGCGGCTGATCAGTCGGTCAAACTCGCAGCCAAAGCAGAAGTCACCACGCTGGACGTGTCAAAGGCCTCAGATTCCAGCAGTCTGACCATGCTGTACCACACGCAAGAAGGGCTGTATCGGCTCGGTAAGAATGAAAAGTTGATCAACGCCTTGGCCACTAAGACCACGGTGTCTAAGGACGGTAAGCAGTACACGTTTAAACTGCGGTCCGACAACCACTGGAACGACGGTAAGCCGGTTACGGCCCAGGACTTCGTTTATTCCTGGCAACGGACGGTCAATCCTAAGACGGCTTCTGAGTACGCTTATTTGATGGCCGGCATCAAGAATTACAGTGCCGTGCAAAATGGCAAGGTCGCGCCGAGTCAATTGGGCGTCAAGGCCGTGGATAAACACACGTTACAAGTCACGTTGAGCAAGCCAGTCGCTTACTTCAAACTACTGCTGGCCTTCCCGACCTTCTTCCCACAGGAACAAAAGGTCGTCGAGAAATACGGCAGTGACTACGGCCATTCTAGTCAGCAAACGGCGTACGATGGGCCATTTACCATGACCAAGTGGCAAGGGACCAGTCAGAGCTGGACGTTAAAGAAGAATGCCAAGTTCTGGGACAAGAAAGGCATCACGCTTAAGCAGATGCATTTCCAAGTCGTAGCGGATCCATCGACCGGCCTGAGCCTCTTCCAGAAGAAGGAATTGGATGCCACGACCTTAGACGGGACGCAGGTGGCCAACCTGAAGAACAATAAGGAAATGAAGACCTTCGTTGGTGGAAGCACGTACTACATGCAGATGAACCAAAAGAAGGTCAAGGCACTGCGGAACTTGAAGGTCCGTCAAGCCTTATCCATGGCCATCGACAAGCAACAATTGGCCAAGAGCGTTCTGCGAGACGGGTCTAAGGCACCATTAGGCTTCGTGTCACAAAACCTGTCACGCAACCCAAAGACCAATGCTGATTTTGCCAAGGACGCCTACGTCAAATCTGGGGTAACCTATGATCTGCAGCAAGCCAAGAAACTGATGAAGGCTGGCCTCAAGGCAACCGGCACCAAGTCGTTGAACCTGACGCTGATGGCGGATGATACCAGCGTGACCAAGACCGTGGCCCAATACATTCAAGCAGAGCTGCAAAAACTGCCGAACGTGAAGGTCACTATCAACACGTTACCTTACAAGACGCGGTTGAGCCGGTCCAACACCGGGAACTTCGAACTGGTCTTGACGAACTGGGGTGCAGACTTTGCGGACCCAATCAACTTCCTATCCTTGATGAGCACCGGCAACACCAATAACAACGGTGACTTCTCGGATGCCAAGTACGATAGCTACGTCAAGGCGTCTGAAAATAAGGACGCCAACAATCCAACGGCGCGCTACCAAGACCTGGTCAATGCTGAAAAGCGCTTGATGTCGCAACAAGGCGTCATCCCACTGTATCAACCAGCCACAGTAGAAATGTGGAACGACAAGGTTTCCGGCTACGTTTGGAACCCAGCGGGGATGAGTCGCGGGTACCAGTGGATGAAGGTTGAAAAGTAAAGTTTTCAGTTAACTTTACGTAAATCGAAACATGCAATCGATGATTTTCTATGAAAGTAGTTGGCAATTGCCAGCTGCTTTTTTATTTTTCGGAAAAAGGCGGGGAACTTGCGCGAAAAGCAAAATCGTAATTGAAATTAATTATGAAACATGTTATACCTAGATTAGGTGCAATGAAAGCGAATACATAACCGTGAGAATTAATCGGAGTTGGAGGCTGACACTATGCAATTTGATGAATTACTGACAGAACAACGTAACCACCGGTCCACCCACATCGACCGGGAATCGACCTTGGAAATGGTGGCGACGATCAACCGGGAGGATCACCGGGTGGCGCGCGCTGTCCAGAAGCAATTACCGCAGATTGCCGCGGCTATCGATGCGGCTTACCCGTTGTTTGATCAAGGTGGCCGGTTGATCTACGTCGGTGCGGGGACGTCTGGCCGGTTAGGGGTCATTGATGCCACAGAACTCCAGCCGACCTATGGGCTGAGTGGTGAGCAAACCTTTGGCCTGATTGCCGGGGGCGAGACGGCCTTAACCCATACGGTCAAGGCCGCAGAAGACTCTGTCGAAATGGCCCAAGCCGACATGGCTGGCGTCGAATTGACGGATAAGGATATCGTTATCGCCAGTGCAGCCTCAGGGCAGACGGCTTACACACTGGCCGCGCTCCGGTTCGCCCAAGACCATGGCGCCGTGGGCATCGGTTTTTCCTGCATCGAGGGGAGCCCGCTGGCTGAACTAGCGGATTACCCAATCACCCCAGTCGTGGGACCCGAAATTATTACCGGGGCCACGCTGTTGAAGGCGGGGACCGCTGAAAAGATGGTCTTAAACATGCTGTCAACGGGAATTATGATCAAGACGGGGAAGGTCTATCAAAACCTGATGATCAACGTAGTCCCAACCAATGACAAGACGTTTGAACGGGCCAAGAAGATCATTGCGGAAGCCACACAAACGTCAACGCTGGCCGCAGAACGCGCGCTGGAACGGTCCGACAATAATGTTCCGTTGGCAATCGTCTTGATTGAGACCAAGGGCACCATTGCCGAGGCCAAGGCACTCCTCGCCGCCACCAACGGTCACGTCTCGCAGGCCGTTAAGCTTAGCGACACCAAGGTAAAGTGATTGCTTTACCGTTCACCAAATGTGGGCAGTAATCCCCGGAACGACAGTGTTCAGTTCGCTAAAATTAGTGAAACCAGGGCCTGCGTCAGCCAGGGTTCCGGCGAGGTTGGTGATTGTCAGCAACATTGGCTTAGTTAAAGACTAGTTGCCAAATCAGCCGCTACCTATGGCTAAACCAATTGTTACTAGCAAGCACTCCTGTAACCGAGAGTCCGCCAAATATGGGTTCAGCTGTGGGAGTTGTCTTAGCGGCGCGGTTCATGCCGCTTAGACAACTGGCGTCTTTGAGACGCGGGCTTTCGGCTCAAAGCGAGGCCGAGACCGCTTTTCAGGCTCGGTCCGGTCCGCCCACCGCGTTCCAACCCATAGTTGGCGGACGGTAGGTGGCCAGCGCAAACTACGAAGCTGTAAACGACTAATTCTAATGTCATAAGTCGTATGGTGACAATGGTTCTAGCTTCAACCTTTAATTTAAGAATTATCGCGTGTCATCAACGCTGCTGTGACGGTGTTGGTGGCATTTTTGTTACCGCGTTGCAACGCATTTCTAGTGAACGGTAGGCGGCCAGCTTGGATGTGGGTAGCCAGTGGTAAGAGGTTAGACAAATCCCGAACGATTCTGACAAAATACACATAAGAAACTTGACTGGTCCACACCAATTCTCTATACTTTAATTTAGGTATAAGTGGAAAGGAATGTGGCAGAATGTATCTTGCAGATGAACACCGTTACGAAAAAATGCCAATCAGACGGGCAGGGAACACGGGTTTCCAACTACCCGCCATCTCATTTGGGATGTGGCATAGTTTTGGGGAAAACGCCAACTACGGCGATACCCGCGACATTATCCTGAAGGCTTTTGACGCCGGTATTTTTAGCTTTGACTTGGCGGCCAACTACGGCCCCGGTTCATACGCGGCTGAAAGTCTCTTTGGTGAGGTGTTTAAACGTGAATTGAAGCCTTACCGGGATGAATTGGTCATCAGCAGTAAGGCCGGGTTCCACATGTGGCCAGGGCCTTACGGGCAAATGAGCTCACGCAAGGCACTGACGGCCTCATTGGACCGTTCACTGCAAGCCTTAGGGCTGGACTACGTGGACATTTACTACAGCCACCGGTTCGATCCGGAAACGTCGCCAGAAGAGACGGCCGTGGCTTTAAATGACCTGGTTCGGGCAGGGAAGACGCTGTACGTCGGCATCTCCAATTACACCAAACCACAGGCGGAAGCCATGATCAAGATCTTTAAGGACTTGCACACGCCGTTTGTCGTTGACCAAGTGTCCTATAACATGCTGAACCAGACGGCCAATGACGATGGATTATTCGACATGCTGGCTCAAAATAACGCTGGCGCCATTGCTTACGGACCGCTGTCTGAAGGGTTATTAACGGATAAATACTTAGATGGGATCCCAGCTGACGTGGATATCCACTGGTCCAACGAATTTATCTTGGACGATGGGCGCGATAAGATGACGCAAAAGCTGCAGGCCTTGAACAAGATTGCCCACAGCCGCGGTCAAAAGCTGTCGCACATGGCGTTAGCTTGGCTCTTGCACAACCCGGTCATCACCAGTGTCATCACCGGGGCATCCAAGGCGAGTCATTTACAAGAAAATGTTAAGGCGGTTCAAAACCTGGAATTTGATCCAGAAGAACTGGCTGCAATCGATAAAATTTTAAAGGCTTAATCGGCCATAACTGAAGAGGTACCAGGTGTTCACGTGAGGTGGGCGCCTGATGCCTCTTTTGTCGCTCACAAACGGGGCCACACAATTTCACGGAAGTGTGGTATGCCAGCTGACCAGTCGCCTCGCCAGCGCTGGTTCGGGGCAGTTTGCGGATGAAAATGACTGGGGTGTCAATTTTCATAAAAATAGTCGCAAAAAACTAGGACCCATGGGGTATAATAAGACTTAGGTTACGCTATGTGCGTTTAGGTCGTGCAAATGGGGAGCCGGTGTTTCAGAAACTGAAGTTAAATCTAGACGGTGGGGGTTACTATGACACGGAAAGTAACGATTCGAGACCTGGCCGAAGCGGCGGGTGTTTCAGTCACAACGGTTTCGCAAATTTTAAACGGCAAGGGTGAACGCTTCAGTCTGGACACACGGCGGCGCGTCCATCAATTGCAAGAAGAGATGGGATACGTTCCCGATTTTAATGCGCGCAACTTGATCATGAAGTCGGCACAAACCATTGGGGTCTTAGTCCCGAACCTGGGTAACCCCTTTTTCAGTATGTTCATCCGGGGGGTCCAAGAGACCAGTCGGGAACGTCATTTTATCCCGCTGATTTTTGGGGCTAACCACGATGAAAAGTTGGAGAGCTATTACCTCGAAGAGCTGATCAAGCGTGCAGTGGACGGGTTGATCATTGCCAGCGCCTCCATCACGGGGGAAGCCATTGATAATATTTTAAAGAAAAACGGCATTCCGTACCTGCTGATCGATCAAAACGGTGGGCCGAGCCTTGACCGCGTCCAAATCAATGACGCGCAGGGCGGTAAATTGGCCGCGGATCATTTGTTGGCGCTGGGCCATCAACGCATCGTGGTCGTCATGCCAGACCAACCGACACAAAACCTCAAGATTCGGGTCGCTGGGTTCAAACGTCGCTTGGCCGACAATCACGTTGACCTGGCCGAGACGGCCGTAATCCATTCACCGATGACCAAGTTGGGTGGGTACCAGGCCACGGCGGCCGTATTGGCGCAGCACCCCACGGCAGTCTTTGCGGTCAACGATGAAACGGCACTGGGGCTCATGCGCGGCTTGCACGAGCAAGGTGTTCGGGTGCCGGCAGATATTTCGGTACTGGGGTATGATGATATCGACCTCGATGAGTACGTGGTGCCAAAGCTGACGACCATCCATCAACCGGTTGTGACCATGGGCCAACAAGCCACGGGCTTACTCATCAACCGGATCAAGGATCAACGGCAAGCAGCCCAATTGGTCGACTTACCGGTCAACCTCCAGGAGCGCGAGAGTACGGCCCCGTTAAAATAAATTTCAATTAGTTCTTGTAAGCCTTTTCGAAACATGATACGCTAGGAGTAATCTGGACGTTTGCTCCTCGTGTCAGCATGGAGTAAAACGTTTTACAATTCGGACACTTTTTAAGGAGTGAAGGTTAATTATGTCAAACAAAGTTACGGTTCTGGGAAGCCTGAACGTCGATACGACACTGCGCGTGGCGCGGATGCCACAACCAGGGGAAACGTTATCAACAGAAAACAAGAGTAGTGCTGCTGGTGGGAAGGGTGCTAACCAGGCCGTTGCTGCTGCACGAGCCGGTGCGGAAACCAGCTTTATCGGTAAGGTCGGTAATGACGACGCGGGTCGTTTCATGGTCGAATCATTGAACAACGATGGTATCGACACCAGCGCCATTATCACGGACAAGACGGTCGGGACTGGCTCAGCCTTTATTCTGTTGGACGAAGCCGGCCAGAACAGTATCTTGGTTTATGGGGGCTCCAACCAACAAATCAAGGCCGCAGAAGTCGAAGCCCGCGAAGACGAAATCGCTAAGGCAGACTTCTTGGTGACCCAATTTGAAACGCCCCAAGCCGCCACGTTGGCAGCCTTTAAGATTGCCAAGCAACATGGGGTCACGACCATCTTGAACCCAGCACCAGCCGCAACCATCGACCCTGAGATCTTGAAGGTCACTGATCTGGTTGTGCCAAACGAAACGGAAAGTGCCGAATTGACCGGTATTGAAGTGACTGATGAGGCCTCCATGGACGCCAACGCCAAGAAGTTCCGGGAAATGGGCGTCAAGAACCTGATCATCACGGTCGGCAGTAAAGGGGCGTACTACGCCACCGAACAGGATTCTGGCTTCGTACCCGCTTTCAAGGTCAAGGCCGTGGACACCACTGCCGCCGGGGATACCTTTATCGGGGCCCTCAGCTCACAATTGAAGCCAGACCTGAGCAACGTGGCCACCGCGCTGGTCTTTGCTCAACGTGCTAGTTCCTTAACGGTCCAAGGTTTAGGGGCTATGCCATCGATTCCAACCGTTGCGCAAATCGAAGCGGCTAGTCAAAAATAAGTTTACAGAAAACAATTTGTAAAATCGCCAACTTAACCGATATTTTCGGAAAAGTTGGCGATTTTTTTTGCGTTTTGGGACAACCGGTTGCAACTGAGATAAATCGGTCTATTTGGTATATTCGATTTTATTCAAAGACAATCCCCGGTACAACAACTTTTGTAAGAGGGGTTGCATTAATTAATTTAAATTGGTATAGTGATGAAAGTCGATGAACGAAATCGATTTTTACCGGTAAAATCAATGGATTTGTGCCATCAACCAAAAACTAGGCTGTGATTGGTCCGGCCGATTTAAGTGAGGTTATTTAAAAATGTTGAATGAAGAAGCTATCTCAAACCAAGTGAATTTTGACGAAACAGACACGCAAGCGGTCACGGCCGTGCGGATGCTCAGCATGGACATGATTTCGCGGGCCCACTCTGGTCACCCGGGGTTGCCGTTGGGGGCAGCACCCATGGCCTACGTGCTGTTCTCACGGCACTTACGCGTCGACCCCTCATTTCCCCAGTGGTTCAACCGGGACCGGTTCGTCTTGTCGGCGGGACACGGGTCAGCGATGCTGTACAGCTTATTGCATTTAAGTGGATTCGCGTTAGGCCGCGATGACCTGATGAATTTCCGCCAATTAGGCAGTAAGACGCCAGGACACCCGGAAGTCGGCGTAACGCCGGGGGTGGATGCCACGACCGGACCTTTAGGCCAAGGCATTGGGATGGCTGTCGGGATGGCGATGGCGGAAAGCCATTTGCGTGCTGAATACAACCAACCCGACTTGAACGTGGTCGACCATTACACTTACGCGCTGTGTGGTGACGGGGACTTGATGGAAGGGGTCGCTGCCGAAGCTGCTAGCTTGGCGGGCCAATTACAGTTACACAAATTGATCGTTTTATATGATTCCAACGACGTCTCGTTAGATGGGCCGCTGAGCAACGCGTGCCAT
This sequence comes from Levilactobacillus angrenensis, assembly GCF_003946085.1. Lineage (GTDB taxonomy): Bacteria > Bacillota > Bacilli > Lactobacillales > Lactobacillaceae > Levilactobacillus > Levilactobacillus angrenensis. The sequence goes on along the minus strand of NZ_RHOB01000017.1, from coordinate 6,557 downwards.
GATGATGTGGCCGCGCGGTTCGAAAGCTACGGCTGGAACTACTTGCGCGTGGATGACGGTGAAGACCTGGCGGCGATTGACCGGGCCATTCGGTTGGCCAAAAATGCGCAGAGCGGGCCAACACTGATCGAAGTGAAGACGCAGATCGGGGCCGGGAGCCCCAACGCCGGAACGAACAAGGTTCACGGTGCCCCGCTCAGTGAAGCGGATCTAGCGACGACGCGGGCCCATTACAATTGGAATTGTGATCCTTTCACGGTCCCAGCGGCGGTCCACGAACGGTTCATGACCACCATCAAAGCCCGCGGGTGGGCCAGCCATCAAGAATGGTCCAACCTGGTTGCCCGGTACTCTGACGTTCAACCGAAGCTGGCTGCCCGGTTCGCCCAAGGCGTCAGCAAGACCTTACCAGATGACTTAGCGGACCAGTTGCCAACCTACTACAAGAAGGATAAATTGGCATCACGGGCCAGCGGTCAGGAGGTCCTACAAAAGTTGAGTGCAGCGCTTCCTAATCTCTGGGGCGGTTCAGCGGACTTGTTTAGTTCCAATAAGACGGCGGTAGCGGACAGTGACCGCTTTAGCGTGGACAATCCTCAAGGGAAGAATCTCTGGTTCGGCGTCCGTGAATTTGCGGAAGCGGCCGCGATGAACGGGATTGCGCTCCACGGGGGCACCCAAGTCTACGGTTCGACGTTCTTCGTCTTCTCAGACTACATGAAGCCAGCGATTCGTCTGGCCGCTTTGCAACATTTGCCAGTGACCTACGTCTTCACGCATGATTCCCTAGCCGTAGGGGAAGATGGGCCGACCCACGAACCCGTGGAACAGTTAGCGGCTCTGCGTGCAATTCCCGGGTTGACGGTTTACCGGCCAGCCGATGGCAATGAAACCGCAGCGGCTTGGCTAGCAGCGGTCCAAGCGACAGACCATCCTACGGCCATCGTGTTGTCGCGGCAAGGCTTAGCCACGTTACCGAAGCCAACGGCGGTCAAGGCCGGGGTAAAGCGCGGTGGATACGTGGTCACCGATGCTCATGACCAGGCTGAAGGCATTTTGATGGCCTCGGGTTCTGAAGTTAATCTGGCGTTAGCAGCCCAGGAAAAATTAAGCGAATTGGGTCACGACGTGCGGGTCGTCTCCATTCCGAGTTTTGAACGCTTCAATGCCCAATCGGCAGACTACCGTGAACGGATCCTACCGTCACACTTACGCCGCCGGGTCGCCATCGAAATGGCCAGTGGCTTAGGCTGGTGCCAATACACCGGGTTAGATGGCACCATGTTGACGCAAGAACAATTCGGTGCCAGTGGTCCAGGCGAAGCCGTTACTGCCATGGCCGGCTTCACGCCAGAACGCATCGTAGAAGCCTATCTCGCGCTGTAAGCGGTGGGTTCGGGGAATTCAGTTATCGGAAAAAATAGGGATGTTAGTGAAACAGGCGGTGGCACAGGTCACGGCCTGTTTTGCTGTGAAGAACCATTGCTGGTGAGTTAGCGATATTTAGGTGTCAGCGGTTAAGTAGAGGGCGGTCAGCAAATGGCCTAGCTACCAGGAACCTGCGTCAGCCAGCAATAAAGTGTTAGAGACCGGTTACTAGCACACACGCTAGTAGCTGAGAATCCGTCAACTATGGATTTATCCGTGGGCGGGTCCGCCCACAGCGCTCCGCGGTTGGTTGGGGTGGTAGGCAACTAGTTCGAACTACGAAGCTATAATCGACAACCGATTCCCAGAAAGCAAAAAAATCAGGAAAAGGTGTCGGGATAATCTAGTAAGTTGGTTGAATTATTGGTATATTGGGGGTAAAGATACTGGAGGCGGTTTTTAATGGAAATTCGACGGATCAAGGTACCGACGGCGCTCGTCTGGTCAGCACCAACGGCCGTAACAAAAACAGATCGACCTTACTTAAAGAATGGGGACCTAACGGCGTGGTTAACCAGCCTGAAGCCCGCGGAAAAGGAACAGTTGGCCGACCGCAATCGAACGGTCACGGAAGCGTTATTCAACGACCGGGTGATTTTAGATCGTGTTGAGGGCGAATGGGCCCACGTTTTTGTGACGCGGCAAACCGGTCGGCAGGAACGGCGAGGCTATCCGGGCTGGATTCCATTGACCCAACTGACCGCCAGTGATGAAGAACTGGAATATCCCACCACGACGGTTCGGCTGGTTCACCCGGGCACGTCTTTACTGGACGCTGACCGCCAACCGTTGCTGGACCTGCCACTGGGGACAATCTTAACGACGACTGGTCAAGATGAAGAGTGGATTCAAGTCGTGACACCCTTGGGCCAAGGCTGGATCGCAGCGGACGCGGCTAAGCTCGGTGTCAATGGGGCAGACGATGGCCGGCGTCTCTTGATGCTGGGCCAACAATTTATTGATACACCGTACCTCTGGGGTGGTATCACGCCGCAAGGATTTGACTGTTCTGGCTTGATCTATGCATTGCACCGGGCATTGGGCTACACGATTCCCCGCGATACCCAGGACCAATTTGCCAACGGCTATCCCGTAGCGCCAGAAGAACTGGTAGTCGGTGACCTGGTCTTCTTTGCCCATGATCACGGGACGGGACAAGCCCATCACGTGGGGATGTACGCGGGTAATGGCCAAATGCTTCACGCGCCGAAGCCAGGGAAGGCCGTCGAGATGGCGCCACTGACGACGACTGAGCTAGCACCGGAATATGCGGGTGCCCGGCGTTTCTGGCAATAAGCTGAAATTGAAGAATTTTCTAAGTTCATGGCAGGAACTCACGCAACGGGTGGGGACCTGCTATACTTATTTTAAGGGGAAAGTGACGCCCGAATGAAAAGAGAGGGATTACTCATGAAGATGAAACGCGTTATTTTAAGCCTGGCAGTCGCCGCCTTAGCTGTGGGCATTGGTGGATCAACTTTAACGATGCACGCCGATACGACCGATGCGACGACCGCTACCAGTAGCACTAGCAGTTCCGCCACGAGCGGCAGTACGGTGCAGACCAAGGCGCTCTCCAAAGCCTACGTGGTCTACGGGGCCGGATTGGCCAGCGAAGATAAAGATGCCGTAGCCACGGCCTTGGGCGTGAAATCCAACTACACAGCGTTGACCGCGACGGGTAGCGATTACGCACAATATTTAAACGCGGCTGGAACCACGGACGCGAGCATGATCAGTTCTGTCGCTTTAGCCCCCGCTGATCCGGGAACTGGCGTCAAGGTCAATATCGCTGAATATAACGGTAGCAATAACATTACGGAAGTCACCTCGCAACAATACGCCATGGTCGCCACGATGGCGGGGGTCAAGGACGTGATCATCACGGTCACGGCCGACAAATCCGTTTCCGGTGAATCAGCATTGACCGGGGTCTACAAGGCCTTGGCAGCTGACGGTCTGACACTGAATTCAGAAAACACGCAGGCCGCCAACGGGGTCTTGGATGCCACGCAACCGGCAATCGATTCGAACAGTAGCAACAAGAAGTATCCTGGAAAACTGATGTCCGCTGTGGGTTCAGTCTCTTCTGACCTGGCTAAACAACGGCAAAATGGCAATGATCTCGCCACGAAGGCAGACATTGAGGAAATGCTGCAAAAGGCCTTGGCTAAGCAGGGTATCGACGGACAGACTAGTTCGACACAGATTACCAACATCGCCATCGCTTTGAGCAAGGTGCAACAAGCGCCAGTCTCCACCAGTAAGAATTACATTTCTAACGTCACCAACGTTGCCAATAACCTGGCGAATAGTATCGGTGATAAAATGGCTGGTGTGAAAGACTTTGCCAATAGCGCGGATGCCCAAAAGGCGGAGAACTTCATCGTGCAAATTTGGCAAAAGATTGTCAATTGGTTCAAGGGATTATTCGGTTAATTTCAGTAAGAATAGCGACTTAACAAATAAACGAGCGCAGTTTGCTCGTTTTTTTCGTGCAGAATTTTAAATTTCACAAGCGAAGGGTCTAGGCCGTTAGTTGTAAGATACAGAAAGCGATACCAATATTAACTTGTATTCTGCAAATGGCAGTGAAATATCACATTTTGGCGAATCCGTGGCAGTGGCACGTAATCGGTTGAAGGATGAAAAAGAACAAATGTTTTAGCGAAGAATTGTTTAAAACCGCTGATATTAAGCGCTTTCAGACACGGGATTTGTTTCAGAAAGGGGATAAGCGAACATCTGTTTATCGGCTGAAATCCGTTAATAATTCCTTAATATTTCACAATAAACTGGAAAAACGTGTGGTAATATTAGTTTGTGATTCGTATTGACTATGAACGACTGGGCGACGAAGTTAAGTTGACTTCAGCGACCCGTGTTCAAATTTGTTCGAAAATCTAAAGTCATAAAAGGACGTGTTGGTGAAGATGAGTACAGGACAACGAAAGACAAAAGCAGTTGTTGGGGTCGTCGGTGCCATTGGGGCATTCGCGGCGGGTGCCACGATTACCGCAAATGCGGATAGCATCCAGGTTAAGCAAGGGGATACCGTGTGGGACCTTTCACAAAAACTCGGTGTTTCCGTTCAGGACTTAGAACAACAGAATTCAATCGATGCCAAGACAGATCTAATCTTCGTGGGCCAGCGGCTTCAGGTCAAGTCCGCCAAGAATACCCACAAGGCTTACACTGTTAAATCAGGGGATACCCTGTGGGATCTCGCCCAAACGTATCACCTTTCCGTGGCCCAATTACAAAAGGCCAATCATCTGACCGGTGACATGTTAAGTGTCGGTCAAAAATTAACGATTCCGCAAACGTCGGCAAATAAGAACGTTCAATCAGCAACGACTCAGACGTCACAGACTAGTGCAACGCGGCAAACGACCCAAAAGGCCAACGCGGTGCAGGCCCAAATCGTGGCCGCCCAGCAAGCCGCTGCTAGCAAGCAAAAACAAGCGGCCGCAACCAGTAGCCAATCGGTAGCTTCCCAGTCAGCGACTAGTCAAGCGGCAACCTCGTCAACGCGCACAACCAGTCAGTCACAAACGGCCACTAGCAAGGCGCAAACGGCTTCCGCAACGCAATCTAGTGCGACGAATCAGTCTACCGCTACGCAGACGACTAAGACCATGAAACATGAACGGGCCGCACAAGCCGTTCAGCAGCCGTCTCAGGCCAAAGTTACGCAATCAGCATCAACGAGCAGTTCCTCGGCCCAAACGCCGTCAGCGGCAACTCAGACGCCAACCACGACGTCCTCGTCAAACACAACGAGCAGCAGTGCGGCAACGAGCAGCAGTGCGGCAACTAGCAGCAGTGTCAAACCAGTTCGTCAAAGCCGGATGGCCGCGCCTAAGACAGTAACGAGTCAAAGTCAATCAGCAACGAGTCAACCGGCACAGCGTCAGTCTGGCCAAAGTCAACCAGCTAAGACCAGTCAATCGACCACGCCAGCAGTGACGAGTACCGCGGCGACGACAAAGACCGGGACGCAAAATGCGACGGCCACCACGACGACCAAGAAGACGAAGCGCCTGAAGACGACCACCCGTTCTGCGGTGGCTCGGCAATCCACGACGGCTTCTAGCGCCCAAGGATCAACGAGTTCCAGTACGGCAGCGGCTAGTTCCAGTGCCGTTGCTACCAGTACTAGCACCAAGAAGAAGACCAGTACGGCCGGCTTAACGTCCGGTTCAGTTACGGGGTTGGCATTGAAATTAGCCTCTGCCAACATCCCATACGTTTGGGGTGGCTCTTCATTGAGTGGAATGGACTGTTCTGGGTTGGTTGCCTACGTTTATCAACATGCGATGGGTGTCAGCCTGCCACATAACACGGTTTCCCAAGAAGCTTACGTCTCCACGCATTCCGTGGGCTCAGCTAAGCCAGGGGACATCTTGTTCTGGGGTTCTAAGGGCGCCACGTACCACGACGCCATCTACTTAGGGAATAACCAATTCGTTGCGGCACCAGAACCCGGGCAAAACGTCAAGGTTCAGTCGATCAGCAAGTACTTCATGCCATCCTTCGCCGGAACCTTGAAGTAGAGCGCTTTCAGGCCAACCGTCTGTTTTAGCCACTTTTAGAATTTCGCTGAAAAAAGTTAAGATTATCGTTAACAAATCCGCGCCTAAGTGTTATGATTCTTTTTGTCATTTAGAGACACGAAATAATCATAAATAAAACTAGGTTAAGGACGTGAGAAAGATGAGTAATCGAATTGAAATTCTGGAAGAATATCGTCGCGCTAATTCCCAATTAGCCACGCTAAAACGTCAGGAGTCGGAGAGTGTTCATTCAAGCTCGGAGACGGTCCGTATTGAGCCGCGCTTCGGTGATGAAATGAATGACTTGAGCAATAAGTGCGCTCAGCTGGACATGATCTTGGAAGCCATGGCGGCCTCCGAGGATTAATCTAAACCAAACCAAAAAGAGGATTCAACCGGTCGATGGCTGGTTGAATCCTCTTTTTTTGGCTCTTTGTCAACTGTTGTTGGTAATCGGCTGTCTGAGGTTGCCTAATCGTATTATGATTAGGCAGCCTTTTTAATTCCGAATACTAGATGAATCCTTAATCTAAAGCTACTAAAACAACCGAATCCGTAGCTGACTCGCTTGAT
>NZ_RHOB01000016.1 GCF_003946085.1 Levilactobacillus angrenensis | reverse complement strand
TAATCAAGCGAGTCAGCTACGGATTCGGTTGTTTTAGTAGCTTTAGATTAAGGATTCATCTAGTATTCGGAATTAAAAAGGCTGCCTAATCATAATACGATTAGGCAACCTCAGACAGCCGATTACCAACAACAGTTGACAAAGAGCCGTTTTTTAGTCGCTTCTAAATCCGCACTCCCGTATAATACGGGTCGATGGTAGCCGTCAGGCATCCTCCTTCAAGAGAGAGGGACTTTGCATGATTAAAGGTTGGTACCGAGGGATTTTAACCATTGTGACGACGCTGGTTTTGTTCTTTACGCAGGTTGGCGGCAACTTGGCGTTGGCAGCAGGCGTGACCCCATTTGGGCCAGAACGCTTCGCCCACGCCAGTGCCACATACGTGATTACGACCAAGTCCCGGTATTACCGGCGGATTTGGCAGTCAGCGATTTCAGCCTGGAATAAGACGGGGGCCTTTCACTTCAAGGCGGGCACTAAGGGAAATGCCCAGATCGACTTGGAAACAGCCTCTAAATCTCAGGCAGCAACATTAGGCGAAGACGTCGGCTTGACCGAATACACCGCGCAAAACGACTATTTGACCAAGGTTACCGCGACGTTGAATCCTAGCTTGTTGCAGACGTACGGCTACTCTCACTCGGATGACCTCCACGTGGCAGAACACGAATTGGGCCACACGATGGGATTAGCCCACAACCCGTCTAAGCACAGTGTGATGTACTACCGGAACCGGGCCGTTGGTATCCAGAAAGTGGATATTGAAGGTGTTCAGTTGCGGTACCACACACCTGCTGGACAATCGGCAAAATAGAAGGTAAGTACCGTTTGGCAAAGCCGGTTCACTGCATGGTGAGCCGGTTTTTGCTTGTCAAATTCCTTGCGTTTCCGGTAAAAAGTCTTACACTGGGAGTAGTAACGATTAAGTTGCGTACAACTGATTGGAGGAATTAGCATGAAGCAACAAGAAAATCAGGAAGACTTGAAGCAACGGCTAACCGCAGAGGAATACGCGGTAACGCAACATGCGGCCACAGAAGCCGCGTTCACCGGTAAGTATGATGCCTTTTACGAAGATGGCATTTACGTGGACGTTGTGAGCGGCCAACCACTATTCAGTTCAACTGACAAATATGACGCGGGGTGTGGCTGGCCATCTTTTACCAAGCCCATCGATGTCGCCAACGTTAAGGAAAATACGGACCACTCCTTTGGCATGGTTCGCCAAGAAGTCCGGAGTAAAGACGCCAACTCGCATTTAGGCCACGTCTTTACGGATGGCCCGCAAGACCAGGGCGGCTTACGCTACTGCATCAATTCAGCGGCTTTAAAGTTCATTCCCGCCGACAAGCTTGAAGAAAATGGCTACCACGATTTTGAACAGCTTTTTGACAAATAAGAAAGGGCGATTGCATGACTGAAAAAGAGACAGCAATTTTTGCGGGCGGTTGCTTCTGGTGTATGGTGCAGCCCTTCGACACGCAACCAGGCATTGACTCGGTCGTTTCCGGCTATACCGGCGGTCACACGGTCAACCCGACGTACGCAGAAGTCGCCAGCCACACGACGGGCCATACGGAAGCCGTCAAAATCACCTTCGACCCCAGCATCATCAGTTACGCTGAACTGGTAGAAATTTACTGGCGGCAAACGGATCCCACCGATGCCAGTGGCCAATTTCAGGACCGCGGCGACAGCTATCGGCCGGTCATCTTCGTAAATAGTCCCGCACAACGGGCTGCAGCGGAGAAGTCCAAGGCCGCATTAGCCGCCAGTGGCCGGTTTGATGAGCCCATCGTGACGACCATTGAAGACGCCCAACCATTTTATCCCGCAGAAGATGAACACCAAGACTTTTACCGCAAGAACCCATTTCGCTACCAAATTGAAGAAATGGGCGGTCGTCAAGACTTCATTCAGAACAAATGGCATTAACGCCCATTTTGTATGGTACAATCATGTAAAAAGGCGGGTGAGAAACTGTGGGTTACGTGTTAAATTTACGCCAGCAAGTCGGCCATACGCCGCTGATCGTCGTCGGTGCAGCGGCCGTCGTGTATCGGCAAGCCGCGTTATTGCTGGTGCACCGCACGGACAATCATTTTTGGGGCTTGCCAGCGGGTTCGAAGGAACTCAATGAAAGCACGCTGACGACGGCTCAACGCGAATTGGCTGAAGAAACCGGTCTGACAGCGCAAGCCGCCAAATTGCTAACGGTCGTGAGTGGCGCTGGCATGCAATATCAATATCCCAATGGTGATCAGATTGATTCGGTCACGGTGGTTTATGAAGTCACGGCGACTGGCGAACCCAATGGTGATGACGATGAAACCAGTGCCGCCAAATTTTTCCCGCTAGATCAATTGCCAACGGAACTGACGCCGCTGACCCGAGAGATTTTAAAAACGTTGGCGGTGGGTCAACCGAAGTAAAGTTTAAAAACCAGTTGGTGAGTAAAAAACTTGCTGACTGGTTTTAATTTGGCTTAATCCGGGGGCTGCTGACGATTGAACCACTACTTTCGATAATATATATTATGTAAAGTAGAATGAGAAAAAGACTTTGACGGGAAAAGTGCCGGTTCCCTGTTAGCTATGTTCCTTATGATGGTGTTGGTCCCGTCAATCCTGTCAGCAAGTTCTTTCAGCGTTACTGACAATTCATAACTTGAAACTGAGTCGACTACCTCAGTCGTTGCCAGTAACTCATTGGCGGTTGGCTGATTATCCATGCTGACTGCCAGCGGCCAGCCAGCCGTCAGTAACCATAACCTACTGGTCGTTGACCGCAAAAAAGTCGCAATTTGCAGGCGGTTTCTACGTCATTTTCGTGATACCTTGATCAGCTAACACCTGAACGTGTGCTCAGAATCAACGTCGTTTTCCCTAAAAATTGGTCGTTGACCGCTATGTACCGAGTGCTGGCTGGCTTGACCAATTTCATGGTTGATGGTTCCATTCATCGGCTAAATCAGACCGTGAGACTTGCCAGCTATGTGCTAACTTGCTGATGAACTGGCTTGGTTAGCAGTTGTCGCTGGCTGAATTGCCAGCAATGGACTTGCTGCGTTCAGCGGCGTACTTGCCACGATACTGATCAATCAGCTTCGGCTCAGGCCTCTGACCATCTTATCTGAAAGTCCGATAAACGCCGTTCTAACAGCGATTGGCTAGCGATAGCCTTTAATGAAACGGTCATTTCAAGCGAACTGAATCCAGTCCAATCAGAAAACGTACTCAGGTCCGCTAAACCGCCGTGCAGCAACGTTTCAGCGCATTTTATCACGTTTAGACGATTCACTGAAGGCTGGCCAGTCTACTAACCGGCTTTAGCTCTTGGCTATTTCCTCAGCTGACTACTTTCATTAAAACAAATATTTTAAAGATAGTAGTCCGTAAAAAAACAAGCGGGGGGCTTGCTAATTTCGGCATTCACCGGTATCATAGAATATATGAGAACATATGTTTGGAGGCCACTTCTATGGAAAAGCAGCACTACTTAAAATTAATTGACGAAGAACTGGCCACCGCCCCCTGGTACGTCCAGGAATATTACCAGGCCAAAGCGACCATTCCTTTATCGCCCGCTACCCTATACCAATACCTGACGGAGTTTCGCCGCTTCTTCAACTGGTTGATCAGCGAAGGTTTGACCCCCGCTACCCGCCCCGCCGATATTGACATCCAGGTCCTAGCGACTCTGAAGAAAGAAACGGTTGAACTGTACAAGTCCGCCCTACTGAACCAGACCAAATTGACGGGGGCTCCCGGTAGCCGGACGCACCCCACCATCAATCGGTCGCTCAACGCCCTGTCTTCGCTCTTTAAATATTTGACTGAGGATACCGAAGACGACAATGGCGAGGCTTATTTTGACCGCAACGTCATGCACAAGATCGCCCTGGTCCGCACCAGTGAGACCTACGCCACGCGTGCCGCCAATCTCAAAACCAAGCTGATGCTGGGCAACACCGACCATGAATACTTGGACTTCATTGATCAGAAATACGAGGCTCTGCTGTCACCGGCCAAGAAGCGCTACTTCCACCGTGACAAACGCCGTGACCTGGCCATCAATGCCTTATTGCTCGGTAGTGGCCTGCGGGTATCCGAAGCGGCCAATGCCGACCTGCGGCACCTGAACCTCAAGACCGGCACGATTGGCGTGGTTCGTAAAGGTGGCCAGCGTGATACTGTACCGATTGCGCCGTGGACGTTGCCGTATATCCAGGCTTACATTGACCACCGTGAAGCAACTTACCATGCCACTAGCACTGACCGAGCACTGTTTCTCAGCAGTTATCGCGGTCAAGCTTCACGGATGCAGGCCAACTCCATGGAAAAAATGGTCGCCAAATACTCATCAGCGTTCAAGGTCCGAATCACACCGCACAAGCTTCGGCACACGCTGGCCTCCAAACTCTATCTAGCCACCAAAAACGAGCAGCTCGTGGCGACCCAGCTTGGCCAGAATTCGACCAGCGCTACGGGATTGTACACGCACATCATTGACGAGGAACAGCGACAGGGTCTGGAAAAAATGTAGACCTGGTTCTTAAAATAAGTAGTAAACTAGTGATATGACCATTAATCACCCATTAAAGGAGTTATAAACAGATGGAATATCGAAATTTTGGTAAAACCGGTTTCAATATTAGCGAAGTTTCCCTTGGCACCTGGCAACTCGGGGGCAAATGGGGACTGCCCTTCAGTCAACAGGACGCGGAAGACACGCTAGCCGAAGCCTATGCGCAAGGCGTGAACTTTTTTGACACTGCCGATGGCTATCAAAACGGCGCCAGTGAACGGGCCGTGGGGCAATTTATCAAGAGCCACCCCGACGTGCATTTCACCACTAAAATTGGCCGCAAGGAAGAACCCCTGACGGCTGACCACTTTAGTCCGGCCAACATTGACCGCTACGTCGAGGAATCCTTACAGAATATGGGTTTGGATGCGTTGGACATGGTCCTGCTCCACTGCCCGCCAACCCAGGTGTACTACCAACCGGAGACGTTCTTTGAACTCGACCGCTTGCAGCAACAGGGCAAAATTCGCAATTACGGGGTCAGCGTGGAAAAGGTGGAAGAAGGCATCAAAACCCTCGACTACAACGTCGCTGGCATCGAAATCATCTTTAACATGTTCCGCTTGCGCCCAGCTAAATTATTCTTTGACTTGGCCCAGCAGCACAACGTTGGCATCTTGGCCCGTGTCCCCTTGGCCAGTGGCTTGCTGAGTGGGAAATACACCGCCGACACCAAGTTTGCGCCCGAAGATCACCGGACCAACAACCGGGATGGCCAACACTTCGATAAGGGGGAAACTTTCTCCGGCGTTGATTACCTCACCGGGGTCAAGGCTGCTGACGAACTCAAGCGGCGTTTAGGGACCGAGCAATTAGCCGCCACGGCCTTACGCTACATTTTGATGTATGATGCCGTGTCCGCCGTAATTCCTGGCGCCAGCAACCCGACGCAAATCGAACGCAACACTTCTGCCGCTGAGTTAGCGCCACTGACAGCCGACCAAATGGCAATCGTGCAGGACGTTTATGACCAGTATATTAAAAACCCGGTTGAATACTTGTGGTAGTCAGTTTTAAACATCTCTAACAGCTTAAAAAAGTTCTCAAGATTATTTTTCATAGTCTTGAGAACTTTTCATTTAAGCAATGATTTTGGCCTTAGCCAGGGTCTACGCCCACAACTTAATTAAGAAACCCTTAAGCTTCTCCGACAGCCGGTTACAAATCCCCCACCAATTTCGTTGGTATAGATAAGGGGGTGACTGACACGTCTCGCCAGTCACCCCCGGTCATCATCTTTAATCCTGGAGCATCGTGACAAAGCGATGGTTCCAAATACCTTCGTAAAAAGCAATAGTTTGGTCGGCTGTCATAAAGGCATTATCCACCGTGGTCGTCAGCCCGGGCGTCATTTCCAAATCATACCCGATACCATGCGCCACCTTGGTCGTGGTATCCACACAGTACTCGGTCTGCGCGCCGCAAATTTCCAGCGATTCTGCCGCAAAGTCGGTCAGCACGCGCCGTAAATTGGTGTGGTAAAAGGCGTTGGCGTGTGTCTTTTGAACGACTGTGTCTGTCGGCTGCACGCGAAAAGCGGGGATGATCTGCCAGGCCAAGCTATCGGCTACCAAATCTTCGTCATTGTGCTGCACGAAAATAATCGGCCGGCCTAACTGGCGGTAGTGCGTGATGCGTCGCTGAATCCCGTCAATCACCGCAGCGGCATTGGCCACCCCCGGTTCGCTAAAACAAACCCCATTTTGCATATCAATAATCAGTAGCGCATCAGCCATCATGCCATCTCCTCAACCATATTTGCTCTTAAGTCTACACGACTTATCGTTGGGAAACAACTCAATTTGCGGTCCTGATTTTTACAGAGACACCACCAGATTCGTCTTTGGTCATAAACACAACCGATTTGCTCGCATGTACGCTTCTGAGCTTTCTCTTCTGAACACTTGAATGACCCTAGGTTAAGCCTTCATGTGGACTCCAATGCAAGCAGAAAGTTGCAAAAAATCGAATTAATTTTGACCCGCCTCTGAATAATCGCTTCAAGGGGACCGCAAAGATAAGAGTACAAAAAATCTGGAAACGCAATTCCAGACCTTTAACCCCTATTAATCTGTCGTGAAGCCGTTTCCGTGACCACCATAATTGATAAACTTACCATCGTGCTCTTGAATTCCCCAGACAACGTACGCGCGATTCCCGACCCATTTAATCTTTTCCTTCGTGAATACCGTATAGCCATTTTTCTCCTTAAACCGAGCATAGTGAATACTGGCCGGATCCCTGTGGGTTTTTAGCTTCTTAAGCTTGTGGGTGTATTTCTTATTGAGCCGATCAATCTTATGCGTGAGGGTCCTGACTTGACGGGCCGAATACACATTGCCCTTTTCCTTGGCAATCGTCGTCTTCAGTTGCTTTAACAATTTAACCTTGTGCTGGAGCACGTCCTTCCACGCGATCGACAAGCCCTTCGCATTTAATGTGGCGGCCTTTAAGGCTCGATCATTCTTCTTCATCAACTGAACCTTCTCGGTGTGCGTCTTCCGTTCATTGGTCGACTTTGCACCAGCCGTTGTGGTGGCTAGGCCCAAACCAAATAATAAAGCCAAAACTATCACTAACATCGTAATATTCCGCGCAGAATGTCGTTTCCCGCTTCGCTGCATATCAGTTCCTCCTTATATCACTTTAGACCGTCTATTTGCCGATTTATAAGTATAAAAATATTACTTCAGCTACTATCCCGTATCTTTAAAGCTAGCTAAACTATAGCATCCTCTGAACGGCCGAGCAAGTCCTAAAACTGCGCAATTTCAGCCAAGTCATAGTGGTCTAACTACCCGCCCCATCTAGCGTCAATACAACTTCCGAAATGGGCCGATTGGTCTAACTTTTACCGTAATTATCCTTGTCATCACGGCAAACAGAAGACGTTGATTGGCATCAGCCATTTGACGACCCCTTTTCTCAGTTTAATCCCCATTTTTACATCAAGCCTAGGCAACCGCCCAGAATTCCGGTATCATAGGCTTCAAACGAAACCATAAGATTGGAGCACAATTCATGCGTAAACTCTATTTAGATCAAAAAATCTGGTCCGTCCGCGAAAAATTTACGATTTACGATGACCGTGAACGCCCCGTTTACCGCGCTCAGGGCAGTCTATTTAAGATTCCTAAGCATTTTGATATTTTCGACTTACAAGATCACGTGGTTGCCAGTGTGACCAAACAACCGCTGCATTGGTTACCCCGCTTCGACCTAAAAATCGGCGGCCAGCCAGTGGCGACGATTCAAAAACAATTTAGCCTATTCAAACCGCGCTACGACCTGGTAGCGGCCGGTTTGACCGTAACTGGGGACTTTTGGGACATGAATTTTACCGTCTCGCGTCGTGGTCAAGTCGTCGGCACCGTGGCCAAGCGTTGGTTCAGCGTCGGCGACAAGTATGAGATTACCAGCCAAGACGATACCGACAGCCTCCTACTAGTTGGGCTGGTGCTGGCCATCGACTACGTCAAGCGCCAGGCCCAGGCGGCCGCCAACTCATCCAGTACTGGTAACTAATTTCTATTTAAAATGGGGTAAATTGCCGTCAACGACCCGGCCATTGATCACCCAGTTAACCCAGCGCCTCATTTTCCTCATTCAACTGGTCGCAATCCTTGATCAACTGGCAGACTTCCTTTTCCGGCGTCAATTTCATGGAATACTTTCGGCCGAATTCAATCATCGTGTGGTGCGCCTGGTGCAGTTCCTCCGGTTGGAGCACCCCCACGATGCGCTTTTCAACCTGTAGCGGGGATGCCGCCTGGTCAACGAAGTGCAGCCGCTTGGAAATGGCGGAAACGTGGGTGTCCACCGCAAATGTCGGCTGGGCAAAAACGTCACTCAACACCACGTTGGCCGTCTTCCGCCCTGCGCCCGGCAAAGCCATGATACCTTTGCGGTCGGTCGGCACCACGTCATTGAGTTCCTCATGGACGATGCGGGCCGTCTTGATGATGTTACGGGCCTTGTTGTGAAAGAGACCCACGCTCTTGATGATGGCTTCCACGTCGGTCACGTCGGCGGCCATCAGGTCCTTAGGCGTCGGGTATTTGGCAAACAACACCGGCGTCACCTTATTGACGGAAACGTCCGTGGCCTGGGCACTCAAGATTACCGAGACCAAATACTGAAACGGCGTTCGCGAGTCCAGTGACGGTCCCACCGGCCCCATTTCCGCTTCCATCTGATGAATCGCCCACACAACTTGCTCGTCTTTTAACATCGTTTCCGCCTCCGTTAATTTCATTACCTTTATGATACCCGAATTGGCCTAAAAATGACACCAGCGACTAACCACTGCCCGAATCCTAACTAACGAAGCTCATCAGGTAGTGGTCACCTTTTTCAGCAAAAGCGGCTCACCTCTATCAGAATATTGATTATCGACGCTAGTCCGACTCAGGTATGCTAAAGCCATCCCAATTGAAGGAAGGCTTTAACCATGACTCAGACACCCCTGTTTCAAAACACCCTGGCCACCACGCTCACACCCGAACAGATTCGCACGCGCCTGTTAGCATTGACCGACCTGCCGCGCTGGAACCCGGCTATCACTCAGGTGACACCCACAGCGACCGGTGTGCACCTCACGCGCCAACAACCAGCGCTCAATCATAGCGAAGACGTGACTGTCACCACGACCGCCACGCAAGTTCGTTACCACAGAACGGGGGACCACCTCACCTACACGTTGACCTTTACGTTTGTCGCCACGGCAACGGGCACCCAGCTCACAGAGACCTTAACACTCGTCGATCCCGGGGCATTAGCCAACTCGCTACGACTACTGGCCCCCATCGCCCAAGCCGCCTTTGCCCGGAACCTGCACCTGCTGGTTGCCCCTGTTACCACACCGGATAGGATTTAGGAGGGTGTCCCAAATGATTTTACTAACAACCGATTGGCAACCCATTTTCCAACAGTTTCTGACCCTTTGGTTGATTGGCTGGGGGCTGCGCGCTGGCCTGGTCATCTTGTTATTAGGCGGCCTATACTGGCTGTGGCAGAAGAAAAGATGAGCTCAAGAGGTGGTTTCCAATCATCGAAAATTGGTACATTAAAGGCGTTTGGGAACCTGCCCAAACGCCTTTTTGTGCACCAACTTTAAATGGTTGAAACCTGCGCCAAAAGGCAGCTGGTTCCGCTTAAAACTGATAACCGCCTTTTGTCCCACTCTCTTTTCTACCGTCCCCACAAAAATTGGATCAACACGCGGTCCACCTGTGGATTCTCATGAAGCTTGCTGTGACGGGCCAATTTCCCCGTGAATTCATGTTCCTGATACGACTTGGCATGCGGGGCAACCAAATACTTAAGGGCCAGGCTGGAGACGTTGGGCACGGTGCCATCCGTGTGGTGACCAATGTTGCCGTACAAGTTAAGCACCCGGACCTGGCCTTTAGGTAGCACACGCCGCAACCGGGTCATGTCGCGATACGTTGCGTTCATGTGGTTGGGGCGACCGGCCGCATTGAGCTTAAGGCCCGCCGGTTGCTGGATAGCCGCCGGTACGTCACGGAAATTTAGTCCGGCAAAGTGCCCGGCGATGTCGACTTGCTTGCGTAATTTAGGCAATTTCTGCGACTGGCTATTTTCCAGGGAATAATAGATCAGTGACATGTTGCCCAGCGAATGACCGACCATATTGATTGCTTTAATGTGATATTGTCGCTGTAAGGCTTGGACCACGTGCGTCGCCCAGACCCCGTGCTGGTGGTAATTCAACTGGCGGTTATCCGCGTAGTTGACCTCAACGATGGGATTGACGGCTCCCGGTTTGATTTGCCCCGCTAGCCGGACCTGTCCTTGACGGTCGACCATCGCCCGAATAATGGTGTTGGTCACGCCGGCTTTTTTCGCCGCTTGGGCCATGTGTTCCTCCGCCCGGTAGCTACTGCCGGCACCATGAAAGAACAACGTCGGTGTTGCTGACTGGACGTACCGGTCCGTGGCCAGGCGTCGTGCACAGCCAGTCAATAACCCCGTGACTAGCAGTGCCGCGATGAACAATTTACTTGGTTTAACATGCATTTTTCTCCCCCGTTCCTGATGATGCCCTCATCATACCAGCCTCGAGTGGGTCAAGGGCAAGCAAAAGGCCTTGCCAAAACCAAAACGCCGGTGTCCCAACTATCAGGGAAACACCGGCGCTTGTTGGACTACTGCTCTGAAGGGTCTTTATCCGCTAACCGTTGTCGAGCGGCGGCAATGATGGGCTGGGCCAACCCCAAGCGTTCTGCCAACCAAATGGCTTCACTGGCCCCGACTTGGTGGAGCAACAACCGATACGTCGGCTGAAGCGTCTGGGGGTCAAAAGCCATAGTGGCCGTCATGAAGGTCGGACAGTCCACCGCGTATTCCTTGATGGCACTAAAGTGGGTCGTCGCAATGATGGTGGCGTGCTGCTGGCGCAGGTACTCGATGATGGCGATGCTCAGCGCCGAGCCCTCTTCTGGGTCCGTCCCACTGCCGATTTCATCAAGCAAGACCAGTGCGTTGGCCTGGATGTGGTCGGTCATGTCGACCAACGTCGTCATTTCGGCAGCAAACGTACTCAGCTGGGCCGTGATGCTTTGGTTGTCGCCAATGTCGACCCAAAATTGACTGAAGACGGCCATCTGGGTTCCCGCCGCAGCCGGCAGTTCCAAGCCTACTTGGACCATCAGGGCAAACAGTGCAATCGTCTTTAAGACCACCGTTTTCCCACCGGAGTTGGCTCCGGTGATCATGAGTCCCTGTTGCGGCGCCAGTTCAATGTCTAATGGCACGGCGTCTTTTAACAAGGGATGCCGCCCCGCCACGATTTTCACGTGCTGGTCCGTATTCAGTTCCGGTAGACGGCTATTCATTTCTAACCCATATTGCCCCCGGGCCATGATTTGGTCAAATTGGCTCAGGAGTTCCTGGTTCTTCGTCAAGTCGTCCCAGCTGTTCAACACGTCGCCGGTCAAGGTGACCAGTAGCTGGTAGACCTCCGCGCTCTCGTCGGCGACTAGGTCGGCCAACACGGCACTCTTTTTGGCTACCGTGGCCGGTTCAAAGAAGACCGTGGACCCGGTAGCGGACTGGTCGATGATTTGGCCACTGAAGCGGTGCTTTTCGCTGGCCTTGAGCTGTATGGATACCCGGTCGTTACGGGTGATCAGCCGGGTGCTCTGAACGGAATGGGGATGCTTTTGCACGAATTGCGTCAGTGCCGCTTGGACCTGCCGGCGTTGCTTGGTCATTTGCCGGCGGATATCTGCTAGCTTGGGCGTTGCGTCATCGGCGACCTTGCCGTGCACGATGATGTGGGCTAATCGGCCCTGCAGGCCACTCAGTTGACTCGCCGGTTGCATGAGTGCGTCTAGTTGGGGCGCTAATTTTTGATGCGTGTGCAGGGTCGTTTTCAGCCGCTGCAAGTTGGTCAAGAACTCACTGATGAGCCCCAATTGCGTGGCGTTCAGCAATAATCCCTGGTCAAGCTTGGTTTGTAAGGCCGTCAGCTGGTCGAGGTCAAAGTACGTGAACAAGACGTTGTGCGCTAACAGGCGATGGGCCTCCGCCGTGAGCGTCAGATTTCGTTTGACGACGGCCAGGTCCGTTTGGTTCGGTGTGGCCTGGAGTTCATCGGCCGCCCATTGACTGTGGGTGTAAGTCGCCACGGTCGCTAAAATTTGATCTAATTGCGTAATTTCTTTTAAATCCATTTTTCTCCTTGTGTAAACAGCCCGGAGAAGGCTTCCTCTGGCTGTTCACTAATACTTGCACGGTTGCGTGCCGGACACTTCACGGCAATGGTTTACCCGCATTCACGTCACCTCTTGATTAGAAATCCACTCTACCACATCGCGCGGGCCCCGTGCAAATTCAGCGGGCGTCAGGCGTTCCCGTGACGAAAGGCTTCGATCATTTGCCAACTCAGACTGGCGGTCGTATCATCGTGCGGCAACTCGGTCCGGTCGAACCACTGGGCTTGTGCCAACTCGTCTTTTTCTAGGCGAATGGCCACGTCTTGATTCAAATCAGCGAAAAAGCCCATCAGTAGCGACCCCGAAGCGCCCCACGGCTGACTTCCGTAGTAGCGGATGTTGTGGACCCCCAAGCCGACTTCTTCATGGACTTCGCGGCGTACCGTGTCTGCTAAAGTCTCGCCAATTTCCACGTACCCTGATAACAAGGCGTAGCGGTCATAACCAGTCAAAAATTTTGTCAGTAACAGCTGCTCCCCGTGGGTCACACCGACGATAATGGCTGGCGCAATGGTGGGAAACAGCTGGTTGCCACAGTGGTCACAGACCAAGTTACGTTCAGTCGTGCCGGGCGTCAACCGATGACCACAGCGACCACAAAACTGATTGCTGGCGTACCAATGGCCCAAGTGAGCGGCCGTGGCACTGGCAAACGCTAATGCTTGCGGCTGTGAATGGCGTAGCGCATTGACTGACTGGTACTGCCGCGTCGTCGTGGGCGCCAATGATTCTAAGGTTAAGTAGTAAGCCGTCTCATCAATCGTAAACAGATAGGTCAATTGACTGGTCGACCCGCCCCATTTTGCTAGGTCACTGACGCGGGGGATGGCCTGCTGGTCACTGACGAGCAACTGGCCGTCATGGTAAACGAATACCCCATCAGTCGGTCGCGGGTCGCGGCGTTGATCGAATTGATTTTTAAAGACGTGCGGCGCAATATCTTGAAGCATGAGTCGACTTCCTTTCGATTGGGTCATAGCAGACGGCCTATTCCAGCCAGGCCGCTACATTTTGATCAGATAACTTCCATGATAACTGGGTGACTGGTGAAAAACAAGCCAGAGCCACTGCCTGTCAGCGTGGCCACGGCCAGTTGGTTGACCACGCTGCAGTTCATTTCTCAGTGGCCCACCGATTCCCGCCTCCGCGTTTAATAGACAAAACCAGTAAAACTGTCAGGTCAGTCGACCCCCTAAATCAGTCAGCCGTCCTCACTAGTGGTGACACTGAACCGGCCAAGTCAACCTAAATATCTCACTATTAGCGGTTAGTATACAGACATCATCAAACAAGCTAAACAGTCTATCTCACTCAAGAGACCTGCTACTATAGAGTTGCAAAGAGGGTAATGATTAAATTAATTATATCTAAATTAATTTCATGATTGGATTGCTCGTTGTGACGACGATTCAATCAGCTTGTCTAGACTTGGCACAATTAGATTGGAGGAATATATGATGATGAGTATTAAAAAAATAATCAATCGTGCCAGCAGTAGTCTTGCTGTTGTAGCTTTAGCTTTGGGATTGTCCCCAGTAATCGCCAACGCGGCTGGTCCTGGGACCGCCACCAGTAACTTGACGACGGTTTCCACCGGTTACGTTGCCAACGCGACTAGTAATGCGGAGGCGACTTCTAACGCCCAATTCTCAGTGACGCCAGGAATGTTAACGCTGAACGACGTACCTAACATTTTACTGAGCAACACGAGTATCAGTGACTTGGCCAATGCGGACGCTAAGTTGCAGTTAGCTAGCGGCCCGACTGTCGGCGGTGTTGCCTATGACGGGAACAATTCCGGTAATCTGAATATTACCGATTACCGGGGGTCACATGCCGGCTGGTCTTTGACGGTCGGGATGAGTCCCTTCACGTCTTTGACGAGTGCTGCCACGATTACCGGGACCACGATGAACTTGGCCTTTACGCCTAATAGCCTGGCCAACACGGAAACCCCTGATCCAACAACTGTTGCCTTGACACCAGGAACGGTCACTGGCGGCTGGATTTCTAACCCAACAACTTTGTGGAACGCGCCTGCTAACACTGGTGAAGGTAGTAACAGTGCGACCTTGAACAACAATACTAGCTTGAACATCGGTAAGACTTTGGCCACCAGTGGGACTTATGATTCCACGCTCTTCTGGGCCTTACAAGATGCGCCTGTTGCAACGGTCGCTTCATAATTTTTAACAACTAAGGGTGGTGCTGACAATGAATTTGAATAGGATTAAAGGGTGGTTCGTCGCGTTTTTGGCAGTCGTTGGTCTCTTAGGTGGTGGGTCGCTAATTTCCGCAAACGCCGCTTCCAAGGCCGCGCCCATGCCAGACTCTGACTTTGCGGCAACGCCATTGTTGCCCAAAAATCAGCTGTCTACTAAGGTCAGCTACTTTGACCTCAAGGTAGAACCTGGCGGCACACAAACGCTGAAGTTATCCGTGACTAATCCTAGTAAATCACCACGGACACTGCAGGTCATGCCCATCAACGCGACGACTTCTGATACCGGTCGGGCAGTCTACGTCCCTTCCAATCGGACGGACCCTTCCGCTCAAACGACCTTTACGAAGATGACTTCCGGCCCCGTCACCGTTCATTTGGCGGCGCGTCAGGGCAAGACTGTCACCTTTACCACACGAATCCCCGCATCGGGGTTCACGGGTCAAGTTTTAGGCGGCCTCTTCGTCACGAATCCTAAGGCTCGGCGGTCCTCTTCAACCAGTGACTTCACGTTGGAAAACCGTTACGCGGAAGTCGTGGCCGTATCCTTATGGTGTCATCCGAACCAAATCTTACCAATCGACCTCAAGTTGGCTAACGTGAGCGTTAAAAAGCAAAATGGTCAACCACAAGTTTTGGCCAAGTTGCGTAACGTCACGCCAACGCTCTTCGGTAAGTTTAACGTGCAAGCGCGAGTCTTGCGTAAGAGTACGGGCCAACAAGTCTTAACGCAGTCCTTAAAGAACGGTTCAATGGCGCCTAACAGCTGGTTCAACTTCGGCATCGGCTTAGGCAAGAAGCCCTTGACCGCTGGGCAATACGTTCTGAAACTGCACGCAACCAGTGGCAAACGGGTTTGGAACTTCAGCCGTGACTTCAGTCTATCCGGCAAGACCGTGCGGACGCACAACGCCGCGATTCATTCCAAGCAACCCAACTACTGGTGGATCTGGTTATTACTCGCCATCCTGTTAGTGATTCTGTTGCTTCTGCTGGCTTACTGGTTAGGCAAACGGGGCTCCGACAAAGATGACGCTGATGATGACATCGACGCGACTGCAGCGACCACAACAACCGATACGGCGGCCACTCAGCCAAAATCAGATGAAAATCAGTCACAACCCAAGTCCTAACGGTGAATGCCCCACTGATCACTAAACTAGTGGTCAGTTCAGGTAAACTTCTCGACTGGTGGCATTGCTGCTAGGACTGCGCCTAATGACCTCGGCATTGTCAGTAGCACCTGGCTTAGGTAAAACAAAACGATCGTGTAAACTAATCGGCTTACACGGTCGTTTTGTTTTGGTTTCGCCAGCATTATTGACGGCCGCATGGCAATTCCGGAACGACAGTGTTTTATCCATTAAAATCAGTGAAAACGGGGTCTACGTCAGCCAGGTTTCCGGATCAAAGCGAGGCCGAGACCGTCTCTCAGGCTCGGTCTTCCAACCCATAGTTACGGCCAGTTCGAACCATGACGCGGTAAACGCCCATTTTTACGCCATTGGGAGGTCCCTCTTAGCTAAAAGTGTGATGATTTTGCGACGAAGTTCTTAGGGTTTTCCTAAGGCCCCCAAGAAACCTTAAAGCTCACGGCGAAATCCCCCATGATTGGGATTTTGGGTGTAGTCTAGAAACATGTTAATCGACAGAACACTGACTCACACACTACTGGAGGTGGTTCGATGCGTTGGGAACCCTTATTACTGATTATCTTAATGGCGGGACTAAGTGGCCTACTCATCGTCGCGACCGGTGGTAAACGCCGCTGGCTGGCCCTCTTAGTACTCGGCTACTTCACCGGCTTGGCTGCGATTTTGTTCACACCGATTTCGTTTGACGGTACGGCCGTTTACATCATGCCTGTGGGCATTGGCCGAGTAAATTTAACCAATCTAGACGTCTTCAGCCTGGGCTTTTTAGAAAATATCGTCTTGACGATTCCGCTGGGTCTCCTGCTCAAATGGGCGTTGCCTAAGCTGTCACTCGTTGGCATTGGCCTGAGTGGTCTCTTCGTTGGTAGTGGTGTTGAAACGTTGCAGTACATCTTATCGCACCACTGGCTGATCAACCGTAGCAGTGACATCAACGACGTCTTGGCTAACGCGTTAGGTATTCTGATTGGTGGTTTGGCGGTGGCGGTCTACTACTGGCTGACTGCCAAGCACCAACACGCCAATCGCGTGGCGGCTTGAAGCTCATAAAAATAAACGTCCAGCACAATCTAGCCTCAAGGCTAAAGTTGTGCTGGACGTTTTTGGGTTAGTTAGTAAAAGTCGGCTTAGCCCCAGGTATCGGCTGATCTAGCGACTAGTCTCTAACACGGTGTTGCTGATAATCACCACCCCGCCGGAGGCAGCCAGAGATGGAGCCAGCTGTGTCGACGGTGTTGGCTGAGGTTCTTTCTCGGCCTACAGCGTGGGACGACTTGGGAGACTGGCGGGTTATGCCGGGCTTTCAAGCGAACCGGAAGACCGCTTCTTAGGCTGGAGGTGTTCCCCATAGCAGGTGGAATCTCTGGCTGACGCAGGCCCTGGTTTTACTAATTTTAGTGGAGAACACTGTCATTCCGGGAGTTACCGCGTAAATGCCCCTTTCAACCTCGTCTTTAGTTAGTCAGCTAAATAGCTAATTTTGTTCATCGGCCGACGTTGCCTTATTCTTTTTAAACACAAACCATTTACTAAAGAAGTAGTTCGCCAAAACCACGACGACCTGGTCCACCAACTTGGTGAGCATTTCATTTTGCTGCAGGAGTGAGACCCCAATCCACATGATGGCCATGTCCATGATGAGCGTGGCGCCCCGCGCTAAGAAGAAGGACACGGCTTCGTTGATGAGTGCCTTGATCGTGGTGAAATGAGAATGAAAGACCCACACCCGGTTGGTCACGTAGGCAAACAGCACGGACAAGAACCAGGCCCACACGTTACCGACCTGGTAGTTCCAGCCCCAGAGGGTCACCGTCACGTAGAAGACGACCAGGTTCACCAGCGTGGTCAGCCCCCCGAAAATCAGGTAGGCCAAAATGTCCTGATATTTTTTATATAATCGTATAAGTCGTTGCATGTGTTGTTCCTCCCTGGATACTTATCTTTCCTCGTTATAAGCGAAAATCCGCGTTGACGCAAGACAATTGGCCGATTTCAAAGAAAAAGTTAAAGGTTCGGCCACTGCCCTTACCCTGGTGACTAGTTTGACTAGTGTGGTTGGTTTGTGTTGGGGTGTTGGTGTGGGGATATTTTAAGATAAAATAAGTTAAAGTAATTAATTTAATCTTGCCTAATGCAACCCATTTAAAAACACCGTCCCGGATTTCTCCGAAACGGTGCTCATCACATTAACGATTTAAACGTTCCTGAATTTGCTGAATCACCCGGCTATTCAACAGCCAGTACAGCAAAACAATTTGAATCGGCGTGACAATCAGCTGCTTTAAGACCCGGATTGGTAACAGGCTCCAAAACGGCGTCTGATACATGATGGTGACCCATAAGGTATTGAGCAAGGTGTTGACCACCACCGCAATCGTGATGGCGGCTAACGCGATGCGCACCCAGGACGCCTTTTGCCGGTACAAAAACAGCGCGAAGATCAACGAACCCAAAACGGCCGAGAGTGTAAAGCCGATGAAGAAAGGTCCCCCTGTCATCAGGGTACCTACGACGTCGACCACGGCGGCGGTCATCATCCCCCACCAGGGGCCAAACCACTTCGCCAGCAACGCCACGATCAGGAAGGTAAAACTAAACTTGATGAAGTTATTCCCGATTGAAAAGCGGCTAATCACCAGCTGCAGAGCCATCAACAGGCCCATCGTCACAACACTCAACGTATCCAGCTTGGGCAGCTGGGTTCTTGCTATCGTCTTCAATTCAGACATCTCCTAAGGGAGTTGCCACATTGCTGCGGTCAATGCGGAAATAAGATCGCGGGACACATTCCCTTCGTCCGGTGTTCACATTGCGTTCCACCAGCACTTGACGCCCTATTTCCTACTCCGTAAATTTAATTACAGAAAATAGCATACCATACTCACTGCCAACTTGCACGCGTTATGCGCGGTCAAAATCTTTAATCCAGGCTAGTGCCAATGCCTTCTCACCTAAATGGGCCCCAATGACTGGGCCAAAGTAGGATTGTTCGACCGGAATGGCCGGATACTGCGCCGCAATCTTGTCGGCCCAGGTCTGACCACCCTCCGGATCATTGGCGTTGATCACCAGTGCTCGTAGCGGATAATCGACCTTGGCTTGGGCCTCCACAAAGAGTTGTTCGACCCGGGCCAACGCCTTTTTACGCGACCGGACCTTTTCAAAGGCCACAATCTCGTGGGTCTCGTCATCAAAGGTCAATAACGGCTTGATGCGTAAGACGCTACCGATAAATCCGGAAGCATTGGACAACCGCCCGCCCCGAACCAAGTTTTGCAAATCGTCGACCACGAAGTATTCACCAATCGTCGACCGCAAGTCGTCTAAGCGCGCAATGATGTCCTCAGGCTCCGCACCCTTGGCGGCCATTCGCGAGGCCTCAATGGCCAAATAACCCATCAATTTGACCGTGATTTGCGAGTCATACGGAATCACCCGGATATTTTCAATCGTGGGGGCAATATTTTTCAACTGGTTCACAAATCCGGAGATGGTACTGGCCAAGTGGATACTGATCACCGCATCGTATCCTTCGGCGGCCAAATCGTTGTAGAGATTGATCATTTCACCCAGCGGTGGTTGGGACGTGCTGGGAAACGACTTGGAATTTCTTAACCGTTCGTAGAATTCACTGGTGGTAATATCAACATCTTCATCGTAGGAGCGACCATCCATGATCACCGGAATTGGGACAACGTGAATGTGATACCGCTCAACCTCTTCTGCGGACAAATAGCTGGTACTATCGGTGACCACAGCAATCTTCATTTTTACACCTACTTTATCTTTTCATTCGTTCACCTAGGATAACATAAAACTGGCGTAACGCCTAGGCATTGTCCGCCGCAGACCGGGGAATCCGCCAAAAAATAACCAAACCTAAAATAAATAAGAGCGATAACGAAGCCGCCCCGATTCGCGACTGGCCGGTCCATTGCGTGACCAAGCCAACAAGTATCGGCCCCAGGACTGCAGAAAATTTTCCTAAAATGTTATAAAAGCCAAAGAACTCGCTGGAACGTTCCTTAGGCACTAACCGGCCGAAGTACGACCGAGACAGTGCTTGAATACCGCCCTGGCTGGTCCCGACCAACACGGCTAACAACCAAAAGCTGCCGACTGTCTTTAAATTCAAAGCAGCCACGCAGATCAACAGGTACATGACGATGGCCACCATAATGCCAAACCGGGTGCTGGTCTTGCCCGCCAACCACCCATACAGAATGGAGAACGGAAAGGCCACCAGCTGGACGACCAGTAACACCACGATCAGCGTGGTACTACTGATGCCGATGTCCAGGCCAATCGAGGTCGCCATGGTAAAGATGGTGTCGACCCCATCAATGTAACAGAAATAAGCAATCAGGAACCAAGCTAAGTATTTGTGCTGACGAATATGACCCAGTGTGGTCCAGACTCGCCGCCAGCTTTGCTTCAACGGTGCCTGAGCCACGGTCAAGGCATGGCGTTGGTGGACATTTCTTTGAATCGGGATAAAGAACACGACCCACCAAATGGCGGCTAAGATAAAGCCCCAGCGCGCCACGGCCGTACTCGACAGCTGGCCAAAGCCGTGGGTCAGTTGGAGGACCATGAACAGGATGAAGGCAATCACCCCACCCAGGTAACCAAAGCCGTAGCCGACGCTGGATAGCCGGTCCATTTGCCGATCATCACTGACGTCGGTCAAGAAGCTATCGTAAAAGAGGTTTCCCCCGGAATAGCCTAAGACCGACAGGATGTAGACCACCAGCAGCCACTGCCACTGATTCGTCGGCAAGAGGGCTAACCCCAGCGTCATGATCATCCCCAGCGAGGCAAAGCCCGTCAACAGGCGTTTCTTAAAGCCCTGGTAGTCCGCTAACGCCCCTAAAAATGGTGCCAGCAAAGCGACCAGTAAGGTGCCCACACTATTGGCATACCCCCAATAGGCCGTGGCATTAGCCGCACTGACGCCACTGGCTTCGGCGATTCCCTTGAAGTAGATGGGCAACACCGCCGTGGTCACGATGATGCCGTAACCGGAGTTGGCCCAATCATAAAAGACCCAACTCCACTGTTCTTTAGTCAGTCTCATGACTAGCCCCCTTCAATGCCGCGGTCAGCACTTGACCCGGTAGTGGTTCGGGAAACTGTACGCCTAAGAGCTTGGCGAAGGTCGGCGCCTCATCGATCAAGCGTGCCGAGTCGATGGTTTGCCCGGAGACGACGGCCGGCCCGTTCAAGACCAGCGTCGTGAAGTAATCGGGCTTATTCGGGTCGTAGCCGTGGACCCCGTGGTAGCGGTCCGGTTGCCCCAAGCTGGCGGGATCAACGGCTTCAACCACGGCTGGCCGATGGGTCTCGTCAGTGAAGTAATACCCGGCTTTAGCCTCCACCATGAATTGGCAGTGCGGGTCGGCCCCGCGTTTAGCTGCCGCTGCGCCGTCAATGACGTTGGCCACGCCCGCGGTGTCTGCCAGCAAGCGCCGGAGCGTCCGGGTATCCGCAAAGTTACGCGTATAAATGTAGGTACAGCCGTCACATGACTTGGCCCACACGTGCCAGTCGGACTTGACCGTCCCGTTGGCCGTGGGCGTCAACCACCCGCGCTGAGCAAAGGCCTGATTCAAATGGATCATGTGATCGACGTTGATCTGGTAGTGGTCACCTAGGATGGCAAAATTCGTCTCGCCAAAGGTCCCCGCCGCAATCGTGGCGTCGATCAGTTGCCCCACGCGCGCATCCAGTCGCTTCAAGGCGGCCATGGCCTCCGCGGATCGCACGCCGTAACGGTGACGCATACTGTCCATATCGACCAGATGGATCAACGTCAACCACGGCTGCCGGTTCTTCAAGGTATCCACCGCACAAGCCGTGATGAAGTCATCGAGCTCAGGCTGTTGAATGCCCCGCCGCAGATGACCGTATTTTTGATTCATGCGTAATAGGAAGGCCGGACTGCTAGCCTTCAAGGAAACCAACACTTGGTTGGTCCAAATGCGGTTGGGAAAGATCTCCGCTAAATTATAAGTAATCTTACTGCCGGCGGTCACCGGCCACAAGAAGGCCGCCGTCTTACGATGGTGTTGGCGCACCAGGTCGTACAAGGTCGGCACCTTCACGTCGCGTTGGTACCAGTACCAATCGGGCGAGGGCCGCTGTGACTGTTGCTTGGTGTTGTTAATGATGCCGTGGACCCGGGGATATTGCCCCGTAATAATGGTCGTGTGCGACGGGTAAGTCAGGGTCGGGTAAATGCCCCGCACTTGCCGAACCCGCGTCCCTGTCGCCACCAATCGCCGCAAATTCGGCAATTCATCGAGGTGTTCATCGAGATCACGACTACCCATCGCGTCTAACGAAATAATGACTAATCTGTGCTGAATAGGTACTCACTCCTTTGATTCACTGGTAGCCGCGGTGCCGATTTTGAATCGACACCGCCGTCGCCAGGTTGTCAGGGTCTTAGCCCTTGACCATCCGTTGCCGGTCCATGCTTTTGTCCAAGCGGTTCAATAAAATTTGTAATAAATTGCGTTCATCCGTGGACCAATGCTCAAAGACGTCGTCGGATAGCGACTCAAAAGCCGAATTAATGTCTTCGGCCGTAGCCGTGCCCTGGTCCGTTATTGTATATACCAACTGTCTTTTATCCCGCCCAATGGCTTTTTTGGTGACCATATTCTTAGTCACCAGGCCCTTGAGTTGCCGGCTTAAAGTTGACGTGTCTAAATTGGTTTTGGCTGCTAAAATTTCTTGGGTGTTTTCGCCGCCCCCAATGTGGTCGAGAAGCTGCCACTCGGAAACGGTCAGGTGATGTTGCTTAGTCATGCGCTGGAGCAACGTTTGTTGAACCTTACTAATGCCAATCAAGGCTGCTAAACTTGATTTCATGGGGTCCTCACTCCTTTTGCTTGTATTGTACAACGATTTGGTTGCCGACCACAAGTAGAAAAGTCAGGAATTTCGGGGATTTAATCAGCGGATTTCAGGGGAACTTCTTTGCACTTCGGCGGTAAGGCCGGTATACTTTAACTTGTACTGCTTTTTTGAACGTAAAATAAATCTATTTATAGAAAGGTGTTGTTCCGCGATGTCATTTGATGGTTCTTTCACCCACGCCATGGTCCACGAGCTGAGTCACACACTCACGACCGGCCGCGTCAGCAAAATCAATCAGCCCTACGCCAACGAAATCGTGTTGACGATTCGGGCCAACAGCCACAACTACCCCATCTTGTTGTCGGCCAATCCGACTTACGCGCGGATCCAAGTCACCCAGATTCCGTACGTGAATCCCCCGGTCCCCACGAACTTTACCATGATCCTACGTAAATACTTGCAAGGGGCAATTTTAAAAGAAGTCAGTCAGGTCGCCAACGACCGGGTCGTGCACCTGCACTTCACGTCTCGTAACGAACTGGGTGACCAACAAGAATTACTGTTGATCATTGAAATCATGGCCCGCCACAGTAACGTCATCTTAGTGGATAGTGCCTCCATGAAGATCTTAGACGCTATCAAACACGTCGGTTCCGATCAGAACCGCTACCGGCTACTGTTACCAGGGGCACAATACATCCAGCCACCGAAGCAAGATTTAAACGATCCCTTTGCCGGGGCTCGGCCGGACCTTGACCAAACGATTCGGGAATTTCCGAACCAAGAGGTCTTGGCCCACACCCTGCAGCAGCAGTACCAAGGTCTCGGCAAGGATACGGCGGCGGCCTTAGCCGCAAAATTGCACGAGCCAGGCGATCACACCGCCCAGTTCACGGCCTTCTTTGCGGGCTTCGACCAGCCTCAACCGACGCTTGAGATCTCGCCGAAAAACAAGACCAGCTTCACGGCCTTTCCGTACCCCACCGCGGGCACGCAGCAGTCGAGTGACACCTTGAGTGAACTACTTGACACCTACTACCAGGACAAGGCCGAACGCGACCGGGTCCAGCAACAAGGTAGCGTTTTGATTCGGGTCGTCCGCAATGAGCTCAAGAAGAACCGTACGAAGTTAAAGAAACTGGAAAAGACGTTAGCCGCCACGGAAAATGCCGATGAGTACCGGATCAAGGGTGAGATTCTCACGACCTACCTCAATCAGGTCCAACGGGGCCAAACCGAGGTTTCCCTCCCCAACTTCTACGACGACAACCAGCCGCTAAAAATCAAGCTGTCCAACCAGTTGTCCCCGAACCAAAACGCCCAAAAGTACTTCAAACGGTACCAAAAGGCCAAAAACGCGGTCACTTACGTCAATGAGCAACTCAAGATCACCCAAGCCGACGTGGACTACTTCACCAACATCATGGCCCAAATCGAACTGGCTGCCCCCAAGGACCTGGTCGATATTCGTCTCGAGCTCCAACAAGGCGGCTATTTGCGAGACCATGATCACCAAAAGAAGAGCAAGAAGCAACGTCGCCAAAAGGTCAGCAAGCCCGACCGCTTCACGGCCAGCGACGGCACCAAGATCTCCGTGGGTAAAAACAACTTACAAAATGACCAGCTGAGCCTGCACACGGCTAAGCGCACGGATATTTGGTTGCACGTCAAGGACATGCCGGGGTCACACGTGATCATTCACGCCGACCACCCCAGCGAAGCCACAATCATGGAAGCGGCCAACCTGGCAGCCTACTTCTCCAAGGGGCGCGAATCCAGTAACGTCCCCGTCGACTACCTGCCCGTCAAGCGGCTCCACAAGCCGAACGGTGCCAAACCCGGCTACGTGATTTTCACCGGCCAGCGCACCGTTTACGTGACCCCGCAAAGCGATTTGGTCGAAAAATTAGCGGATTAGCCTGCTAATTGCTAGTTACAAGTAATTTTAAAGTTAAAAAACGCGTCGTACCAATTTGCTGGTGCGACGCGCTTTTGTTAGCTACAAGTAATTTTTAAGATGGCTGTTTGCCTGCTTTCATCAATTTAACCAGGATAGTTGTCGACTCTCAATACTCAGGTTGGCTAGCTACAAAGTTTACGCCAATTTTTAGTCCTAATCATCCACGTAGCCGTGAGTTCACTAAATATGGGCTCAGCCGTGGGAGTTCCCTTATTAGCGCTCCTTGCTGATTAGGAAACTGGCGTCTTTGAGACGTGGGCCATCGGCTCAAAGCGAGGCCCAGACCGCCCTTTGGCTTGGCCGGTCCGCCCACCGCGTTCCAGCCCATATTTAGTGAACGGTAAGGCGGATGACTTAGCCTTACCCGCAACATAACTGAAGCGTGCGCCAACAGGCAACTGATGCTACCTGTTGACGCACGCTTTTTTCTAAATCGTTCGGTTAATAATCTGGTCCAACTCGGCGGTGTCGCTCAGATTTGTCAGCGTCAATGCCTCACTTGACCCAAAGGCGATCGTCGCCCCGACCTCTTGATCCGTACTTCCTGGTCGGTTCAAGACGTGTAACTGCCGGAACGGGAACGCGGCATTCATCAGGGCAACGCGATTACTGTTGATGTCGATGGTGATCTTTGCCAGCTCATCGTCATCCAGCGTGCCAATGTGCTGCCGGGTCAACATGCGGACCCAGTTGACCCCGGTGACCTTACTCAAGAAGGCCATTTCCGTCAACCGCGTCGGCCGGACGCCCACGACCTTGAGTTGCTGGGAATCGGGACTCTTAGGGGCAAACAAGACCTGAATCATCCCCGTCACCTGCCGCTCACTCACGGCCTGTTTAGCAGCTTCGACCAAATTTACCCGTTTGGCCTTCGGCAGTTCCGCTGGCATCCGAAATGCCGTGACCTGCGACAGCGCCTTATTCATCCCCGGCGCAATCATGTCCATGACCCCGGCAGCAATCTTCTGTTGGCCGTGGACGAACAGGCTCACGCCAATCGTCGCCATTTCTGGGGCTGGTTCCCCGGTCTCTTGGTCTGGCGGCAAGACGTGAAGGTTCACGTCGTCTAACTTGCCTAACTCACGCGTCAGGTAGTGCCGGTTGCCGGGCACGATGACGATGTCTGGGTGTTCGACTTGAATCACGTTGAGCACGTCGCCCAACTGAATCGGGTCGACGTATTGCTTATCGGAAAATTCCGGTGCCACCCCGACCGCATTGGGATTGGTATTCATCAAGATGGTGTGGTACCCGGCGCGCTTGAGCTGCTTCAACATTTCTGTGGTGAAATATTCAGCGGCGGAATTGGGCCCCAGTTGGTTGCCGCCCCGACCCAAGACTAGCGCGGTCCGGTCGCCTAACGGGTGACTTTCATTTTCGTATTCAAAGGTGCTGTAGTAACCGCTCAGGTCCTCCGGAAATTCCCCGGCGGTCGGCTCGATCATCTTGTAGGTCGGCATGATTTTGGCGCTGGCGGATAGTTGCCGAATCGCGGCGGTATCCGTTTGCCACATGCGGGCGATCATCCCATCCCCAAACCCAAAGTAACGCGCACGCTGGAGTACGTCGACATCCAGGGGGTGGCTTTGAATCTGTTCTTCAATCGTCAATAGGTGCCGCAATTTAACGAAGTAGTAGTTATCGATCTTCGTTAATTCACTCAGTTCATCGGGGGCATACCCCCGGCGCAAGGCTTCGATCAGCACCAAAATACGGTTCGCTAGTGGATGGATCAATTGGCGAATCATTTCGCCGTCACTGAGATTGCTGACGGATGGCAAGACATCACGAGGTGAGAACTGCGAACTCCGGACCGACTTGAGCATGGCTTCTTCGACGGACCGGCCAATGCCAACCGTCGACCCCACCGCCTTCATCACGGTGTCTAAATGCTGGTCCGCGTCAGGCACCTCTTGAAAGGGCCACAGCGGAATGCGCACGCTGACGTGGTCGATGGTCGGTTCCATGATCGCCGTTTGCTTCGTGAAACGACTCGGTAATTTCACATCGACCAGCCGTTGTCCTAGCAGCAAAGCACCGGTCACCAGTGCAATGGGATACCCCGACGTCCGCGCGGCCAGTGCCACGCCCCGTGAGAAGTACGGCGCAATCTTAGTCACGTAGAAATGTTGGTTGTCCGGGTTGAGCGCAAAGTGCAGGTGTAAGACCCCGACGATGCTCAGCTCCGCGGCAATACGAAAGGTCACATCTCGCAGATCCTGGTACTCCCGGTCGTTTAACGTCTGCGGTGGCGCGACCACGATGGAATCGCCGGAGTGGATGCCAATGGGGTCGACATTTTCCAACCCGCTGATCAGTACCGCGGTCCCGGCGCCGTCGCGGACGGCCACCATTTCAATTTCCTTATAGCCGACCACGCTACGCTCCAAGGTACATTGGTCAAAGCGTGATTGCTGGAAGCCCTGGTTCAACGCCGTCACCATGTCATCGACGTTCTCGCAAACGGTGCGGTTGGTGTCTAGCCGCGGGGCGACCGGCTTGACGATCAAAGGAAAGCCAATCGTATCGACTAACCCCATCGCCTCATCAACGGTCGCCACGATTTGGGCCTCAATGACCGGCTCGTGAATCTCCTTTAAAGTGGCATTCAGTGCGGCTGGATTGTTGATCTGCCGCAAAGTAGCGGCGGGCATCCCCAGAATCGTGATGCCATAACGGCCAATGTCGCCGTTTTCAATCAGCTCCTGGGCGATCCGAATCCCCAGCAGGCCGCCCAGTGACGGCAAGATAGCGTCCGGTTGGTCCTTTTCAATGATGTGACGGACGTTAGCCGTCGTGACCGCCTGAACATACATGTTGGTCGGCTGAATCTCTTCTAGGGCCACCGAAAAGGGGTTGTTATCAATGATCAGTGTGCGGACCCCGTGCTTTTTAAATTCGGTAATGATCTGCACGGTGGCACTGTCCAGCTCCGTTTCGTGACCAATCTCGGTCGGTCCCCCGCCGATGATCAAAACTTTTTGAATTTCATTCAAATTTGGCAAGTTTATCCCTCCCGGCGTGCTGTCATAGCTTCCATGAATTCATCAAACAGGTCGCGGCTTTCGTGGGGACCAGGCGCACCGTCCGCAAAGAATTGGACGGAAAACGCCGGGTAATCCCGGTGACGCAACCCCTGCACGGTCCCGTTGATGAGATCGACGTAGGTCGTGATCAAGCGGTCGCGGTCGATCGACTTGGCAATGACCGCGTACCCTTGGCCCTGCGTCGCGTAAATAATATCGTTGGTGATGATCCGGCGAATCGGGTGACTACTGCCGTGATACTCGACCGGTAACATGGTCAGTTCCGCGCCGTTGGCCAGGGCAAATAATTCGTGGCCCAACCCAATCGCAAACAGCGGAATCTCGGCTTGGACCGTGCGAATCATGTCCAAGACGCCCGCCCCTAGATCCAGCGGTGATCCGGGACCCGTCGACAGTAAGACCCCATCCGGATCCAGGTTCAACACGTCTTTGGCACTCGCCGTCCACGGCAAGACCGTGACGTTACAGCGGCGCTCCGACAATTGCCGCAAGATGCCGTGCTTCAGACCAAAGTCGATGACCACCACATTTTTACCGGTATCCGGGTTGGGATACGGCTTGGGCGTGGCCACCTGGTCGACTTGACGGTTCGTCAAGACCGTGGCGTTCAGTTGGTCAAAGGCGTGGGCATCCGCCACGTCGACGATGCTGCCCTTCATGGGACCATCCACATCGCGTAACTTGCGAATCAAATGCCGCGTATCGATGCCACTGATGCCGGGAATGTTGTGCTGCTGGAGAAATTCATCCAGCGACAGCCGGGACAACCGGTTGGTCGAGATGTTCGTGACGTCTCTGACCACCATCCCCTTGGCCGTGGGCAAAATGGATTCATAGCTGTCATGGTTGATGCCCACGTTGCCGATGGCGGGTTGGGCAAAGATAATAATTTGGTTGTGATAGATTTGATCGGTAATCGTTTCTTGATAGCCTAACAGATTTAAATTGGAGATGACTTCTCCGCTCGTAGTGGCGCCGGCACCAAAACCTTCACCGGCGTAGGCCGAGCCGTCTTCTAAAATCAAATAGCGTTTTGCCATGCAAAATCGGCCCCTTTACCAGTTCTATGCTTGTTGAATCTCCACTGCATCGCGGTCGTCGATCTCACTGACGGAAACCTTGATCCGTTCACGTTGGGAGCTGGGAATGTTCTTGCCCACAAAGTCGGCGCGAATCGGTAATTCCCGATGACCCCGATCGACCAAGACGGCCAGATTGATGCTGGTCGGTCGGCCCAGGTCCATGATGGCACTCATGGCCGCACGAATCGTTCGGCCGGTGTACAAGACATCGTCGACCAAAATGACTTTTTTACCTTCAACCGAAAAATCGATGTTCGTGGCCGTGACTTCTGGTTCGCCTTGGGCATCGTGATCGATGTCGTCGCGATACGGGGTCACGTCTAAGTCGCCGACTGGGACCGAGACATTTTCCAGTTGTTGCAAGCGACTAGCAATCCGTCGCGCTAAGTAGACCCCCCGCGTCTTGATACCTAAAATGACGAGATCATCAACACCCTTGTTGCGTTCGATAATTTCGTAAGTGATCCGGGTCAGGGCCCGTTGCATTGCCATTGCGTCCACAACTACCTTTGCCATCTGTATTTCCTCCTTAAAAGTTTCACGGCGTTAGCGTAAGTGCAGGAAACGGGCGCGTTTCTTCGGCAAAATGGTGAAGAAACCCGCCCGCCTGATTCGGCAAACCCGTTTATCTGATTGTGTTTAGCTTAAAAAATCTAGATAACTTTGTCAACCGGTAATCCGGCTTGTTGGCGCAAATGTCGCACCGCCTTGGCAAAGTTGGCGGGCACCGGAGCGGTGAAGGTCAACTGTTCGCCCGTCGTCGGCTGCTTGAAGCCCAGCTCCCGAGCGTGTAAGAATTGCCCGGCACCCTTCAGTGTTTTCTTTGGCCCGTACAAGGGGTCGCCCGCGACCGGATGGTTGATGTAGGCCATATGCACCCGGATTTGGTGCGTCCGGCCCGTTTCCAACCGGCAAGCCACTAAGGTGTAGTTGCCGTAGCGTTCCAGTACCCGAAAATGGGTGATGGCGGGACGACCATCCGCGACTACGGCTTGCTTCTTACGGTCCTTAGGTGAGCGGCCGAGTGGCGCATTGATGGTGCCCTCTTCTTCCTTGAAGTTACCGTGCACAATCGCCACGTACTCACGCAGATTGGTCTTGGCCTGTAACTGTGCGGACAGGCTTTGGTGGGCGTGGTCATTTTTAGCGACCATCAAGAGCCCCGATGTGTCCTTGTCGATGCGGTGCACGATGCCCGGGCGCAAGGTCCCATTGATGCTGGACAGCGGACTGTGATACAGCAGGGCGTTGACCAACGTATGATTGGGGTGGCCCGGTGCGGGATGCACGACCATCCCCTGGGGCTTGTTGACGACTAACACGTCATCGTCTTCATACACGATGTCTAGCGGAATATTTTCTGGCGCCAAGTCCAGTGGCTGCGGGTCCGGTAAGGCCACGTGAATGGTCGCGCCGGCCTTGGGCTTGTCCTTGGGCTTGGCTGGTTGACCATCAACCGTGATTTGCCCGGCCTCAATGGCGTTTTTCGCCTGGGAACGGGAAATCGTGGCCACGTTATCCGCCACTAATTTATCCAACCGTTCCGTCGTCGTCACTTGAAATTCTGATTCTTGCATTAATGTGCCTCCCGGCGATCAGCGAGGTACACGCCAATCGCAATTAAAATCACGCCGACCGTCAAACAGCTGTCGGCAAAGTTAAAGATGGGGAAATTAACGAAGTCGAGCTGAAACATGTCGACCACGTACCCCTGCGTCAAGCGGTCAATGAAGTTACCCAGGGTCCCGGCCATCATGAGGGCCAACCCCAGTTCTTCGACCCAGTGATCGCCCTGCCGGCGGTATTGCCAAAAGAAGTAGCCCATGATGCCCAAGGCCAACACGGCAATGACGGCAAAGAACCACATCTGGCCCTGTAAAATGCTCCAGGCCGCACCATTGTTGCGCAAATGGGTCAGTGACAGGAGCCCGGGAATCAAGGGGTGCTCGCCACCCAGGGCGATATTAGCCACCACCGCGTGCTTGATCAACTGATCGATAACGACCAGCAGCACGATTAAAAGTGTATCTGCAATCAGCATAAAGTCCGGAACACCTTTCCTATAAGTCGTTACCGAAAAGTATACCAGAAAAACGCGGGTTTCGGCGATTTCCTGCTGATAAAAATTAATTGGGTGGACGTTTTTCTAAGTTTTTCTTAAGTTCACGAATTGGTGGTCACAAAATCGCGGGGAATTTCGTTAGTACTTAGTGAAGGCGAGGCGTTCTAGCAACACGGTCTCTCTCTGGCCGCTCATCGACGCTACGACTGAACTGCTCTCAGTTCACCCACTCAGCCACCTTGACAGCGTCTGCGCAGAGTTTCATAGTAATCCTTAACAAACTGGAGGTCTTTTTCCATGGAATTTAACGTTAAACGCGATGGCTTGAACTTAGCTGGCATTTATGAACCCGCCGAGCACCCGAATGGGACCATTGCCATCTTGATGCACGGCTTTACCGGCAATCGTGGCTACGACGCATCCGCCCTGTTGGTTCAGTTGGCGACTCGGCTGCGAGCAGTCGGTGTCGGGACCGTGCGCTTTGACTTTAACGGCCACGGACACAGCGATGGCGCCTTTGTCGACATGACCGTGCCCAACGAGATTGCGGATGCCCAAGCCGTTTTAGCGGCGGTCCAAACGCGGCTGGCTCCCCAACACATCGACCTGCTTGGCCACTCGCAAGGTGGGGTCGTCGCTAGCATGTTGGCCGGTTACCAAGCCGATGTCATCCACAAGCTGGTCTTAATGGCCCCCGCGGCGACACTCAAAGATGACGCCATCGCCGGGCACACGCGCGGTCTCGTTTACGACCCCCACCACATTCCGGCGACTTTGCCGCTGAGTGATAGCTTGACGTTAGGCGGCTTTTACTTGCGCACGGCCCAACTCCTGCCCATCTATGAAACCGCGCAAGCCTTCACCGGACCCGTTTGCCTGATTCACGGGGATGCCGACCAAATCGTTGACCCGCTGGCTTCTAAGCGGTATCACGACGTTTACCAACACAGTGTCTACCACCTGTTGCCAGGCGCCAGCCACAGACTCGACGGTCAGGCCAGAGAAACGGTGCTGGACCTCGCGACTCACTTTATTCAGCCATAAGTAACCTAGAATTAACACGTTGATTCCCGGAACGACAGTATTCTGTTCACTAAAATTAGCGAATCCAGGAGCCTGCGTCAGCCAGAGATTCCGCCTGCTATGGCGGACACCTCCAGTCTGAAAAGCGGGCTTCCGGTTCGCTTTGAAGCCTGGCAAAACTCGCCAGTCTCCAAAGTCGCCGCACGCTGTAGGCTGAGAAAAGACCTCAGCCAACACCGTCGTCACAGCTGGCTCCATCTCTGTCTGTCTCCGGCGGGTTGGTGATTATCAGCAACCCGGTATTAGAGATCAATAGCCGGATCAGCTGTTACCTGGGGCTAAGCAGATAGTTACTAGTACATACTCTAGTAGCCGAGAGTCCGCGTCTCAAAGCGAGGCCGAGACCGTTCCTTAGGCTCAGGGCTCGGCTCGGTCCGACCATCGCGTTCCAACCCATAGTTGGCGGACGGTAACCGGCCAGTCCTCGCTAGGATGCTGTCAACAACTAATTTTTATGCTGTGAGTTGCGTGGTGACAGTGCTTATAGCTGATTTTCAGCTTTCATCTTTTAGCAACCTAACTAAAAACGGACCCGAGAGCATCCTCTCTAGTCCGTTTGTTTGGCTTAACATTCTTTAAAATAGTCCCGTGATCTTCCCGTTGGCATCAATGTCCATGTCCAAGGCCGCCGGGTGTTTCGGCAGGCCAGGCATGGTCAAGACGTTACCGGTCAAGGCGACCACGAAGCCAGCGCCGAGTCGGGGCGCAAATTCGCGCACGTGAATCGTGAAGTCACTGGGGGCGCCCAATTGATGAGCATCGTCGGTCAACGAGTACTGGGTCTTAGCCATGCAGACGGGCAACTTGTCCCAACCGTGCTTGGCGAGCGTCTTCAACTGCCGGGCAGCCTTCGCGGATAATTCGACCTTGGCACCACCATAGATTTTCTGGGTGATGGCCGTCATCTGCGTCATCAGGTCCGCACCAGCCGGGGCTAAACGAGTGAAGTGCTTCGGTTGCTGGGTCGCGGCAACGACCTTTTCGGCCAGGTCCGTCGCTCCCGCCCCACCATCGGCCCAAACGGTCGTGGTGGCGACCGGCACGTTCAGCGCAGCCACGTCAGCGGTCAACGCCGCAATTTCTGCGTCAGTGTCACTGGTGAAGCGATTGATAGCCACGACCACGGGCACGCCGTATTGCTGCATGCTGGCGATGTGGCGTTTCAAATTGGCGCTACCGGTCTGAAGTGCCGCCACGTTTTCCGTTTCTAAATCCGCACGTTTGACGCCGCCATTATACTTCAAGGCCCGGACCGTGGCGACGATGACCACGGCGTCGGGGGTTTGTCCCAACACGGGGGTCTTGATGTCCATGAACTTCTCGCCCCCGAGGTCGGCCCCAAAGCCGGCTTCCGTCACGGCGAAGTCCCCCAGCTGCAGGGCCGTTTGGGTGGCCAGCACTGAGTTACAGCCGTGAGCGATGTTGGCGAATGGCCCGCCGTGGATGATGGCGGGATTGTGGGCCAACGTTTGGACCAGGTTGGGCTTAAGCGCGTCCTTCAACAATAACGTAATCGCGCCACCAACTTGTAAATCGGCGACCGTGACGGGTTCCTTGTCGTAGGTGTAGCCAATTAAGATGCGGTTGACCCGCCGTTTCAAATCAGCCAGGTCCTCACTCAGACACAACACGGCCATCAATTCACTGGCCACAGTGATGTCAAAGCCGTCTTGGCGGGGCATCCCCGACGTCCGACCGCCTAAACCGATCACGGTCTGACGTAATTCACGGTCGTTGATGTCTAAGACCCGTTTCCAAACGATCTGCCGCGGGTCCAAGTTCAAGGCGTTGCCCTGCTGGATGTGGTTGTCGATCAGAGCCGCCAAGGTATCGTGAGCCTCGGTCAAGGCGTGCATGTCCCCGGTAAAATGCAAATTGATGTCTTCCATCGGGGCGACTTGGGCGTACCCGCCGCCGGTCGCGCCACCCTTCATCCCCATGACGGGGCCCATCGACGGTTCCCGCAAGGCCAACACGGTCTGGTGGCCCAACAAGTTCAAGGCATCGCCCAAGCCGACCACGACCGTGGATTTGCCCTCACCAGCGGGCGTCGGGTTGATCGACGTGACTAAGACCAACTTGCCCGGGGTGTGTTGCCCGGTCAGTGGCAGGTCGATCTTAGCCTTGGTATGGCCGTACGGTTCGATCTGTTCGGGGGTCAAGCCGACCTTGGCCGCAATTTTTTCAATAGGTTCTAACGGGGTTGCTTGTGAAATCTCAATATCGCTACTCACTAATTTTCCTCCTTCACACTATTGGCGGCCATCGCTTCACGCAATAGACCGGCCAGTTCAATCGCCGAGTTCCGCGGTAACAGGAACTGATAGATTTTTCCCTGCGCCACGATACCCAGCCGATAACGCGACTGTTGGACGTTACGCACCTTATTCAAGGGTATGACTAACCGGTGATGATTCAAGACCGTACTGACGGTCAACACGCCGTTGGCCATGGTGATGTTTCGAAAATGAATCTCCAACCAGCACAAGAAGGCAAAGGCCGCAAAGAAGCCCAGCGTGTACCAGTTAAAATGCGTGACCTCTAGCCAGAAGATGGCGCCCATGAAAAGGACCATCAGCGTCCAGCTCCAGTTGATGATGCTACTCAAGGGGTTGGGTTGATACAAAAATCGTCGTTCCTGGGTTATCATTAATTTAAACACCTCACGAAAGATTGGAGTGATTCTTTGTTTTCTCTTTATACTGATGCGGCCACGCAACCGCAAACCGGCCTCAGTGCGGGCGGCATCTTGATCATTCAAGACCACCACCAAACGCAACTCAAGACCGTGCTCACGGCCACGACCAACCACACGGCCGAATTCGAGATCGCCCGAATCGGCTTTGAACACTTGTTGACCCTGACGGCGGAGCCCGCGGCCACGACCGTCCTCTTTTACACCGACAGTCAAATCGTTAGTGACAGTGTGGCCAAGCGCTACGCCAAGCACTACCAGCTGTGGGTCGACGCCTTGCTAGCCGTCCAGGACCCCTTCCAGTTGGTCTTAACGCAGTGGGTCCCGGAACGGGAAAACCGTGGTGCCCACACCTTAGCCAATCAGGCACTTCATTCCGCTGAAGACGTTAAATAAGTCGTCAGCGGCAATTCATACTCGCTCCAGTCAGGCGTCCCGCCGTAAAGCGCAGACCCCGCCAAGAGCCGACCAATTTCTGGCCCCGTCGTCAGACCAGAAGAGCCTAACCCGGAAGCCACTAGGATCGCTTCGTGTTCCGGAATCGGGCCAAAGAACGGCGCAAAGTCTGGTGTGTAGGCCCGCGTGCCGACCCGTACGGCGGTGATGTTATCCGCCGTAACGTCGTGCATGAGGCGTTGGGCACTGCCCAGCAGGTCTTGCGTCACGGCCGGGTCTACGGCCAAATTAAACTTACCGTCGTCCTCATGGGTGGCCCCCACGATCAGTTTGCCGTGACCAAATGGCACAAAGTCGCGTTCGCCTTCAGGCATGACGACGGGCATATTTTCTTGAAGCGGGTAGTCCTTGACGTTTAATTCGATCAGCTGGCCCTTTTGTGGCCGCACCGCCGCAGTCACCCCTAAAGGCGCCACGACTTCTTTGAGCCACGCGCCGACCGCGACGATGACCCGGTCAAATTGCCGTGGGCCCATCGAGGTGACGACTTGCCCGTCAGAGGTGAAGCTGACCCGTTCGTGGCGAATCGTCAGGTTCTTAGCCGTTGCTTGAGCCAACAAGCCATTGACTAACGTGGCTCCGTCTACGCGTGCACCGCCGGAGATGAAGACCCCGGGCTGTGGATTCGTCAACAGAGGCACTTTGGCCTGCACTTCAGCGGCCGTTAACGTAGTGACTTGTCCCATGGTCGGCGCGCTTTGCCGGCGTTCTTGTGCCAAGTCAAACAGCGTCTCCAGATCCGTGGGGACCTCGCGCGTCACGATGGTCCCGGTCTGTTGATAAACGTCCGTGCCCAATCGTGCCCGGTGCATTAATTCAGGAAACAGCGCCGCGCCGGCCTTCGCCAAACGGTACCAGCGTTGGTTCCGGCGTTTGGACAGCCAGGGCGAAATGATGCCCGCCGCAGCCGTCGTGGCCTGTCCCGTGCCGTCATCAAACAACGTGACTTGCGTTTGTTCACTGCCGGGTAAAATGCTGAGATAATAGGCAGCGGTCGCCCCGACAATGCCACCGCCAATGATTGCGATACGTTTTTCCATAACGAAATTGACCTCCTCAGTGTCCGGCCTAAAAGTCGAGGCACCCTAGTTGACCGCGACTTTTAGGCGCAGCACGCTTCGCCATGAGCCGCTGGGTCCCCATCCGCACATCACCAAACTAACGCCGATGTGACCCGCTTTCATTTTAGCATAACTCCCCCATTGAAAACGCTGGAAGTGTCTGTGAAATCATAAAAGGCTCCCGAACACGCCAATTGACGTGACTCGAGAGCCCTTTTGTGATTTGCTTAAATTTACTTGAAGACCAAGAACCGGTCACTGTCGGCCATGTAGTCCTTGTCCCCAGCTGGACTTTCGATGGACCCGAAGTCCATTTCAGCCCGGAGATGCCAGCTAGCTGGCAAGTTGAAGGCAGCCCGCACCTCGTCGTCGATCAGCGGGTTGTAGTGTTGCAGGTTGGCGCCCAACCCATTTTCGGCCAGCGCGGTCCACACG
The DNA here is from genome assembly GCF_003946085.1 of Levilactobacillus angrenensis. Classification (GTDB taxonomy): domain Bacteria; phylum Bacillota; class Bacilli; order Lactobacillales; family Lactobacillaceae; genus Levilactobacillus; species Levilactobacillus angrenensis. The sequence goes on along the minus strand of NZ_RHOB01000016.1, from coordinate 21,510 downwards.
GAGAACTGCGCACTACCTTGGGCTTGTTCGGACCAGTCTTGGAAGTTGTCCGCATACAGTGGGAAGTTGTCTTCGAATTCCTTGACCGTCTTGGTTTCGGTAAAGAACAGGACCGTCCCAAAGGCTGCCTTGAAACTATTGATCTTAGCCGTCGTCTTGGCAAATGCGGCCTCGTCGGGCACCTCTTGTTTCAAGCGGTCGATGACGATGTCCCACAGCTTTTCGTGTGACGCCCCGAATAAGATCACGGCCCGCGTCGTTTGGTTGTTAAACGGCGTTGGCGCGTTCTTGACGTTGTCCTTGACCAATGAGACTAATTCGTCTTGAGACAGCTGCACGTTGCGTCCTAGGGCGTAAATACTGCGACGCTTTTTGGCTAATTCACTAAATTTGGTTTCCATAGATTAAATAACCTCACTTTAGAATAGTTTCCCGGTAATGGGTAGTAGTTTCCTTAAAACTTATATGACTAGTGTACCACTTACTTTTAGGAAGTAAAGCTATTTGTCAGTTACCTGATAAGCCGTCTTAAAGGTCTGGGTCATCCAATCTAGCCAGTACTGCGGATTCAGGGGCTCACCGGTGACTTTTTGGATTAGCTGTTGCGGCGTCACACTGGCCCCGAGCCAGTGGATCCTTTCGCGCCGCCACTGCGTGATTTGCTGATAGTCGCCACTACGCAGGATATCGGCCACTGGTAATTCTTGGCTCATGGTGTGCATGAACTGGGCTGCGTACAATTGACCCAGCAAGTACGTCGGGAAGTAGCCAAAGTCACCGCCAGCCCAGTGGATGTCTTGAAGGACCCCCACCGTGTCGTTAGGCGGCGTGATGCCCAGGTAATCTTGGTATTTTTGCCGCCACAACGCCGGTAATTCAGCGACCGTGGTCTCACCATTGAACAGGCCCTTTTCCAGCTCGTAGCGCACGATGATGTGCAGCGGATACGTCAACGGGTCGGCCTCGGTCCGAATCAGCGTGGGCTGCGTCGTCATGAAACCGCGGTAGAAGGTCGGCTCATCAATGTCCGCAAAAATCGTTCCCGTCGCCTGTTGGAAGCGGGCGTATTCACCTTGCCAAAAGGCCGGATTCCGCGCGATAAAGATTTCGTTGAACAGTGACTGCGATTCGTGCAGCCCCATCGACGGCGCGTCCGCTAACGGCGTGTAGTCGTAGGCCGGATTGAAGTTTTGCATGTACAGTCCGTGACCCGCTTCATGGATGCCGCCTAACAGTGACATTTGAAAGGCGTGCACGTCATAGCGGTTGGTGATGCGGACGTCGTTGCGGTCGAGCGGGACCGTGAACGGGTGCGTGCTTCGGGATAAGTTACCCTTAGAAAAGTCGTAGCCCAAGCGCTGCACGACGGTTCGGACCAGCTGCTCTTGTAAGTCTTCGGGGACCGCCCGACTCATGAAATCAGCCCGGGGGACCACCCCTTGCGTTTGCAGGCAGTCCTGGATTCGCTTGATACCGGCCTTCAACGTCGCCATAATCGAATCCAACTGGGCGACCGTCATCCCCGGTTCATACTGGTCGAGCAAGACGTCATAAGCCGTGGCCTGCCCGTGACGCCATTTGGGAATGAAGGCCTTTTGCATGGCCACGATTTTCTCCAGATCCGGCTGTAATAAGGAAAAGTCCTGCGCGTCGCGGGCCGTCTCCCAAACACCCTGGGCGTGTGTCAACGTGCGCTGATAATCGGCGTAATCGGCCGCGTCAATCTCGTGGTTCAACTCGTAATCACGTTTGACCAGGCGTAAGACCTGCTGCGCTTGGGTATCCAATTCATCTGGGTGTGCCGTAAAGTAAGCGACCATTTCCCCCATCTGTGGCCCCGCGCTCAACGCTAACTCCTGAGCACTCAAGGATGCCGTCAGTTCGCCGCGAAAATCAGTCCCGGCTGGTGGCAGGTAGGTGCGTGTATCCCACCCCAGCAGCGTGAGATTCATGCGAACAAGACTTACCTGTTTCACCAAAGCTAAAAATGCTGATTGTGTGTTGTCCATAGCCAAGCCTCCCGTCGTTAATTGGTTTCAGTGTACCATGGGAGAATCTAAATGTCTTGTCATTTTTCTCATTATAATTTAATTTATTTCGACAACAACGCTGTCTTCTTTTTAAGGTAACGATGTGGCTAAAGCCTTGCCATTAGTGGCTTCCCGTCCTAGCAGTGAATAAATCACAATATGCAGGCCTATTCATGCTCATTATTCACAAGGAGCTTTTCACTCGTGATTCAACAAGCTCAGCACCTGTGTCGTCAGCCACTTAGCCGTCAGCTGGGGGTTCGGCAACTGGCACAACACCCCCACTAACAAAGTCCACACCGCCGTAGTATCGGTTGGTGAGCCAGTGACCTGGCGCTGGGCATTGACCAGGGCCAACACGGTCGTCAGGCTTTGGGGGGCCGCTAACGGTGCGGTCAACACGAAGCGAACTGCTCGTGGGTGAGCCGCCGCAAAGGCCAATAGATTGCTGACCATCCGTTGTAGCATGGCCGTTGCATCAGCCGAATCCAACACGCCAGCTCGCAACGCCGCTGCGAGCTCCTCGGTAATTTCAACCCGCAACGCTGCGAGCAAACTAGCCTTGTCAGGGAAATGCCGGTAGACTGCCGCGGGGGTCACCGCCAAAAACCGGGCAATCTGCCGCAAAGATAGCTTTTCGGCCCCCTGTTCTTCCAATTGTTGGCGCGCTTGTTGCTGGATCAGTGTGGCTAAGTTCTGCCGATGATAAGGTAATTTCGTCATGATTAAAGTCTCCTCTCAAATGTGGGTATCCCTGTGTTTATCCTTATGTTATCACTGATTACATTTAAAGTAAACAGTGATAACATGTACGTCAAATCGCCGCTATTCGTAGTGGTTCAGAAACCTAAGAGAATCTTTACGTTTATCTGTCCCATCTTGGCTTAAACTTAACTTAACCTATTAAGAGAGAAGTGTGCTGTATGTCAGAACCCGTATCAAATCGACGGCTAGCTGGACAGTTCATTGTATTTTGGTTCATCTGGCTGGTCGTTCAAATCGGGGCCAACACCCCCATCGAGCAGCACCTCAGTGGCTGGCCACAAGAGATTGCACTGGATGCCATCAAGCTGATCGTTTGGCTAGGGGCCGCCTGGTGGTTGCTCAAGCGTGCCCGCCCCGGTAACCTCAGCCTCAGTAACGCCGAACAGTGGCGACCAGCTTGGCGATTTGGCGCTGGCTACCTGGTCTGGGGGATCATCGTGGTCTACTTATTGGCCCAGTTTTGGCTGGTCCATCACGGCTTGACCGTGGCGGCCAATTTCAAGCCACAATTTTGGGGTCGGTATTTTCTAGTCGTGGGGGTCACGGAAGAATTTTTATTCCGCGGGTATTTCTTAAACGCCCTCTTACAAAAATTCTCGCTAGGTAAGGCCAACGTGCTACAAGCCCTGGCCTTTGCCAGCATGCATATTCCTCGTTACCTCACGACCGTGCCGGCGATGAGCGTTGGCGTTTGGATCAGCAATCTCCTCTCGGTCTTCATCTTGGGCCTGCTGTTCGGCTGGCTGTATGCTCGAAGCCGGTCGTTATGGCCCGGCATTGCCACGCACATGACTTGGGATATTCTGGTCACCTTATTTGGATAAACAAAAAACTGGTTCTGGGACATTTCGCCCAGAAACCAGTTTTTTTTCGACTCACCAGATTAAGCGTGCACCCGCCGCTTCAGGTAGCCTAAGAGAACACTTAAAAATGCAAACGGTAAAGCAAAGCTGAACAGTGCCGTCAATAAGACCGGTGCCACCGTTAACGTCAAAGCGACGTCAACGACCCCGACAATCAGGCTCACTACCAGTAATAGGCGCCACCAGCCACGTTTGATCTGCGGTTGATAGGTCAGCCCGTAAACCAGTAAGGTCAAAGCCGTCGTCAACAGTAAGGCCCGGTCAATCAGTGGCATTGCCAGTAGGCCAGTCAGTCCTAGTGCGACAACACTCAGCCCGATAAAGAAGTAACCGTACCAGCGTTGCGTTTGAACAGTTGATTTCACGATTATCGCTCCCTTTATCACAATCTTTACACCCTTAGTTTACACGTTTTTGTAACCGCTTACAATAGATAAACTTGTCTTGTCGTTTTCACCGATTAAAAAGCCGGGGACCACTTGTATCCCCAGCTCGTGTCTATCTACTTTAAAATGGCCGACTAAAAGTTGAAAGCTGAATTAATGTCTTGACTCCCGGAGCAACAGCGTTTTGTCCACCAGAACTAGTGAAACCAGGGCCTGCGTCAGCCAGGGTTCCGCCTGCTATGGGGAACACCTCCAGCCTGAGAAGCGGGCTTCCGGTTCGCTTTGAAGCCTGGCAAACCCCGCCAGTTTCCAAAGTCGTCCCACGCTGTAGGCTTAGCCCTAACGACCAAACAATCTCAACCTAGCGATCATCGCGTAGCGCGCCGTTCCACTCATCGCTGACGACCGCGGGCACCTCACGTCGAAAGACTCGCAGTAAGGCCGCCATGCTCTCGGCGCTCTTCTCCGGTGTCATTTCGCTCAACGGTAGCCAGCTCACCTGGCCCTCCGTGCTGGCTTGCAGTTCACCCGTGAAATCGTCACCACGATACAGTAAGCCCAGCTTGCGTTTTTGCCGACTGGCATCGAACCACTCGCAGGTCCCGCAGAAGGTCACGGCCTTTAGCCGCAGGCCCGTCTCCTCAAATACCTCGCGAATGGCGGCCTGCGCACAGCTCTCGCCGACCTCCACGTGACCGCCCGGAAAACTATGCCCCGCCTTCCAGGGGACGTTTACTTTGTCCTCGACTAAGACCCGCTTCGTGGCGGGGTCCGTGACCATGATCATCGTCACCAATTCGACCGGTTGCGTGCGGTCTGCCTTGCTTGTCGCCATCTTCTCACCGTTCCTTTCAGTCTCTGTTCGAGTAAATGTAAGCCGTACGTCGTCGCAAATGACCAGCACCACGTCAGGACGTAGCAGCCGACGATGCCCCATACGGGATGGGCAGCCGTTAACGTGCGCCCACCGAGCAACCAGATGACTTCCAGCCAAAATACGTTGGCCAGATAGGCGCGGTAGGCGTAGGTCGCTAACCAGTGAATCACCGGTAGCCAGCGTGATTGCCGGCGCTGGTGCCAATGCGCCAAACAGACCAGCAGTAAGATCACGCACAGCCCATAGCCCACCGTGGCCGGCAGGTAATAACTACTGCGATTCAGGTCGAGGGGCCTGCCCGTGTGTAACAACTGATGGTCTTGCCAGGCCCAGGTAAGGCCACCGAAAACGACCAGTCCCAACCACGTGTAACCGCGTAACCAGTGGGTCGGCGACGAGGCCAGCCCGATGCCCAATACAGCATAGACGGCAAAGCCCCAGCAAGCCCGGTCCAATAAATACCACTTGGCCGCTTGACCAGTGGGCACGGCCACACCATTGTACCAGACCAGCCAGCCGACCAGTAACAGGACCGTGACTACCCTAATTAATCCGTGATGCCGGGCCCAACCGCGGCGCAACGCCCACCACAATGGCATCAGGAAAATGATCTGGAGCATCATCGTGTTGTACCACAGGTGCGGGGCGGCATTCCCATTCACCAATTGCCAGCCAAATTGCCCCACCGTTTGAAAAGCGTGGTGCTGCTGAAGCTGAGGCAATAAGAGTAGGTACGCCAGCGACCAAACCAGCGTGGGCACCCCCAGGGCCGACCACTGTTGCCGCAAGTACTGGCCGTAATGCGGTCGCGCCGGACTCACGCGCATCGTGGTCATGACGATGCCACAAATAAAGGCTGGGGCCGTGAATTTAATCGCCAAATACACCCCCGCAATACCGCCTTGCAACTGGCGCCCGGCCGCCGTGGTCAGTGCGAAGCTCAATACCGTTTGGGCCATGACCGCCGTACAGGCAAACGCCTTCAAATAATCGCCGGTATCCGCTACCGGCGCCGCTCGTTTCTGAATCACCCTTCATCATCGCCTTTGCCTTCTATTCTAGCAAGGACTTTCCGGCGGTGTAAACCCCAGGGCAACAAAAAAGACGGCTCACCGGCCGTCCGTTATTTTTCACTTACGCTTCACGATTATCATTTTTCGTCATTTTAGTCACGACGTCTTCAATCCCGTAGCACGCTGCGCCTAATGCGGCGAAGGCTAGTGGAAAGCCGAACGCCCAAACTGGTGACTTCATCAGCAGTAACACTAAACTCAGGCCACAAACGGCCATTACGGCTAAGGCAATGACTGCCCAACGATCTTTTTTCATGATTATTCCCCCAAACTCTAAATCTAGTGTGTCCCCTAACACACCCTTAGTTTAGCAAGCCGCCAGCCAAACAGCAATCATCTGGCCCGAACTTAAGAAAGAAATTAATCTTTTTGTTCCTCACTTAACTTTCCCCGACTTCAATAGCTTAGTCACTAACTGAAGGTTGAAAAATGAAAATCAGCTAGAAGTATTGTCACCACGCGACTCATGGCGTAAGAATTAGTCGTTTACAGCTTCGTAGTTTGAGCTGGCCGCCTACCGTCCGCCAACTATGGGTGCTAGTGACGGTTGGCTTAGCCCCAGTTAGCGGCTGATTTAACAACTAGTCTTTAACTAACGCCGTCTTGCTGATAATCGCCAACTCCGCCGGAGGCAGCCAGGGTGGCGCCAGCTGTGGCAACGGTGTTGGCTGAGGTTTTGTCTCAGCCTACAGCGTGGGACGACTTTGGAGACTTGCGTTTTTGGCAAGGCTTCAAAGCGAACCGGAAGCCCGTTTCTCAGGCTGGAGGTGTTCCCCAGAGCAGGCGGAACCCTGGCTGACGCAGGCCCTGGTTTCGCTAATTTTAGTGGACAAAACGCTGTCGCTCCGGGAGTCAAGACATTAATTCACCTTTCAACCTTTAGTCATTAACTAAAGCAACACTCAATGACTACCGAAGTGGTTGGCCTGGGGATCCTGCAGGTGCTGCAGCTGGCCCTTGAACTCTTGCGAATAGCGTTCTTGGTCGGGTTGAAAGGCCGTGAGCCGTTCGCTCAAGCCGACCGTGTAATCGACTTGTTCGCCGTGTTCGCCTTGATCCAAGCCCATTTCTTCTTCGGCCGCATCGACTCGCATTGGCGTCAGTTGCCGCAAGATCAAGATCAGGGCACTGCCCATCACCGCAACCAAGGCAATCGTGATACCGGTCGCTAAGACTTGAATCCCTAACAAATGCCAGCCGCCACCGTACAACAAGCCATTTTCCCCAATTGTAGGGTTGACGGCCTTGGTCGCAAACACCCCGGTCAGGATACTGCCGACGATACCACTAACACCGTGACAACCAAAGGCGTCCAAGGCATCGTCCACACCCAATTTTGGCTTCAAGACTTGAATGAACCCGTAGCTAGCCAAGGTCGCCAAGGCGCCAATCGCCACGGAGCCCATGACCGTCACGTACCCGGCGGCTGGCGTGATGCCGACTAGCCCGCACAGCGTCCCGGTACAAACACCGACCAGCGTGGGTTTACCGGTCGTCAAAATATCCAAAAACATCCAAACAACCATCGCCGTGGCGGTCGCCACCGTACTGGTAATCGCCGCCTGCAAGGCTACGCCGTTGACTGCCAAAGCGCTACCAGCGTTAAAGCCGTACCAACCGATCCACAAAATCGCGGTCCCTAACAAGACCCAGGGCAAATTGTAGTGTTGACCCGGATGGTCCTTGGCCAGCCGTGGCCCTAGCCATGCCGACAAGACCAGCGCCGTGACCCCCGCGTTGATGTGGACCACGGTCCCACCAGCGAAGTCGAGGACGCCCAGCTTGGCTAATAACCCCAGTGGGCTCCAAACCAAGTGGACCATTGGATAGTAAATGCAGATGGACCAAGCAATCAAAAACAGCAGTAAGAACTTGAAACGAATTCGGCCGACCACCGCGCCCACGAACAATGCTGGTGTGATGATGGCAAACATCATTTGAAACAGGGAATAGGCGCCCAGTGGGATGTGGGTCGCCGTGACGCTAGCCCAGTTGACCCCCGCCATGAAGACGTGGTGTAGGTTCCCCACGATACCAGCCACATTGCCAGAAAAGGCAAGCGAGTACCCCAGAAAGACCCACAGGAGAATCGCCACCCCCGTCATGATAAAGACCGACAGCATGGTGTTGACCACATTTTTCTCTGAGACCAGGCCACCATAGAAAAAGGCTAGACCAGGAGTCATAAACAACACTAAAATACTCGCAATCAAAATGAATGCCGTGTTCGCAAGATTCATTGACGCCGCCCTCTTTACTTTTTATGTAAGGAATCCTAACACTATTTTTCAGAAAAGTCATGAGTGACTTTCTCAAAGGCAGCGGTTAAATACGACGTTGAACGAACCAAACGGCGGTGGCACAAGTGTTTTCACGAATTTCTTAAGATTTGAAAGCTGTGTTAGGATTTCTGACATTTCAGTATTGAACGCGCACATCAAGGCCCCAGCGCCGTCCTAGTTACGCATTTTCTTGAGCCATCTTTGCCTGATATTGCCGGGGAGTCATCCCAAAGCGCGCCCGAAATTTGCGCCCGAAATAGCTAGCCGTTTTAAACCCGCAGGAGACCGCAATGTCCGCCAGTGTTCGCTGCGTATCCGTCAATAGCATCGTGGCCATGGACATTCGATAGTCGGTCACGTACTGCGTCGGCGTCTTGTGCAGCGTTGCCTTAAAAATCCGAAAACACTCGGCACGACTGATGTGGGCCTGCTGGGCCAATTCATCGATCAAGATGTCTCGCCGGTAATTCTCGTGCACGAAGCGAATGATTCGTTTGAGTCGTCCATCCGTCTTAGTTGAGCCGCCCAATTCGGCCGCTTCGGGGCGTGATTGAATCGCAATGATGAGATGACGCCAGATGTGCATGGTCAACTCCAACCCCTGTAATTCGTAGGTGATTCCCGCTTCTGGTAGCGCGCACAGTTTTTGAATACTGGCAATAATCTCCCGGTTCTGCGGGTCATGGGGTGGCAGAAACAACCCGGACAATCCTGATTGGGCAATTGGTTCCAGTACTTGCTCTCCGAAGGCGTCAAATAATTTCAACTTGAAAATAGTCTTCGATAACACAAAACAGTCGATGACCGTATTGGCCACTAATGCCTTAGCGCTATGCAAGACGTTGGCGTTGATGAAGATACCTTCTCCCGGATGCAGCACCACGTCTTGCGGCCCATCTGCTCCGCCGTAAAGTGTATACCGCAATTTTCCCTGTGTGACCACGCCAAACTCGTACTCCTCATGCCAGTGACAATCCCATTCCCGCTGATAGTAGTCATCGAAATGGTCCACACAAATCGACAAGGGGATGACGTGATTATCATAGGTAATGTGCTCGCGCAAGTCGCTTTCTAACTGAATCAATTTTCTCTGTGGCATAGCATCCTCCTGAACGTGTTTGATACGATAGTGACATCATTCTTCGCAAATGTGGCTTTTATTCCGTTATTCATGTCACTATAATATCACATATTGACTAAAAAATTCGCATAGGAGGGGCGTCATCATGTCCACTTACCTGGAAGATCCCATCACCATCAGCAATGCTCACGAGCACAATTTGAAAAACATCTCACTCAGCATCCCCAAGAATCAAATCGTCGTCTTCACCGGTGTCTCCGGTTCTGGCAAAAGCTCATTGGTTTTTGACACCCTAGCTGTTGAGAGCCAGCGTCAATGGCAAGCATCCTACTCGCAATACATTCGCAACAAGATGCCGCACTACACCCGCCCCCAGGTCGATCAGATTCAAAATCTCACCCCGGCCATCGTCATTCGCCAGCGGGCCACGACACCTAGTGGGCGTTCTACGGTCGGCACTATCGTGGATACCGCACCGCTACTCCGCCTGTTGTTCTCCCGAATCGGCCATCCCAGCGCCGGTGGCTCTATGGCGTATTCCTTAAACCACCCGGCCGGCATGTGTCCCGTTTGTACCGGCCTCGGTAAACGACAGGAGCTCAACGCCGATAGTCTATTTGACCCGACCAAGAGCTTAGCTGAGGGCGCCATCACCTTCAGTCAATTCAGCGCTAGTTGGCAAAGCACCCTGTATACCGATAATTCTGTCTTAGACCCCCACAAACAATTACGTGACTTCACGCCAGCCGAATGGCAGTTTCTTCGCGACGGCCCGCAAGACCCCCTCAAGGTCGAGATTCGTTCAAACACTTCGGGACGCGTCGATCAAGTCGCCTATGAAGGCGTCATCCCCCGGTTCAAGCGTCTGTATCTCAATCGCGACATCGGGAAACTCGCCAAGAAACTCCGCACTGAGATTACCCAACACATCACGACCGTCCCTTGTACGGCCTGCCAGGGAACTGGACTGAATGCCAAGGCCTTAGCCTCTAAGATCAACGGCCACAACATCATCGACATGATGCGACTCACCGTCGAACAGCTGCTGACCATCTTGACCGGTATCACTGAACCCCGGGGCATCTCCCTGGTCAATCAGTTGACCACCACGCTTCAGCGCATGGTCGATATCGGCATTGGCTATTTGCCTTTAGCCCGGCCCGCTAACACCTTGTCCGGCGGCGAATTACAACGGCTCAAAATCGTCCGTAATCTCGGTGGTAGCCTGAATAACATCACCTATATCTTCGACGAACCTACGACCGGTCTCCACCCCGCAGATATTCGCAAAATCGGGACCATGCTGCAGCAGTTGCGCGACGCCCATAACAACGTGCTGGTCGTCGAACACGCCCCGCAGATCATGCGGCTTGCCGACCAACTCATTGATATTGGTCCCTTGGCCGGCAGCCAGGGTGGTGAGATTAGCTACCAGGGATCCGTCGCCAATATTCAACAGTTGTCGACCCCGACTGGCGAGGCGTTACGCCGCCGCCTCACCGTGAATCCAACGCCGCGACCGTGGCACGACAGCTACGCGATCACCGATGCCCATCGACACAACCTCAAACACCTTAACGTTTCGATTCCTAAACAGGTGTTGACCGCAGTGACCGGTGTCGCAGGTTCGGGAAAAAGTACGCTGATCAGCAAAGAATTCGTCGCACAACATCCGCAGACAATCACCATCAACCAGCAACCCATTGGCACTTCCATTCGTTCGACCCCCGCGACGTATACGGGGGTCATGGATGACATCCGCAAGCTTTTCGGCCAGGCCAATGGCGTTTCGCCGTCATGGTTCAGCTTCAATGCCAAAGGGGCCTGCCCTATCTGTCATGGCAAGGGGGTCATCAAATATGACATGGCCTTCGCCGACGCGGTCGAGGTCACTTGCGAAGCGTGTCAAGGTCGCCGCTACAACTCCCAGGCACTCAGCTATCGCTTTCAAGGAAAGTCGATTGAACAGGTCTTAGCACTGACGATTGCCCAAGCTCTTGACTTCTTCAACGACGCGAAAATTACGGCTAAACTGACCGGCTTGGCCAACGTCGGTCTCGACTACCTGACATTGGGCCAACCAACCAGCACCCTGTCTGGCGGTGAAACTCAACGGATCAAGATCGCCGCTGAATTACAAAAGCAGGGGGCTACTTACGTTTTGGATGAACCCAGCGCGGGCCTGCACCCTCAAGACGTTCAGGTCCTCTTACGACTACTACGCCAATTGGTCACCAACCAAAACACCGTCATCTTGATCGAGCACAATTTAGACCTCATCAGCCAAGCGGATTGGGTCATTGACCTCGGTCCCCACGGCGGCGAACGCGGTGGCCAGCTCAACTTTGCGGGAACCCCCGCTGATTTATTAACTTGTCAAAATTCGCTGACCGCAAAATATCTGCGGCTAGCCACTAACTAAAGGAGCGTAAACTTATGATCTCACCAGAAAAAATTAACCAATTCAAACAACTCACGAACTCAGGCGACATCTACGCCAGCATGGATGATGAATTCATCACCTACCAGCACACTCTGGTCCAAAAAGTCTTAGACTATAACAATACTGCCGAAACACCGGCTGGTCTCCAAACACGCGAACGTCTCCTGCGCGACATGGTCGGCACCTACGGCCAAAACCTTTACGTCATCCCCCCAATCTATGCGAACTCCGGCTTGAGCAATGTGCATTTCGGCCAAAACGTTGTGATCAACTTCAACTGTAACTTCGTAGACGACGGCGATATTTATATCGGTGACGACTGTATGGTCGGCCCCGGCGTGACGTTCGCTACCGCACTACACCCAATTTCACCTAAATTGCGGCGCCACAAGTTGCAGTTCAACCACCCCATTCGGCTGGGCAACAATATCTGGGTCGGCGCCAACGCCACGATCCTACCCGGCGTCACCATTGGCGATAACGCCGTCGTGGGAGCCGGTAGTGTCGTGACCAAGGACGTGGCTGCCAACACGATCGTCGTCGGTAATCCTGCTAGAAAGCTACGCGACATCACCCCTGACGACGATGTCTTCTACGAAAAGGGCAAACGCGTTCCGCAAGAAATTCAGGACCGTTATTTGTAAAATTAAGTTTTAGGGGACCGGAGACAAATTGTTTCGGGTCCTTTTTGCGACCAACGTTTACCAAAAGATTTGCCGCCCCGTCTTGGCCCTGATGTTGTACACTAAAAGTATCAGTAATTATCCGACCAAATTTGACCGCCACTTATCAAGTCCGACGGTGACTTATCGGATAGACTGAAGCTTGAAATGAAGGGGGATTTCCATGCAACCATTCAACCAGCTCATCGACTACATCGAAGACCACCTGACAGACGATATCTCGTTTTCGGTCGTTGCACATCAGGTCGGTCTATCAGAATACCATCTGCGCCGGACCTTTTCCTTTATCGCTGGCATGTCGCTCCATGATTACGTCCACAACCGACGGCTAGCCGCGGCCAATGGTGATTTGGTCAATGGCCAAGCCGTCACCACCGTGGCCTTTAAGTACGGCTATCAGTCCGTTGAGGGATTCTCCCGAGCCTTTCGTAACTGGAGCGGCCATCTTCCATCTGAAGTCCGTCAGAGCGGCTTGCAGAAGACCTTCCCTAGACTCTCATTTCACCTCGAAATCAAAGGAGGCATTCCCATGAACTTCAAAATTGAACAGAAACCCGCCTTTAACCTAGTCGGTGTCACCAAGCGTATCCCTATTCAGTTTTCCGGACAAAACCCCGCCATCCAAGCGCTGGCACAAAGCATCACTCCCGCGCAAAAAAGCCATATGCACGCGCTAGGTGATCTCTACCCCCATCAGGTTTTAAACGCGTCTTACGCCTTTGATGACGGCCGGTTAGTCGAGCAAGGTCAACTTACCCAGTTGATTGGATTTGCCACCACCCAGGAAAACCCCTATGCTGACTTGACCCAGCTGGCGGTTTCCCGCCACACTTGGGCTATCTTCCCGAACCAGGGTCCCTTCCCGCAACGGCTTCAAGAGACCTGGGGCCGCATTTACAGCGAGTGGTTACCTACTTCTGGCTACGAATTGGTCGATGCGCCCGAGATTTCTTTTTCTCAGTTCGGTAGCGCCGATGTAAAAAGTGAAATATGGATTGCCGTGACCCCTCAATCGCGACAACCCACAGTGGGCGATTCAGTGTCTTGAAATATGAAGTATACATTCAAAAAGAGTGACCAACCATCATTAGGATTAACAATGGTTGGTCACTTTTTAGTTTGCGCTTATTTTCGCTTCGTCCCTAGACGGCGCACCGCCCGCGGAATCATCTTGCGAATTCCGCCGCGCGGGTCCTTAACATCCCCCACATACCGGGGAATCAGGTGAATGTGGGCATGCATCACGGTCTGCCCGGCAGCCGCATCGACGTTGATGCCAATGTTGTAACCGGCCGGCGCGAATTTTTCATCCAACAGTGCCTTGGCCTGAAACGTCAAGTCATCCATGGCCTGACGAGTGGTCGCTGGCACATCGAAGTACGTGGCGTAATGCTGCTTGGGCACGATCAGCAGGTGGCCCCTGCGCACGGGATGAATATCCCAAAAGGCCTTGGCCAGGTCATTTTCCAACACGATTTCACTCTTTTGGCAAAAAACACAATCCGCTTCGATCATGGGCTTAGTCCCGGTGCCGTGGTTGCCGCTTGGCCCAGAACTGGAAGTAGTCCGTCCGTAGCGCCCCGTTGTAGAGTTTCCGCGTCTTAGTGGCCTTTTGACCGTAGAAGTGTTCAAACTCCAGGTCGGCGGTCAAAATGTATTTCGACCAGTCCGTCAACGGCTTGAAAACTTGACCCATCTGCTTGTAAAGCTCACGCACGGAAGCCTGGTCGCTCAGCCGTTCCCCGTATGGTGGGTTGGCCACGATGACCCCGTGCTTGAGGTCCGTCTTGAAGTCTTGTACGGCCAATTGACTGAAGGTCACGTCTTGAGACAAGCCAGCCTCTTGGGCGTTACGCTTGGCGATGGCGACCATGTTCTCATCGATATCGGTCCCAAAGATCTGGAGCGGCGTGTCGTAGTCGGCTTTGGCGTCAGCTTCGTCACGTAACTTGTCGCTGAGTTCTTGGGGAACCCAATCCCAGCTTTCGCAAGTGAAATCCCGGTTAAAGCCCGGTGCTAGATTGCGACCAATCATTGCGGCTTCGATGGGAATCGTCCCGGACCCACACACGGGATCCCAGAACGGCATGTCTTTGTGCCAACTGGTCAAAGCAATCAAGGCGGCTGCCATATTTTCCTTCAGTGGCGCGCCCCCCTTGCCGACCCGGTAACCACGCTTGAACAGGCTAGAACCGGTCGTGTCTAACGTCAACATCACGTGGTCCTTGTCGATCATGACTTCCAGCGGGTAAGTGGCCCCTGTTTCGGGCATCCGCGTCCGCCGGTGATAGACGGCCGCGAGCTTAGTGGCGACCGCCTTTTTCACGATGGCTTGGGCGTCGGGCACACTGTGCAATTGCGACTTCTTGGAGCGCCCTTCGACGGGAAATGCCGCGTCCATTGGCAACAGTTCATCCCAGGCCACGGCCTTGGTGGCTTCAAACAGCTCATCAAAGGTCACAGCATCAAATTCGGCCACGATGATCCGCACCCGGTCGGCCGTCCGGAGCCACAGGTTAGCCCGCAACACGTCTTCAATCGTGCCGTCAAACCGCACCCGGCCATTTTCGACTTGGGTCTCGTACCCCAGGTCCCGTAATTCACGGCCAGCAATGGCTTCGATTCCACTGGCAGTGGCCGCGTATAAATGAAATTTCTTCATGTAAGTTGTACTCCTTCAATTTGGCTCTTTTAAGCCGGTCAGTTAACTTTCTACCTAGCCTATTTTACCATCTTATCCGGTCACCTGATACCACTCTGGCGAAATAGTTCTGGATTCGCCGACAGGCCCGGCTAGCCAGTCACTTTAAATTTACGTACAAAAAAAGGCGGGAGCAAGCTCCCACCCACCTGACATGGTGTAAATCCCTGTAAGCCATGTTTTGTACCACCCAGCCGTTTCAGGCAAACGACTGACTGGCAGTAATCATCTATCTCGAGAGTTTCCTCTCCCCCCACATTTCGTTCATTTCCATATGTGAAGCGCCCCTACCAAAAGTTTGGGTTGCCCGCTCGAGGGGTTTACCGCGTTCCACCGCCTAAGTTTCCTTAGACGTATCGTCACTGTGGCACTTTTCAGGGATACTAGGGCATAGCCGAAGCCGTAGCCGTGTTTTCCCGCCGTAACGTTATTGCTAACGTCCCCCGGCTTATTTTTTCACCGAGCACGAACACTACAGACATCGCAGTCTGTGCGAGCATGGACTTTCCTCAGCCGACTTAAGCCGACCGCGATTACTCAGGATTTACACCAGTCTTTATAATTCTACAAACGATGTGACTCGTTTGGATCATTATCTAATTGTGAGCCGAAAACGTGCCGTTCCAAATTGGAGAGCCGCTTCAAAATGTCCATATTGGTGACACTTGAAGTTGCTTGGCTGGTTGTGGTGGCAGCGGGCTGACTAGCGCCAACTTGTACTTGGCGGGTCAATTCGTCGACCTTGGCCAACAACCGTTCGTTTTCGTCTTGAAGCCGTTGATTCTCCTTCACAAAAGTGTCATAGTCCTTGATGACGTTATCCAAGAAGCTGTCAACGTCGTCAGGATCATAACCGCGCATCTTTTGACGGAATTGCTTTTGCAAAATCTCTTTAGGAGTGAAATTAACGTTTTCCATCGATCATTACACCTCGTTATCGTAATCAAACCGGCGATATCTATAATACCAGTTTTTATTCCATTTGGGAACCATTATTTAAATTTTCTTGATATTCATTGGCACTTTCTTGTAGCCAGTCCATATCAATCAGGGTCAACGGGTACGCATGTTGCTCGCCAAAACGCTGTATGGCGCGGTAATCGTACTGTGGTTTTCCTTCATGCTCTAAATCATAAACCATTACGGCCTCATCTGTATGGGTCAACATAAATTCTTGATAGTTTCTTAACTGTTGGGGCCCATGATAAGGTTGTTCACTAACGGATTGGTGAAAATCTACTCGGCTGGCCAGTTGCGCGTACAAACTGCGGTTGGCCTCATTCCAATTGCTGCCAAATTCCGCAAACGGCGTCATCATCGCAATCTTTAGTTCTGGGTAGTCTGCCTTCAAGGCCAGACCAACTTCAGCGGCCCACTGCTCGGTCCCCAGTTGACCACCCGTAATCAGCCAGTCCGTGCCATTTTCAATCTTATTGATCAAGACCTGCTTGAGGGTGGCCTTGATCACCAGGAGTTTCGGGTCTTGACTGCCGAAAATCCCCAGCTCATAACTGCGGTAACCCGTCAACCATAACCGACTCATGTCACTCCCCCTTTAAGTGTACCTCACTAGTGTAGCGAAAAAAATCGCGCGACGCAATTAAATTCCGGTTAAATTCGGGGAATTTGACCATTTATAGACCAGTTAGAGTTTTTATTTCTGGGTCAGCTTGGTATAATATCAATAACTGGGCCACCAGACTGTTCAGCCCGTTGCCGCCGGCGTTGTGTCAAACGGCGCTCAGGCCCGGGGCTGCGCAGATGTTTTTTTCAGGCAAGGAGTGTGAGGAGTCAATGACTATTCGGTATCCCAATGGGAATGCCTATCAAGCACCAGCAACACCAACGGGGCCCAAGTTTCCCAGCACCTACACCAACTATGGCAAACGGGGAATGACGTTGGAAGAGGAACTGAACGAAAGCAATACCTACTATGAAGTAACGGGTCAGGCCGTCGTTCACAAGAAACCGACCCCCATCAAGATCGTCAAGGTCGACTACCCCAAGCGTAGCGCGGCGGTCATCAAAGAAGCCTACTTCAGTACCGCCTCGACCACCGACTACAACGGCGTTTACCAGGGACACTACCTGGATTTTGACGCCAAGGAGACCCGGAACAAATCCGCGTTTCCCCTCAAGAACTTTCATCAACACCAGATCGACCACATGCGGGCCTGTTCCGCGCAAGGCGGAATTTGTTTTGCTATTATTAAATTTGTCACTCGCCAAGAAGTCTTCTTGTACAGAGCGACGGACCTGTATGCCTTTTGGGATGCGCAACAAACCGGTGGTCGCAAGTCGATCCCTTACGCCGATATCGCGGCTAAGGGTATTCAAATCACCGCAGAGCTTCAGTTACCCATCCCCTATCTCAAAGCCGTGGATCAACTGCTCTAGCACCTCAGAGTGGCCAAACACGTTAAAACGCAAAGGAGATTACCATGTCTAGTAACAATCAAACCCGCCAGACGCGCATGAGCCGCAATGCCGAGCGGACTCCCAGCGGTCCGCAAAAGCCGCACACGGGTTGGCGGACTTTCCGCCGTATCTTATTTGTCATCGTCGCCATCGTGGTCTTGGGCCTGCTGGCTGGCGCTGGGTTGTTCTTCTTCTACGCCCAAAGCGCCCCGAAGATCACCGCGGGCGCCCTGTCCAGTGACACCTCGACGCGCGTCTACGATGCCAACGGCCGGGTGATTTCCCGGTTGGGGGCGCAGAACCGGAATTACGTCAAAAATAAAAACATTCCGGACACCTTGAAAAAAGCCGTCGTTTCGACCGAAGACCGGCGTTTCTATAAGAACAACGGGGTCGACCCGATTCGAATCATGGGGGCGGCCTTCGCCAACGTCACTGGCTCTTCGCTGGGGATGCAAGGTGGGAGTACGTTGACCCAACAACTGGTCAAGCTGTCCGTCTTCTCAACGGCCGCTTCCGACCGGACCTTGAAGCGTAAGGCCCAAGAAGCCTGGTTAGCCCTCAAGGTGGATCATGATTACTCCAAGAACCAAATTTTGGAATACTACATTAACAAGGTTTACATGGGTAACGGCGTCTACGGCATGCAGACGGCCGCACAATACTACTACGGTAAGACGCTCAAGCACCTCGACTTGGCGCAGTTGGCCTTGCTGGCCGGGATGCCACAGTCACCTACCAACTATGACCCAACGACCTACCCCGCTTTAGCGAAGAAACGGCGGGACCTGGTCTTAGAGGCCATGGCCAAAAACAACGTCATCACCTCCGCCCAGGCGCAACAAGCCGAAGCTACCAGCATCAGTGCTGGCTTGACCAAGACTCACAAGTCGACCAGCACCAACCCCAAGACCACCAAGGTCATTGACGCCTACCTCAAGCAGGTTTACGCCGAGTTGAAGTCTAAAGGCTACAACACCACGACCGGGGGCTTGAAAGTCTACACTAACCTCGATATGGGCGCGCAAAAGCGGTTGTACGATATCGTCAACGGCACTGGCTACATCAGCTTCCCATCCGACAATTTCCAGGTCGGGTCGACCATTGTCAATCCAAACAACGGTCAAGTCGTCGCCATGATTGGTGGTCGGAAGACTGGCAACGTGACCTTCGGGTTGAACCGTGCCGTCCAAACGGACCGGTCCAGTGCCTCGACGGCTAAGCCTTTGATGGACTACGGTCCGGCCATTGAGCACCTGTACTACCCGACTTATGAACCCGTCAAGGATACGGCCTTCACCTACCCTGGGACGGATAAGAACCTTTACGACTGGGACCGGCGCTACCAAGGGACCATCACCATGCGCAAAGCCCTGGTCGAATCCCGAAACATCCCTGCCGTTCGGACCTTACAAAACGTCGGCATCAAACGGGCCACGGCCTTCCTGAAAGGCTTGGGGATGACGTTTGACAAGACGCTGACCCTGCAAAATGGGATTGGCCTGTACATTTCCTCCGAACAAGAAGCGGCGGCCTACGCGGCATTTGCTAACGGCGGGACCTACTACAAGCCCTACCTGGTCTCCAAGGTCGTCACCCAAGACGGCAAGGCCCACAAGTACAGTGCGACTGGCAAACGCGCCATGTCCGCGGCCACGGCCTTCATGTTGACGGATATGATGAAGGGAGTCATGACCAACGAAAATGGCTCCGGACGTTCAGCGGCCATTTCCGGGCTGTATCAAGCCGGGAAGACCGGGACGGACTCTTACCCTGACGACTATGCGGACAAGGTCCCAGACGGCGCAACCATGGACTCCTGGTTCACGGGTTACACCAAGAACTACGCCGTCTCCGTTTGGACTGGTTATGACAAGCAGTTCCAGACCGGCCATTACGTCAGTGAGGCCCAAACGACCATCGCCCAAGAGATCTACAAGTACGAAATGTCCTACCTGGCTAGCAAGTCCACCAACACGGATTGGACGGCCCCTAGCACGGTCACCGAGACCACGCAGAACGGGTCGAAGGAGTACTACATCACGGGTCACGCCGGCACGGTCGCCGATACCACAGCGACGAGTCAATACGGCTCGACCAATACCACAAGTTCGTCGGCCTACAGTAGCAACAATCAGGTCACGACCAACTCCAACACCACCCAGACCAGCTCCTCGACTACGGAATCCAGTACCAGCAAGGAATCCTCTAGCACTGAGCAAACACCTGGTGGCGGCAATGCGGGGGATGACGATGACAATACGACGAGCAACTCCACGTCGACTACGGAATCCTCATCAGCCACGACGACTACGCAAAAGAGCCCTGACAAGAGTAACGACGATGATTAACTGAATGACAAACGCGCCCCCGCACCGGTCGATGGACCTGGTGTGGGGACGCGTTTTTTAATTAAGAAGCTTGAGAAGTTGGCTATCTATCGTTCGCCAAATAGGCGCAACGAAACCATAATCCCCGTTCAGTTTCAGGATTATCATTACTTTTTTGGCTGATGAATCATCCGTCGATGACCTACAGCAATAATCTCAATGACAACTTCGTGTTCTTTGATAACAGCTATCAGTCGATAATTGCCAACGCGATAACGCCAATATCCAGAATAGTTTGCCATCAATTAGTACCATAATTTCAGTCTCTCGTGGCAATCTGCACGCTTGTGTTCCATTCTGAGAAGCCTTACACTATCATCAACCAATCCAATACCACGAATATTTACTGCTATCCGTTTGTAATCTTAGCTCAGATGAACAACCTCATCAGACTTTGCCAACACAGACTGAGAATGAGTTGTAACGATTACTACCTTGCCCATCTGAGCAAAGTTCCTTAGACTATCCAGTACCATATTCTCATTCTCAGCATCTAAAGCTCCAGTCGGCTCATCAGCCAAAATTATCGGAGGATCTTTCAGTAACATTCTAGCTAATGCAACACGCTGGCATTCGCCGCCAGATAATGTAAAAACCTTTCGATTCAAGTAAGATTCATCTAAACCAAACTGCTTTAACGCTAACTCTAATTGTTCTAAACCATACTTTTTAGTAATCACTAGGTTAGCTTTTACTGTCTCGTCATCAATGAGCGCGTAGTTTTGAAATAGATACCCTAAGTAGTCACGTAAGTAACGGCGGTTGTTAATATCACTAATGTTCTGGTCTCGAAAGTGAATAGTTCCACTATCTAAGCTCTCTAGGGTGGCAATACAATTCAACAACGTTGATTTACCGGCACCCGATGCACCTGAAATTGCATAAATTTTCCCCGGCTGAAACTTCAGGCTCAGGTCCTCGAAAATTTGGTGGCCATTAAAAGCTTTTGCAGCCATTGATATTTTTAACATTAGTTGTCTCCCTTCAGACTAGCCCCAATGTGCGTAATATTTTTCTTGGATTTAACGTAGAAAATCAAAAACGTAATTAGAGAATCGACAAGATAATACACTGATGTAAGATGTAAACTCTGACTAATAATCAGACTAGCCATCCATTCACTAATGATCAGTGCAGCCAAGACTAGTCCAAACCTATAGTGTGTCTTCAATAAGGACTGACCCATTAGCGTGCGTATTGCATGAGTGCGCTGATAGATTCCAAAGTAGAGAGAACATGCCAACACACATTCAAAAACAAACAACCCAACCATTAACCCCAAAATAATTGATAACTGCATCACCTTTGACCGTTGCTCTTGATATATTTTACTAGCATAACTCTTAATATTGGTATATCCCCCAATATGTTGAGAGCGTAAAATATCTTGTGTAAATGCATAAAAGATTTCTGAATTGTATAGAAATAGGGAATGCCTTCCCTTATGATATTTAGTAATCACAGAAAACATCACAGGAGGCATTCCCCATGAATGAACTTACCACAGAAATTATCGCT
>NZ_RHOB01000015.1 GCF_003946085.1 Levilactobacillus angrenensis | reverse complement strand
CTTTCTTTCTCTTGAAATGTGGTAGTGGATGGACATAGATCTGCGACTATATCCCTTTTTTGTACCCATTTTTACTCTATACAGTATACAAAAATATCCGCTGCCAGTAACCAATTAAGTTGATTACCAACAACAGATATTTTAGAACCTAAAAAACGTCCAACCAACCGAAAAAAATGGTCGTTGGACGTTTAATATCGTAAATTTAGCTAATTAAGCCTCGAAAGCAGCGGTCAATGGTGGCACCACTTGCTTCTTCCGGGAAACAACGCCAGGTAAGCTAGCACGGTTGTCAGCCAGTTTGGTGTTGAAGGCCTTTTCGACAACGCTCTTTGGTTCACCAGCAACGATGAGCTCAGAGTCGCTGTTCAAGACGTTGGTGGCTAAGGTAATGAACAAGTCGTAACCGTCAGCGGCGATTTCAGCTTGCATTTCCTTTTCCAAACCAGCTTGACGGTCCAAGACTTCGTTCAAGTCAACCGTGTTGATTTGGCCGATCCGAACACTCTTGCCAGCCATATCAAAGGACTTGGCATCGCCGTCAATCAATTCCTTGTCGCTCTTGGCAGACAGGTTAGTCCCGGCCTTTAACATAGCAATACCGTAGCTTTGAACGTCAACGTCAGCGATTTCTGCCAAGGCCCGAACGGCTTCGCGGTCAGCGTCGGTCGTGGTTGGGCTTTGCAGTAATAACGTGTCGGAGATGATGGCAGAAAGCATCAATCCAGCTAACTTAGCAGGGATCTCAATCTTTTCTTCATCAAACATTTCCGTTAAGATCGTGCTCGTGCAACCAACTGGTTCAGCACGGTAGTATAATGGCAAGTCGGTTTGGAAGTTGGCGATACGGTGGTGATCAACCACGTGGCTGACCGTGACCTTATCCAAGTCAGCGACACTTTGTTGCGATTCGTTGTGGTCGACTAACATGACCGTATCGACTTCGTTGGCCACCGTCTTAACGACCCGTGGTGCAGGTTCGTCGAAATGGTTTAAAACGTAGTTGGTTTCCATATTAGGTTCGCCCAAGGCAACGGCTTCAACGTCAAAGCCCTTTTGCGTTTGGAAATAAGCGTAAGCCTTTGCGGCAACGATAGCGTCCGTGTCCGGATTTTGGTGACCAAAGATTAATGCTTTACTCATGTGTATAGAACTCCTTTAACAAATAATTTTAAGTTTATTGGTTCCGTAGTTGTTTGAGCCGAGAAATGTAATCGTCGGTATGCAGGTAACGGTCGAATTGCGCCAGGAAGTGACTGATCCGCGGAATCTCTGCCTTGCCCTTGCGGAAGACGAATGCCAAGTCAAACCGAATATTCGGATCGAAATGAGCCGTCCAGGTATTTGGTAGGTCATCCTGTCCTATCATAAAGGAATTTGGCAGCGCTGTCGAGGCCTGCGTCTGCATGGAAAAATGCAAGAGCTGCGTCGGCGTCGTGAAGTTTGCGACACTCTTGGGAAAATCAGCCAATTGGTTCTTGTAGGCTTCATGCAGCGTTTGATTCAGGTAATAACCATCAGGGTACATGGCCCAAACGCCCGCCGTCGTGTCCTTGAACTTGATGCGGCGCTTCTTAGCTAGTTGTTCATCGTGGTGGATGAACAACAGATCATCCGAAATGATCTTCTTGGATTCGTAGGGCTTCCAGTTCTTGATGGAATCATCTGGCAGATACATGATCGCCAAATCAATCTTATTGTTTTCCAGGCGTTCCCAAATTTCCTTACGCGTTAACATGTGAAAGGAAATCTTGAGTTCAGGGTTGTTCTGGTAAGACAGAATGGCAAAGTCCTCAAAGACCGCATCTTCCATCGAAGCCAGCAGACCAATATTGATCTCACCTTGTGTCGCGCTGGTCGACTGCTGGATCTCGTCTGTCGCCGTATTCAAAATACCGTAGATCTTGTGGGTGGCGTCGAGCATCGTGTAGCCTGCATCGGACAACCGCAATTTCTTCCCCACTGAATAAAATAGCGGCGCGCCCACCGTCCGTTCCAGCTTCTTGATCTGTTGCGTCAAGGCTGGTTGGGTGATGCCCAGGATCTGGGCGGCTTGCGTGTAATTCATGGTTTCCGCTAGTTGTAAGAAATACGTCAGGGTTTTGGAAGAAAAGATACTTTCCTGTTTCGTCTTCATCCGTTTTTTCTCCTTATGATTGGCCTAGTGCACAAAAAATACCAGGTCTACCTAATGGTTACTATTAATCTATATAATAGGCTGTTTACGGTAAAAGCGCAACGATTTCTCCTCACAAATTCCTGATCAGTCGAGAACCAGCTCGGTTGGTTTGACCCGCAACTGGACGGGTTGACCCTCGGCATCCGTGTCGACCACGAACGACCCGTTGGAGTAACGCCCACTCAGCGGGTGCTCCGTTGGCATCACGTCATGGGTCCGCTCACGACTGGTGATGATTTCCAGGGCGGGATTGCCCGCCGGAATCGTCAGGAAGTCAACGATGCGGTGCGGATCACGTTTCAACTCGCGCAAGACGATGACGCCCCGCCGTGCCCGACTAGTCACGGATAATTCCTTCATCGCCAGACGCTTGAAGGCCCCGCGTTGGGTGATCAAGGCAATGGTGTCGCTATCGGTGACCAGGGCCAAATTGACGACTTCATCATCGTCACGCAGGTCCATGGACCGCACCCCAGTCGTCCGTGCCCCGTTGATAGAAACTTCATCAACCGGGTAACGCAAGGCATAACCGTTCTTGGAGACCAGCAGGATGCCTTGTTCGATTGGCTCAGTCAGGTAACGGACCGCGACCACGTGGGCAGTCGGGTTCTTCAGCTTCTCATAGGTCGCCGCGCGACTCTTGTAAGTCCGGCCCGGTGTCAGGTCGGCAAAGGCCGTCTGCTTGATGTAGCCGTCACTGGTCGCAATCAAGAAGCGTCCAGGTTCCTTAAGGGTCTTAAAGGCATAGGTGGCCACGATTTCTTCATCCGGGGCGAGCCCGATGGTTTGCGAAATGTGCTCCCCAGTCTCTTTCCACTTCACGTCACTGATTTCGTGGACGGGCCGGTAAATGAGGTTCCCTTTACTGGTAAACATCATCAGGTGGTCCAACGTGCTCAGCTTTTCCATGAAGATCGGGTAATCCTCATCCTTCAGACCGTTGTCGTCGGGATCAGACGCCGTATAAGAGCGCACACCAGAACGCTTGAGGTAACCGTCATGACTGACTAAAACGACGACGTCTTCGTCAGCGACAGTCACGGTCGTCTTGATCTTCAAGTCCTCGATTTGGTCTTGAATCTCAGTCCGCCGTGGGTTCCGGTAATCCTTGGCTACGGCCTTTAATTCCTTACGTAAGACCGCGTTCAACGTCTTAGGTTCTTCCAAAATCTTATGGTATTCCGCAATGTCGGCGGATAACTTAGCCGATTCGGCTTCCAGTTGGGTCACGTCGGTGTTGGTCAGCCGGTATAGTTGTAAGGCCACGATGGCGTCGGCCTGCTTTTCGGAAAAGTCATAGGTCTTGACCAGGTTATCTCGCGCGTCCCGCCGGTTTTGGCTGGCCCGAATCGTTTGGATGACTTGATCCAAGATGGACAGGGCCTTGATCAATCCCACGACGATGTGTTGCCGGTCTAACGCCTTTTGCAGGTTGTATTTCGTCCGGCGGGTGATGACGTCGCGTTGATGTTCCAGGTAGGCACTGAGAATGGTCTTCAAGCCCACGTGCTCTGGACGCATGTGGTTGATGGCCACCATGTTGAAGTTATAAGTGATTTGTAATTCGGTGTTCTTGAATAAGTAGTTCAAGACCCCTTGGGCGTCGGCATCGCGTTTCAGTTCGATAGCGATACGCAACCCGTCACGGTCGGTCTCGTCCCGGACTTCCGCCAGCCCCTCGACCTTCTTAGTCAGCCGAATCTCATCGATCTTTTTGACCAGTTGGGCCTTGTTGACTTCGTACGGAATTTCTGTGACCGTGATTTGGCTCTTGTTGCCTCGCAGTGGTTCGATGGCCGTCTTGGACCGCACGACCACGCGACCACGGCCCGTTTGGTAAGCCTTGACGATACCGTCTTTCCCCTGAATGATACCGCCGGTGGGAAAGTCAGGGCCTTGCACAAAGCCCATCAAGTCCTCCAGGGTAGCCTTGGGGTGGCTAAGCAAGTAGACCAACGCGTCGACCACTTCGCCTAAGTTGTGCGGCGGAATCTCCGTGGCATAACCAGCGGAGATCCCAGTGGCCCCGTTGACCAGCAAGTTAGGGATGCGGGCCGGCAAGACGGTCGGTTCATACTCGGTGTCATCAAAGTTGAGCACCATGTCGACCGTGTCTTTGTCGATGTCCCGGAGCATTTCCCCCGCTAATTTGCTTAATCGGGCTTCCGTGTACCGCATGGCTGCGGCCGGGTCGCCATCCATTGACCCGTTGTTCCCGTGCATTTCTACCAGGGGTTCGCGGACCTTCCAGTCCTGACTCATCCGGGTCAAGGCTTCATAAATGGAGCTATCGCCGTGGGGGTGAAAGTTCCCCATGACGTTACCGACTGACTTGGCGGATTTCCGGAAGCCTTTGTCGTAGGTGTTGCCGTCCTTGTTCATTGAGAACAGGATGCGGCGTTGTACGGGTTTTAAGCCGTCGCGGATGTCGGGCAAGGCCCGTTCTTGGATGATTGACTTGGAGTAGCGGCCAAACCGGTCGCCCATGACTTCTTCCAAAGTCAGCTCTTGAATCTTTTGTCCTTCACTCACAAATGTTTACTCCTTTCGCCAGTCTCCTAGTCGTGGGACTCGGAAGCTTTTTCGTTTTCTAATAGGCTGGTATCGTCGTCTTCGAGCGTAAATTGCACGTTGTTTTCGATCCATTTCCGGCGTGGTTCGACCTTATCGCCCATCAACGTCGTTACCCGCCGTTCGGCCAGGGCGGCATCGTCGATTTGAACTCTGATCAGCGTCCGGTTATCGGGATCCATGGTCGTGGCCCAGAGTTGTTCCGCGTCCATTTCCCCCAACCCCTTGAACCGTTGTAAATGATAGCCGCGGTTCGGAATCTGCTTGGTCTTGCGACTGAGTTCGTCGTTGGTCCAGGCGTAATCGGTCGTGGCCTTTTTACCGGTCGTCTTGATCTGATACAGTGGTGGCAGGGCAATGTAGACTCTGCCGGCATCGATCATCGGGCGCATGTACTTGTAGAAGAAGGTCAGCAGGAGAATTTGGATGTGGGCCCCATCATCATCGGCATCGGTCATGATAATGATCTTGTCATAGTTGGCATCTTCGATATTAAATTCGGCGCCAACGCCCGCCCCAATCGTGTAGATCATGGTGCTGATTTCTTCGTTCTTCATAATGTCCGGCAACTTCGCCTTCTCGGTGTTCAAAACCTTCCCCCGGAGTGGCAGGATGGCCTGGAATTTCCGGTTGCGGCCTTGTTTAGCGGACCCACCGGCGGAATCCCCTTCGACTAAGAACAACTCGTTTTTGGCCGAATTTTTGGATTGCGCCGGGGTCAATTTCCCAGATAACAGGCGTTCATGCTTCTTGTGCCGTTTGCCGTTACGGCTCTCATCACGGGCCTTACGAGCGGCTTCTCTGGCGGAACGGGCTTGGGTCGACTTCTTAATCAACATCTTCCCGAAGTCCCCGTTTTCCATCAGGTAGTAGCCCAGCTGTTCGCTGATGATATTGTCCACGATAGTCCGGGCTTCTGGTGTGCCCAATTTTTCCTTGGTCTGGCCTTCGAATTGCAGCAAGTTTTCGGGAACCCGTAGTGAAATGACGGCAGACAGCCCTTCACGGACGTCGGTGCCTTCCAGGTTCTTGTCGCGTTCCTTCAAGAGGCCGACCTTGCGCGCATATTCGTTAAACGCCTTGGTCCAGCCACTGCGCATACCAACTTCGTGCGTCCCACCGTCTTTGGTACGGACGTTGTTGACGAACGACAGGAGGTTTTCCGTGTAGCCGTCGTTGTATTGTGCGGCGACCTCGACTTCGATACCGTCCTTCTTGCCGTCAAAATACATGACGTCGCCTAAGGTATCCTTGTCTTCGTTCAAGTAGCCCACAAATTCCTTGATACCGTCTTCAAAATGGTACTCTTCGGCGCGTTCTTGGCCTTCACGTTCGTCCGTCAGCGTGATTTTCACGCCCTTTAACAGGAAGGCGGATTCACGGAGGCGTTCGGCTAAGGTGCCGAAGTTATAGACCGTGGTCGTGAAGATGGTACTGTCAGGCTTGAAACTGATAGTCGTGCCGTTGTGGGCCCGGGTATTGCCCAATTTCTTGAGCGTGCCTTGCGGATGGCCCCCTTTGACGAATTTTTCTTGGTAGCGGACGCCATCACGAACGATGGTGACCGTCAACGCACTCGACAAGGCATTGACCACGGATGCCCCGACCCCGTGCAGCCCACCAGACGTCTTGTAGCCGCCCTGACCAAATTTACCCCCGGCATGGAGCACCGTTAAGATAACTTCTGGCGTGGGAATCCCGGACGCGTGCATACCCACCGGCATACCCCGACCGTGATCGACAACGGTAATGCTGTTGTCCTGGTGGATGGTAACGTTGATTTCCTTACCATAGCCGGCCAATGCTTCATCGACGGCGTTGTCCACGATTTCGTAGACCAAGTGGTGCAAGCCACGGCCATCGGTTGACCCGATATACATACCAGGACGTTTACGAACAGCTTCCAACCCCTCCAACACTTGGATGGAGGAATCGTCATATTTTGGTTTTGCTTTCGCCATGCGTAAATCCCCTTTACTTTTACGATTTTTAACAAAAATGTGTACGTGCAGAATACCTTTATTTTACCGCAAAGCGAACATATGTTCAAATAAACTGTCAAATCCGCTTAGACTAGGTATCCAGTAACTTCATAATCATACCACAGGAAGCCAAAACCTGGCTAGAATTCTCTAGATAATTGGCGTTCTCGTGAAAACATGCTAAAATATAGACCAGCTTATCTGCGGTGAGCGCCGGTTTGGTGGCTCCCGCTGCGAGAAAGAGCGGAGGAATAACTTGTGAAATTATTTGGTTTACTCATCGTGGCGTACCTTTTAGGGGCCATTCCCAACGGTGTCTGGGTCGGTAAGGCCTTCTTCCAGACGGATATTCGCCAATCGGGGTCCGGCAACATTGGTACGACCAATACCTACCGGGTGTTGGGGCCTTATGCGGGAACGGCCGTCATGGTTTTAGACATTGCCAAGGGCTCGGTCGCCACACTCCTACCCACCCTGTTTCACGTCACCACGATCCTCGGGACCGCCACGCCCCTGTTATTCGGGTTGTTTGCGATTCTGGGGCACACGGTGTCGATCTTCGACCACTTCAAAGGCGGTAAGGCCGTGGCCACCTCAGCGGGGATGCTACTGGCTTACAACCCCTTGATGTTCGTCATCGCTGCTGGTTTGTGGGTCAGTTTGATCTATTGGACCAGCATGGTCAGCTTGGCCAGCATGATTGCGTTTAGCCTGATCACGCTGATCTCGCTAGCGTTTCAGGATTGGTACCTGACCGGTATCGCGCTGGTCTTGACCATCTTCGTATTTTACCGGCACCGCAGTAATATCCAACGGATTCGTCAAGGAACGGAATCAATGGTCCCGTTCGGCCACGGCTACAAGCGGCGGCAGGCTCAGAAATAGCACTTATTTTTAAAGATAGAGACACCGAGGGCTCTCAATGACATATTGTCGTTGGGAGCCCTTTTTTACGAAAGATTAAAGACTGAAGGTTGAAAGATAAATATCAGCTAGAAGCACTGTCACCACGCGACTGATAGCGTAAAAATTAGTCGTTTATAGCATCCTAGTAAGGACTGGCCGCCTACCGTCAGCCGAATATGGGTTGGAACGTGGCGAACCGGCAGACCGCTTCTCAGACTGGAGGCGTCCCCCAGAACAGTCGAACTCCCTGGCTGACACAGGCCCTGGATTCACTAATTTTAGTAGACAGAAGATTGTCATTCCGGGAAACGCGAACGGTTTAGAAGTAAGTGATCTGGTAACTAGCCTGGAAACTGTCGTGGGCGGCTAACTGGTGAATGGCCACCTTGGTCTCCAAGTCACCCGTTGCTTGCACGTCATCGGCGAGTCCCCACCACGGTTCGAAGCACACGAACGGTGCCCGTTTGGGATAGGGTGACCAAATACCGACGTACGGCGCACTGAGCGTCAAGGCCACCCCGTGGTCGTTGACGCCACTACTGAGCATCAGCGTGGTTTCCTGGTTGTCTAAGGTCAAGACCTTGGCATCGTGGTCGAATAGGTCGTGATCCAGCTGCAGGGGCTGCGTGAGATCCATCGGCACACTGTGTTGGGTGTCACTGTACGGTCCGACCAGTGGGACCCGTTGGTAGACCTTCTTCGGCGACACGGTGACTTGGTAATCGCTAAAATCAGCGGTCGGGTCGCCCAGAGGCACGTTGAAGCCCGGATGGGCACCAAATGAGAACGTCAGCGGCGTGGCAGCCGGATTGTCAACGGTCGCCGCAAAGCGCAACTGGTGGTCGTTTAACGTGTAGTGCACGGTCAAAGTGAAGTCAGCTGGGAATAGCGTCTTGGTCTGGTCATCAGCTTGCAGTCGCAGGGTCACACTAGTCTCATCCTGGTCCACCACCGTGAATTCACGGTCCCGGGCAAAGCCGTGTTGGGTCATGTGATACGTCGTGCCGTTTAACCGGTACTGGTTATCCTGCAAGCGCCCAACGATGGGAAATAACAGTGGCGCGTGGCGGCCCCAATAGGTCTTATCCGCCTGCCACATGTACTCCATGCCGCTGTCATTGTCCTTTACACTGCTGAGTTCCGCACCCAACGGATTGATTTGGACCGTGAGATAGTCATTCTTTAACGTTAACATTTGCCGTGCCTCCAACTTTTACAGAAAATTCTGGGTCAAACAGCCGCCAAGCTGTCTAGGCCATTTCTTCTATCATACCCTAAATCCATAAAAAGGGCCAAGACAAATCGTCTCGGCCCCGCGAATCGTTTACAAGATGTAGCGTGATAAGTCCTTGTTTTGAACGATATCACCAATCTTATCATTGACGTAGTTTTCAGTGATCGTCACATCACCGGACCCCATGTCTGGTCCTTCGTATAACAGGTCTTCCAGGAGCTTTTCCAGCACCGTTTGCAGGCGACGGGCCCCAATGTTTTGGTTCTCGTGGTTCAGTTCAAATGCCAGTTCAGCGATGCGTTCGATGGCTTCCATGGTGAAGGTCACCTTGACGTTGTCGGTACCAATCAAGGCGATGTATTGCTTGATCAAGGCGTTGTTCGGTTCCGTTAAGATCCGCACGAAGTCTTCCTTACTCAGGTCATTTAATTCGACCCGAATTGGGAAACGGCCTTGTAATTCAGCAATCAGGTCGCTAGGCTTGGATTCGGCGAAGGCCCCAGCGGCGATGAACAGGATGTGGTCCGTGTCGATCGAGCCGTGCTTGGTCTTAACCTGTGTCCCTTCAACGATTGGCAAGATGTCGCGTTGGACCCCTTCACGGGAAACGTCGCCGCTGTTTTGGCTACTGCCCTTGGCAATCTTATCAATTTCGTCCAGGAAGATGATCCCCGTGTTTTCCGCACGCTTGATGGCATCGTGATTGATGTCGGCGTTGTTGACCAGCTTTTCGGATTCTTCGGCGACCAGGATTTCACGGGCTTCCGTGACCGTGACCGTCCGCTTGATCCGCTTCTTCGGCATAATGGCCCCCAGGGTATCGTTCAAGTCGATGCCCATTTGGCCCATCATGTTGTTGTCCGTGGCGTTGGCTTGTTGGGGGTCATCCATTTCAATTTCGACCATGTGATTTTCTAACAAGCCCTTGTCCAGTTGGTCAGCGATGGAGAGCCGTTCGTTACGAATCTCATCGGTGACTTCTTCGGTATCGCCAGGCGCAGTCGGCGTTTGGCCGTTTTGCATCTGGGTAAACATGTTCATCATGTTGGCGAAGTCATTAGTGTTCTTGTTTTCCTTTTTCTTCGCCGGTGCCAGGAGCTTGACTAACCGCTTGTTGGCTGCTTGGATGGCGTCGTTACGAACATTTTTAAATTGGTCTTGTTTTTCCATGTTGACGGACACTTCGACCAGGTCACGGACCATGGATTCAACGTCGCGGCCGACATACCCGACTTCGGTGAACTTGCTGGCTTCGACCTTGGTGAAAGGCGCGTGCACGATTTTGGCGAGCCGACGGGCAATTTCCGTTTTCCCGACCCCAGTTGGTCCAATCATCAACATGTTTTTCGGTGAGATTTCTTCTTGCATCGCGGCATCTAGTTGCATGCGGCGGTAACGGTTGCGCAAGGCAATCGCGATGGCTTTCTTGGCGTCGTCTTGGCCAATCACGTATTGGTCGAGCAAGCCGACGATTTCTTTAGGCGTTTTGTTAATGGCGTCCATAGGATTCCTCCGTTCGATTAAAGTTCTTCTGAAATGACGTTTTCGTTGGTAAAGATGTCGATGCCCCCAGCAATGTGGATGGCACTTTCGGCGATTTCCTTAGCACTCATGTCCTTGGCATGGTGGTGCAGAGCCGTTGCGGCGGCCAAGGCGAAGTTCCCACCTGACCCGATGGCTAAGATGTCATCGTCGGGGGCAATCACTTCACCAGACCCGGAGACCAGCAGCATTTCGTCCTTGTCCATGACGATCAACAAGGCTTCCAACTTTTGCAAAGCCTGGTCGGAACGCCACTGCTTGGCCAGTTCAACGGCTGCTCGTTGGAGGTTACCGCTGTATTCATTGAGTTGGGCTTCGAATTTTTCTTCCAAATTGAAGGCGTCTGCCACACTACCGGCAAAGCCGACAACGACTTGGTTATTGTAGATCCGCCGAATCTTGTGGGCGGTCCCTTTCATGATGACCTTTTCACCCATGGTCACTTGGCCATCACCGGCCATAGCATTGTGGCCATTGTGCCGTACCGCACAGATGGTCGTGGCTTCAAATTTTACTGGCATAATTCTATCATTCTCCTTACGATGTTGGATGTTGGTTGGTTTCATCTTCGGTTGCCCGCGGGAAAAACTGACGGTAGTCCCGTTGCAGATGTTCGCGGGTCACGTGGGTATAAATTTGGGTGGTCGACAGACTGCTGTGGCCCAGGAGTTCCTGAACGGACCGCAAGTCGGCGCCGTGATTCAAGAGGTGCGTGGCAAAGGTATGCCGCAGCATGTGGGGATGAATATCCGTGGTCAACGTGCTGCGCTTGATGATTTGATTCAACAGGTAAGTCACCCCCGCTGGCGTGAGCTGTTGACCACGATGATTGACGAAAACGTAGTCGTGGGTCAGCTGGTATTTCGCCAGCAACGGTGTCCTGGCAGCGGTGAAATACTGCTGCAAGGCATCGCTGGCGTAATGTCCAAACGGCACGTAACGTTCCTTGTTACCCTTCCCGTGAATCAGCATGATGCGGTTGTCAAAGTCAATATCCGGCAGCGTCAGGTTCACGCACTCACTGACCCGAATGCCGGTCCCGTACAACACCTCCAGTAAGGCCGAGTCCCGCGTGGCCAGTTGGTCGTTGGGATTGGCCGCCGCAGCCGCAAACAGCGCGGTCATTTCGCGCTCGTAAAAGAAGCGTGGCAAATGGTTCTGGTGGTGCTTGAGCTGGACGTAGGCAAAGGGATCGTCCTTGGCCTGGCCGTTAGTCATTAAAAAGCTGTACAACGAGCGCAACGTGGAAAGCTTGCGAGCAATCGTGGTCCGCGCGTAGTGGCGGTCATATAGTTCGCTCAAATAGACTTCCACGTCTAGCTGGTCGATGGCCGTCCAGGCTTTGGTTCCCCCGTTGTCGGCCAGAAACTGGGTAAACTCCTCGAGGTCTTCACGATACGCCTTGACCGTCTCCGGAGAATACTGCCGTTCACCGCTCAGATACGTCATAAACGCTGTAATCGCTGCGTCCACGTGAATCCCTCCTTTGTCCCTGGTGTTAATGCTAGCAAACGGGTCGAAAAAACACAACTAACTCATCAAACATCCTGCGACTTGTGCCGGGTAACGTTGTCCTGGCTGGCCGCCTGCCACGCACAATCCCGGCCAGAACGCTGGCAGACTCGCTTCGAGCCGAAAGCAGCGGTTGCTTTGCGCGGGATTTGTCAGTAGCCGCCAGCTCCCCGCCAGCACACAAACAGGCTTGTCCAGCCATCGTGTGATGACCAAACAAGCCTGTGGGAGTTAACACCTTTATTTTTGAGGGGCTTCTTCGTAATCGCCATTCGGGCAGACGATTTGTACGCCACCGCGAATCTTCTTGGCAACCAAGTAGTGACCATCCTTCGGGCAATCCCGGCCGACTGGCTTGTCCCATGAGACAAAATCACAGTCAGGGTAGCGGGAACAACCGTAGAAGATCCGGTTCTTCTTGGACTTACGTTCGATGACCTCGCCCTTGTGACAAACGGGGCAGGTCACGCCGATTTCCTTGACGATTGGCTTGGTGTTGCGGCAATCTGGGAACCGTGAGCAGGCGTAGAACTTGCCATAACGGCCCATCTTGATGACCATTGGGGCACCACAGATGTCACAGTCAAAGCCCGCGGGTTCGTCACGAATCTGAATCTTTTCGATGGCGTCTTCCGCGTGGGCGACCTCGGTCGAAAATGGCTTGTAGAAGGTGTCAATGACCTTGACCCAGTCTTGCTTACCTTCTTCGATACCATCGAGTTCGTGCTCTAAATCGGCCGTGAAGTCGACGTTGACCACGTCAGGGAAGTATTCATTGATGATGCCATCGACGATTTCGCCCAGTTCCGTTGGCTCAAAGCGCCGACCGACCAATTTGACGTAGTAGCGGCGTTGAATCGTGTCCAACGTTGGCGCGTAAGTCGATGGCCGCCCCACACCGTTTTCTTCCAGCGCCTTGATCAGGTTGGCTTCGGAATACCGTGCGGGTGGCTGGGTAAAGTGTTGGGCCGGATCGGTCTTGGTCAAGTTAACTTGGTCACCGATCTCTAAGTCGGGCAACAGATTATCCTTTTCTTTACTGTCGTTGTAAATCTTCAAGAACCCATCGAACTTCATCTTGGACCCATTGGCTCTAAACGTCACGCCGTTTTGTTCCAAGGTAACGGCCATGGTGTCCATGATTGCGTTGGTCATTTGACTCGCCACAAACCGGTTCCAGATCAATTGGTATAACCGGAACTGATCGCGGTTCAACCGGTCCTTTAGACTGGCAGGCGTCCGGAACACTGAGGTTGGCCGGATGGCTTCGTGGGCGTCTTGCGCCCCTTCTGGCAGCTTGCCCTTGATGGGCTTAGTCGCGGCGTATTCCGCGCCGTACTTTTCGTGCAAGAATGTGGAGGCCTCATGCTTGGCAATACTAGAGATCCGGGTGGAGTCGGTCCGCATATAGGTAATCAGCCCCTGTGTCCCTTCCTTGCCCAGGTTGATCCCTTCATAGAGCTGTTGGGCGGCCATCATGGTCTTGCGCGTCCGAAAATTAAGCTTCCGGTTGGCGTCTTGTTGCATGGAACTGGTGGTAAATGGCGGTTGCGGCGAGCGCTTCCGTTCTTTACGAACCACGTTGGTGATGTTAAAGTCACCTTTGCGGTCCAGTTTGGCCAAGACGTCTTGAACGGCTGCGTTGTCCTTTAAGCCGGCCTTCTTGCCGTTGAGACCGTAGAAGCTGGCCTTAAATGTGTGCCGTGCCTTCTTGAAGTCGGCATCGATGGTCCAGTATTCTTCGGGGATGAAGGCTTTGATCTCCTTTTCCCGTTGAATGATCAACGACAAGGCGATGGATTGGACCCGCCCCGCGCTGAGGCCTTTTTTGACCTTTTTCCAGAGCAAAGGTGAGATGGAATACCCCACCAACCGGTCCAAAATCCGCCGCGCTTGTTGGGCGTTGACCAGATCCATGTCAATGGTCCGCGGGGTCTTGAAGGCTTCTTTGACAGCGTCCTTGGTAATTTCATTGAACGTGACCCGGTTCTTGTCGGTCACGTCTAAATTCAAAACGTGGGCCAAATGCCAGGCAATGGATTCCCCTTCACGGTCGGGGTCAGATGCCAGATAGACGGCTTTGGCCTTCTTGGCTTCTGAACGCAGACCCTTGATGACGTCACCCTTACCCCGGATGGAAATGTAGTGGGGATCGTAATTATTTTCCGTGTCGACCCCCATCGAACTTTTCGGCAGATCGCGGACGTGCCCCAGACTGGGCATCACCTTGTAGGTCCGGCCCAAATATTTTTCAATCGTTTTGGCCTTCGCTGGTGATTCCACGATCACTAATTTTTTTTGTGGTTTACGCCGCTTTTTAGCTGGCGCTTTGGTTTTTGCTTTAGTCGGCAACTCACATTACTCCCTCACATAACGACTGACCAGGCCCCCAGGTGCCGGGGTTCTAGCCGCCGTCGATTTGGTTTTTACAACGAACTAGCAGTTCGCTAATCTTTTCACTATAATCTCCCACATCTTATTTCAACTTAGGGCAGCTTGTCAACTAAAACTTCTTCTATTATATGTTCCGGCTGCAAGATCGGTTTGGCGCCGGCGAGGATCAATTCGTTGGTACCAACCGAGTTTGGACTGTCCACGCGACCCGGAATTGCTAAAACATTACGATTTTCTTGCAGGGCGATGTTGGCGGTAATCAGACTCCCTGAATGATGAGCGGCCTCAACCACTAAGGTACTGGTGGTCAGCCCGGCGATGATGCGATTGCGTTCGGGAAAATGATGCCGCGCCCCGCTGGTCCCCCAGGGGTATTCGGATAAGACCAAATGATGCTGGGCCAGCTCAGCCATGAGCTCACGATTAGCGGCCGGGTAACAGTGATCCAGCCCCGTCCCAATAACAGCGATGGTCGGTCCCCGGTGCGCCAAGGCTACCTGATGGGCCAAGGTATCGACGCCTTGCGCTAAGCCCGAGACGATGCCAATCTGGTGCTGGACCACCCGTGGCAGCAGCAAGCGCATAGCATGCAAAGCGTAGGCGCTGGGGTGCCGTGAGCCCACGACTGCCAGTAAGGGTCGCTGTAACCAGCGCAGGTCGCCGAGGAAAAATAACGCCACGGGCGGCGCATAGGTTTCCTTCAACGCTAGCGGATAAGCAGCGTCGACAATGGTCAGACACCCACTGTGGGCTAAGTTAACGGCCAGTCGTTGGGTCACGGCGTCTGAAAACAGCTGGGTCTGTAACGCGGTTGCCCGGTTAGCCGAAATACCCATGTCAGTACAGAGCTGGTCCAAAACAGGTGGCGTGACGGCCGTTAGCTCGGCGTGCTGTGCCAGCCAATGCCAGCAGGCCGTGGTGGTCTGAAGACCGATGCCGGTGAGTAGTGGTAAACGCATGAAAAAATCACGAAGTGTCAGTTGCAAGTCTGCAACCTCCTTTGCCCTTTTAGGGTCAACTCCGTGATTAAGCGTTGATTATTTTTTGAACGGGTGAAAAAGTTTTGCGGTGAATCGGGGTAACGCCCCTGTCAGCCAAGCCGGCCAGGTGTTCAGCCGTCCCGTACCCCGCGTTTTGGGCAAAGCCGTAGCCGGGATACAACTGGTCGTAGGTGGCCATCAAGTGGTCCCGGTAGACCTTGGCCACGATACTGGCGGCGGCCACACTGGCGGATTTGGCATCGCCCTTGATCAGCCGCGTTTGCGGGAGGTCGACGGGAATCTGCATGGCGTCGACGATCAATTGATTTGGCGCAACGCCGAGCCCCATGACCGCCCGCTGCATGGCAACGCGGGTAGCTTGATAGATGTTGATTTGGTCGATCAGTTGCGGACTGCCGATGCCAATGCTAACGGCGGTCGCCTGGGCCAAAATCAAGGGGTATAAGCGCTCACGTTCCTTGGGCGTCAGTTGCTTGGAGTCATTGACCAGGGGGATGTCAAAGCTTTCGGGTAAGATGACCGCACTGGTGACGACCGGGCCAGCCAAAGGTCCCCGGCCCACTTCGTCAATGCCGGCAACCAGTTTACCCTGCTGCCAAAATGACCGCTCGTAGTGTAGCCGGTGTTGAAAGGCCTGTTCTGCGGCCTTAGCCTTCGCTAGCCGACGTTTGATCTGGGTCAGGAGTAATTGGGCCCCTTTCCGCGAATCAGCGGCTAAAGACGCTAAACGGGGGTCCTGGAGGCTGGTCACATCTGCTAGGTCGACCTTTAATTGGGCCAAACTAGGCGCCTTAGTCATGGTCACTCGCCTCAGCTTTTGGGGCCCGGTCCAGTGTAAAACCGCCCATCTTCTTGCGCCGCACATCGAGAATGATCCGTTCACTGGCGCGTTCGTAGTCGTCACGCATGCCGATTTTTTGGGTGATTTTGAGCAAGAGGTCCACGTCGCTTAAATCCAGGTCGGCATCAGCCAGGTGGTAGCGGTCAATCAAGGCATCGCGGTGGTATTGCCGAAAGAAGCTCAGGGCAAATAGCGCCACGTCATCACTAGCGTAGAGTTTTTCCTTGATGGCACCGGTCAGCGCTAGTTTTTGGGCCGTCTCTTGGTCCTTGAACTTGGGCCACAAGATACCGGGGGTGTCGAGCAATTCCAAATGCTTGCTGGAACGCAGCCATTGTTGGCCCTTGGTCACCCCGGGCGTATCGCCGACCTGGGCCGCCTTACGTTGGACCAAGTGGTTGAGTAAGGTAGACTTCCCCACGTTGGGGACTCCCACCGTCATGGCCCGCATTGGCCGTTCTTTCAGGCCCTTAGCCTTTTCGGCCGCAAGCTTGTCGGCTAAAATCCCCATGGCAATCTTGGTAATTTGCTTGGGGGTGACGTTCGCCCGCGAATCGATGGCGATGGCTGGTTGGCGTTGGGACCGGTAGTAGGTCAACCAAGCGGCTGTCTGTTGCGGATCAGCCAAGTCCTTTTTGGTCATGATGATCAAATGTGGCTTATCCTTAGCAATGCGTTTGACCTCGGGATTGCGGGATGCGGCGGGAATCCGTGCATCGACTAATTCAAAAACAATGTCGACTAGATGGATATTTTCCTCCATCTGCCGAATGGCCTTGGCCATATGCCCTGGGAACCATTGAATAACGCTCATAGTGTTTTTCTCCTCTTTACTATTTATAAATTATAATTTTAGTTTGTAAACTTATTTTCGGCTAGTACAACCTGTGGCAAAACCGCTGGCTATAGCGTTCACGAGTCGCCTTGAATGACGAGTGGCCGATTAACTGACAAATCCTATTCTACCATGTTCTTCTTGGATTTAGTTTGGGTTCGTTTATTCTTTTCCACGTTTTAATGGCTGAGCACCTCTGTTATTTTTTGCAAATCTGCAAGCCCAGGAAATTGATTGATGTATCTACTTAATTTCAAGGGCTTGCAAAAGTCACTTTGAAAATAATTTCTAACGGCTTGGTTACGGTCAAACTCAGTAATCGTTTTGAAACGGAAGGCGTCTATTAGCGCACGTTCCGGATCATAGATATTGAGTGATCCACTATCCTCTTCGTTCCGAACACTTGTCAGACCAATGGAATAATACCGACTATCGACGTGATGAATCGTCACAATGTAATTCTTAAACTCATTGGGAATCTTGTAACCGCGCGGGACAGTTAGGTCTAAGTAAGTGTATTGCCGATCGATAAGGTGCCACCAAGTTAAAGCAGTTTGCCCTGAAATAATCGCCTTAGGGTAGCGTAGCTGGATGGCCAGGAAGTCATCATTAGAGACGTTCTCGTTACTCCATAATTGAACTCCGGCACGTCCGGTACCAAACCTAGCGACCTCGCCAGCTTCCACTAACCTGTTCAGATAGTATTTAGAAATGCCAACATTCTTAGCCTCACTGGTCGTAAAGATTGCGTTTAGCTTGAAGAGCTTTGAAATGAGAGATTCAACCTTCATGTTTACACCTCATACAATATTTTTTTATAAGTATAGCAAGAGAATGCAAAAATTGTTGCGGATTAGCATTGTTCCCCCCCTTCACTTGTGTGTCCATTCTGCTCAAGGACAGGTAACCCTAATTATCACGCAAGGTTTGCATGCGAAAAAATCTGGAAGTTAACTTCACCGCCAGATAATTTCTGTGCTATTTGTAGAAATCTAAAGAAGACTCATCACAACGCTGGTCACTTAGTTCATTGGTATAGCTCCAATCAGCGTTACTCATGATGAAAATTGGGTCAGCAACTAAAAATTTGGTCATTAAAATAGCCTCCTAGACTTGTTATGACATTTGATTTTCAGCTTGATGACATGATAAAAAAAGACCCATAAACAGGTCTCTTTAAATAACGTTTCGTTTGACGGCGAAAATAAGCTATTCCAGATGCTAAAGGCATCGGTTGATGATAGTTCTTTTAAGTTCGCCTAACTATGAATATCATAATCTTGATTAATGGACATGTCTCAACCGGTTAATTAGCGATAATCGCATTTAATCAGGAAGTCAGTCTCATTGTTTAGATAAGTATAACTCCTATCCACTTCATATTCATGTCTAAGCCGTACATGGAGCTACTTTGTCTAACGCAGCACCACTAGTTAACTTGGCTGGCTGAAACATGGGTAAATAGGGGTGTGGGGACAAACTTTGCCCCCAATATGTAGCGATTGGCGTAGGCCAATCGTGAGTCCTCGCTAAAGAGGACAATAACGCTTTAGTGAGGGATGAATCGATGGAAAAATGACAAGATGAAAAGCTAAACGTAAATATTTATATCGATTTAATCAAATTAGCTGTCTATAGAAAGTCCGCTGAAGTATATGAGGGACCTCCCTCACCATCAAGCGCACCGGAACCAAAAGCATAATCATGATATAAATTACGTTGCTTTTGTGTCAATGTTCGATACCATGTATCAAAATCAGCCATAATATATTTAGTAGCTTTACGCGCGTTAACGGGCTTCATATCCGTCAATTTAACCCAACCACCGGCATGCTTCTTCTTGGTAATTGGTGTCATGTAGTAATAGACCATCCACTTACCCTTATGCTTGATTTGCGTAATTTTACTACGGACCCATTTGTTCTTCTTATAATTCTTCAGATAGTGATTAGTCTTCAGCTTAATATTTTTAGCCTTACCGGTCATTTTATAAGTTTTACCTTTCTTATTCTTAACCCGATATTTATCATGATTGACATTCCATTTTTGAATTCGGCTATAGCCAGTCTTTTTAGCCGCAGAAGCTTCCACAACTGGCGCAACCGTACCACCAATCATCGTTAAGGCCATCATCGCGGCCACAAACATTCGATTCATTTTCATCATTTTAAAGACTCCCTATCGTTTGACCCGGGTTACCTGATATTCCCTACCCGTGGGCTTAATTTTTTTCTTTTACATGAATTAATTGGGACTTGGGGACGGGCTGGGTCCCCAAGCGGGCCATAACGCAAGGCGTTTGGCCATTTGGTGGAGATGGGGTATGGGGGGGGTACCCCCAAATGGGCGGCCGGGTTAACGGCCGCCTCCCCTGCGGCTATGAACTGTCCCAAAGTAACGTGATGGCTCACTCCTAACGTTTTAAGCGCCGATGACCAAAGTCTAACCATACGACGCGAAAACTTGGGACGCTCGCCATGGTGTTATAGCGTAATGTTACGATATCACCGACATTGACATCAACGGCATGGGCGTATGCCGCGGGAATTTCATATTTCTTAAAGGGGGAGACTTTGATTAACGGCTCACCCGTTACGGTCGTATCCGCATACAATTTGTAATTGCGTAATTTGACGGGTACTTCAATATCCCGATACTTGCTTGGCTGCGGATTTTCAGGCCGATTGTGTGAGAGAATAATTGGATTATTGGGTTCCGTCATATCATAGCGGACTTCATCTTCATGGGTTAAATGATGCTCCCGAACTTGATGCTCAGTTAAGGTCACCCGGCGCTCGGGTCCTGTGACGGTTCCCTTGGCTGCCCCAGTTTGCATGACTTGTTGACCAATCAACTCGCCACCGGTAATATATCCCCTTTTATGGTCCATTTAGATTCAGGGGCTTCATTGGTATTCACTGGATCACACCTTTCTGTATGACTTAACAGCTTATACTAATTAAAACTACTAATACTCTTATATTTTAAGTTAACGAAACTAATACTTCAATTTAATTTTAGTAATAATAATGTCTTTAGTCAATTTTATTAAAAAAACAGGCACCGCAGCACAATCACCACAGTTCCTGTTCTCATTAAGCCAATGAGGCCAAATACAATTGCCACGCGTCATCGAAAATCGTCATTGATGGCAAGTATGGTGCATTTTCCTCCAGGTACTTGGACAGCGGATCAAAGTCCGTTTCCTGCTTGGGGAAGGCGCTGTCCAAAAAGGCGTTGTTGGCAAAAGTTGCCACCGGGTCGTAACTTTCTGGATTGCGTTGGGTCATTAAAAATTGATAAAACGTTTTGGGCATTAGTTGCCTCCTAATTCTTGGGAATGCGGGCCTGGAAGACGAATTTCCCGGCACCGGATAAATCGATTTTCTTGGCCGCAAAGGATAGCTTCTTACCATTGCCGATGGCGGTCAAATGGAGCGTGATGGTTTCTTGCTTGGTGTCCATCGCAACCCAATTTGGTAGTGGATAGTTCTTGGCGATGTAGCCCATGACAAAGCTGATTGGCACGGGTAAAGCCCCCACGGATAACTTCTCCGCTTTCAGTTGCACGTCTCCTGAGGATAACACGGTTGGCTTCAAGAGTAAAACGAAGTTCACGTTAGCGCCCAAGACTTTGGTCGAACCGGAGATCAACGCGTGGTCCGTGACTTGGAAACGGTACTTGACCGCGGAGTTCTGGAGCGACTTATTGACGTAGTAGTCTGCCAAGGCGTTGACCTGCTTTTTATTCAAGCTCACGTCGATGTTGGTGGTGTTCTTCGTCACCTTCGCCGTTGATGGCACTTGCGTGGGCATCAGGGCCTTGACCCCGACGGTAACGGTCGTGACCAGTAAGACGGCCACGAGCGCGATGAACCCCCATTTCCACCAATTACGGGTGGCCTTTGGGGCTGAATGACGTTGCATAGTTTGTTCCTCCTTATTTCAGTAGCCATTGTTGCTGGTGCGCTTGCATTTGCTTAAAGGCGTAGCGGGTCATCAACCGGTAACCCTTGGCGTTCGGGTGGAAATGGTCGGCCGGTGACAGGTAGTTGTTGAGCTCCTCACTGGCGTTGCTGGCCAAGATCAATTCTTGCAAACTGGCACTAGAAATCTTCCCATCATTGGATTCTTGCGCCTGACGTTTCAACTGTGCTTGTTGCGTAACGGACTTGTATTGCCCGTCTGACAGCGCTTGGTTGATATCCACCATATAAATTTGTTTAAAGCCCGTAGCCGTGTGCGTGGTCGCTTGGTTCCAGTTGTCGACAGCGGTCGTGATCTGGTCTAGGTTGGCAAAGTACACGTACACCGGATTGTAAATGCTGTAGAGAAAAATCGGTGCCTGCGGGTTGTACTGGCGAATCGTTTGAATCAAGTGCTTGAGTTTTTGCTGGTACGCTGATTGTGCCGTTGTCAACTGCTGATTTAACTTGGTTTGTTGATTGATGGTTACGTTTTTGGTCAACGTCTGCAGTAAATCGTTTCCCCCGACCGTCAACGTGACGGCTTGCGCCCGTTTGAGCTGGGCCTGTTGGGTCTTGCTGTCAACCAGTCGCTGTTCAATTTGGTCGCTCCGGTCGCCGGATTTACCAAAATTGTGCATGATGACTTTAACGTGGTCGCGGCGGTGAATCATGCTCTGGAGCCGGCCTGTATAGCCGCCAAGTTTGGCCTTTTGGGGATCGCCAACGCCTTCCGTTAGTGAATCCCCCAGGGCCACGATGCGGACGGTCGACCGCCGATTACTGGGCATTTCCTTGGTCGACAGCGTGGTGCGTGCGCCCGGGTGCCAGTACGTCAGCGCTGCTAAGACAATCAGCACGAGAAGTAAGGTTACCCCAATAATCTTACTGATATTTTTGAATTTCATTTTTAAAGTTCCCCCTCGGGATAAAGAAAAAGCGGTGGCGTGCGGCCACCTCTTCCTCGATTAGCAATTTATTCGGTTGGATCCGTGTAGTACATCAAGGCAAATGCCCCTGGGCCCCCATGTGTCGCAATGATGGGCACCGTTTCACGAACCAAGACATCTTGGCCTGGCAACAGTTCCTTGAGGTGGCTTTGAATCTTATCGACGGATTCAAAGGCCTCAACGTGAGAAATGCCAATCGCCTTGATATTCGGTGTTTGTTTGATCTGGTCGTAAACCTTGTCAAAGTAACGGTCAATGGTCTTCATGCCCCGACCCTTGGCCCGAATCTTTAATTCGCCACCAGTGACTTGTAGCACGATTTTAATGTTTAAGAGCGAGGTCAACATACCGGCTGCGCGACTCAAACGACCACCCTTGAGGATATTCTCCAGGGTCACGATACCCATGAACAACTTGGTGTGGTCCCGCACCGCTTCGGCCCGTTTCAAGATGGCGTCTTTGTCGGCACCCTCTGCCGCTAGCTTGGCCGCTTCAATGACTTGAAAGGCCAAGGCTTGGTCGGTGTATTGGCTATCGACCACAGTCACGTCCGTCTTAGACAGTTGCGCGGCTTGTTCCGCCGTATGGACCGTCCCACTGATGGCCGCCAACATGTTGAAGCAGATGACACTACTGCCATCTGCACCCAACTTGTCAAAGGTCTCCACAAACTTACCCAGTGGTGGCTGACTCGTCTTGGGCAACGTCTTTGCCGTCTTCATTTTATCAATAAATTCTTTATTCGTGATGGATTCCCGTTCAACGTAAATCGTGTCATCAATCATGACCGTCAACGGGATAATGGTGATGTCATAGTCCTGAATCTGCTGCTCGGTTAGACCGGCAGATGAATCCGTGACAATCTTAATTTTCGCCATGGTTATCCCACTCTTTCTGACCAGAAATTTTGGTTTATGCTGCAATGTGCGTAATGAAACATACGGTAATAGTATAGCAGAATTACCGAGAATTTTCAGTAAATGTTGCTGAACTCGCCGGGGCTTTTAAAGAAAACTAAACTTGCCGCCGCAAAATCGGATGCGATGCCGGCAATCGTGACTTGCGGCGGGTCGCGCCAACGTGGTACGCTAACTAAAAAGCCGAAGGAGAAATGCTGTGTGATTAAAGAAAGAAGCCACACCTACCAAGTCGTCAACGAAGTCCTCAACGCCGTCACCCATGGTATCGGTGCTGCCTTGAGCATTGCCGGACTGGTGATCTTGCTACTGCAAGCCCATGCCAAGGG
This sequence comes from Levilactobacillus angrenensis, assembly GCF_003946085.1. Classification (GTDB taxonomy): domain Bacteria; phylum Bacillota; class Bacilli; order Lactobacillales; family Lactobacillaceae; genus Levilactobacillus; species Levilactobacillus angrenensis. Next base: position 38,776 of record NZ_RHOB01000015.1, on the reverse strand, counting down.
TGGCGCGCTGCGAATGACCACCTTTGCCATCTATGGCGCCATTTTAGTGCTCTTCTACCTGGCGTCGACCCTGTTCCATAGTTTGTACTTTACCCGCGGTCGCCATGTATTTCAAATATTTGACCATTGTGCCATCTACTTATTGATTGCCGGCACCTATACGCCCTTTAGTCTATTGGTCGTGGGTGGCGCGTTGGGTTGGACCATGTTTGGCATCATTTGGGCCATGGCCGTCTGCGGCATCATCTACAAGGCCATCTGGCTGGGGAAAATGCAAAAGCTGTCGACCATCATCTACGTGGTCATGGGCTGGATGTGCTTGATGGGCATTAAACCGTTGTACGCGGGCCTGGGCCCAGTTGGGTTTGCCCTCCTGTTCTTTGGCGGTGTAGCGTTTACGGTTGGTGCCGTCATCTATAGCTTCAAGGGAGTGCCGTTCGGCCACGTTATCTGGCACCTATTCGTGATGCTGGGGACCGGGTTGATGTACTTCTCGATTTTACTTTATGCTTAGCATTGATTGTCACCATGTGACTCATGATGTAAAAATTAGTCGTTCCCAGCTTGGTAGCGGGACTGGCGAACTTTGCCAGACTTTCAAGCGAACCGGAAGACCGCCCCTCAGGCTGGAGGTGTCCCCCATAGCAGGCGGACACCTCTGGCGAACGCAGGCTACTGGTTTAGTTTAGTGGACAGAACACTGTCGTTCCGAGAATTGTCGCGTTAATCCGACTTTCAACCTAAACAGCGTCACAATCCTACAGCAACCGGGATTGTGACGCTGTTTTATTAACCAACCAGAATTAACAATCGTGACATTTCTTTAATCATTAAACAGTCAGGCAACCGGTCAATCTAATTGATCTACAAACGCTGATACTGTTCAAACGCAAAGTCATACGGATTCTTATCGTTGCGGCTGCCCGGTTGCCGGTCGATCAACTGAAACTGGCTGTAGTCGATGGCTGGCATCCAGGTATCGCCGTCAAAGCCGGCATCAATGTCCGTACGGTATAGGTAGTCAACATCATCGACTAGGCCCGCAAAGATTTGTGCGCCGCCCACGACGAAGATTTTTTCTGTCGGTCGTTCAGCAGCGTATTTCCGCACGGCATCTAGTGAATTCAAGACGATTGCTTCAGCCGGGAAATCGCTGGCCGGTCGATGACTCACAATGACATTGGTCCGGTTGGGCAAGAGCCCCGGGAAGGACGCGAATGTCTTGGCGCCAGCCACAATCGTATTGCCCGTCGTGACGGTCTTGAAGTAGTGCATGTCGGCTGGCAAATGCCACGGCAACTGGCCATGAAACCCAATGACACGGCCACGGCTTTCAGCCCAAAGAAAAATTAACATCGGCGGGTCCTCCTTCAGTTAGACGGCCACGGGGGCCTTGATGGCAGGCTCCGGATCGTATCCCGTAACCTTGATATCATGCATGTCGTAATCAAAAATGCTGGACTTTTCTGGATTCAACCACAGCTGGGGCGCCGCGTGCGGGGTCCGTGCCAGTTGGGTCTTCACCTGCGTCACATGATTCTTGTAAATGTGCGCGTCGCCCAGCGTATGCACGAAGTCGCCCACTTCTAGGCCGACTTCCTTGGCAATCAGCGAGGTCAGTAAGGCGTAGCTGGCAATGTTGAACGGCACCCCTAAGAAAATGTCGCCGCTCCGCTGATATAGCTGGCAACTGAGCTTACCGTCGTTGACGTAGAACTGGAACAGTGTATGGCATGGTGGTAACGCCATGGACGGCACGTCGGCGGGATTCCAGGCCGAAACGATCATTCGCCGGGAATCTGGGTGAGTCCGCAGCGTGTCGATGACGTTGGCTAACTGGTCAATCGTTTCGCCGTTGTGACCCTGCCAAGCGCGCCACTGGCTACCATAGACCAGGCCCAGGTCACCGTAATGTTCGGCAAAGGCCTGGTCATTAATAATTTTATCGCAGAAAGTAGTCTTTTCGGCTTGATACTGCTGGTTAAAGTCGGCGTCGACTAAGGAGCGCCGGCCAAAGTCAGTCATGTCGGGGCCGTGGTAATCTGGACTCTCGACGTACCGTTGAAAGGCCCACTCGTCCCAAATGTGATTGTGGTGCTGCAAGAGAAAACGAATATTCGTATCTCCACGTAAGAACCACAACAGTTCTGACTTAATTAGTCCAAATGGGACCTTCTTGGTGGTCAACAGTGGAAAGCCTTCCTGCAGGTTGAACCGCATTTGGTAGCCAAATAGACTGATGGTTCCCGTGCCAGTCCGGTCCGTTTTCTCGTGACCCTCATTCAACACGGTTTTTGCTAAATTCAAATAAGCCTCTTCTAACACGCCATGGCCTCCCTATTCTGCGTACTCGCTGAGGTATTCCCAGCGGGTCATCTTTTCGTCGAGTTGGTGGTCCAGGTCATCGAGTTGTGCCTGGAGATCCGCCAGCTTATCGTAGTTGGCGCCGTTAGCGTTCATTTCGGCTTGGACCTTGGACTTCTGGTCCTCTAAGCCATCAATCACGCCTTCAATGCCTTCCCATTCTTTTTGCTCCGCGTAAGTGAGCTTGACCTTTTTCTTCGGTGCCGCGGCTTTTTCTGCCGGCTTCTCCGCTGCCTTGGGCTTTTCTGCCTTGGCCGCGTGCTTCGTCCGAGCCTGGGCCTCTGCCAGGTAGCTACTGAAGCGTCCGGAGTACCGTTCAATCTGCCCGTTACCAGTAAAGATCAAGAGGCGGTCGGCCACCTTATCCAGGAAGTAACGGTCATGAGAGACCGTGATGACGGTTCCGGCAAATTGGGAAATGTAGTCTTCCAAAACAGTCAGCGTGCTAATGTCTAAATCGTTAGTTGGTTCATCAAGTAATAAGACGTTGGGCTGTTCCATCAACAGCTTCAACAGATAGAGTCGGCGTTTTTCCCCACCAGACAGCTTCCGAATCAACGTCCCGTGCATGAACCGTGGGAACAGGAATTGTTCCAGTAGCTCGGTCACACTCACGGAATTGCCGGCCTTGTCAGTCACGTTTTGCCCGACTTCAGACAAGTAATTGATCATCCGCTTGTCTTCCGGAATCGGTTCGATCTGTTGGGTGTAATAGGCCATTTTAACAGTCTCACCCACGGTCACGATACCGGAATCCAGCGGCAAGCGTTGCGCAATCACGTTCAGCAGACTGGATTTACCAGCCCCGTTTTCCCCACTGATCCCGATGCGTTCGCCACCTTGAATCAGGTCGTTGAAGTCCTTTAAGATGACGTGGTCGCCTAATTTTAAGTTGGCGTCCTTGAGCTCAATGACCTTCTTACCTAACCGTTGTTGTCCCAGCGAGATGGAAACGTTGCTTTGCACTTGCCGAGTACCCACGTTGCTGGCGAGGTCGTTGAACCGGTTGATGCGGGCCTGTTGCTTGGTGGAACGGGCTTTAGCCCCGGCTTTCATCCAAGCCAATTCCTTCTTGTACAACTGTTGTTGCTTCTGGTCAGCTTCGGCCTCTTGGCTCACGCGTTCCGCTTTTTCTTGCACGTAAGCCTGGTAGTTACCGGGGTATTGATAAAGCTTCCCGAAGTCCAGTTCCCAAATCTGGTTGGCAATCTGGTCCAGGAAGTACCGGTCATGAGTCACGACCAGTAAGGCGCCCTTGTAGCTGGCCAAGTACTGCTGCAACCAAGCGATGGAGTCAAAGTCCAAGTGGTTGGTCGGTTCGTCTAGCAACAATAAATCTGGTGACTGAATCAGGACTTGGGCCAAACCGACCCGCTTGATTTGCCCCCCAGACATGGTCTTGATGGACTGGGACAAGTCGGTGATTTTCAACTGCGTCAAAATGGTCTTGACATCACTTTCGGCGGTCCAGGCCTCTTCTTCGTTCATCTGCGCTTCAGCGTCCAAGTAGCGCTGTTGGGCCTTGGCATCATCTGGATGCGCCCCGTAAGCTGCCAGTGCTGCTTCGTAGCGACGAATCGTCACGAATACCGGCTGGTCACCGGAGAACACGGCGTCCATGACGGTCAGGTTCTCGTCTAAGTCCGGCGCCTGCGTCAGGTAGCCAATCGTATAGTCTTTAGGGGTGTTGATTTCCCCAGATTGTTCATTGCTGACGCCGGCCAGCGTGTTCAGTAACGAGGTTTTCCCACTCCCGTTGACCCCAATCAGGCCAATGCGGTCGTGTTCGTTAATAATGAAATTCAAATTATCAAATAGCGTTTTTTCACCGTAAGTCCGGTGCAAATTTTCCGCGCGTAAGGTTTGCATAGCTTCACTCTCTTATTCTAAGATTACTGTTTAGCGTTAACGTGGGCCACCAATGCGGCCGTTTCGTTGGGCAGGTCCCCCGTCACCACGCGATATTCCAGGTCACCCAAGATGGCGCCCAGCTGTGGTCCCGGTTGTACACCGGCCTGCATCAAATCGCGACCCGTGGCGGCCAATTCTTTCTTATGCTGGATCGGTAACGCCGCCAAAGCAGCCTGTAACTGCTGGCTACGGTCTGGGGCACCTAAAATGACGGCGACCTCATTGGCTACGGGCGCCAGTTCCGCCCCACATTGGTAAAGTTGCCAGGCATTCAAATCACCCGCTAGCAATAGGTCTGCCGCGCGACTGGCGGTTTGGACAGCGGTGATGGTCTGATTGGCCGTCTTCCATTGCTTCAAGAATGGCGTAATGGCAGTACTGGTCAGGCCAAATTTCGTTGCCAACAGCGTCCACGCTGCCGTCTCACTGGAAACGCCGTGCGTCAACTGTTGCGTCAAGTCGGTCAGTGCCGCCTCATGGTCCGCAAAGCCTGGGCAATGTTGCCACAGGCCGGTCGCCATGAAGTCTTGCAAGCCGCGTTGCGGTGCGCGCCCCATCAAGAGCTTCAGTAATTCTACCTGGGTCCGCTCGACCGCGATTTTAGCTAGTAATTGGGCGTGGGCCGTGATGGCGTCCCGCGTCTCTGGCACGATTTGGAAGTCCAACTGACTGGCAAATCGCACGGCGCGCATCATTCGCAACGCGTCTTCGTGGAACCGCTCCTGGGCGTCACCCACGGCGCGAATTTGGCGATTTTTAAGATCCGCCAGGCCGTCGAATAGGTCAATGACCTCGCCGTCTTCTTTCATGGCTAAGGCGTTAATGGTGAAGTCCCGGCGTTTCAGGTCTTCGCTCAGCGACCGCACGAAGGTCACCTGGTCTGGTCGCCGAAAATCGGTATAGGTCGATTCTGAGCGAAACGTGGTGGTCTCATAGCCGGTCCCGTGGTCCAAAATCATGACGGTCCCGTGCTCGATTCCAGTATCGACGGTACGTTTGAACAGCCCCTTAATCTCGTTAGGATACGCGTTAGTGGCGATGTCCACGTCATGGATGTCTTTACCCAAGATGGTGTCGCGAACGCTACCACCGACGAAATAGGCCTCATAGCCGGCCTGCTCAATGGTCTGGAGAACCGGCCGGGCCAATTCAAATTCATGTGGTAATTGATTTAACTTCAATTTGCTCACCCTTCTGCCAGTTATTTTCGATTTTTACTCACTATGCCAGTCTAACAGATTCTGCGGTGAAATTGAATTCAAACCATCTATTTGATGGACGCTAGCCGGCCAGTTCTCGCTAGGATCTAAAGGTTGAAATTAGTATTAACGCGATAGTCCCTGGAGCAACAGTATTCTGTCCACTAAAATAAGTGAAACCAGGAGCCTGCGTCAGCCAGAAATTCCGCCTGCTATGGGGGACACTTCCAGCCAAAGAACGGGCTTCCAGTTCGCTTTGAAGCCTGGCAAGCCCCGCCAATCTCCAAAGTCGCCCCACGCTGTAGGCTGAGAAAAGACCTCAGCCAACACCGTCGCCACAGCTGGCTCCACCTCTGGCTGTCTCCGGCGGGTTGATGATTATCAGCAATATTGTGTTAGAGCCCCGTCGCTCAATCAGCTGCCACCCGGGCCAAGCTGATTGCTACTAGCTCGTACTGTGTAGCCGAGAGTCCGCCAAATATGGGTTCAGCCGCTGAAAAGAGTGTGACAACAGGCGGTTAACTGGCGAGCATTAACGGCGCTAGGCGGATAATCCTGGTTCTGGATTATTTGTCTAGCGGTGTTAAGCGGAACCAGTTGCCTGTTGGCGCACGTTTCGGCTATGAGGCCAGAGACGTGCGCCATCGCTTCAGGCTCGGTCCGGTCCGCCCACCGCGTTCCAACCCATAGTTGGCGGACGGCAGGCGGCCAGTCCTCACTTGGGTGCTGTAAACGACTAACAATACTTTAGCTGGTAACTTCAAACAGGACAGTATCGCCGAAAACCAGGTCACTGTGCTATGATGATGACAGTACTTTAACCGTTGGGAGTGAGTCTTATGGCACCACAAGACGAGTCAGTTCGTCTACTAGATTTATGCATGATCGGTTTAGGTTGTGCAATGTTTGCTTTTGGATTGGTCTTCTTTAACATTGCGAATCACCTGGCCGATGGCGGGATTTCCGGGATTACCTTGATTTTGCGTGCACTGTTTGGCATTGACCCGGCGTATTCGACGATTTTGATCAACGTGCCGCTCATCTTGATTGGCTGGCGGTTTCTGGGCCGGCAATCGCTGATTTACACGATTTACGGGACAATCATGTTGTCCTTATTCCTGTGGATCTGGCAACGCGTGCCGTTCGTGATTCAGCTACACGGTGACCTCTTACTATCGGCGTTAGGTGCCGGCATCATCGGCGGTTTTGGTTCCGGGCTCCTGTATCGTTACGGCGGTACGACCGGTGGCACAGATATCATTGCCAGAATCTTCGAGCGGTTCCGCGGCGTGCCCATGGGCAAAACACTGCTTTACCTGGATGTCGTGGTCCTGCTGATTTCGTTGGTGTACATTGACGTGCAGCACATGGCTTACACGTTGATCTACTCCTACATCTTCGCGCGCATCGTCAACTTTACTCAGGAAGGCGCGTACGCAGCCCGCGGGGTCATCGTCATTTCGGCCAAGCACCAAGAGATTGCGGATGACATTATGGCCCGACTGGAGCGCGGCGTGAGCTTAATTGACGGCGAAGGCGGGTATTCTCATCAGTCCCGGAAAATGCTGTACGTGGTCGTGTCCCCCAGCGAACTGCACCGCCTACAACAAATCATCGAGCACCATGATCCTAAAGCCTTCGTGTCCGTGATCAACGTGAACGAGGCGCTGGGTGAAGGCTTCTCCTTCCAGGTGCCGAAGAAAGGCTGGCTGGGTAAGCTGAAACGTTAGTGACTGGGTTGGCAACCGCGGGTTTGGCGGTTGCTTTTTTTGTTTACTATAAGTTAAAGTAATTATTGTGTTGTCACTCTATTAAAAAAGCAGACCCAGTTACTGGCCTGCTTTTCAAAATTAGTCTTCATAGCCTTCGAGCATCAAAGCCATTTCATCGTCGTCTGGAACCACTTGCAAATAAGCGTGGAGCAGCTTAATGACTTGGTCGCTCGCCCCTTCTTCGCGGTAGAAGTAAATGGCTGGCTTCAAGAAGTCTGCTTGGTCCATGAAGAATGGCTGAGCGGCGTCATAATACTTCCGGGCCGCCTCAAAGTTCTCTTGGTGCTCCGCCGAAATGGCCAAGTTCCAGTACAGCTGCGGATCAGCATCGTCACTCTTGACGTACGGTTGAACCAGATCCACATTTTCTTGCCAACGCTCCTGCTTGACGTACAGGTTGCTAAGCTGAATGACCGCACTGAGGTCGTCGCTGTCCAGCTGATGGCCGTGGGTCAAATATTTCTCAGCCAACGCCTCATCGTCTAAGCGCGTCGCCACGTGGGCTGCCTGTAGCCAGAGCTTCTCGTTGTATTGGTCGATACCTAAGCCCTCTTGAAGTGCCTTAAGCGCTTCTGGCAAGCGATTCTCAGCTTCCAACGCCTGCCCCAGATATGGGTACAGTGATGTGTAGTGCGAATCGCTATCCTTCAGTTCTTCGAAAAGCCGGATTGCCGTTGGCCGCTCCTTGAGTTGCAGGTACGTGAACGCCGTTTCAAATTTCACATCCGGGGTCATGTCACCCGGGTGAATCTGCTTGAGGTAGCCGATAGCCTGTTCAAAGCGCCCAGCGTTGGCATAGGCGACCCCGAGCCGTTCGACCAAGTTGACCTTGGACATCTCGGTCGTCCCGGCCGTAATCAGTTCCAAATACAGCGGAATGGCCTTTCTAAACTCGCGCATGGTGAAGTACAGCTCGGCCAAGGCAAACGTGATGACCGGCTCGTCAGGGGCCAATTTTTTCGCCGTCAGGAGCTTTTGTTCACTGACTTCGAAGAGTTCTTGGGTCTGATACAAATCGGCGGCGACCATTAAGGCCTCCACGTAAGCCGGTGAATCCGGCTTGACCTGATTCAAGTAATCCAGCGCCTCGTCGTTCTTGTCTTCATCGATGGCGATGTCCGCCAGATTCGTGCGCAACTCGTCTTCGTCGGGATATTTCTTCAGTAATTTCTCGTAAATGCGGCGAGACTGATTGAGAAAGCCCAGGGAATACAATTCCTCGCCCAGGCTAAACAGGGTATCGTCATCGTCGTGGCGCAAGGACAATGCGTATTGCTTCTTGAACGCCTCTAGTTGTCCCTTTTCCAATTGGTCCAGTGCCGTTTCTGCGTAACTCATAACCCGCCTCCATTTTTTCTGTGTGACTTATTTTTAGTCGATATAACCAGCACCCACCATCTTACCACCATTGCGTAAAAAGTGGGACTTAACGGTTCGCTGGTCTTGCGGTTGACCCGTCAAAATGGTTAAGCACCACAAAAAAGCCAGCCCGGCAAACACCGCACTGACTCTTTTTAGGCGTTAAATAATTAAGAATAATTACTTAACAGCATCCTTTAAAGCTTTACCTGGCTTAAATGCAGGTACTTTGCTTGCAGGAATTTGGATTTCTTGTCCAGTTTGTGGGTTACGGCCCTTACGAGCTGCACGTTCACGAACTTCAAAGTTACCAAAGCCGATCAATTGAACCTTTTCGCCTTTAGCTAAAGTTGCTTGGACAGAATCGAAAACTGCATCAACTGCAGCCGTTGCGTCCTTTTTAGTTAAGCCAGTTGCAGTTGCAACATCGCTAACCAATTGTGCTTTGTTTGCCATTTTGAATTCACCTCCTGAATAGAAGATTAGATGAATGCCATCTAGTGATCATTTTTGAGTGGTCCAAAAATGATGAAACAAATACGGTCAACCGCATCATTTCTTTATCAAAGATAGCACAGGAAGCCTTATATGACAAGGGATAACGCCATTTTTTTGCAAGAAAACTTGTAGAATCAGTGATTTTACTAAGAAATCATTAAAATCTGGCGAAAATGCTGGCCTAAAGCCCGTTGTCCTACTTCCGTGCCCGTTCGATCAGATGGATTGGGGTCCCTTCGAAATCGAAGTGCTCCCGAATCTGATTTTCCAAGAACCGCTCATACGAGAAGTGCATCATCTTCGGGTCATTAACGAAGACCACGAAGGTTGGTGGCGCCACGGCCACCTGTGTTCCGTAGTAAACTCGTAGCCGTTTACCGTTGTCAGACGGCGTTGGGTTCAAGGCAATCGCGTCCATGATCACGTCGTTTAACGTGGCCGATTGCACCCGCTTGTTGTGGTTTTCTGAGACACGTTTGATCATGGCTGGTAGTTGGTCCAGCCGTTGCCCCGTCTTAGCTGAGACGAAGACGATTGGCGCGTAACTGAGGTATTGGAACTCTTGACGGATCAGGTTTTGGAAGTCCGTTAACGTATGGTTGTCCTTCTTCAAGGTATCCCACTTGTTGACCAGGATAATGATTCCGCGGCCCGCCTCATGGGCGTACCCGGCAACTCGTTTATCCTGCTCCCGAATGCCTTCCTCGGCGTTCAAGACGACCAGGACCACGTCAGAGTCATCGATGGCGCGCATCGCCCGCATGACACTGTAGCGCTCGGTATTTTCGTAGACCTTCCCGCGTTTTCGAATTCCGGCCGTATCGACCATCGTAAACTTGGTATCGTCGGCCGTGAACTTGGTATCGACCGCGTCACGGGTGGTCCCAGCAATGTTGGAAACAATGACCCGGTCTTCGCCCAACATGGCATTGACCAGTGAGGATTTCCCCACGTTTGGCCGACCAATCAGACTGAAGCGGATGGAATCATCCTTCGGCGCCCCGTCATCATCGGGGAATTCCTTGACCACGGCGTCTAATAGATCCCCGAGGCCGAGACCGTGAACTCCAGAAACGGGGTACGGATCGCCAAAGCCCAGTGAATAGAAGTCATAAACCGTTTCCCGGGTTTCGGGGTTATCCGCCTTGTTAACGGCCAAGATAACCGGCTTATCGGCCCGATACAAGATCTTAGCAACCTTCTCATCAGCATCGGTCACCCCTTCAGGTGCACTAACGATGAAGACGATAACGTCAGCTTCGTCAATCGCGATTTCAGCTTGTTGGGTGATTTGCGTTAAAAATGGTTCATCGCCGAGGTCAATTCCCCCGGTATCAATCATCCGAAACTCGGTACCCAACCATTCGGCATGGGTATAGATCCGGTCACGGGTAACCCCGGGCGTGTCCTCAACAATGGAGATCCGTTCGCCGGCGATACGGTTGAACAACGTTGATTTGCCCACGTTTGGCCGGCCAACAATGGCAACAATTGGAAATGCCACGATAAATCCCTCCTTTTCAAAATAACGTTAAGTGACATGAAAAGGGTTCAGAACGAAACCAACAAAGTTCCGTTCCAAACCCTCTTCAACCAAACGTATTAGTTGTTTTCGTTATCTTCCATATCTTTCTTCAAGCTGTCCCCAATGAGGTCACCTAAAGAGAAACCGGTGCTTTCTTCTGGGGCGTTAGCCGTTGAAGTTTCTGCACTGTTCCGGTTGTTACGACGACGGTTGTTCCCGCCATTGTTCCGACCGCGGTTGTTGTTACTGTGGTTTTCAGAAGAATCGTCAGCTGATTGTGGCTTTTCTTCCAAAGCCTTGATGGACAATGCCAAACGGTGATCGTCTGGACGAACATCTAAGACCTTAACCTTGATTTCTTGACCAACCTTCAAAACGTCAGCAGGCGTTGCGATGTGTTGGTGAGAAATTTGGGAAATGTGAACCAAACCTTCAACACCTGGGAACACTTCAACGAAGGCACCAAAGCTAGTCAGGCGCTTAACAGTCCCGTCCAAGACACTGCCTTGAGGGGCCTTTTCTTCGATACCGTCCCAAGGTTCTGGTAAGGTTTGCTTGATGGAAAGTGAGATCCGGTCGCGGTCTGGGTCTACAGATAAGACCTTAACCTTAACTTCTTGGCCCACCTTCAAGACATCGCTAGGCTTTTCAACCCGTTCAAAGGCGATTTCTGAAACGTGAACTAAACCATCAACGCCACCAAGGTCAACGAAGGCACCAAAGTTGGTCAAACGCGCAACTTTACCTTCAACGATGTCCCCAGCCGTTAACTTGGACATGATCTCTTCCTTTTGGGCAGCGCGTTGCTTTTCAACAATTGCCCGGTGGGATAAGATCAAACGGTTTTCACTAGGTTCGATTTCGACGATCTTGAATTCCAGGGTTTGGCCCTTGAATTGAGATAAGTCTTCAACGAAGTGATCTGAAGCCATAGATGCAGGAACGAATCCACGCACACCAGCGTCAACCACTAAACCACCCTTAACCACTTGGGTAACAGGGGCAGTCAACGTGTGACCTGCTTCAAATTCCTTTTGGATGTCGTCCCAAACCTTACGGGCTTCCAAACGACGTTGTGACAGTAAGTAACTGCCGCCTTCCTTATCGGAACCAATCTTAGAAATTACGACGAGGTCTAAAACGTCCCCGACTTTAATTACTTCTTTAATATCGTCAACTGGCTTAGTTGAGAGTTCCTTCTTGGGAACTACCCCTTCAACGCCAGTATCAGCAATCCCAACGATTGCTTGTTGGTCATCATCAATTGCTAAGACTTCACCCTTAACAACGTCACCAACTTTAACGGTGTCGATGCTGTTTAAAGCATCTAACAGATCGTTATTTTCATTGTTTTGACTCGTGCCATTTTCACTCATGCGAATTTTTCCTCCTTGCGACAACTCTATATACTATTTTAGCTGATTATGCTAGTAAAAGCTAGTAAAATGCCTATTTCTCTAGGATTCTTTTTTCTGGATGATTTCTGCGATCTTATCAGCGACCTGTTCGATGCTCATAGACGTGGTATCCAAGCGGATTGCGTCCGCTGCCTGCGTCAATGGTGAGACCTTACGCGTCGAGTCTTTGCGGTCACGTTCTTCGATCTCGTGTTTCAAAGTTGCCAGTGGCGTATCGATACCCTTGGCCGCATTATCCTTCAGCCGCCGTTGGGCCCGTTCGTCCACGCTGGCTACCAAAAAGATCTTAACTTCCGCTTGGGGTAAGACGGTTGAGCCAATGTCGCGACCATCCATCACGATACCCCCGGCGTCAGCGATTTGCCGTTGCCGTTCCGTTAATTCGGCCCGCACTGCGGGTAACGCAGAAACGGCGGACACGGAATTGGTCACGTCTGGTTGGCGAATCGCCAAAGTAACTTCGGTGTCGTCAACGAAGACCTTTTGTTCCGGAGTCCCTGGTTCAAACCGAATCGTGATTTGATCCAATAAATTCTTGACGGCAGTCTCGTCGGTCAAGCCAACGCCTGCTTGTAACACTTTCCAGGTAATTGCCCGGTACATTGCTCCCGTGTCACAGTAAATGTAATGAAACCGTTGGGCCACGATTTTAGCAACCGTACTTTTACCGGCCGATGCGGGGCCGTCAATGGCAACTTGCAATCCTTGTTTCTCCATCAAAACCAAACTCCTATCAAAATAAATTTAACGCTTAGCGAACCCGTAACTTCTGTCCTGGATGAAGCGAAGCACCGGAAGACAGACCGTTTAAGGCCATCAATTTATCCACGGAAATCCCCGCATTGGTGGCGACACGGTAAACGCCTTGACCAGACTCGACCGTCGCGTACTTAGACCCGGTCGTTGAGCTACTGGTCGTGCTGCTAGTTTGGCTACTGCTGGTGCTGGTCGTTGGCGTACTGCTCTGCGCTGCCGAACTGGTGGTAGCCGAAGAACTGCTAGTTGTTCGTGCTGAACTAGCAGTTGTGGTTGAAGTCGTGGATTTCTTAGGTGTACTAGAACTGGCCACAGTCGAAGAAGACGACTTGCTAGACGTCTTTTCCTTCTTATGGCTCGAGCTTTTGGCCTTACTGGATGAGCTGGAGGAACTAGCCGCCACCTTTTCCGTATTCTGTGGCCGATTGACTGCGCTTTGACGCGCCAAGCCGTAAACCAATGATGCTGCAGCAATGACAATGATAATGGCAACTAAAATAACCGTAACCATGGTATTACTGTGGTTTTGCCGCCGCATTTTCGTTCGTGACAGGTTACCCTGATCGTCGCGATCATCGGCAAACGATTGATCCCACGGGTGGGACTCTTGTTCCTTCGACGTTTGATCGTCACGCTTCTGACTCATCATCTAACCTCCCTGAAAAACTTTCACCCGTAATTGTACCACGGGCAGGATGTTTTCGATAGTTATAATTACCTAAAATGGTGCCATGCCGGGATTTCTTAGAATATCTTAATCATTTTTAGCAAGACGTTTCGTCTTCGTCAGATATCCTTACCCGTATCAGCAAGCGCCGCTAAAAACTCTACACGCGCTGAGGGAATGCCCACATCGCCGTTCTAATAATGGTAATCCCACATTTTTCCTCCTAAAACAACCGCGCCAACCGTTCCTGCCACGGCATCTCCTCAGGTTCCGGCGCTGGTGCCTGACGCGTCAAGCCCAGTGCCGTCAAATCCAGTGCCACGTTGCCCGGTGCACAACACTGGGCCGTGTGGGCCGGACTGGTCTCGTCGAAGGCCTGGAGCCAGGTTGCGCGCAAACACGTCTCGGTCCGCACGTACGCCAGCATTTGGGCTAATGCGTGGTTGCGTTCCTTTTCCCGGCTGGCAAATAGGCGTTTCACAGCTTCCTCACTGATGCCGTGCTCCCGGTAAAAAGCCAGCAACTGAATCTGCGGATCATCGGCCGCAAAGTTCTGCGGGTGGGCGTAGTACCGTTCAATCGTCTCCACTTCGGGGCGGTTGGCCTGCCCCAACGCCAACGGCAATTGCTCATCGCCTGGTGCGTACAGCAAAATCGCCACGCTAGGTTGACCGTCACGCCCGGCCCGACCGATTTCTTGGGCGTAGCTTTCCAGGTCGGCCGGCAAATGATAGTGGATCACGAACCGCACGTCATCCTTGTCGATGCCCATGCCAAAGGCACTGGTCGCACAGATAACATCCAATTGTCCCGCCATGAACTGCTGTTGGATCTTAAACCGATCTTCAGCATCCAAACCGGCATGGTAAGCCGCCGCGGTCACCCCGGTGGTGTCCCGTAGCCACAGAGCCGTATCCGTGGCCTGCTGTTTGCTGGAAAAATATACCACCCCCGGTCGCCGCAAATGGGCCACCAGGTCCTGCAAGCGTGACTGTTTGGTCGCCTCGTCCGCCACGTTTTCCACATCTAAATAGATATTGGGTCGGTTGACCGACTCCGTGACGACTTGGGGCTGGCTACGTAGTTGTTTGGCAATCTCCGCCCGGGTCTGCTGGCCCGCCGTCGCCGTCAGCATCAAGGTCAGCGGCTGCCGTAATTTCTCGCGAATAGCCCCTAGCAATAGGTATTCCGGGCGAAAATCCGGTCCCCACTGCACGATACAGTGGGCCTCGTCGACCACCAGCAAACTGAGCTGAATCTGCTGTAAGCGAGCCAACATCTGGGGCTGAGCCAACATTTCCGGTGACAGAAATAGGAATTGTAATTGGTTTAAGTGATTTAAAATGCTCAGGCGTTCCCCGAACGGCGTCTGCGACGTAATGGCCGCGGCCCGCTTGAAGCCGCTCATGCGCATCCGGTTGACCTGGTCATTCATCAGGGACAACAGGGGCGAAACAATCAAGACGCACCCCGGATGCCGGTAGCCGTACAGCTGATAGATCAAGGTCTTGCCGGCGCCGGTTGGCAAAATGGCCAAGGTGTCGGCACCGGCCTCCAAGCTCGCCAAAGCCTGGACCTGGCCCGAGCGAAAGTGGTCGAACCCAAAGACCCGTTTTAAACTCGTCGTCAATGGCTCCATCACGTGGTCGCCTCCTTGATCCGCCAGATGGCATACAGTCGAAAATAAAAGAAATCATACTGGGCCTGCAGCGCTGTGGGTAACGCCGTGTACTGCCAGTCGTCGATCGACCCGTGTAAGGCGCTGGCCAAGTCTTGGCGAACGGTCTCAGGCAACACCTGATCATACGGGAAGTCCCGTAGCGGTGACATGATGGCCGCCTCTAACAGGTGCTCCCGAACGGTGCTCAACTTGATTTTCCGCACCGTCGCCACTCGGGCCAAGTCACCGCCCGCTTCGACCGCAGCCAGCGTTGCCTGGGCACTACGAGAAATTGGTACCTGCCACAGCGGGCCTAGTAATTCGTGGAGCGGGTGGTCGGCTTGCCGGGCATCTTGGGCGATTTGAACCACCCCGTCGACTTGCATCAACCGCACTTCCCAGGTCGTCCACTGGTGGGTCACTGCCAGTTGCTCGCTGGTCAAGCCCGGTTGGCCAAACCCCGTGAATTGGTCGGTCACCACTCCGGCTGTTTGCTGGGGTAGCTGTTGGAGACTGGCCGTCAAGGCAGCCCCGAGTTGTGACGCCAATGCGGGACTTTTCCGCCGATGAAACCATACCCGGACGGCCCGCCGCGTCTCCTGGTCCGTGGCCAGCGGGTAGTAGCGGGCGGTACTGTGGGCAAATTGCGAGGTCACCTGCACCGCCAGCAGGAGTCGCTGCCGCGCGGCCACCAAGTCTAAATTGACCCACTGGGCCGTGGTCACTGGCCGATAGTACGCTTGATCAGCCAGTTGCTGCTCACCAGTGCTGGTTAATCGTAACGTCGCCTGCTCGGGGTCGACCGTGACCCAGCCTTGGTGCTGTAGGTCTTGAATCGCTGTATCGAGGCCGCCACGCTGCAAGTGTTTATCCAGATTTAACAGCGGCAACAACCGGTAACGCTGGCCCCAATACAGGGTCGACACCGTTTTCTTGCCCCGCAAGAGGTTCTCGATCACGCGAATGCGGCGATCCTGCTGTGCACTTAATAATTGGCCTAAATCCACGGCTTCCACGGTGTCGCCTCCTTCATTTTGCTAGTCTTGTGCTAAAACGTCTGTTCCCAGTTTACCATATAAAAAGGACCGGCACGACGCCAGTCCTTGATTTAGCTAAATTTATGATTAATCGCTTTATGACAGCGTATGCTTGGCTAACCAAGGGGCCATCCGCCGACTCAATATGATGAAGAGAATTCCCAAGATGACTCCCTTCAACAGGTTAAATGGAATAACGCCCAATAAGATCAGCTTGTTCACCGGTAAGCCCAGTGACATTCCCCAAACCTTTAAATACAGCGGCGTGATGACCCACCAGTTGGCCAGCGACAAGACCACCGTTAACGTCAAGGTCCCGGCCACGACGGCCCAGATCTGCCGTGACAAACTTGGTTGGCCAGACCCCGCCTGCTTACGTTTCAGCACGTAACTGATCGGCAAGATGTAGGCGATGTCAGCGATGAACGCCGTCAAGACGCCGATGAAATTCACGATATCCATACCCGTCGATACAAAGTACAGTAATTCTTTCACGGCCGCAATCATCACGGCTCCGGCAGGGCCAAACAGACTCATGCCCAGTAAGACGACCAGATCGCTGAGATCCAACTTCATGTACGGAACGATAGGAATAATCGGTACCGACACGAACATTAAGACGTAAGCGCACCCGGCAAACAGGGCCATTTCGACCATCGACCGAACCTTTAATCCACTGTGACTATTTTCCATGATTCTTGTTCCTCCTTGCGGTCATCTCGTGGTAAAGCACAGAAAAAGGCCTTACCACAGAAGGGCAAGACCTTGGGATTTACGTAAAAATGTTTGCGCAAAAAGCAACGTCTCATCTTCTGCATACCAGACTATACTGTCGGTCTCGGAGTTTCACCGAATCCACCGCTTGCGCGGGTCGCGGACTTTACCGCCGGTCGGGAATTCCACCCTGCCCTGAAGATGAACCAATTTTTTATTACAACCATAATATACTAAGAATTACGAAAGCTGTCAACCGCTTACTTTAGGCCAATCCGGTCAATCTGCGCAATTCCTTGACTTCTTCTGGCTTCAATGGCCGGTAATCTCCGGCATTCAAGCCCTTGAGCGTCAAGAAACCATACTGTTCCCGCTTTAATTTTTCCACGGGTAGATTCATTGCTGCCAACATCTTTTTGACTTGGTGGTTCTTCCCTTCATGAATCGTCAACGACACGATGGCCGTTTTCTTCTTGGGGTCCGAACTGATGATTTTACCCTTGGCCGGGGCATAGGTCTCGCCATCGACCGTGATGCCTTGACGTAACGTCTTCATGGCATCGTTGGTTGGCGTTCCGGTGACCTTGGCAATGTAAGTCTTTTCCACTTCGTACTTGGGATGGGTCAACCGGTTGGCTAGCTCCCCGTCGTTGGTCAATAGCAACAGGCCCGACGTATCGTAATCCAACCGGCCCACGGGATAGATGCGTTGACTGACATTTTCCACCAGGTCGACCACTGTCTTGCGGCCCTTGTCGTCATTAGCTGTCGAGACCACACTCCGCGGCTTGTACAACATGATGTAGACCGGTGCCTCACTCGTGACTGGGACCCCGTCGACCACGATCTTATCGTGCACGCCGACCTTGGTGCCCAGTTCCGTGACCACGGTGCCATTGACGCGCACCCGGCCACTCATGATCAATTTTTCCGACTGCCGCCGTGAAGCGACCCCGTCGTGGGCTAAAACTTTTTGTAAACGTTCCATAGTTAGCTTTCATCTCCTGATTGGTTGAGCTGTTGGTTAAAGGCCTGTAAGAATAAGTCGCCGCCGTCTTCGTCTGTCGTTGGGTCACTCGGCGTCGCTGCGGCGGGTAATGGCGGTAAATCAGCCAGCTGCTGCAACCCAAAGTAATCGAGAAAATAATCGCTGGTTCGATACAATTTTGGCCGGCCCGGTTCGTCCAGACGTCCGGCATCTTCAATCAACCGCCGTAAGACCAGCTTTTGCACGGTTGACGCACTCTGTACGCCCCGAATCTCATCAACCTCGATGCGCGTGATGGGTTGCCGATACGCGATGATGGCCAGTACCTCTAGTGAGGCTGGTGACAGGCTCGTGCTCAACGGGTTCTCAAAGTAGTGCTTGATCACGGGCGCCACGTCCGCCTTGGTGACTAACCGGTAAGTCGTGTCGTTGACCATGAGCTCCAAGGCGGAATCCGTATCGGCAGCGTATTTTTGCGCCAACTTCTCCAGACTGGCCAAGATGGCTGGGCGCATGAGGCCAGTGGCCGCCGCCATATCAGCAACGGTGATACCCTCATCACCGCTGACGAACAGGAGACTTTCAATCTGTGCTAGAGGTGACATCGGGCGCATAACTTCCTTCCATTTTTAGAAAATTCACTTGTAACGGTGCTAACCGGCCAGCCTGTTGCAGGCGCACCTGTCGTTGCCGAGCCAGTTCCAACACGGCCAAGAAAGTCGTCACGATTTCTTCCATGACGGGTTGTTTCGCTAGCAAGCCGTCAAAGTCGATGGGGCCCGCTGCTCGCTGCAAGCGGTGGAGCACCGTTTGCATTTGGTGCTTGATGGTAAAGTGCTCCTGATGGATGCTTTGGGTAACCGGCTTGGCCACCATTGCGCGGTGAACCAACCGCTGTAACGCGCTCTGCAGGTCGACTGGCTGAATGCCGGGCGCCACGGTCAAGGCCACCGTATCTGGCACCGCCATCGCCGGACGCGTGAAATGCTGCTGGCGGTCCGCTGCCCGTTGTTTCAACTCCTGGGCTGCTTGCTTATAACGTTGATATTCCAACAGCTGATTCACCAGTTCCTCACGGGGGTCGCCGGCATCGTCCTCATCAATGGGATCGATTGTCTGCGGCTTCGGCAACAACATCTTGGCCTTGATGGCCATTAAGTTCGCCGCCATCACAAAATACTCCCCGGCAATGTCCAACCGTAACGTCTGCATTTGGTGCAAGTAGGTCAGATACTGACTGGTAATCGTGGCGATTCGAATATCATAAATATCCATTTCATTGGTTTTAATTAAATGTAACAGTAAATCTAGCGGGCCTTCAAAGTCACTGACCTGAATCAGCGGCTGCCCGTTCTGCGTGGCTTTGTCCATGGTGATACTCCCATTTTGCAATAATCTTGGCGGTCGTTAAGGTCCCCATCAACCGCTTGGTCGGCACCGCCGTCGCCAATTGGTCCAACATCTGCCACGTGTTGCGGGTCAGTTGTTTATCCGGCATCAAGGTGATCAAGCGGACGATCAAATAATCGCCCTGCGTTTCCGTCCCCAGCACACCGGCAAAGTCGTCATGTTCATCCTTCCACAGGTACAGAGTCCGATCCGGTCCGTCCTGATACCAGGCCAGCTCACGTTGCAACCGGTCCCAGTCCTTGAAAGTCGGTAGCAAACTGAGCAGGCCCATCGCAATTTTTTGATAATCACTACGATATTTGAGTAGCATTGGTCCGCCTCCGTTCAATTCTGCTATACTACCACATTACGCGCGCGGATGGTACTGGTCATAGACATTGCGCAACCGTTTCTTGGAAATGTGCGTATAGATCTGCGTGGTCGTGATATCCGCATGCCCCAACAATTCCTGCACTACCCGTAGGTCCGCCCCATTTTCTAAAATGTGGGTGGCAAACGAATGCCGCAACGTGTGGGGCGTCACGTCTTTTTGGATATCGGCGAGTGCCACGTAATGCTTGATTTTTTGCCAAATCGCCTGCCGCGACAGACCGCCACCGTGGGCATTTAAAAACAGGTACGGGCTGGTCCGTTGCTTCAACAGGACCGGTCGACTCTGCTGCAAATAGCGGTTGATCCAGTCCGCCGCCACGTCGCCGATGGGAATGATGCGTTCTTTGTCGCCCTTACCTAGGGTTTGGATCAAGCCCATCTCCAGGTGCAGGTCGGCTAATTTCAGATGAACCAGTTCGCTGACCCGCAAGCCCGTTGCGTACATCACTTCTAAAATCGCCCGGTCACGAATCCCGTACTTGTTACTGGTATCGGGCGTCGCTAACAAGCGGTCGACCTCTGCGACCGTCAAGACCGCCGGCAAATGTTGCGCGTGCTTGGGCGCTGCCACGTTGGCCATCGGGTTTTCGGTCAGCTGATGGGTCTGAATCAAATACCGGTAGAACTTTCGGAGCGCCGAAACGGCATGAATCACGGAATTACGCGACTTACCCGCCGCCGTTTGCTGGCTCAGATACGCCATGATCTGCAGTCGGTCGACCCGTTTAAAATCCGTGACGTGTTGCGGCGCCAAGTACAGCGCAAAGTTGTGCAGTTCCTGCCGGTAACTGGCGACTGAGTTGGCGGCCAGTCCCTGCTCCACGGTCAGGTAATGGGCAAAGTCCGCTGTTTGGTTGTCCAATTCAGTCATTGCCCTACCTCCTCATTGATACGGTGAACCGCGCTGGTTGATACAGGCGTTGTGCCTTATTCCGTTGGTTGATCCGTCGTCGCTTCTGTCGTGGCGTCACTGTTATTTAACCACAGTGCACCGTCGTGTTGGGTAATTTGCCGGTCCTTTAACAGATGACCGATGGCGCGCTTGAATTGCCCTTTGCTGATGCCAAAGTAAGCCTTGATAGCGGCCGGATCCGACTTATCACTGAAGTCCAGTTTGCCATCTGCGGAGTGTTGCAGGGCTGCCAGCAACATTGCTGCGTCATCATCAATGGCTTCGTAGGTCCGTGGCCGTAGTGACAGGTTTAACGTGCCATCTTCGTGGACACCGATGACCCGGGCTTTCAATTCTTCACCCAAACGCGGTTCCCGTTCCCGTTCAGACGGATGAATGAACCCTAATTCAAAGTGATCCGTGATGACCCGGGTGCCGACCAGCTTTAATTGATAAGCCGTGGCGACCACGTTGGCGTTTTGCATGTGCTTCTTCGCGGGTTGAGCAATGGCTTGATAAATTTCACCATCGGCCAAAACGCCCCACAACCGGTGCTTGGCGTCCTCACGTAAGGCAATCATCAACCGGTCACCTTGTTGGGGCCACAGTTCCATGATGTCTGGTAGATCGTCCAAAGACACTACGATATCCTTGTTTGGCAAACCGATATTGACAAAGACGCCTAAGGTCCGCTGACTCCGGACGACCGTCCCCATACCATAATGGTCGACTTGAACTGCCGGTGCGTCCCGCGTGATCTGCAGGTCATGCCCTTCATTTTCGTAAGCAAAGCCCTTGAAGTTAGCCCCCATCTTTAGCGGCTTCTTGATTTCCGCTTTGTCAAGTCGGAAGGTGGTTCCGTCGACCTGGACGAAGTAATCCTGTTCGTTTTCATCAGTAACTTTTCCCGTGATGATGCGGCCTAATAGTTCTTCCATAATCTCCTCAATTCTACTGGGGTGACCCAGTCTGTCCGTTCAAAAGTGTCTATCTCCTATTTTACACGGAAACGGTAAAACTAGCGACCCTTTCCTGAAAATATTGTGAAACTCCCCTCTGGCCTTAACGTTGATTGCTGGTGTCCGCCTGCCGTTGCGCGAAAACGAGCTGGAACGCGGTGGGCGACCAGCCTCGACCACGTGCCCCATTTTGTTGCACAAAAAACGGACCCCCGACAGAGGGTCCGTTTTCATAACAGGTTTATCTCTTATTAAAGCGCGTTGGAAGCACCGTGGTAAACGATCCCGCGACGTGAGTCAACAGTGATCAATTCGCCATCGGAGATCTTGTCGCTGGCACCAGCAGCACCAACGATAACAGGAATCCCCATGGAAATCCCAACAACAGCAGCGTGAGAAGTCAACCCACCGTTTTCAACGATAACGGCGCTAGACTTTTCGATAGCTGGCAAGTAGTCTTTGTCGGTGTTCTTAGCAATTAAGATACCACCTTCAACGACTTTAGCGTTGGCTTCGGCAGCGGTGTTGGCAATGATTGCCTTACCGATAACCGTGTCATCGCCGACACCTTGGCCTTGAACTAACTTGGAGCCGATCAATTGAATCTTCATCAAGTTGGTCGTCCCGCGTTCGCCGACTGGTACACCAGCGGTGATCAAGATCAAGTCGCCTTCCTTAGCTAAGCCCGTTTCAACGGCCTTGGCTGCAGCCAGGTCAAACATTTCATCAGTGTTTGAAGGCTTTTCGGTAACGATTGGGTAAACACCCCAGTTGACCATCAAACCACGACGGGTCCGGTCGTCAAAGGTAACAGCTAAGATATCAGCGTTTGGCCGGTACTTAGAAATCATCTTAGCGGTGTAGCCACTTTCAGTAGCAGCAACAATCGTCTTAACACCCAATTGGTTAGCAACCCGGGCAACGGAAGCACCGATAGATTCCGTAACGTCACCGTTATCGAAGTCTAAGTTGTCACGACCGAAGTCCTTCAAAGCATTTTCAGCCTTGATGTCAATCCGGTTCATAGTGGCAACGGCTTGTACTGGGTATTCACCGTTAGCACTTTCACCAGAAAGCATGGTAGCGTCAGTCCCGTCGAATACGGCGTTAGCAACGTCAGATGCTTCGGCACGCGTAGGACGTGGGTTTTCTTGCATGGAGTCCAACATTTGGGTAGCGGTGATAACTGGCTTACCTAAGAGGTTGCACTTCTTGATCAAAGCCTTTTGAACCAAAGGTACGTTTTCCGTTGGAATTTCAACACCCATGTCACCACGAGCAACCATTAAACCATCGGAAACCTTGATGATGTCATCAAAGTTGTTGATACCTTCTTGAGATTCGATCTTAGGGAAGATTTGAACGTGTTCCATGTGCTTTTCTTCGAGAAGTTCACGGATGTCCATAACATCTTGTGGCTTCCGAACGAATGAAGCAGCGATGAAGTTGATTTCGTGGTCCAAACCAAAACGAATGTCATCGGAATCCTTTTCAGTGATCCCAGGTAAGTTGATGGAAACACCAGGGGCGTTAACACCCTTACGTGAGCCCAGAACACCATCGTTTTGTGCCGTTACAACTAATTCCTTGGTTGCTTCGTCTTTCTTATCAACGACAGTATCTAATAAACCATCATCGAATAAGACGTGGCCGCCTTCGTGAACGTCATCGTATAAGCCAGGGTAAGTCACAGCGATCTTTTCCTTGGTTCCTTCGAGTGAATCGTCCATGGAAATCCGGAATTGGTCGCCAGTCTTGAAGTTCAGCTTACCGCCTTGTTCAACAGTGGTCCGGATTTCGGCACCCTTCGTATCCAACATGATACCAACCGTCTTACCAGTAATCTTTTCAGCCTTGTGAACGTTCTCCAAGCGGCCGAGGTGTTCCTCGTGGTCACCATGTGAGAAGTTGAACCGGAAGATGTTGGCGCCGGATTCGATCAACTTAACAATCGTATCAACGTCAGTACTTGCAGGACCAAGGGTACTTACGATCTTGGTTTTCTTCATTAGAAAAATCTCTCCTTTAGAATTGGCACGAAACAAATGGGTTTACTCAGTCAAAATAGACCACACAAAAGTTCCGGCACAAATTTGATTCCAAAATTATTCTATCACTTTTGAAAATTAATGTCGCCTTTGTTTACCGATTTTTCGTAGATTGTTTGGATTTTATCAAAGTAAGCGCTTTCCCACCCCGCCGGGCATCAGCGTAGATTAAAACCCGCTAATTTTATAATTAGCAGGTTTTAAGTTAGATAAGTTAACGTTTATATTCAAGCATTTACGACCATATCAGCTAAATCATAAGGATTTCTTAAGTTCACCGCTGAGCCGGTCACAAATTCGTGGTGAATTTCGTTGGTAACGATAACGGGCTTAAACCTCGACGGGAATCGTGAACCCTAAGCTGGCAATATCGGCATCAAACGTCTTGACCGTATCCACGGAAACTTGCAAGGCCGACGTCCCAAATTTGTTAAGCTTGGCCAAGATCTTTGGGGGCACGGTAATGATGTCACAGCCGGTTTGTTCGGCCTGGACCACGTTGAAGACCTCCCGAGTGCTGGCCCACAACAGTTCCACGTTCTCCTTGGTGTGGCAAAGGCCTGCCGCTTGGCGCATCAGTGGTAAGGGATCCACGCCCGTATCGGCAACTCGCCCGGCAAAAACGGACACGATACCACCCACGGCGGGGTTCAAGGCGTCCACGGCCAATTTGACCTGCGTCAGCGTGGTGATGGCCGTCACGTTGACTTGGACCCCGGCATCAGATAACTCACGAATGACAGCGGCGTTATCATCCCCGCTAGCCCGAATCACCGGCACCTTGACCGCCACGTGCTTACCCAAGCCTGCCAACACCTTAGCTTCAGCGAGCATCCGCTCTGGCGTATTGCCAAAGACCTCAAAACTGATGGATTGCTCAGGGAACGTCGCCACGGCCTCTTTGGCAAACGCCAAGTAATCCGTGATTCCGGCCGCCTTCATCAAACTGGGGTTGGTCGTAAAGCCACTGACCAGGCCTTGTTCAGCAACGACCTTCATCGCATTCAGTTCCGCACCATCCGCATAAATCTTCACGTTCAACGTCATTAAAAAAACCTCCAGATTCTGATTTGTTAAGCATTGGTATAATCATACTAAAGCCTACACAAATAGTCCAGAGGCATTTTTATCAAAATTGGTCTATCCATTTTGCAAGACGACATTGCCCGCGCCCATCAGCTGTTCTAACGCCGCTTGCAACTGTGCATCCCCCTGGAGCCATTGACTCTGCGGTAAGACGCGTTTGGTATCGTTGCTGGGTTGATACACGATGACGGGCACCGACCCGCGGTGTTGGGTCAAGAACTGTGCCAGTTGAGTCGCAATCGCCCGTTCATCGTGCTGAGCATCCACGCGAATGAACCAGCGCGCGCCCTTAGGCAAACTTGGTGCCGAGTCTTTGACCGGGATATTAGCCGCTAACGTGACCTGGTCGGCGACAATCTGTAAGCCGCGCTGCTGTTCGACCTTACCGCGAACCACGATGACCTGGTCTGTCTTTAACCAGGTGCTGGCTTGCCGGAATTGGTTGGGAAAGATGGTGACACTCACATCGGCGGTCTCGTCGCTCCCGGTGACAAAAGCCATCGGTTCGCCCCGTTTGGTCCGGATGGTCCGAATCTTGGTGACGTACAACAAGACGCTGACCCGGGCATCGACCACCAGCTCACTGACCGTCGTGGCGTGTAACTGCCGGGCTAAGTCGTGATATTGGGCGACCGGGTGGCCGGATAAGTACGCACCCAAGACGGCCTCTTCTTTCGTCAACTTGGTCATCAAGTCGAGGTCTGGTTGGGCCGTGATCTTCGGCGCGAGTGCCGCAAATAACTCGACGTTGTCACCGGAGAGTTCCACGCTACTGATGAATTCTGGTAAGGCGGCGATCAGTTCCGCACGGTTATGGCCGAAATGGTCAAACGCCCCGGCATAGACTAAGGCATTTAACAGATTGGCCTTGCGATACTTGGGGTCGATGCGTTGGAGAAATTGATGTAAGTCTTTGAAGGGCCCGTGTTCGTGCCGGTCGGCTAAGACTTCGCGTAAGAAGTCACGCCGCACGCCCTTGATACTGCTCAAGCCAAAGATGACCGCCTCCCCTTGCAAGTTGAAGTACGCCGTTGACTGATTGATATCGGGCGGCAATACCTGTACCCCGTGGCGTTTGGCCTCGGTCAAGTAGGCCTTGGTCTTCACTGGCACATTGATGACCGAATTCATCAACGCCGCATAAAAAGGTGCCGGGTAATGGGCCTTCAAATAAGCCAGTTGAAACGCTAACTTACTGTAGGCCACCGCATGCGACCGGTTGAACCCGTAATTGGCAAACCGATCCATGTAGGCAAAGACTTGCTCGGCAACCGCGACGGGATACCCCAGCTGTTGGGCCCCCGCCACAAACTTCTTTTGCATGGCGTCCATGGTCTGCTTTTTCTTCTTACTCATAGCTCGGCGTAATAAGTCGGCTTCCCCCAGCGTAAAGCCCCCCATGACCGAGGCCACTTGCATGACCTGTTCTTGGTAGACCAAGACACCATAGGTTGGTCCCAAGATGGGCCGCAATGCTTCGGCCGCGTAAGTGACTGGTTCCTGGCCAGCCTTGCGCCGAATGAAGGTATCGATGTTCTCCATGGGTCCCGGTCGATACAACGCGTTGACCGCAGCGACCAGCTCAAAACTATCGGGCTGCAGTTGGCGCAAGACCCGTTTGATCCCAGCTGATTCGAACTGAAAGACGCCGTTGGTCTCCCCCTGAGCAAATAACCGTAACGTTGCCGGGTCATTCAAGTCGACTTGATTGAGGTCCAAGGGGTGGCCGGTCTGCTTTTTCACCAGCGTCAAGGCGTTGGCTAAGATACTCAGATTCCGCAGGCCCAAGAAGTCCATCTTTAACAGTCCCACGGCTTCAACGGTGTCTTTGGGATACTGCGTCATCAAGAGGTCTTCACTGCCGGGTTGCAAGGGCACCAGGTCGGTCAGGGGACCTTGACTCAACACGATGCCGGCCGCATGGGTCGAATAGTGCCGCGGCAAGCCTTCGAGTTTTTGCGCCGTTTCAAATAACAAGCGATTCTTCTCACTATCCGCCACCAGGTTGCGTAACCGTTGTGACTGCTCATAGGCCTGCTTTAACGTGATGTGTAACTGCGGTGGGATGGCGGCGCTCCATTCACTGAGCACGTACGGCGGCATCCCCAGGACCCGACCGACGTCACGCAAGGCCGCCTTAGTCGCTAACGTGCCAAAGGTGATGATCTGGGCCACCCGGGTATGGCCGTACTTGTCGTGGACGTACTGTAAGACCTGTTCACGGCGGTTATCCGGGATATCCAAATCGATATCGGGCATCTGGGCGCGTTCCTCGTTCAAGAACCGTTCGAACAAGAGATTGTACGCCAACGGGTCGACCTCGGTGATAGCTAATACGTAAGCGACCAGCGATCCGGCTGCCGACCCCCGGCCTGGTCCCGTTTGGATGTGAGCCTGATGGGCGTAGTTCATGACGTCCCAAACGATCAAGAAGTAGTCGTCAAACCCCATCCGGTGAATGACGCCTAATTCGCGTTCTAAGCGTTGTTGATAGGGCTGCGGGTCAGCGATACCATTTTGGGTCAAGCGGCGTTGTAGGCCACGTTGGCAGAGCTCACGCAGGTAATCTTGTGAGGGCTGCTGGTTGGGTGTGGGAAATTGGGGCAGCTGTGGTTGCTGGAATTTCAGGGTCACGTGCACCTGTGCCGCCAATCGTTCGGTCGCTTGGACCGCACTCGTGAGCTCAGCCGCCGCAAACCGTTGGGCCTCTTCGGCGGCCGGTCGCAACCAGTGGGTCCCCAGCGTCTGTTGTTCTGCCGTGAGGTCGGTTAGGGTGGCGCCCGCCGCGATGGCCCGTAAGACCGTTACGGCAAAATGGTCATCGCGGTCCAAATATTCGACCGGCGCTAAGGCGACTAACGGGACCTGGGTCACTTGCGCGAACTGCTGCAAGGCGTCTCTGCTGGCGACCGGTAATTCCGGGCTGATTCCGAGCGACAATCCCGCCGGCTGTAGCGCTAGCAGTTGGTGGACCACCCGTTTGGCAGCGGTCACCTCCCCACTAGCCACCAACTGGTGGAGCTCACTATCTAACGGCGCAATCACCTGTAGATGACTGAAATTAGCCGCCTGTTGGGTCAGGTCCACCGGGGCTTGGGCCACCTGATAGGCCGTTGACAGCTGCATCAACTGCTGATAACCCAAAAAGTCCTGGGCAATCAGTACCCAGTCATGGGCCTGTGGCGCGTCACTGATGCCTTGTGCGGTCAACGTTAACCCCAGTAGCGGCTGAATATCGGCTTGCACGCAAGCGTTATAGAAGGCCACCGTGCCGTACATGACATTCTTATCCGTCAATGCCAGTGCGGTATAACCCCGGTCTTTGGCCGTTTGAACCAGTTGGTCGATGCGATTGGTGCTCTGTAATAGGCTATAGGTACTTAAGACTTGTAAGGGTACAAACATCCCGGAGTCTCCTCTCTCTTCAGATTCGTTACCGCTATTATACCAGAAAAAATGCCCATTTCACGACCAGCGAACAAATGTTCTGTCGGTGTAAAATAGACATTTCGTGGCTTAATTAATCAGGCTTACTTGCCAATGGTTTCAGTCTGCAAGGCGTGGGTAAACGTTAACGCATCGGCTTGGACATCGATGGTGATCAGACTGTTGACGGGAATCTGGCCGCCAATCAATTGCCGCGCCAGTGGCGTTTCCACGTGAGTCGTGATGAACCGTTGCAATGGCCGCGCCCCGTAAGCTGGCAAATACCCCTTTTGGGCGATCCAGGCTTGCGCTGCCGGCGTGATGGTCAGGTCCAGTTGTTGCTCGTGCAAGCGCGTTGCCAAATGAGCGATCAGTTTGACGACGATCTGTTGAACGTCGGCTAACGATAGCGGCGTGAACATGATGGTCTCGTCGATCCGGTTCAAAAATTCGGGCCGGAAATGACTCTGTAGTAACTGCGCCACTTGTTTTTGAGCATCCGAATTGATGTGCCCGTGTTCGTCGGTCCCTTGCAAGAGGATATCCGACCCCAGGTTCGACGTCATGATCAGAATCGTGTTCTTGAAGTCCACGGTCCGCCCCTGACTATCCGTCAAGCGCCCGTCATCTAAGACCTGTAAGAGCAGGTTGAAAACGTCTGGGTGCGCCTTTTCCACTTCGTCAAATAACACGATGGTGTACGGATTACGCCGCACAGCTTCGGTCAGTTGGCCACCTTTCTCGTAGCCGACGTACCCGGGGGCCGCCCCGACTAACCGCGACACGGATTCCTTTTCCATGTATTCGGACATGTCGATCCGTACCATGTGGTCTTCACTGTCGAAGAGGTTCTCGGCTAAGGCCTTGGCCAATTCGGTCTTCCCGACCCCGGTCGGCCCTAAGAACAGGAAGGAGCCCAGCGGCTTGGTCGGGTCTTGGAGCCCGGCACGGGACCGCAAGACAGCATCGGCCACGGCTGACACGGCTTGATCTTGGCCCACGACCCGGTCATGTAACCGGTCGGCCAACTTTAAGAGCTTCTCGCGTTCGCCTTGGACCAGCTTGGTGACTGGGATCCCGGTCATGCGGCTGACGACCGCGGCGATCTCATTTTCCGTGACGGACTCGGAGACCAACCAGTTTTGATTTTGGTCCTGTTGTTCCAACGTCGCCAATTCTTTTTCCAAACGCGGAATGGTCCCGTGCTGAAGTTCGGCGGCCTTGTTCAAGTCATAGGCAGATTCGGCGTTGGCCAGGTCCCGTTTGGCTTGGTCCAGCTCCGTCTTCTTATCACCGACGTGCTTGATGGCCGTCTTTTCTTGGTTCCAGCGCGCACTTAATTTATCGACCTTTTCCTTGGTATCGGCTAACTCCTTAGTCAATTCGGCTAACCGTTTCTGCGAGGCCTCGTCGGTTTCTTGTTTCAAAGCCGTCTGTTCGACCTGCATGCGCATCAATTGGCGCCGCGCTTGGTCCAGTTCCGTTGGGGCCGAGTTCATTTCGACGCGAATGGAGGCTGACGCTTCGTCGACCAGGTCAATGGCCTTGTCGGGTAAGAAGCGGTCCGTTAAATATCGATCGGACAATTTGGCCGCCGCAATCAGGGCGTTGTCGTGAATCTTCACGCCGTGGTGAATCTCAAAGCGTTCACGTATTCCCCGTAAGATTGTCACCGTGTCATCCACACTGGGCTCATTGACCAGCACCCGTTGGAACCGCCGCGCCAAGGCCTTGTCTTGTTCCAGGTATTGCCGGTATTCGTCTAACGTCGTGGCCCCAATCAAATGGAGCTCCCCGCGCGCCAACATTGGCTTCAACAGGTTACCGGCATCCATACTACCTTCGGCTTTGCCGGCCCCCACGATGTTATGGATCTCATCGATGAACATGATGATTTGACCCTCACTCTTGGTCACTTCTTTTAAGACGGCCTTCAACCGTTCCTCAAATTCTCCACGATACTTGGCCCCCGCGATCAGGGCCCCCATGTCTAGGGAGAAAATCGTCTTATCTTTCAAATTATCCGGGACATCCCCGCGCACGATGCGTTGGGCCAGGCCTTCGACGATCGCCGTCTTCCCAACTCCGGCTTCCCCAATCAAGACGGGGTTGTTCTTGGTCTTCCGCGACAGGATCCGAATCACCGATAAGATCTCATCATCTCGCCCAATGATCGGGTCGATCTTGCCACTGCGCATGGCCTTGACCAAATCAATGCCGTACTTGTCTAAGGCTTTATATTGGTCCTCTTGGTTCTTCGAGATGACGCGTTCACCACTGCGCATCTTGTCGACGGCATTTTTGACCATCTGTTCCGTGATGCCCTGTTGTTTCAAGTAGTCCGTCAGCGTCTCACCGTGCAGTTGCATCAGTGCGATGACCACCGTGTCGACGGCCATGAAGTCGTCGTGATAGCCGTCTTTGATGACGTCGGCCCGTTGCAACAAGTCCGTCAGGTTGCGGGAAAATTCTTGGCCGTATTGAATACCACTGCCGCTGACCGTACTAATAGCGTCGAGCTCACGGTCAAGCTCGCTGTCGAGGGCCGTGATATCTACCCCAGCCGCCGCCAGGATCTCGCGTCCCAGTTCACCCGGTTGGATCAAGAATTTAAACAGGTGCGCCACGGTCACCGCTTGGTGCTTACGGGTCATGGCGATGTGTTGGGCCTCCGTCAAGGCATCCGTTAAGGCTTGCGTCATTTTTTCTGGATTCATCAAAACTCCTCCTCGTTGATTTTATTGTTAGTTTTCGTTTGGACCGCCGCCAGTGTCGTCACCGTGCTGGCATTAGGCGTCACTTACCCGAGCCAGCGGTCGAAAAAAGAGGCAACCCTTAGGTTAACCTCCATTTTTCACTCATATTCTAACTGATTTTAGCGCAAAAGCAAAATAATTTGACCTATTTTGACCAATTAATTTATGCCTGTTGTTCCGCCAATTCGGCAATCTTGATAATGACGTCCGTGGCCTTTTCCATGGTCTGTTCGGAGACGTATTCGAAGCGCCCGTGCATGTTTTCGCCACCGGCAAAGAGGTTCGGTGTTGGCAAGCCCATGAAGGAAATCTTGGACCCATCAGTCCCCCCACGCACTGGGAAGATCAGTGGCTTGATGTCCAAGTCTTCTAAGGCTTGCTTAGCCAGGTCAACGACCGTCATGTCTTTTTCAATGACTTCGCGCATGTTGTAGTATTGGTCCTTGATGGTCACGTCGACACGCTGAGACCCGTATTGCTTGTTCAATTGGTCAGCGACCCCTTGGAACAACTTCTTGCGGTCTTCAAAGATCTGCCGGTCGTGATCACGGATGATGTAGCTCAAGTGCGCGGAATCCACCGTGCCGTTCATGCTGTAAAGGTGGAAGAAGCCTTCGCGTCCTTCCGTGTTTTCTGGCCGGTCATGTTCAGGCAAGGCCGCGTGGAAGTCCATGGCGACTTGCGAAGCGTTGACCATGACCCCCTTGGCTTCAGCCGGGTGCACGTTGGTCCCCGTGATCTCCACTTGGGCATCGGCGGCGTTGAACGTTTCGTATTCCAATTGGCCCAGTGGTCCACCATCGACGGTGTAGGCAATGTCGGCACCGAAGTCCTTGACGTCGAAGTGGTCGGCCCCGGTCCCGATTTCTTCATCCGGACCTAAGCCAATTTCAATTTCGCCGTGCTTGATTTCTGGGTGAGCCAATAGGTATTCGGCGGCGGCCATGATTTCAGCGACCCCGGACTTGTCGTCGGCCCCTAACAGGGTACTGCCATCCGTGGTGATCAGCGTGTCGCCCTGGTAATTCTTCAAATTAGGGAAGACGGCTGGGTCCAAGGTGTACTTACCCGCGTCGTCCAACTTGATGACGGATTGGCCATCGTAGTTTTCGAC
This sequence comes from Levilactobacillus angrenensis, assembly GCF_003946085.1. Lineage (GTDB taxonomy): Bacteria > Bacillota > Bacilli > Lactobacillales > Lactobacillaceae > Levilactobacillus > Levilactobacillus angrenensis. The sequence goes on along the minus strand of NZ_RHOB01000015.1, from coordinate 6,845 downwards.
GAACTGGGGGTTGATGTTTTCACTATTGAAATCAGCCGTGTCAAAGTGGGAAATGAACCCGAGCTTCTTGACCGCCTTGTCCGTGTTGGCGGGTAAGGTCGCGTAAACGTAACTAGACTGCGCATTGATGTGAACGTTCGTTAAGCCAATGGCCTTCAAGTCTTCAACTAAGCCCTCAGCGAACTTCGTCAACCGTTCGTTGGAGGGAATGGTCGTTGAATTAGGGGTCGAACGGGTGTTGATCTTCACGTATTTCAGAAACCGGGGAATCAAATTTTCATACTTTGCCAAAATAAATCACTCCTCAATTAAGATAACTTACAAACTCAGTGTACGCGTTTTCGCGGCTAAAGAAAAGTAAACGGGTCAGTATTGAGCGTCGTGGCTTGGACCGTGATCGGCCAGTCATTTTCCTGGGCCCACTGCTGAAACAGCTGCGTCAAATGCGGCTGACAGATGCATTCAATGTGGTGACCCGGGTCGATGACGCTAAGTCCCGCCGCAATCATGTCATGGCCGGGATGATAGGAAATGTCACCGGTCACGTACACGTCGGCATGCTGGGCAATGGCGGCCTGGTAAAACGGACCCCCAGACCCACCTAACACGGCCACCCGGCTAACGGGCGCGTCCGGCGTATGACTGATCAGCCGCAACCCACCGACGTGAAAGATGGTCTTGCACCGTAACGCAAAGGCCTGGACCGTGGTCGGCTGCTTCAAGTCACCCACTCGGCCCATCATGATCGCCGGAGTAGCCGTGGCACCATTGCTGGGGACTAAGCCGGTGGTGTGTTGTAGCCCCAGCTCAGCGGCCAACCAATCGTTCATCCCGTCAGGCGCACTGTCGAGATTGGTATGGGCCCCGTACACCGTGATGTGGTGCTGTAACAGCGTCGCGTACATTTGGTTTTGCGGCACCGCTAGATCCAAGTTCTTCGCCGGGTGAAACATCATCGGGTGATGGGCAAAAATAAAATCAGCCCCTACCTCAATGGCTTCAGCAACCACCTCCGGCCGCACGTCTAGGGTCACCAACACCTTGTGGACTGGCGCATCAAGACTACCCAACTGTAAGCCGACCGGATCCCCGGGTTCGGCCCACCCCCGCGGGGCAAATTGTTCAAATCGTTCAACTAAATCACGCACCAACACGTTGCAAGACCTCCTTGATCTCTGCGATTTTTTCCGTTAATTCAGCTACCTTGGCCGCCGGTACCTCATGGGCGGACTGGACCTGGTGCAAGACGACTTGCGCGCGGTCGAGTTCCCGTTGCCATTTGGCCACAAAGATGGCGTTGTGTTCCGCTAATAAATACGGACCGAAGCGCAATTCTTCAGCGGTGTACTGTTGGGGCTGGGTATTGCGGTCGGCCACCAAGATCTCATAATCGTGGCCGTCTTCACTGACAATCTGTTCCGTCATTAGCTGAAAACCGTGGGTCATTAAAAATTGGCGGACGTTGGCTTCACCCACGTTGGGCTGGAGGATCAAGCGTTGGACCCCCGCTAAGCGGTCAAAGTCTTGGGTCAGGATCTGGGTGATCAACGTGCCGCCCATTCCGGCGATAGCCACCGTGTCGATCTGATCGGTGGGTTTAATGGCTTGAAGCCCATTGGCTAAGCGGGCGGTAATTTTATCGTCCAATCCCTCTTGATTGATTTCGTGTTGTGCATTTTTAAAGGGTCCGGGGACCACTTCACCGGCGACCCCCCCGACGATGATTCCTCGTTTGGCAAGGTTCACCGGTAAATAGGCGTGGTCGGTCCCAATGTCGGCTAACCGCGCCCCCTGTGGCACGTAACTGGCGACGGTGGCCAATCGTTGTGAGAGATGGTCTGCATCCATGCTAAATCTTCCTTTCTGCTATCAGCGTGGGACCCCAGGCGGCTAGTCGTTTTAAGCAAAACTAGCTACCTGGGGGCACACATTTTGGCCATTTAACCTTGGCACACTAGAGTCTGGGAAAAGCTTTTCCCCAAACCCATCTTCATTCTTTAGTATAAGCTACCAGCTGGCAATTGGATAGCTTGAATTCATGGCGGAGGTGGTTGATTTGGCAATACGGGGCCTAGCTGGCCGCCTTACCGTTCCGCGAATAGCGGTCGTTACCCACCGCCTACTACCGCTTACCAATTAGTCACAGACATCGTTAGCCTGTCACTTTTGACTGGGATACCCCGCATCAATCGGATGCTCATCATCCCCAGCTAGTCGTCGGTAACCGGCTTTAGGCTTTGCGGGCCAGTCAGCAGTTTTAACCATGCCGAAACCACCGATGTCAGATTAAGCCCGCACGGCATGACACTGCCACTAATCTGGCACTACCAAAAGGGATGTGCATCCCCACCACTCAGGTGAGCATCCACATCCCTCAATTGATCCATTAACCTTGACTTCATCACGCGTCCGCCGATATCACTCACGGTGACTGCGTGTGTTTTCAGTTATTTCTGTTGATTCCGCCGCGTGGGTTGGGCGTCATCTTCGTGATTGACGGGCGCCTCACGCATATTGGAATACGGGTACGGGTAGGTGATCTTCATGACGGCTGGCATCACGATTGGCAGTAAGATGACCAGCAAGACAATCCCGATGATCACAGCCAATGCGATTTGAATCAGCGTCATGACGCCAGAAGGAATCAAGGCGGCAAACGTTCCGCTCAAGATGACCCCCGCGGAGATGACGACCGTGCCAATCACCGTGGCTGCCCGCAACATCTTGTCGCTGGTAGCGCCCGGCTCGTGCAGGAATTCCCGGTACTTACGCATCAGGAAGATGGAGTAGTCGACCCCAAGCGAGATCAGCATGACAAACGTGAAGAACGGTGTGTTCCACGTCAACATGTCGGTTCCTAAGACCGGATCCACTAACCAGTGCACAATGGTCAAGGCCCCAGAGTAAGCGACCAGTAAGATCCCTTCGATGACGATCGGTTGAACCAGTGACCGGGTCACGACCATGAGGGCAATGAAGATGCCGGCTAACATGATGATGACGGTCCGGGTAAAGTCACTCGACGCCATTTCGTTGATATCGTTGGTCTGCGAGGTGTTACCACCAAAGGCGACCTTAGCCCCACTCAGGCTCGTCCCTTCCAGTGACCCGTTAACGACCTTTTCCAGTTTCGGCAAGCGCGCCATGGCGGCGGCGGAACTGGGGTCATCATTTAAGACGACCGTTAACTTCGTCAGCTTGCGGTTCGGGGACATGTAGGTGTCCATCGACTGCTTGAATGACCCGCTTTGAATCGACTTCTTCGGAATGTAGAACGTCTCAGCAGCCGCTGATTTTTGCAGGCCCTTGAGATAACTGTTGGCGGTGCCGACCCCGGTCGAGACTTGGGTCAAACCAGTGGTGGCTGAGCCCAAACCTTTTCGCAAGGCGGTCAGTTGTTTACTCATCGCGGCTAATTTTTCCGCCATGGTCTGGTTACCCGCGGCGACTTGACTCGCGCCAGAGACCAGCGTCGGCATCTTACCATTGATGGTAAACATGGCACTAGACAACTGGCTCGTCGCACTAGCTAACTGCGCACTTTGGGAGCTAGCCGATTGCAGGGCCGTCGTAGCACCAGGCAAGACGATATTGGCTTTTTGAGCCAACGTGGCGACGGCACTTTGTAAGGTCGCCGTTGAGCCTTGTAACGACTGGAGTTGACTGGCAACCCCCTGGTCGGCGGAGCCAATGGCACTGGCATCACTACCGATTTGGGTCAAGGCGCCACTCAGGCTCGACTTCAATTGCGACTGGGCAGCCGTTTGCTTCTGTAAGACGCCCGCTAAGACTTGCTTTTGGGCAGCCGACAATGGTACCCCTTGGGCACTGAAGGCTGCGGCGACCGAACTGGCACTCACGCTAGGCAAATTGCCCATGGCACTCTTGATACTTTGCAGCTGCGTCGCGATGTCTTGGGTCTTGGTCCCGATGGTCGACAGTGAACTCGTTACCCCACTCGTGCTAGTCGAACTGGCTGATACTTGGTTGTTCAACTGTTGAATGGCCGCGTTCAACTGGGGCAGGGCCGTTTCCAACTGGGCGAGTTGCGCCGCCTGTTGGCCACCGGATGCCGATGAGACTTGGCTATTCAGTGAGTTCACCCCGGTCGACACTTGAGAAATGGCCGACTGGAGTTGTGACGTCCCGTCGCTGACTTGCTTGGCCCCGGAGGCTAATTTGTTCGCGTCCTTGACCGCACCAGCAACGTCTTGTTTACCCAATTGACTGTTGGCGGATTTCAAGCCCTTGTTGACCTTGTTGACCCCTTTTTGAGCCTTGACCAAGCCAGTCGTCACGGAACTCATTTGGTTACGGACGTAAAGCTTCTTGATGGCCTTGCCCCCAGGTTGGGTGACGGAAGCCACGGTCTTGACCCCGGTCGAGGCTTGGAGTTGCTTGGTCAACCGGTCGATCAATAGCAAAGATTTTTCATTATCTAACTTGTGATTGCTTTGCAGGTAGATGGTGGTTGGTTCCGCCGTCCCCTTGGAGAAATGGTTCTGGACGATTTTGAACCCTTGCTTGGCAGGCACGTTATCCCCAATTTCGACCAAGTTATCGTAGTCCAGCGTCCCGTGCGAGGTCAACGCCAGCGGGATGAAGACAATACCGGTAATGATCAACGTGATGATGGGCCGAATCATGGCGTGCTTAGCCATGCCATGCCACAAACGACTGTCCCCTTCACCTTGGAACTTCTTGATGGGCCAGAACATGTGACGACCGCAGATGGCCATGAAAAATGGGTTCAGCGTCAGGAGTACGGCCAGTAAGACCACGACCCCCACGGCAATGCCGACCGCTGATTTGTACAGCGAGAAGTTGGCAAAGCCCAAGACACTCATCCCGATTAAAACGGACAGCCCGGAGTACAGCACCGTGCGACCACCGATCTTAATGGCTTCCTTGGCCGCCGTGTACTTGTCCTTGCCATTGGCCAGTCGCTCCCGGAACTCGTTATACAGTAAGATGTTGTAGTCGGTCCCAATCCCAAACAGCACGATGACGATGAAGACTTGCGTGAAGTTGGAAAACGGGAAATTGAAACGGTCCACTAAGTTAGCCACCACTGAAATAGAAGTGATGACGGACACACCCACCGTTAACAGGGAGAACAGCGGCGTGACGGGGGACCGGAAGACTAACCAGAGCACCAGGAAAATAAAGATGGCCGCAATGATCTCGGTCTTTTGGACACCGGCTTGCGTGGCATCGGAGAAGTCTTGGTTCAAGACGTCGGCCCCGGTCACGTAAGTCTTCACGCCACTAGTCTTAGCCAACTTGGTGATCTGCGAGCGAATCGACGTGATCGAATGGCTCGAACTCTTATGCACGTTCAGCTGTAACAGCTGGGTGCTCTTGTCCTTAGAAATCAGTTGTGACGCTGCCGTTGAACTATCACTGGCAGCGGTCAGCGACCGAATTTGGTACTGATCTTCATGATTCTTGATCCGTTGAATCGTTCGATCGATCTGGGTGTTTTGCGCATTGGTCAGCGCAGAATCACCATTGTTAAAGACGACCACGACTGCCGTGGTACCGCGTTGGGAACGGCCCCACTGCTTTTGCATGTTCGTCGCACGCGTACTTTGGTAGTTGCTGGGCACCGTGATTTGCCCCTTGTCAGCCACCAATTTGCTCATGTTGGGAATCGTCACGACGGCTAGAATAACGATCACTAGCCAGCCGATAACGTTCCAGATGTAATGCTTATTCATCCAGCGCACGGGAAAACCTCCTAAATAATTTCTCTCTTGTGTCTAACTTCTATTCTGTGGTCGGGTGCTGGGTCAACCATTTGGTCCAATCCAGCAGTAACGGCTGATCCGCCGTGGTCGGTAAAATGTCCCCGATGTTTAACGTGGCCAGCTGTTGGCGGTAACGCTGCTCAGCATCGGCGAAGACGGCCAAGACATTGGCCACCGGCTGTTGATCCTTGAGGTCAGCCAGACCATACATCTGCATGAAGGCCTGCTTCTGATCGAAGTCAAAGACCTTCTTGACCAGCCCGGTGTTCTTGACAAATGACGTCGCCCCCTCGATGGCATCGAACACATCTAACAAGGTGATCTGCTGCGGATCCCGAGTCAACACGACCCCGCCATCGCGACCGGACACCGTCTTCACAATGTCGGCTCCGGCTAACTTCTGCATAATCTTTTTCAAATAGCTGGTTGAAATCCCTAAACGCTCAGCAACCAAATGGCTATGTAGCGGGATTTCACGGTCCTGGATGCCCAGTAATGCGACAATACACAGGGCCTGTTCCAGACTGGGTTTAGCTTTCACAATGGACCTCCTTTACCACAAATTCTGACTGCCTTCAGAAATTCTTAAACGAGATACATTATATCCCCTTTAGTCATTTTTTCAAGGCTTTTGACTCATTAAATGACGTCTGGGCTGATTAATTTTTCATGTAAACGATTTCACATTAGCTACAGTCGCTAAACGTTGGTAACACTGACTTTCGGTTTGATTCGCGGCTAGTCATTTTGGCATTAGCTTAACCTAATCAATCGAGATTTTGGGCCGTCCCTTGGCTCGACCGGTCCGCCCACCGCGTTTCAACCCATAGTTGGCGGACGGTAGGCGGCCAGCTCAAACTACGAAGCTGCAAACGACTTATTCTTACGCCATGAGTCGCGTGGTGACAATGCTTCTAGCTGATTTTCATCTTTCAACCTTCAGTTGAAGTAAACATCCACCAGCACAGCTGGTGGCTTTATAACCGCCCTAGAAGGGCTCATCACACGCAAAAAGCCCCTTAAAGGGGCCCAACAAAAGACTACCAACCGCTGACTCTCGTTGCCTTGGTAGTTTTTTACTTCTTAAACGGATCT
>NZ_RHOB01000014.1 GCF_003946085.1 Levilactobacillus angrenensis | reverse complement strand
GAAGTTGGTCCAGTTGCGGTAGCCGTAGGCGGTGCGTTTGATCTGTTTGATTTTGCGGTTCACACCCTCGATTGGCCCGTTGGAGAGTGAACAGGTTGTCATATTCTTGATGAATTGCTTTTTATGAATAAAGGTTTTGATGGTTGTTAAAAGTTGAGGACTAACGTTCTCGACTTCTTCTAAGGCCTTAATAAAAGCTGTATAGTCACGGTTACGAATAGCTTCTACGAGGTCATGGGCTGAGAAGTAAGTACGTGTGAAAACACTCACTTAGGCACAGTACGTCATTAATGTTGTTTTTTCCAATTAAGGAGCTATTATATTCATAAATATTTAAGGAGAGGTGAGAAAAGATGAAAAATAGTGTTCTTGTATTTCTAACAATGTTGGCCGTTATTTTATACATTGTGAGCACCATATCAGTATTTGGGATAAGTCAGGTTATAGGGTTAATTATTATTATCGCTGTAACAGTTTATTTAATTATAAAATTGAGACGTGAGGAGTAAAACGGTGATCTCAAACGTCCGCCTATGAACATGTCTATTTCTAAACTAACCTCATATTACTCACGGGAGGTGTTTTTTATGTTTGAAAAATTTCGATTTCATTATATACCACAAGTTGATGAGAGTGATTGTGGCGTGGCCGCCCTGAGCATGGTTCTTAGGAAATACAAAACCGACTATTCAATCGCCAAACTTCGAAATTTAATAAAAACGAATCTGGACGGTACGACGGTTCTTGGTAGTTAAGTCATTTAGTAAGTATTATGATGGGTATGACAAAAACGGTAACTTTGTTGTTAATCCTGATGACAGTTCTGATGAGTTAGATAATATGGTGACGACATCGCTGAAGTATCAGAAATTCGTCGCATAAAAAAACACACTACCACCGGCCTCTAGCCAGTGCGTAGCGTGTCACATTTTTAACGTTCAGATGAATTCATGAGGTGGTTACTGAACGGATTTCAATTGAATTAGTCAGCGTCGTTAGCTGTGTTTGCGTTAGACGTGTTTACCCGCGCGTAACCAACAGCGTGCCACCATGGGGCATGAACGGCTTCGCGAACGACCCCGCGGTTTTGAGCATCGATCATCTTACCCTTACCGATGTACATCCCAACGTGGGAGATGGAGTAGGCACTACCACCGAAGAAGACCAAATCGCCCTTCTTGATGTTCTTGTAGCTAACGTGCTTGTAAGCATTGTATTGAGCTTGTGCAGTCCGTGGCAAAGTAACGCTAGCACCCTTTTTGTAGATGTAGCTGGTAAAGCCAGAGCAGTCAAATGCAGAAGGACCAGTAGCACCGTAAACGTAACGGGCACCTAAGTGTGACTTGGCAACCTTGTAGATCGACGTGAAGTCACTCTTGGTAGCGGCCGAAGCGGTCGTGGTGTTGCTAGCGTTAAAAGCGAAAAAGCCAACGAAAACTAAAGCACTTGCTGCGATTGTTTTAATAAATTTTTTCATCCTAATAAACACCCCTCATGAATTTTACAAGTTCTAGAATAGCAATGTAATATGACAAACATGTAACAAGCCAATTGCAGACCTGTTAAATGTCTTAAACAAATCATTACTTTTGCCCATAAATTGGCAATTGGGGGGTATAATTTGCAAGTATCTCACATAATTGATAACTTAGTTTACATAAGCGTTAAGGGGAGGAACTGCGGAGATGGCACAATTTTCAAATGAAGCACGGCAGTATTTCGACGTCCAGCGCCTGGTCTTTCGAATCGGGGAGCTAGCATCCATGACGGGCGTTTCGGCGCGGCAACTGCGGTACTGGGAACAAAAAGGATTGATCACGGCACGCGAGAGAGAAGACGGTCAGCAGGCGCGGGTCTACACGTTCAAGACGTTTGTCCGAGTCACGCTGATCAAGTATTTCTTGGATGAGGGCTTCACGCTGGCCGGGGCCGCCAAGCAGGCGGATAAGCGCCAGGATCGCATGAAGTACATCCATCATTTTGTGACGGCAGGATTGAAGGGCTTTGCCAAGGTTGACGGGGAACTCGCCTTGAACTTGGGCGCCTTTGATGCCGAGCAGACCCTCCTGGCCATCGTACCGGACGAGGGGCCGATTCGCTACCGGTTATTGCCGAATGCTGAGGCTCAGCGGCTGGTACAAGCGGAGCCGGAATAGATTTTTGAAGGCATGGTACAAAAGTCATTTCCCAAGCAGAAATGGCTATTTTTTTGACCCGTTGCATGTATCGGCCAGATAGATTATACTAGGCAAGCAGAAAAGAGGGAACGGTGTGTACGAATTATTTGTGTTAGGACAATTGATGGACCACGATATGGCGGGCTATCAGTTGCGTAAGGCCTTGGTGACGGTGGTCGGGCCGGAACAGACCGTGAGCTATGGCGTGTTGTATCCACTCCTGGACCGGTTGAATCAAGCCGGAGACATTGTGCTGGCTAGCGGCACGGGGGCCCGGTCTAAACGAGCGGCTACGTTGACGGAACCAGGCCGAGCGCATTTTTACCAGCTAGTCTTACAGCCGGTCACCATCAATAAGCAGGCCCAGCTGGCTTTTCAGATCAAATGTAATTTCTTACATCTCCTCGACGAAGCCGGGCAACGGACCGTGTTACAAGATTTTCAAGCGTTCAGTCAGGGGCAATTGGCCAGTCTGGCGGCGGTGCGGGCGTATTTGACCGATCACCCACGAATGGTGCCGCTCGACGTGGCCGACGCCTTAGACGTCAATGAATTACAATATTTACGCGCGCAGGCCCAGGCCGATTGGATTACGGCGCGGCTGGCGCGATTAGAGAAAGAAGTCTGATCATGAAAAACAAAACTTTTGCGGACGACCCGCAGATTCAAAAACATCGCTGGTGGATCTTGGTGGCCGTGTGCCTCTTCACCTTCATGTCAACGCTAGACGCCAGCATCGTCAATATTGCCTTGCCGGTCATGAGTCGTGATTTACATATTCCCATGAACCAAGCGGAATGGGTCGTGTCCATTTACCTCATCGTCATCTGTGCCTTGTTGCTAGTCTTTGGCAAATTGGGCGATACGCGCGGCAAGATTCGCATCTTCAAAGTGGGGTCTGTCTTGTTCATTTTGGGCTCACTGTTGTGTGGGTTCAGCGCGGGCTTGACCTTTCTGCTGATTGCCCGGGCGATTCAAGCGGTGGGGGCCGCGATGACCATGGCCACCAACAACGGCATCATTACCGAGGTCTTCCCGTTCAGTGAACGCGGGCGAGCGCTAGGAATGATTGGCTCCTTCGTGGCGCTAGGCAGTATCGCTGGTCCGGGGGTCGGCGGCCTTATCTTGGCCCACCTCCACTGGGGCTACATCTTCTGGATCAACGTGCCGGTCGGCGTGGTGGCCTGGTTCATCGGCCAACGCATCTTGCCGCGCGATATCACGGTAACGCACGCGCCCATCGACCGTGCCGGCGCCAGTCTCTTTGCGATTATCATGGTCAGTCTGTTTGCGGCCGTCTTTATCGGCCAAGAAATTGGTTTTGGGCAACCGTTGATCTTGGGACTTTTCGTCGTTGCTGTCGTGGCGTTGGTCGTCTTCGTGCGGTTAGAACTGCGCGTGAGCGATCCGATTCTGGCATTGCAGTTATTTAAAAATAAACGCTTCAGCATCAGCATTCTCTGTGCCTTTTTGATCTTCGTAGCCAATTTCTTCTTCAACGTGATTGCACCATTTTACCTGGAAAATGCCCGGGGGATGGCGGCCAATTACGCCGGGTATGCGTTAATGACCTTTCCCATCGTCCAAGTAGTCGTGGCGCCGATTGCCGGGACTGTGTCCGATAAGATTGGGCCGGAACTGTTGACGTTTATCGGCCTGGTGCTCATCTCTATTAGTCAGGTCGGCTACATGCTGGCTAACTTGGGCACGCCGCTATGGGTCTTCATGTTCTTCATCGGCTTGGTCGGACTAGGCAACGGTATCTTTATGTCGCCGAACAACTCGATCGTCATGAGCTCCGTGCCCGTGCAAAACTTGGGCGTTGCGGGTGGCATCAACGCTTTAGCCCGGGAGCTGGGGATGATCATTGGCATCTCGATTGCCACGACCGTGCTGTTCAGCGCCATGGGGCATTACGCTGGTCACCGGGTCACGGCGTATTTGCCTGCGCACCCAGAGATCTTCATTGCCGGCATGCGAGTGGCATTCATGGTTTCGTTGGCAATCTGTTTGGTAGCGACGGTCATCACGGGGTGGCGCTTGTTCCGGCGGCCAGCTCGCGGGTGAGGGTGTGATGCCAGATTCAGCTAATGGCTGGTACTTTTAGTTTGGATAGTTAGATTTTAAAAAACGGCTGTACTTAGACCCAATATCTAGGTACAGCCGTTTTCATATTGCTTAGCTAAAGGTTGAAAGCTGAATTAATGTCTTAACTCCCGGAGTGACAGCGTTTTGTCCACCAGAACTAGTGAAACCAGGGCCTGCGTCAGCCAGGGTTCCGCCTGCTATGGGGAACACCTCCAGCCTGAAGAACGGTCTTCCGGTCCGCCCACCGCGTTCCAACCCATAGTTGGCGGACGGTAGGCGGCCAGCTCAAACTACGAGGCTGTAAATGACTAGTTTTTACGTCACGAGCCGCGTAGTGACAATATGTCTAGCTGATTTTTATCTTTCAACCTTCAGTTGCTTAATCCCTAAAACAAGGGGGGTGTGGGACGTTTCAGTCAATGGGGGATACTACTTACCTTAATCCGACCGCTGGCTGGCTGAGATGCGCTAAGACGCCGTTAGACAAGTGCTAATTAGCAATCCCGCCAAACGAAAAAAGCCACCGACTGCAGTCAGTGACTTTTTTGATAAATAACTTAATCTTTCTTGGCATCATCGGTATCAGTGGACTTGGTCTCATCACTTGGGGTGATGGACTTCACTGGCCGGTCTGCGCGGCGTTGACGCTTCTTACGCCGCGGCATGTGGAATTCGTGAGGCTTCTGAGCTGGAATCACAACGGATAACTTCCCGAAGGAGGCCGCCATGATTGGCAACGTCAGGTTGAAGATGATAGCCGTGAGAATGGTAATCAGGACCACCGCCGTCAACGTTTGTGATTCAGCGACCAGTAAGCCTAAGACGCCAGCAATCACGATGAACAGTGAGTGGCGCATGGTTTGACCGACCTCGTGAATCCCTGGTAGTAACCAGTCGAGCAGTGGCGCGTCGTTTAACCGGTAGCTCAAGGCTAACTGGGTCAATTCAACGACAGCTAAGACAGTCACTGGCACAAAGGCCAGCAGTGGGACTTGCCAGTTGAAGTCGCCGTTACCCGTCAGCCACTTCATCAACAGGTGCGTGAGTTGGTAGCTGGCCGCAGTGGAAGCCAGGAAGGTCAAGAACCAGTAGCTGGCTTGCAACAGGGAACGACTGAAGATGATCAGGAGTAACAGCGTAATCCCAAAGACCAGCGCTAAGACGCGTGGCAGGTCGTGTTGGAACTGCGTTTGAATCGTCGCCGTCGTGGCTGGTTGACCCGCAAATGTCAGTGGGGAACCTTCCAAGACAGTGCCGCGTAATTGTGCCGTAGCGACCTGCTTCAATTGATCCAAGGTCTTGGCCGTATCGTTGGCATTCGGCGCGTGTTTCAAGGTAATCGTCAGGAAAGTCGATTGGACCTTTTCATCGGTGTTGTTGACCAGGGCTTGTTGGAAATCGCCGCTGGCAATCTGCGTTGGCGTCAGGTACAAGGACTTCGCTGCTTCGGAACTCTGTAAGCCACTCAGGTAGAGGTACATCTTGTTCAATGACTTCTGCATGCTGATGACTTGCTTACGGGAATCCTTCAAGCTACTGTTGACGGCCTTGATGGTCTCCATGTAGTTTGACAGGTTCGAGTGAGCCGTCGTGGTATCAGAATTGGTGGTCGAGACATCACTGGACAGCGTGCTCAAGGTGCTGAGCGCGGCGTTCAATTGTGAGTTGACCGAGAGCAATTGACTGATGTAACTCTTGATCCGTTTGGAAGAAGAGGACGTCGTCGTGGTGGAAGACTTGGCTTGGGCCGTTTGCAACGCCGTCTGCAGTGAACTACTGTCACTGACTAAGCTACTGGTTTGCGTGGTCAGCTTTTGCAGGCGTTTGACCTCAGCTTGTAAGGTCTTTTGCCGCAAATTGACACTGTCCGACTTCAAGTCGTTACGGACCGTTCCCAGTTGACCAACCACACCGGTCAGTTCATTGGTCAAATTCCCCAATTGCGTTGATTCATAGTACTGCGTGATGGGTTGACCACCTGGTTGGGTAACGGACGTGACGCTCGCGACACCCGGTTGGGCCTGGAGCTTCTTCGTCAGGTTATCCAATTGATACAGCTGGTTTTGATTATCGAGACGTTTGTTGGCTTGCAGGTAAAGGGTCACTGGTGTTGCTTTCCCTTGACCAAAGTGGGCGCTTAAGACCCGAGCACCCTGCACGGCTTGGTTATTTGGAATGTCAGTTGAATTATCATAGTTGAGTTGATTGCGGTAACCGTAGGCAAATGGACCGATCAAGTAAATGACGACCAAAATGGCGATCCAAGGTTGCCATAACCCGAAGCGAGCCAGACTATGCCAAAGCTTGTGGTCCTTCAACTTCGGCCGAGTCTTCTTCGGCCAGAACAAGCTGGCACCCAGCATCCCCGCGAAGACAGGAACCAAGGTCACACTGGCAATCCCAGTGATGGCAAAGCCAATCCCCAATAAGCCGTAAGCCCGAATGGTGGAGAAGTCAAAGAGCATTAGACTACCAAAGGCTAGCGTTAAGCTCAGGGTACTGATCAGGATGCGATAGCCCAAGTTTTGAATGACCTTGGACGTGGCTTCCTGACTTTCCATGCCGTCGTCGATGTGGTTGCGCAACTCCCGGAAGAACCAGAAGCTGGTCAGCAACGTGAACAGGCTGATACCCAGCAATAGGAAAATCGGCGTGTACTCGGAGTACGCGAAGTTCCAGTGATAGGCCAAGTTAGTCGCCAGACTAAGCGTGGAAATATAGCTAATTAAAATGGCAAGGAACGTAATGATTGGGGCGATGATTGACGCGAATAAAATCCCCATGGCGACTAAGGCCACGAGCAATGTCATCAGAATCACGATCAGCGTGTAAGACGCGATGTGTTCGTTGGCGGCATCACTCACGATTTCGGGGCTGGTGACGTAGGTCTTGAGCCCCAGTGTCGCAATTTGACTGGTTAATTGGCTAGAAATTTGACGAACCGTTCCCTGATTGTGGCTGACCGCCAGTTGGACGATTTCAGTCGATTTATCCTTTGAGAACAGCTGCGGTTTGCTGGTCGGCGTATTGGTCATCGTGGTGATCTTTTGAATCCCATAATAACTGGACCGCTTTTGCAAATTAGACACGGTCTTGTTGACCGCCGCCAATTGCTTATTGGTCAGTGCGCCGTCCGGGTTATTGAAAACCGCGTTGACAGTATAGGTGCCGTTCAAGTTACGACCCCAAGTATTTTGAATCTGGGTCGCCTTGACGGGTTGACTCGTATTCGCCAATTGTGGTTGGCCATCATACTGAATGATGGTTTTGACATTCGGCAAGGTAACAATAGCCGCAAATACCACGATCAACCAGAATACGAGTGCGAAGATGCGGTTGTGGTGAAGCTTTCTGATCCGTTCTTGCATAAGTAATCTGAGTCCCCTCTATGTATCCAATTTCCTGCCGTGCAAGCAGGGTGTAATCCATACTCAATTCTACCATAATGACCGGCGTTCGGGCCGTTTTAAGTCGGATTTAACAAAGTTTAAGAAACTCTTTAGTTGCTTTCAAATCCTAAACTGGTAAGGTTAGAACCACTTGTATTAGCCAAAAAGGGAGGGGAGTTCAATGTCCAAGCATCATCAGGCCTACCAAAGCCCGTTTGCCAAAATGTTAACTGACCAGCGTTACCCATTTGCTAGCCAGTTGGCCATTCAAGCGGGGCTCGACCCTAGCCAGGTCATGTTTGCCTACCTAAAAATCAGTGCTAGCGTGCCCAATACCTTGGGTGAGACGGCGCGGCAAAAGGAAATCGATCGGCGTTTTCAGGCGTTTTTGACCGACGCCCAGCAATAGTCAGGTAGCCAAAATACAGCTGGTTCGGCAAAGGATGAGGTACCGGTTGTTTCATCGTGTGAACGGACCGGAGCGAACGAACAGCTAAATTGGCAGACCCAGGATCTGGTTCAACTGGTAAAATGGGGTCGGCAGACTGTCAAGCGCTGCCGGCGCAAGTAAAAGACCATTTCAAGGCCAGTTGGTTAAGTGAACCGACTGGTCTTTTTTCTTTTGGACCGTGACAACCCAGATTATTCAAGGCGTGACGGATCTTGGCGACTGAGTGGGACTGGAAAAATAATTGAAGCGGTTTCACGGGTGTGGTTTAATAAAGAGTGTTCCAAGTGAATTCACAAATCAAAGGAGTGTTTTCTTATGACGAGAGTTGCGATTGTTACCGGTGGTGGCCAAGGAATTGGTGCCGGAATCGTTAAGCAATTAGCTAGTGATGGCTTACAAGTAGCCGTGGCTGATCTGAACCAAGAACACGCTGAGGCGGTTGCCGCAGAAGTGGGCAATGGCGCCAAAGGGTACTTTGTCGATGTCTCCAAGAAACAAGCGATGTTTGACCTGGTCAAGAACGTGGTGGCCGACATGGGCCACTTAGATGTCATGGTGAACAACGCCGGGATTGCTAAGATCGACCCCGTCATTGAAACTTCCGAAAAGGACCTGGACCAAATCTTAGACGTCAACGTCAAGGGCGCCTTCTTTGGTATCCAAGCCGCTGCGGAACAATTCAAGGCCCAAGGGACTGGCGGCAAGATTATCAGTGCGTCTTCCATTGCCGGGCACGAAGGCTTCGAAATGTTAGGGGCGTACTCCGCGACTAAATTTGCCGTACGGGGCCTGACCCAAGCCGCTGCCAAGGAATTGGCTAAGGATAAGATCACGGTCAACGCTTACTGCCCAGGCATCGTGCTGACGCCAATGTGGGATGAAATCGACAAGCGCATGGCAAAGATTTACAACGTTCCTGAAGGGGAAACCTTACAAAAGAACATTGATAGCATTGCCTTAGGCCGGGGCGAACAACCCGCTGATGTGGCCAACTTAGTCTCCTTCTTAGCAGATAAGAAGTCCGATTACATTACCGGGCAAGCCATTATTGTTGATGGTGGGATTAATTTCGCTTAAAATAGAATAACTGCATAAAGCTGTCGGTCATCGCTCATTGCGGTGGCCGACTTTTTTACGACTTTTAAAGGAGGCTGAGACCTGTGTGTACCAGTATTTTACAAATCGCTAAGGATGGCAGTCACATCTTAGCGCGGACCATGGATTGGCACGCGCTGTACGTGCAGCCGTTGTTTGTGCCCCGCAACTTTCAATGGCAGGGACTTTATGACAACGCCGTGCACACCAACCGCTACGCCATGATTGGTGGCGGTGGGGCCCACGACCACGAGATCGACGTGTCTGATGGCGTCAACGAGATGGGGCTGAGCGTGCAGAAACTAACGTTTGCCAACGGGTCCCATCTGGTCGACACGCCCACACCGGGGCAGGTCCACCTGGCTCCCTATGAATTTTCTTTCTATTTGTTAGGCCATTACGCCTCGGTTGCGGACATTGAAGCGCATATTGACGAAATTCAATTGATGACTAACCGGTTTGCCGTCAACGATATTGGCAATTCCGAATTGCATTTTGCCGTAGTCGACCGCACTGGCCGGACCGTGGTCATTGAACCCACGCATTTTCCCATGCGCGTCCGCGAGAATCCGCTGGGCGTCGTCACCAACAGTAAGGACTTTGAGCTACAACTGAAACGACTGGGGTAGTACGTCAACTATACCGACGACTTTGAAGCCGGTACGGTGCCGTTGAATGCGCCACGGGTCACGACCGGCCGCTTCTCGGGCAAGCCGGTACCGAGCGGGTCATTTACGCCGGGGGGCCGGTTCGTGCGGGCCGCTTACTATAAGGAACGCGCCGATTTGCCTGCCGATGAGGACGAGGGCATCATCAGCGCGTGGCATCTGCTGGACAGCGTCACGGTGCCGCGGAGTTCTAAGTACCGGCCGACGTACTCGGTCTACCGTGCCGCCACGGTCTGTGAATCCTTGACGTACTATTTCCAACCGTACAACCGCTTGGACACGGTCCAGTTGCGGTTAACGCCGGAAATGTTGCGGTGGACCAAGCCAAAATTTTACAACGTGCCCAACCAATTGAGCGTGACCGCGTTGAATTAGGGTAGGCGGCCAGTACACACTACGAAGCTGTAAACAACTAATTTTCATACCGTGAGTCGTGTGGTGACAGCGGTTCTGGTTAAAGCAAGAACCACAGCAGGTTCGCCGTGATCAAACCCACCAAGACGCCGCGGTGCAGGCGGGGATGCAACATGATGATGGCGAGAAACTCTCTGGCCCAGGCGGTCGGCAAGTAGCCTAACCGCGTCGGGGCCGGGTAACCACCGAAGCGAATGCCTAGCTGGCTGGCGAGGTGTTCGGCGCGAAACAAGTGATAGTTGTTGGTCACGATGACGACCCGGCCGCCTTGATGTGGCAGTTGCCCCCACAGGCGCTGACTGTAAAGTAAGTTACTGAACGTATTGGTGGCTTTTGTTTCCTGAACGATGTGGTCGGCGGGCCAGTCGTGAGCAGTTAAATACGCCGCCATGGCCGCGGCTTCCGTGGTCGTTTCATCCGGTCCCTGACCTCCTGTAACCAGGAGCGTGACGGGACCTTTTTGGCGTCTGGCTAAGGCCAAGGCGGTGTCGAGGCGACTGCCTAAAACGCGACCGATTTGGTTGCCATGTAACAGGCCAGCCCCTAAAATGACGATGGTGTCAGCCTTGCGTGCGCGCCAGAGGTTGGCCCGCAAAAAGCCGACCAGACTCGCCGCAAAGAGGATACCCAGGTAGACACTGAAGACGGGGATGAAGGTCACCCACGGCCACAGCGTGCCGGTGAATTGGCCATGACTGATGCCGTAAAGCCAGCCGCCGCCCAGAATCAACCAGACCCAGATACCAGCGAGAACGCCGTAGGTCAGGTGTTCATTTTTACGGACGACTCGCCGGGGGACGTTGAGAATCAACAGGAGCGTGAAGAGTCCCAGCGCGCCGATGAGACCAATCAGCACCCAACCGATGCGGGCGAAGATTTGCCAGCCGGTATGTTGCGAGAAGCCAGCTAATAGGATAATCAGGCCACCACTGACGCAGGTCACCACGGCAGAATTCAAACCGTGGGGTTGCCAAAAGGTCAGTAAGGCGGCCAAACAAATGAGAAACAGACTGGCACTCAGTAACATCGCAGGGGACTCCTTTCGTAAAGTTTAAGTTTTCCTGAGGCTTGCCACTGGAAGGTGGCCCTCGGAATAAATCTAGGTATAATTGACTTCATTATAACGGAAATGGAGGGATTCGGGTGCCTAAACGACGGCGAAAAACACGAAAAACGACCAACAACCCCGCGACGGCGACCTGGATCTTCGTCGTGGTTCTCTTGGTTTTGGGCGGCGGACTCTTATTGCGCGGCCAAATCAAGACGGTCATGCAGTCGACTCATATCACCCAGACCAGTGCGGGGGCGACACCGGGCCAAGTCACGACGGCAGACCAGCAAAAATTCATCAAAGAAATGGCTGCACCGGCCGTCCGCGTTTACCAGCAAAACGGCCAAGTCCTGCCCAGCATCGTGATTGCCCAGGCCATTTTGGAATCCAGCTGGGGGACCTCGGCGTTGTTTAAGCAGGCCAATAACCCGTTTGGCGTGAAGGGTAGCTATCAAGGCCAAAGCAAGTCGTTTCCAACTAGTGAGTACGTCAACGGCAAGAAGATTCAGATTCACGCCAACTTCCGGGATTACCCCAGCTTGACGGCGGCTATCTTGGATCACGATGCCTTGTTGAAGGCCAGTTACTTCAAGCAAACGGTCACGGATTACCAGACGGCGGCTAAGCTCCTGCAGGAAAACGGCTACGCGACCGATCCCGATTACGCCAAGAAGCTAGACAACGTGATTGCGACTTACAATCTGAACCAGTATGACACTTAGGATAGTCTGATGGCCGCCTACCGTGACGCGGTGCTACTACGTTCGTGTAAACCCGTGCCTGCGGCTGCCAGGGATTCTGCCTGCTATGGGGACCACCTGCAGCCTGAGAAACGGGCTTCCGGCTCGCTTGAAAGCCTGACCAAACCCGTCAGTCTCTCAAGTCGTCCCACGCTGTAGGCTGAGAAAAAACCTCAGCCAACACCGTCGACACAGCTGGCGCCATCCCTGGCCTCCTCCGGCAGATTGGCGGTGGTCATGAAGTTGGGAGTCGGCTTCATCACTGTTGAGGGTCAGCCACTACCGTAGCCGGGAGTGGTGTGTCAGCTGCGTTCAGCCGTGGGAGTTTCCTTAGCGGCGATCATTGCCGGTTAGGAAACTGGCGTCTTTGAGACGTGTACTGCGGCTCAAAGCGAGTGCCGAGACCGTTTCTCAGGCTCGGTGCGTCCGCCCACAGCGTTCCAACGCAGCTGACGCGCCACGGTAGGCGGCCAGGATAACCCAGTTCAACCCAGTTCAAAAGCCAAAAGAGAAAATCCCCGCCACCAACGTTCATGGACTGGATGTTGATGACGGGGATTTGACGTTAACGCTTAGTTTTCATTGTAGTACCGGGCCAAATCGTAGAGCGTCTTGCCCAGCTTGTCGATCGACTTGGTTGGCTTCTGGTTGGCGAAGAGCACAACACCCTTCTTGTTGCCTTCCGAACCGTAATACAACGTTTCATAGCCAGAGCCGCTCAGTGCCCCACGGACGCGTTTGATACCGCCGCTGTAGTGATACAGACCACCGGCATAGCTCAGACTGTAGTTATCGGCCAAGGCGTAGTATTGCTTCTTGGTCAAAATCTTGCCGTTGCGCAGGCCCTTTTGAATCTTGTAGTAATCCTCAGGTGTGGAGTAGTAGTTCCCGGCGCCTAGCAGAGACGACATCAGCTTTTGGGAAACGTTATTGGCCACACTGTTGCCATTGCTGTAAGTGTAGCCACTGGCCACCACGCTATCACTTGGCAGGTTATCCCAAGCGTAAGTGTTTTGCAGGTTCAATGGCTTTACGATGCGGTTTTGGACCAACGTTTCGTACGACTGACCGGCAACCTTGGACGCGATGGCCGCTAGCAAGGTGTAGTTGGCGTTCGTGTAGTTAAAGGCGGACGACCCCGTACTCTTCAATTGATTCAACGTGTAGTTCAACTCGGATTCCTGACTAGTTAGCAGGGTGTTCGGCGTGCTTTCGCTCATGTTGATACCAGAACGGTGATTCAACATTTGCCGCAGCGTGATGTTCCCACTGCCGGCCACACTGGGGTAGTATTTACTTAACTTGTCAGTCAGTGATAATTTTCCACTGGCGGCGAGTTGTTCAATGATGGCCCCGGTCATGACCTTTTGTAACGACGCGATGGGGAAGAGCGTGTTGCTGGTGTTGGCGAGTTGGCTGGTCATGTCAGCGTCACCCACGCTCACGTGACTGGCCCCAGTCGCGTAGTGGTTGAATAACATGGCGCGGCCTTGGAAATGCGCGTTTTTCAGTAGGGCCGCCGCATTTTGCGAGCGACTGTACTTTTGCAGGGCGTTTTGATTGACCCAGCCAATCGTTTTGCCGTACCAAGCGAACTTGACGTAAGTCGTGCCGTTGGACAGCTTGGCGACCTTGGTCACCTTAACGAAGCGGTGCTGCCAGTTCTTTCCGCTAGCGTCACGGGTCTTAGCCGAACGCTGCGTGTAGTAGGGCGCATAGTAATAGATCCCGTCGTTGCGACTACTCTGGCTTACGAACCGGGCATTGTAACTGGTACTTTTCTGCGAGGTGATCCGCAGATAGCTGCGAGCTTGAGCCATTGTGGTGGGCACCAAGGCAGCCAGTCCCAATGCAGTACCAAAAATCAACAAAAATTTCTTCACAATCATCATCCATTTCCCCTTATAGTGTTATCCATACTACCGCGGTTTGGTTGCGAGAGGGTAACAAGACTGTCACTTTTCGGTAACAATTTCAATGATTTATTTTATAACCCAGTTGGGTGAACTAACTAAGCCAACAAAAATATTTCGGTGACACTCACTTAATGGGTCGCAAGTTTACGGGGAGTGTGGTAAACTTACCTCCAATATAAAATTAGTTATGAGGAGCTGAACCCAGCATTGTTACATTTTCTTGGCCAACTCTATGGGCCATTCTTTGATTTACACAATTGGGAAACGGTGATTTCATCCGGCAACGACTGGTTGATTATCTTTTCATTGGTTTTGATTGAGTGTTTACTCTCCGTGGATAATGCGGTCGTTTTGGCGGCGCAGACCCAGTCACTGCCCACCCGTAAGGAACAAGAAAAGTCCTTGTTTTACGGAATTTGGGGCGCGTATTTGTTCCGGTTCATCATCATCGGGCTGGGAACGTATTTGATCAATTTCTGGGAAATCAAGGTCGTGGGGGCCTTGTACCTGGTCTTTCTGGTCTTTCAGTACTTCACCAAGACCCGGGTCAAGCATACCCGCAAGCTGGTCAAGGATAAGAAAAAACGCTGGTTACCGCTGTTCTGGTCGGTCGTCTTGCAGATTGAAATGATGGACATCATCTTCTCTGTAGACTCCGTGCTGGCTTCACTGGCCATTTCTAACAATCCGGTCATCGTCTTGATTGGGGGCCTGATTGGTATCCTAGCCATGCGGGGAGTCGCCGAGGTCATCATGAAATTGATGCGGCGGATTCCGGAGCTGGAACCCATGGCTTACATCTTGATTGGGATTATCGCCGTCAAGCTGTTCGTGTCGATTCCAGCCATTGATATTGAGATTCCCGCAACGTTGTTTGGCTTCGTGGTGCTAGGGGCCATCGTGTTGACGCTAATCATTCACGTGGTGCGGCAACGGCGTCAGGCGCGGGCTACGGCTGAAAGATCTGCCAAGCATCCCTCAAAATCTGAATCGTAATTCTGGCAAAGGTGACCTGACGAGGGTCATCTTTTTTGTTTGGATAGGGCTAACGGTCAAACCTACCAGTTGGCAGTAAGCGTACCGACTGGGTCTAGCAGTGGTCCGTGGTATGATAAAAATAGTGATAAACAAGGAGGAAACTGTTATGCAAATTGGGTTTATCGGTACTGGCGTCATGGGAACGGGCATTGTCTTGAACTTACTGAAGGCGGGGCATGCGGTCGTGGTCTACAACCGGACCAAGGCACACGCCCAAACAGTCTTGGATGCGGGCGCGACCTGGGCAGCGACACCCGCAGAAGTGGCCGCCCAAGCCAAGTTGGTCATGACCATGGTCGGTTATCCGAGTGATGTCGAGGACGTCTATACCGGCGAGCACGGTATTTTCACGGCAGTTCAACCGGACAGTGTCGTGGTCGACATGACGACCAGCACGCCAGCATTGGCTGTCAAATTAACCGGTGTGGCGCACGACCACCACGTTTTGGCGTTGGACGCGCCAGTTTCCGGTGGGGATGTCGGGGCGAAGAACGCCACGCTCACGGTGATGGTCGGCGGCGATCGGGCAGCTTACGACCAGGTCTTGCCTGTCTTTCAACAGATTGGCCAGCGCGTCAACTACTTTGGGGATGCCGGCAAAGGCCAGCACACCAAGATGGCTAACCAAATCATGATTGCCGGCACCATGACCGGGTTGACGGAAATGTTGGTCTATGCCAAGGCGGCCGGCTTGGACCTGCCACAGGTCTTGGCCACGTTAAGTAGTGGGGGCGCAGACAACTGGAGCATGGACAACTATGTGCCGCGCATTTTGAAAGGCGACTACACGCCAGGATTCTTCGCCAAGCATTTCTTGAAGGACTTGCGTATCGCCTTACAAGAGGCCGACCGCATGCAACTGGATTTGCCGGCGACCAAGCAAGCCAAGTTGTTGTATGAGGCCATGGTCGATGACTATGGCTTGGGCAACGACGGGACGCGAGGGTTGATCAAGACTTATGAACAGAAATAGAATTAGTAAGGGCCAGGGCGGTTGTTCTGGTCCTTTGTTATGCCCGGGCTGGCACCATGATATAGTTAACCCTGTAAAGCAAAGAGAAAAATCATGGTAAAAACGTGCGTGAAAGGGGATTGTTCGTTGGGAAACTGATTTTGTGGTGCTTGTTCTTGATTTGGACGGCGCCGGTGATTGTCGGTTGGGAACATTGGCGTGAGAAGCGCTAGGCCGTGTTCAGCACGAGAAAAGGAAGGTGTCTAAATCATGTACAAACATTTAATTGCTTACTCTCTGTATCCAGGAGGAGCCTACGCCTATCATTTTGCGACGGCCGATTTAACTGGTAAGACTGTCGGCGAAGCCATCGCCCGATTAGGCCAACACGAATGAGACGCCGACCACCACTACGGCCTGCACGTCTTCAACACTGAGGCGGCCAGCTTTGCTTCAGTGCAAGCGATGGACCCTTATTTTGAGGGATGTTTAGAAATTACGAACTTAGATGACTTCTTTGATTTTTACCGGCGAGTTCATGCGCCACAGTCGCAGCAGGGGTAGAATCTGGCAGTAAGAAAAATAAAACACGCCGCAAGCCGACAGGATCAACAACTGTCAGTCTGTGGCGTGTTTTCAGTTAAAGGTTTTTTCGTAGCGTTACGACTGGTGCGCCGTCCTCATCGAAGGGGGCGCCAATGGCGTGATAGCCGCACCGTTCGTAAAAGGCTTGCGCCGTGAGTTCACCGTCGATCAGACCAGCGGTAAAGCCGTGGACGCGGGCCCAATCCTCACCGGCCCGTAAGACTTGGCGGCCGATACCCTGGCCACGGTAGGCTCGACTGGTACAGACGCGGCCAAACCGCATTTCCGTGGGCGATTGAGGCTCTAAGCGTAGCGTGCCCACTGGCAAGTCTGGCCGGTCATAGGCGACCACGTACAAGCGGTCCGGGGTATCGCGGTCGTCGAATTCGACGTCACGGGGAATCCCGCGTTCCGTCACGAAGGTGGCTTGGCGCAGGGACAGGGCGGCCGCGCGGTTAAACGGGGCGTTTGAAATAACGACTTCCATGGGGCACCGCCTATTCGATCTCAGCGAAGAAGCTGTAGAGCTGTTCGCTGGTCAGTGCTTGCTTGTCGGCGCCGGCCACATCATAGGTCACCTGGCCGTGATGCAAGACAATCAGCCGGTTGCCGTAGGTCAGGGCGTCTTCCATGTGGTGGGTGATCATCAGGCAGGTCAGTTTATCTTGCGCGACCCGTTCGTTGGTCAAATGCATCAGGTCTTGCCCGGTCCGCGGATCGAGCGCCGCCGTGTGTTCATCCAATAGTAAAATCTCAGGTCGTTTCAGCGTGGCCATCAAGAAACTCAAGGCCTGACGTTGTCCACCGGAGAGGTTACCCGTGGCCGTGGTCAGTCGTTGGTCGAGGCCGTTGTGCATGGTGGCGGTCAGTTCTTTGTAATGGGCCAAATGGTGCTTCAAGCCGCGGGGCATGAGTCCCCGGCGTTGCCCGCGGCGTTCTGCCAGCAGTAAGTTTTCGGCAACGGTCATTCGCGGCGCCGTTCCCAACTTGGGGTCTTGGAAGACGCGGGCTAAGAAGCGCGTACGTTTTTCCACGGATTCATGGGCAATGTCGTGGCCGTTTAACAGAATCTGGCCGCTATCAATGCTGAGGTCGCCGCCAATCGCGTTGAACAGCGTGGATTTTCCGGCCCCATTGGACCCCAACACCGTGATGAAATCGCCGGCGTTGATAGTCAGGTTGAGTTTATTTAGAATCGTGATCTCTTCGGGCGTGTTGCGGTTGACCTTCAACACGACGTCTTTTAATTCGAGTAGTGGCTTAGTCATTAGTATCCAACCCCCGTTTCAAAATGTGCTTGAAGTTCAGAACGTGCTTGAAGACCGGTAGCATCATGCACAGTGCCAGGATGATGGCGGAAATCAAGTTGAGGTCGTTGGCACTGAAGCCGAGCTTGAGGACTAGTAGTAAAACGAACCGGTACAAGATACTCCCCAGCGTGACGGCGACCAGTCGTTGGTTCAAGGTCAAATCGCCAAAGGCCACCTCGCCAATGATGATGGAGGCCAGGGCAATCACGATGATACCGATTCCCATGTTGACGTCGGCATAGCCGTTGTTTTGGGCAACCAGGGCCCCGCCGAAAGCAATCAGGCCGTTAGAGACCATCAGGCCCATAATTTTCATGTTGTCGGTATTGATTCCCAGCGAGCGGGCCATCGTTTGGTTATCCCCAGTGGCGATGAAGCCCTGGCCGAGTTCCGTTTGTAAGAAGTAAATGACGATACTGGTGATGACGACCATGACCACGATGCCCAGCACAACGCTGTCGAAGTATTGTGGCAGGCTGGCGAGAAAGTGGTTTTTGAACAGCGTTGATTTGCCCAGCAAAGACACGTTGGCCCGGCCCATGATGCGCAAGTTGACCGAGTAACAAGCCGTCATGACCAGAATCCCGGCTAATAAAATGGGGATGTGGCCCTTGGTGTAGAGCAAGCCGGTAATCAGACCGGCCAAGGCGCCAATGACAAAGGCTAATAGCGTGGCCAGTAGGGGATTCATCCCCTGACTGATTGCGGCGACGGCGGTAGCGGCCCCCAGCGGAAACGTGCCTTCAACGGTCATGTCGGCAAAATCTAAAATTCTAAAGGTCAGGAATAACCCGACCCCTAATACGGCCCAGAGTAGGCCTTGCCCGATTGCGGATACTGCTAAACTCATTTAAAGACCTCCCCGTGGGTTTTGGCTTCTTTAACAACGTCAGCGGGTAGTGTGATGCCGAGCTTCTTGGCTTGCGTCAAGTTGACGGTCATTTCGCCCCGTTTTTCAAAATGAATCGGTGTCGTGGCAGGATTCTTTCCCTTTAAAATGGCGGCGGTCATTTTCCCAGTCTCCACGCCCAACTTGTACTGATTGATGCTCAACGTGGCGAGACCACCAGCTTTGACCATGGTGTCCACGGCTGGGAAGACCGGCACCTTCTTGGCGTTGGCAGTTGAGACCAGCGTTTGCATGGCGCTGGCTACCGTGTTGTCTGTCGGAACATAGACGGCGTCGACCTGACTGACCATTTGTTCCGCGACCTGGTTCAAGTCGTTGGTGCTGGCAATCGTGTAGGACTTGAGCCGGACGTGTTCACGTTGGCAAAGTGCCTTGAACTGATGATATTGCGCCGTAGCGGAATCGTCGGACGAGGTGTAAATGATGCCCAGCGTCTTCATGTTCGGCATGATCTTTTGAATCAATTTGAGCTGAGACTTCAAGGGAGCCTGGTCGGATACGCCGGTCACGTTATTGCCGGGGTGGGTGTTACTTTTGACCAGGTCAGCGCCCTTGGGGTCGGTGATAGCGCCGAGCACTACGGGGATGTTCGAGCTGGCATTGGCCAACGCCTGGGCGGCAGGGGTCGCGATGCCAATCATGGCATTGGCGCGTTCATTGACGAAGCGCGCGCTCATGGTTTTCAGATTACTTTGATCATTTTGGGCGTTTTGAAAATCAATTTTGACGTTCTTGCCAACGTGATAGCCTTCCGTCGCCAACCCATGGATGATGCCCTTGTGAATGGCGTCGAGGGCCGGGTGAGAAAGTAGTTGTAAAATGCCGACGGTCGGCACGGTTTTTTGTTGGGCAGATTCGGGTCGACTCTCTTGGACGAAGGCAAACCCGAGGAATAAGAGCAGAATCGCAATGAGTCCGTACATGCGTTTCATGATGATAACCTCACTTTACTGATTGGATTAACGGTCGGTGATACAAAAAAGCACCCAGACCGGCTGGGTGCCCAAATAAAAAGGGCCCGCAAAACCGGAATGAACATCCGTGCGGGCCTTTTGCATCAGAAAAGTTAGCCGGCGCAGATGCGAGAATCGCTCTGGGAGCTCAAGTCGCATCAACACTGATGAGACTTGATTTACCGGCTTTGCCAACGTCCATTAAGTTCAATGCTAGACAGTTGCATAACTTTTCCTTCTTTCCGTGATTGAATAAATTTAGTTTACGGCATCCTTTTCGGACCGTCAACCTTAATTTAGCGTTTCGGTCAAATTTGGGGGGATTTCTGGTGGAAATTGGCCGCCTGACCGTTCGTCAATTAGTTGGTAGCGAGGCTTAGTTATCGCGTTAAAAAGTCCAGCGGTTAATTGTGTCACGGTTCGGGTACGATTTTTGCGTTAGCGGCCGTGGATTTTGGTATACTAGACGGTAACTAAACGCGCTTGACCGTGATGCAACTTGGCTGGCATTGACGGTGGGCTTGAGGCCGCACATGCGCCTTGAAAACGAAGAGATACGAGGAGGTTACGCCATGAAAATTGCAGTTTTAACTGATACGTCCGCGGGCATCGACTTTGATGAGGCCCAGCAGCGCCACGTGACGCTGTTAGCGGCGCCCATCATGTTTGGCAATCGGCAGTATCACGAATATCAGGACCTGAGCACGGCCGACTATTACCGGCTGATGCGGTTGTCAAAATCTAAAAAAATGGTGCCGACTGCCCCGCAAATTTCCATGAAAACCGTTCAGGCTGCTTGTGACCGGTTGGCCCAAGACGGCGTGACCGATGTCATCGTCATTGGACCATCGTTGGGAATTTCCGGGTTCGTCAATACACTGGCAGCTTACGCCGAAAACATCACCAGCGTTCACGTGTGGCCGTGGGATTCACGCGGCATCTTAACGACGATGGGTGACCAAGTTCGGTTAGCCGCCGCCTTAGTCGAACGCAGCGCTACGGTGGATCAAATCTTTGAGCGGCTGACTCAGTTGCGAGCTACGGCGCACAGCGGCTTTGTGGTAGAGTCCATCAAGCCATTACTGCGAACTGGCGAAGTCAATCCCAGCCACAGTCCCGGCAGTACGCCGTTGTTGGCGGGGAAACCCATCTTGATCTTTGATCCGTCCGGTAAAATGCGGGTCGCCGGCAGTGCTTTGCGGGTGAAGGGCGCCATGGCCGACTTCTCCGACGCTTTGGCCACGGATCTAGCCGGTGCCGCTCCGGTCCGCGCGACGATTTTAAACGCCGACCAACCGGAAGCCACGCAACGGTCCGTCGCCCGTGCCCAGAAGCGGTTCCCGACGGTCAAATTTGACGTGGCCCTGATCGGACCGAGCTTTGGCGTGCACGTGGGAGATGGCGCAATGGGCCTGGCCTGGTGCCAAGACTACCGCAGCCTCCTCGAACCAGCAGCCAATTTTAGCGACCAATAGACTGGCCGCCTTACCGTTAAATGACGGTAGCCAGATTCTGCGGATGTCAGAAGATTCACATCTGACATCCTCCGGTGAGATGCGCAATCATTTATTTAGAAAGTTATCCAGGTACAGCCGAGTACGTGTATTTAGTGGTGTTTCTGACAACACGGTCAATGCAGAAAGTTTCAATGTAGGTAATCGCACTCGTAGCCGAGAGTGGAGCGAAACTAGGCTCAGCCGGGGAATTTGCCAGTGGGGTTTGCTGGCAAATTGGTGACTTTGAGACGGCGGCTTTCCGGCTCAAAGCAAGCGCCGAGACCGGGTTTGGGCTCGGGGCGTCCTTCCCCAGCGTTCCGGCCTAGCTTTCGCGCAACGGTAGGCGGCCAATATCACGTTATGTGGCAAAATGAGAATTAAATTAAAATTCGGGGTTGACAGTCTTATTTTTTCATGGTTAACTGAAAGATGTAAATTGATAAATGAAAGGGAGCCTGCCATCATGCAACTTCATAACCAAACTCATTTAAATAGCCAATTTGCCTTTAGCTTTTTCTTTAGATAGCGTTTGTATTCACCTCGTTGGATACGAACGCGCCGCACAACTGCGTTTGTATCTATCGAATAGCTAAAGTTTTTCAGCATGAACTTAGCGCCAGATAGATACGGGTAATCTATCTGGAGAAAAATATCGGGCCCGATATACACCAGGTAGATTCTACTCAGAATCTGTCTGGTGTTTTTTGTTTTCCTGGCTTTAGCCAGGGCGGCTTGGACGCAAGCCACTTGCGAAAAATTTGGTGAGATTTACCCACTTAAATTTAATTAGCACCACTCACAGGAGGAAATCACAATGAAAAAATTATTAGCAAGTAGTCTCGCGTTACTCGGTCTCGGGCTGGTCTTGGCCGGCTGTTCCAGCAAGTCTAGCGCCAAGTCCGGTAGTCTCAACGTCGGCATCCTGCAGGTCGTCCAACACGGTTCGCTAGATGAAGCGCGCCAAGGCTTCAAGGCAGGTTTGAAGGCCGAACTCAAGGCCCACGGCAAGTCGACGAAGGTCAAGTATCATTATTTAAATGCCCAGGGTGACCAAGCCAATTTGAACACCATGAGCCAACAATTGGTCCAACAGAAAAATAATTTGCTGGTCGGCATTGCCACACCAGCGGCTCAGGCATTAGCAAAGAAGACCACGAGCACGCCAACCCTGGTTACGGCGGTCACGGATCTCAAGGCGGCTGGCCTGGTCAAAGCCAATGCTAAGCCACAGACCAATGTCAGTGGGACCAGTGATTTAACGCCGGTGGGCCTACAGCTGAAACTACTGAAGAGCCTAACGACCGGCAATAAGCCATTGGGCATCATGTACAACTCATCCGAAGAAAATTCCGTACTCCAGGTGAAGTTGGCCAAGGCCTACGCCAAGCAACACCATTTGAACTTGAAAATCGTGAGCGCCACCAGCACCAACGACGTCGCCAGCGTCCTCGCCGGCCTGACGGGCAAAGTTTCTGGCCTGTATTTGCCAACTGATAACCTGATGGCCAGTGCCATGAAGACCATCGGTGCCAAAGCCAAAGCGGCCAAGTTACCAGTTGTCACCGGGTCGATCGAAATGGCTGAGGACGGCGGTACCGCCACTTACGGCATCAACTACTACGACCTGGGGAAGCAGACCGGGAAGATGGCTTACAACGTGTTAGAGAATCACCAAAAGCCGCAAACTATGGCGGTCCAAACGTCTAAGCAACTACACTTGTACATCAACCGGGCCAACACCAAGGCTATCGGCTTGAAAGCTAGTCAAATCCAAGAACCTTAAGAAGGGAGTCACCAATTATGTTAATCACTAGTATTGGGCAGGGATTATTGTGGGCGCCACTGGTTATTGGGGTATTCCTGACATTTCGTATCTTAGATATTCCCGACTTGACCACCGAGGGGAGTTTTCCGTTGGGGGCCGCCGTGACCGTCAGCGCCATGTTAAGTGGCCAATCGGCCGTGGTTGCCAGTCTACTGGGCTTTCTCGCCGGCTGTGTGGCGGGCTGGGTCACAGGGATGCTCGACACCAAGCTACACATGCCCTCGCTGTTAGCGGGGATTCTGACCATGACCGGCCTGTACTCCATCAACATGCACGTGATGGGCAAGTCCAACGTGCCGCTCCTAACGCAAAGGGTTTTGACCAACTACCTCCCTGTCGCCTGGTCCAGTGATGTGCAGACCATCGTGGTGGGGCTGGTCGTGACCGGCGTCGTGATGGCGCTACTGATCTGGCTGTTCAAGACCCGGCTGGGCTTGTCGTTGATGGCCACCGGGGATAACCCGGCCATGAGCGCGGCCAACGGCATTTACACAGACCGGATGGTGATTCTGGGCTACATGGTTTCCAACGGCTGTATCGCCTTGTCTGGGGCCCTGATTGCCCAAAGCAACGGCTATGCCGACATTGGGATGGGCATTGGCACCATCGTGATTGGGTTGGCCTCCGTCTTGGTCGGTGAGATTTTCTTGCACGGCCGGCAGATGTGGGTTCGCCTCAGCGGCATGGTCGTGGGCGCCATAATTTACCGTTTCTTACTGACTGTCGCCATGGGTTTAGGCTTCCCGGTCGACGATTTGAAAATCTTATCCGCCATCATCCTGGTCGTAGTCATTTGCCTGCCGATTCTGCGAACCAAGGCCAAGACACGTCAACAGTTAAAACGTTACCTCAAACAGATTGGAGCCGATGAACATGAGTCAACAACCAGCAGTCTTAAGCGTCAAGCATCTCCAGAAGGTCTTCTTTCCCGGGACAGTAAATGAGCGTCACGTCTTGAAGGATGTCAGCCTGACGATTGCGCCGGGCGATTTCGTCGCCGTCATCGGCAATAACGGGGCCGGCAAGTCAACGCTGCTCAACACGATTGCGGGCACGCTCCCGACTGATGCGGGGGAGTTGTGCTTGGCGGGCCACAACGTCACCAAGAAGTCCGTGGCGTACCGGGCCAAATGGCTGTCGCGCGTCTTTCAAGATCCCAAGCTGGGCACGGCGGGGGAACTGAGTGTGGCCCAAAACCTCACCCTGGCGCAGCAGCACACCGGCAGTATGAGCCTGCACCGTTATCGCCGAGCGAGTCAGACGGCGGCGTATCGAGACTTGCTGCGACCTTTGAACATGGGCTTGGAAGACCGCTTAACGACCCAGGTCAAATACTTATCAGGCGGGCAGCGACAAGCATTATCCCTGTTGATGGCCACGCTGAGTCAACCGGACCTGTTGTTGCTGGATGAACACACGGCAGCGCTGGACCCCCAGACCAGTCGCCAAGTCATGGCTCTGACCCAAACCATCGTCGAGACGAACCAATTGACCACGATGATGATTACCCACAAAATGAGTGATGCGCTGACCTATGGCAATCGCCTGGTCATGGTCCAAGACGGCCAGATCAAGCTCGACGTCCGCGGGGCGGCAAAGGCCAATTTGAAACAGGCGGAGCTGATGGCGTTGTTTGCAGAGTGAAGTATAAAATAAAGGCCACTCCTAAATATTTTTGGAGTGGTCTTTTTGATGGGTGGCTACGAAAATTCAGACGTCTGGCATGACATGTTCCAGGCGGCTTGTTATGATGCGATTAAACGCTCACAAACGAATGGAGGCAAACCAGATGGCCTTAAAATCTATTGATGACTATGCAAAAAAATTACGGCAGCGTAACCCTAATTTCAACCGGGAAATGGCGGCAACTAGACTGAACCTGACGATGGCCATAGCAGTTAGACAACTACGCGAAGAGATGGGACTGACCCAAACAGCCTTCGCTCAATTGGTGGGCAAATCGACAGCTAGTATCGCTAACATTGAAATGGGAATCACGCCAGTTAGTCTGGCAACTGTGAGTGAGATTGCGTTTAAGACTAATCGAGAAGTGACGATTGCCTTTGATGCAAAGAAGTAATACCATATGCTGAGCAAGTAATAGTCGTTTATATTTTGGCTACTTGGTCGCACTATCATTGTTAGTTTAAAAATAGCCGGTACGCAAACTCCTAAGAGAGACGTGTACCGGCTATGTTTTAATTTTAAATGTAAGCCAGCAACGACAACGCATTGTTCAAAAAATGCAGCGTCACGTTGTAGCGCAAGTCGCGGAACTTCAGGTAGGTGAAGCCCAAAATCCAGCCCAGCGCCGCGTACATGAACAGCGTGGGCGTGAAGCTTCCCACGTGCATCATGCCAAAGATCATCCCCGACATGAAGACCCCCAGCAAGTTCATCACCCGCGAGTCTTGCCGGAAGAAGTAATTCAAGAAGATGCCACGGAAAATCATTTCTTCCACGAACGGTGCCAGCAGAATCGCGTAGGACAGGTTCCAAAATGGCAGCTGGAGAATCTGGGCGTTGAGTTCGGTTTGGTTGGCAGGACTGGGCAGAATGTGAGCGCTGATCAGCAGGTTCCACCCCATTTGAATCGCCAGCATCAGGATAAACAGTCCCGCCAGTTGCCAACTGCGTTTGGTGGTGAAGCGGGTCTTGCCGATGTGGCGGGGGTTATTTTTCTTGATCTGCTGCCAATAGCGCCAGGTCAAGAAGGCAAGCAGAAATGCCGAGTAGATCAGGACGACCCCAATCAGACGCGTGGCCACTTGGGGATGGTGGGCCTGACTGGTCGCCATGGATAGCAGCAGGGTGTCGACCAGGTAGATGGCCAGAAAGCCGATCCACTTGAGACACCGCACCAGCCAGTCGCCCCCGGCCGCCAACAGTTGGGTCAATTTAGTCATGAACGGGTCCGCCTCCTACTTGTCGTATTTGCCGATTTCAATCAGGTTTTCGTCAGGGTCGCGGACGTAGACTGACGTCATTGGGCCGAGCGCGCCTTGCTTGGTCACGGGGCCATCCACGATTTCGACCGCGTAGTTGGTCAGGTGAGAAAGGATGTTGGCCAGCGGATCAGTCGCAATGATGGCGAAGTCGGCGCCACCAATCGTGGGGTGCTTGGCTACGGGTAAATGGAGCTGGTCACTTTGTTGGAAATTAATTTTTTGTTTGCCCAGCTTCACACCGCGGCGGCCGTCGTCAAATTCGATGATAGGCAGGTCAAAGACCTCGTGGTACCAGCGCACGGAATGCTCCACATCACTAACAGTTAAGGTGAGGTGGTCGATGTTACGAATATTCATTAAGTGTCAGTCCTTTAGTCATAAATTTTAACCATTATAGCATAGTTTAGGGCCAGTTCCCTAGGCCAGGAAGTTGACGAACCCCCGGTTTTCGTGGTAAGTTACTACCTAATATAGGTTTAGCTAAAGCCTTGACGATGTCGGGGCTTTTTTCGGCTTGAGAGAAGAAGGGAAGGGACAAACAGTGCCACTATTAGAAGTTGACGACCTCAGCATGAGCTTCGCAGATAAGAAGCTCTACGAAGGCGCCAGTTTTACCCTAGAAAAAGGCGAACACATGGGTGTCGTCGGGCAAAACGGGGTTGGGAAGTCAACCTTAATTAAAATTATTACCGGCCAGGAGCTCCCGTTAACGGGGTCCGTGAAATGGCAAAAGAAAACGCATATCGGGTATTTGGACCAGTATGCCGATATTCCAGACGGCATGACGTTGATCGATTTTCTGCATACGGCTTACGCTGACTTGTACGAAATGAATGACCGGATGACGGCGATGTATACCGAATACGCGGAAACAATGGAAGACAAGCTGCTCGAACGGGCTGGCCGGATCCAAGAAGAGCTGGACGCGCGTAACTTTTACGACGTGGAAACGGAAATCGAACGGGTCATCTCCGGGTTAGGCTTAGACGATATTGGCCGCGACCACGAAGTTGCCAAGATGTCCGGGGGGCAACGGTCCAAGATTATCTTGGCCAAGCTGTTGCTGGAAAATCCCGATGTCATTTTACTAGACGAACCGACCAACTACTTGGACGTTGCCCACATTGCGTGGTTGGAAGACTACCTGAACAACTTTGACGGGGCTGCCTTGATCATTTCCCATGATTACGACTTCTTGCAAAACGTGACGAATTGTATCATCAACGTGGCGTTTGGCCAAATCACCAAGTACCGGGGTAGCTTCAAGCAAGCCATGCGCCAACGGGGTGAACGGGAAAAGGCCCAACAACGGGAATTTGACAAGCAACAGGTCGTGATTGAAAAGGCTGAACGCTTTATCCGCAAGAACAAGGCCGGGTCCAAGTCGACCATGGCCAAGTCACGAGAAAAGATGCTCAATCGGATGGACCGGGTCGATCCGCCTTCGACCAACGTGCAAGCCCACTTTGATTTCCCTTATCAGGAAACGGGGTCGCAAAATGCCTTGGTGGTCGATGAACTGTCCGTCGGGTATGACCGGCCGTTACTGAAGCCGGTGACGTTCTCCGTGACGACCGACCAAAAAGTTGGGCTGACCGGGTTCAACGGGGTCGGGAAATCAACGCTGATCAAGTCGATCTTAGGACTCCTCAAGGCCAAGGGTGGGGAAGCCCATTTCTCCCCGTCCGCGCGGATCAGTTACTTCAGTCAGGACTTGGTTTGGGACAATAACCAACAAACGCCGCTCCAAATCATTCAAGCCAAGTACGAGAAGTTGCCGCAAAAGGCGATTCGCACGAAGCTGTCGAAGTGTGGGTTAGATTCCGCCAACGCCATGAAGCCCATCGGTGAGCTCTCTGGTGGGGAACAGACCAAGGTCAAGCTAGCGCTGATGGAATTTGAACCGGCCAACTTCTTGATCATGGACGAACCGACCAACCATTTGGATGACGAAACCAAGCAGGCTTTGAAGCAAGCTATCTTGAATTTCCCGGGCAATGCGATTATCGTTAGTCATGAGGCCAGTTTCTACACCGGTTTGGTCGATAAGATTTTGAACGTTGAGAAGCTGAGCTTAAGGAATTCTGCAAACTAGATTGCATGGAGATTACGTTTTGGTAAAAGGCGTTTCCTTTTTCAGAAAAATCCGTTACAGTAGTCATAGTTAGGAAAATTTCAAAAAGGATGGCAGAGTATGAGACGTTTAAGACAGTTACTCGTGGTCATCGCGTTGGTCATTGTTGCGGCGGTTGGGGTCAACCGCTTGATTCAAGGCCACACAACACCGCAAACGAGTCAACCCACCAGTCAGACGACGAAGAAAGCCAATCTGGCCAAGGCCGATACAATTAATTGGCGTAAATCGTCGGAAGACAAGCCTTATCCGAACCTCAAGCAGCACCCGAATGCCTGGTTAGATGTCAATACCAACCGGCAACGGGTCTACATCCGTGATGGCAATAACAAGGTGCTCTACACCATGTACTGCTCCACGGGGACGGGCAAGGAAAATAAAACGCCGCACGGGACGTACGCAATCCAGGGGGAACGGGGAAAATTCTTCTACAATCAAAGTTCTGGTGAAGGGGCCAAATATTGGGTCTCTTGGAAGGACCATGGGATTTACTTGTTCCACAGTGTGCCGACCGACCAAAATGGCAATTACATCAAGAGTGAAGCTGAGGAATTAGGTAAGACCGCTGCTTCTCACGGGTGTATTCGTTTGTCGGTGGCCGACGCCAAATGGGTTTATAACCACGTGCCTTACGGAATGAAAGTTGTCGTTCACTAGTTTTGAAGCATATCAGTTAAGAGAGTTGAGACGCGTCTGTCTCAGCTCTTTTTTTCGTCACAAAAAGAGCCTGAGATAAAACATCCCAGACTCTAGTGTGTCTATTTGAATAATGGAACCGGCTAACTGCCTGTTATCCCACCCGCTTAAGCGTTAAAATTATCGTTTTCCACGTCGCGGATGAAGGTTGCCAAGTGATCGTAGTAAACCGGAGCGTTGTCGATCATGTGGTGGTGGCCACCTTCTGGCGTTGTGACGAAGCGGGAGTGTGGAATCAACTCAGCCATCTTCTTGCCAGTTGCTAGTGGCATGGTTTCGTGTTCCCCAAAGGTCAACAGGGTTGGGACCTTGATGTCCTTCAAGTGATCACGGAAGTTCCATTCGGCTAACTTACCCTTGATGACAAATTCGTTGTCACCTTGGAAGGCACCGTAAACGTCGGTCGCCATGGTGCTGATCAAATGAGAAATGGCAGCGGGCTTCTTCCGGTCCACGTAGCCATCGTTTAAGATGTCCACGTAACTTTGGTACTTCGGATCGTCGTAGTTGCCGTTGGCTTCGATTTGTTTCATGTAAGCCACTTGGTCAGCGGTCAAAGCCGTTTCCCGGATGTGGTTGATGCTTTCAACGTATTCGTCGATGTTATCAACCATGGAGGAAATGATTGCGCCCTTCAAATGTTCGCCGAACTTAGCTGCGTACATTTGAACCAATGCGCCACCCCAAGATTGGCCAATCAAGTAGAACTTGTCGATGCCCAGCTTTTGCCGAACTTCTTCGACTTCGTTCAAGAAGTAGTCGTAAGTTAAATACTTCTTAGCGATTTCAGGGTCGCTATAGTCGGGTTGATCGGAGTACCAAGAACCCAGTTGGTCGTACATGTGGACTTGAACGTTCAGGCCTTGTGCGGCGAGTTGCTTGGCCGTGTCTTCCCAGTATTCATGGTTGCCACCAGGGCCACCGTGTAAGGCGAGCAGGTGGATGTCACCAGTGCCTTGGGTGTTGGTCCAAAGGTGGTAACCGTTGTCTAAGGTGATGATCGTGGTACCTTGCTTCATGTCAAATTCCCCCGTTTCTAATGAGTTACTAATAGTTTATCACTGTTAGCTATATTTCTAAACACTTAACCGTTGACTAGTGCTAACCATATCGCCCCTGGCCTTCTCCGGCTAAGTTCGGTTGTTACCATCAACGGCTATGTTGGATAGATGAGAGTTGAATGCTTAATTAATGCGTTGACGCTTTGAGCGGGAATGTTCTGCCCACTAGTCAGCCAGGAGTCAGTTGACTAGTTAACTGCTACCGAGGTTTAAGTCGATTGTTGTTGGTAAACACTTTTGTAGCCGAGAGTCCGCCAAATATGGGTTCAGCCGTGGGAGTTGTCTTAGCGGCGCGGTTCATGCCGCTTAGACAACTGGCGTCTTTGAGACGTGACTTTCGGCTCAAAGCGAGGCCGAGACCGCTTCTCAGGCTCGGTCCGGTCCGCCCACCGCGTTCCAACCCACAGTTGGCGGACGGTAGGCGGACAGCTACGTGTTGTGTTGCCATAACTATTCCGCCAAGTAAGGCAGGTGCAGGGCGGAATCGCCGAGCTGGATGGAGTACTGCAGGTCCTGGTTACCGCGGACGGTCATGCCGAAGTCAGTCGCGTAGATGACCAACCCCAACTGATGGCCGGCCAATAACCGGTAGTGCGTTGGTTGGAGTGTCACGCTTAAATCGTAGAATGCATTGGGCTTCAACTCATCAACGTGATAAGCATTGGTCCGGTTTTGCAGGTTACGGTGACCCTTCGTGATCATCTTAAACGGCGTCGTTGCGGCCGGCTGGAATTCGCGTAGGTCGTCTTCGCGCCAACGGTAACCTTCGTCGAGAGCCTTGCGGGCCAAAATGGTGGGGGAGACGCCCAAGCGTTTGGCATCGCCGTAGTCCACGATTTGGAAACTTAACATCCCCACGGGCTGATTGACGGCCACACGCAGGTCAACGACGGGCTTCCCGTCTAACAATAAGTCGTCGGTTAAGACCGCGGATTTGAAAATCAAACGGTGGTTAAACATGGCATTGTGCTTGTCACCCAGCAGGTCGTTTTGCCAAGCAGCGATGTTGTGCGTGTAGCGGTTGTATTGTTCGACGGGTAACTGGTCGCTGAAGCTGGTGGCGTATGGCAATGGTTCGTGCGTTTGTTGATCGACCAGCTCGTCGTGTTGCAAGTTGTAGCTGCGCGTGGGGTTGGTCGGGGCATCCCAATCGGGGTAGGCGTGCCAAGTTTCCGGTTGCGTATTGTCTTGAATGATGACGTTGGGCAACAACGTTTCGGCTTGGTTATCGACGCCCAACAGTTCGTGGGTCAGCCACAGGTTGACGATGTCGGTGTAGTCGATCGAGCGAAAGGCGTTGATGTAGATGTGTTGGCCTTGGTGGAGGATCAATTTCTTTGTGACCGGCAAATCGCGCACGGCATTCCAAAGATTGTTGACGTTGCGGGGCTTGACGTTCCAGTCGTTTAACCCATGGACCAGTAGTAAGTCGGCCTTGATGTTCTTGGCATTCTTCAGGTAGTTGCGTGCATCCCAGAAACGGTTATAGTTCCCGGTGACGCGGTCTTGGTCGTGGGTGATGGCAGCGAGGTCAGCTTGCCATTTTGCCTGAATGCGGTGGTAATCCCCCGCCTGCAGTTGCCGGCTAAACGTTTCCTCGGCCAGGACGTCGGCGTCTTCACCGGGAAAACCGCCGGGGGCGATGACCAGGCCGCCGTCACGGTAGTAGTCGTACCAATTGGAAATGGCGGCTTCGGAAATGACGGTCTTGAGGCCAGCCACGCCAGTCGTTGCGGCGGCGGTGGCCAGCGTGCCCAAATAAGAACGGCCGGTCATGGCCACCGCGTGATTGCTCCACCAAGCGGGGATGGCTTGCGTAGCGGCACGGCTGGTAAAGGCCGTCCGGTTGCCGGCTAGCCATTCGATGATGGCAATCGTCGAGGTCGTTTCCTCAGGGTCGCCGGTCGTCCGGACACCATCAGAATCCAGGGTCCCAATTCCCGCGGCGTAAACCGCGGCGAATCCCCGGGCTAAAAAGTAGTCGTTAAGCGTGTAGGATTGCTCGCGCGCAAAGGTTTGTTCGGCTTCCTTGGTCGTCGCTGTGACGGCCCGGGGTGCTGGTACCGGGGTGGTATCCGGTTGGGCGGTCACGTCGGTTAAGGTCGCGTCGTTAGGCTGTTTGGGCTGGAGCGGCACGTTGACCTTGTGCATCATGTGGTCACCGGCCTCGTCGTTAGTCCCTTGATTGTAGGGGCTGGCGGTGTAGAGGACAGGAACCTTCAAGCCAGCTTCCGTTTCGGCGGGACGAATGATTTCGGCTTTCAACAGGTCTCGTTGGCCGTCATGGTCGGTGTCTTGGGAACTTTCGACGTAGACGACTTCACGAATCAGTTGCGTCGTGTCAAAGACGGCCTGAGATTTGCCGTTAAAAATCAGCGGCTTTTCCACGTTGGGGTCGTGCACGAGTGGTTCGAAATAGCCGTGGGTGGTCAGCTGATCCAAGAAGGTCTGCCCGTTTTTGGAGTGGGTCGTCAACAGCTGATACCAGGCTTGTTTCAATTCGGCCAGGGTGAAATCAGCTTCGGCGTGGTCGGCAACTGGCAGTTGAATCTTCGCCATGGCGGCCAGCGGGTCGGCTAGGGTGAAGTCGAGGTCGACGGCAAACCCCAACCGTTGTAAAGCCAGATTGTAAAAGACCGTGACGGGAACGTTGTCATGATGGCTGAGAAACTCCCAGCCATCGGCAGCTGGTGTTGCCATCAGGTTGGCCAGTTGTTGGTGAATGACGTCGGGCGTCTTGAATTCCGGCCAACTCCGGTCATAAAAGTCACGTAGTAGCTGACTAGGAGTGGTCAGGTCAGCATTTTTCTCATCTAAAAAGTGAATCCGTTGAAGTTCGTCAAGGGCCTGAGCGGGTGCTGTGGGCCGAATGGCAAATTGTTGGTTACGCATAAAACTTCGCCTACCTTATCAATTTATTTGAAATCAACGTTTCTTGGAAAAACAGGTTTACCTGGGAGACATGACATGGGACTGGCCACCTCCGTACGCCAACTATGGGTTGGAACGCGGTGGGCGGACCGGTCGAGCCGAAAGGCGGTCTCGACCTCGCTTTGAGCCAGAACAGCACTGTCTCAAAGACGCCAGTTCCCTAAGCGGTAAAAACCACCGCCAAAGGAACTCCCACGGCTGAATCCATATTTGGCGAACTGCGGTTACGGTGGGGGTTAGCAGCCAAAGCAATTTGGTGCAAGCTGCGGTCGCTATTGTTACGAAAACACGCCAGTTAAGAGGTCTACCGGTACGACCAGTCAATAGCCGTAGGCCGCTGGGGATGGCGCCAGCTGTGTCGACGGTGTTGGCAGAGGTTTTGTCTCTGCCTACAGCGTGGGACGACTTGGGAGACTGGCGGGGTTAGCCAGGCTTCCAAGCGAACCGGAAGCCCGTCCTTTGGCTGCAGGTGTTCCCCATAGCGGGCAGAATCCCCAGCGACCGCAGGCGACGCGCACGACGTTACTGGTCGTTGAGCCGGCTGTGGCGGAGGCCGTAGCCGAAGTAGATCAACAGGCCCAACGCAAACCAGATGGACGAGGCAATCCACGTTTCAGCTGGCAGTTGGAGCATCATGTAAAAGCACAGTAGCCCGGACAGAATCGGCAAATACGGGTACAGCGGGACTTGGAAGCCGGTGTTGTGCGGCAAGTCCGGTAAGTGCCGAAGCCGTAAGATACCAAATGACACGAACAGGAAGGCCACTAATGTCCCGATATTGACCAGGTTGGTCAGTTGGGCCAGCGGAACGAAACCGCCCAGTAAAGCAATCACAATGGTCACCACGACCAGACTGTGTTGCGGCGTTCCCGTTTGGTCGTCGATTTTACCCAAGAACTTCGGCAACAAGCCGTCGCGGCCGACCGAGTAGATCAGGCGTGATGAGCTGTAGATCATGGTGACCATCATGGTAAACATACCGGCCAACGCACCCAGTGAGATGATGCCAGACGTCCAGTTTTGGTGGACCAACGTGAGCGCAAAGGACACGGGGTCAGCGACGTTTAAGCGGGT
The DNA here is from genome assembly GCF_003946085.1 of Levilactobacillus angrenensis. Classification (GTDB taxonomy): domain Bacteria; phylum Bacillota; class Bacilli; order Lactobacillales; family Lactobacillaceae; genus Levilactobacillus; species Levilactobacillus angrenensis. Next base: position 45,622 of record NZ_RHOB01000014.1, on the reverse strand, counting down.
GTAGTGAACCATCCCGGTCAAGACGATGGCGACCAGCATGTACAACACGGTAGCCACGATGAGCGTGCCGATGATGCCGATGGGCATGTTTTTCTTGGGATTCTTGACTTCAGCGGCGGACGCGGAGACCACGTCGAACCCTAAATAAGCAAAGAACACGGTCGAGGCGCCCCGCAGAATCCCTTTAGACCCGAATGGTGCGAACGGCTGCCAGTTGCTCGGCCGCACGTAGAAAATGCCGACCGCCACGAAGAGAATAATAATGGCAATTTTAACGATGACGATGGCATTGTTGATGCGCATGGATTCCCGCATCCCGCGGTTTAACAGCCAACTGATGAAGAAGACCACCAGAATGGCAATCAGATTGCCGTAGGTACCGTGGGCGGGGTCGTAGGGACCGGTGATGGCGTTGGGCAAGTTGAGGTTGAAACCAGCCAGAAATGATTTGAAATAAGCGCCAAACGCGTTGGCCACGGCGGCGACAGCCAGGACGTATTCAAGAATCAACGCCCAGCCGAGCACCCAACCGATAATCTCGCCAAAGACCAGGTTACCGTAAGAATAAGCAGAACCCGCGACCGGCAAAACGGAGGCAAATTCGGCGTAGCACATGGCGGCGGTGGAACAGACAATGGCGGCAATCAGAAAGGATAAAACAATGCCTGGGCCACTGTATTGCGCGGCGATGGTCCCGGGCAAAATGAAGATCCCGGTCCCAATGACGGCCCCAATCCCTAATGACATCAGGTCCTTAGCCGTCATTGTTTTGGCAAAGTGTTGGTCACTTTGCAGGTAGTTATCTAAGCGTTCGCGACGAAATATACGCGCAAGTCCCATAAAAAGCCTCCTAATATAATAGATGAAACAGAAAATCTGGGCCACATTGGTCGCCTACCGTTACGCGAAAGTCTAGGCTGGAACGCTGGGGGAGGACGGCTTGAGCCTGAGAAGCGGTCTCAAGCCTTGCTTTGAGCCGGAAGAACACCGTCTCAAAGTCACCAATTTACCAGCAAAAGACGCTGCTAAATTCCCCGGCTGAGCCTAGATTTCGCTTCACTCCCGGCTAATATGGTGGATGTTCATACCGTTAGGTTAAGTCGGTTGGCATAAGCGTTTCAGCCGTGTAAACTAGCTGATGGTCCGACCAGCGTGGGTGATGACCACTAACGTAGCCGATAGTTCGCTAAATCTGAGCTCAGCCGTGGGAGTTCCCTTAGCGGCATGGTTTAAGCCGGTTAGGGAACTGGCGCCTTTGAGACGTGGGTTGCGGCTCAAAGCGAGGGGTCGAGACCGCTCTTTGGCTCGGCCCGTCCGCCCACCGCGTTCCAGCTCGGATTTAGCGAACGGCAAGGCGGCTAGTACCAACTGCGGAACGGTAAGGCAAACTGACAAGCGACTGACAAGCAGGAGCCCATACATTGATAATACACATTGTGGCCGCAGGTTTCAGCACTTTAGGCGGTTTTTCCCGCGAAATGGTGATGTTGCAGATAGTGTACCCTAAGATTAAATTAAAAGTCAATGAGAGTTCGTGGCATTTTCCGCGAAAAGAGAGTGAAATCCTACCCATTACCCAGTGTTTCGATTTAGAATAGAAGGAGTTTAGTCAAATTCGAGGAGGAAACACCACATGATTACCGAAAATGCTAGTGGAGCGGTCGTTTACCGGTTGGTCGATGATCAGATCCAATATCTACTATTAAAGAGTGCCACCAGCGACTTTTGGGGATTCCCCAAGGGACACGTGGAAGGCGACGAAAGTGACATCGCTACGGCAGTTCGTGAGATTCGCGAAGAGACCCAATTAGTGGTCGCCATCAATCCAGAATTTCACGCCGATTTGGACTACGACATGGCTAATGGCCACCACAAGCATGTAGTGCTGTACACGGCGTTGGTTCCTGCCGACAGCCAAATCACGCGTCAGGTAGCAGAAATCAGTGAGTTTGGGTGGTTCGACTATCCGACAGCACGGCAAACGCTCAGCTATGACAACTTGAAAGGACTGTTGGACCAAGCCAACACCTATTTGGAGGACCACCATGACGCCTAAAGTTCTCGTGATTACCGGCGCCACCGGGACGGGTAAGACCACGGTGCAAAATTACCTGGTCACTCACTACCCGGTCACCAAAGTCATCACCCACACCACCCGCCCACCACGGCAGGGAGAAGTCGACGGGGTCGATTATTATTTTGAAACGCCCGAGAGTTTTCCCAAAAATCATTACCTAGAATCCGTCGTCTACGCCGGGTACCACTACGGCTCATCGAAAGAGGGCCTTGCGCGGGGGTTCCAACGGGCGCCGTTTGACGCCATCGTGTTAGATAGTGCGGGGGCCATCACCTATGCTCAGGAGTTGGGCGACCAAGCCGTCATCATCTTTTTGACGGTGAGTCAGCCGGATAAATTGGCTCATCGACTGAGTAAACGCGGCGATGACCAACACATGATGGCCCAACGTCTAGCCAGCGCCGAATACCGGCGTGATTTGACCATGCCGCTGGCGTTACGGGGCAAAGCTATTCAGCTCAACAACGACGATTGGCAGCAAACGCAGATCAAATTAGACGACTTGATGACGCGACTGCAACGCGACGAGGCAATTGATAGTTGAGTTTCGCAGTAAGTATGCTAAACTAACAGGGAATTCGGCAACGTTATTTGTGCTGGCCGCCTTACCGTTCACTAGCTAGGCGTTGGAACGCTGTGGGCGGACGGGTCGAGCCAAAGGGCGGTCTCGCCGCCTCGCTTTGAGCCGAAGAACCCGTCTCAAAGACGCCAGTTCCCTAACCGGCGTGAACCGTGCCGTTAAGGGAACTCCCACGGCTGAACGCCTAGCTAGTGAACTCTCGGCTATAGTGTGCTTCCCAGTAACATAGCAATCGGACCCCCTGGCTGATGCAGGCATGGATCAATGAACGGTAAGGCGGCCAGTCCAATAAGTGTTGCAACAATGTTTAACCGTTTGAAAAAAATAACCCAAGGAGGCCACCCATCATGGCAGAATCTTTAAGTACCGCCGTAGCGATTTTAAAGAAGAATAAGTTAAAGATGACCAAGCAACGGCACGCGCTCTTAGAGTTCCTGTTGACGAACCAGGCCCATTACACCGATGTGGTGACCGTCGACGCTTACATGCGCACGGAATTCCCGGGGATGAGTCATAACACGGTGTACCGCAACTTGAAGGAATTCGAGGAAGTTGGCATCGTGGAACAGAATACGGAACAGGAACGTGCCCGGGTCAAATACCAGTGTGATTTACACCATCAACACCATCATCATTTTGTCTGCCAAAATTGCGGCAAGGTGATTGAACTACAGATGTGCCCGATGGACTTTTTCTCCGACCAGTTACCTGGTTGTGAAATCGCGGGACACAGCTTTGAACTCTACGGCTTATGCGCTGAGTGTAAAGCGGCCGGTGTTCAGGAACAAGACTTAGTGAAAAATTAAGAGAAATTTGACAGATTTTTGAGTTTCCTATGCGACAATAGGGTCAGTTAGGTAAACGGAAGGAGGAATGACGCATGGGGTATCGCACACCACCCTTAATTACGCCATTCGCAATTGTGTCGATGGCACTCGCTCTCGGGGCAACCAATGTGGTGACGAACACCGTCACGAAGACCGATGAAGGGGCTTCACGAGTCTCAAATACCAGTTCATCGTTAGTCAGCAACTTGTCCTCGAGTGATTCGAAGAAGGCGAGCGACGACAGCAAGAAGAAGGATTCAGATTCGTCTAAGGATAGCTCTGACAGCAGTAGTGATGAGTCTTCAGACAGTTCATCCACGGATACGGAAAGTTCTTCCGCTAAGAAAACGTCATCGACTGAATCTAGTACCGCCGACACAGCGGGAACGACTGGTAGCACTGGCACGACTACGTCCAAGAAAAAGAAGACGTCTTCTAGTGCGGTCAGTTCATCAGCCACGACTAATGACGACAACACGACTGACAACAGTACGGCCGATACAGAAAATGACACGGCCGACACGACCGATGATAACGGGACGAACACATACAGTCACACGACTTACGGCGCCACCAATGACTCGGATCAATAACGAAGGAAGGGGGACCGACAATGTTAAGCTTTCTTGACATGGTCAACCACTATTTAGGTTACATCAACGTCAACGCTAAAATTAAGAACCGCATCTACGTCATCATTGGCGCTTTGGGGGACCTGTACTTGTTTTACATCGGGTTCCGGTACCTCCAAAATGGCCACCCATTCTGGGGCTTATTGATTCTGTTAGTTGCACTGATTCTGCTATATTTTGTTTATTTGAACACGGTGTACTATTTCACGGAGAAAAAGGCACCTTTCGACATCTCACCGAAGATTGAAAAATGGCTGCACATTAAGCCCAAGGAAGCCGAAGAGGCCAACCAGCCCACAGCACGCGGCGGTCGCAACATTCCGGCCAACGGGTATTTCGATGAAAAGAAAATATTACCCGGGAAATTAACGGCCAGTGACAGTGATGCGCGTAACGTGCAAAACTTGGCCACACGCTTGCAACAAAACCAACTGCTCCAACTGGATTACTCTGGCTTGGGTGACCGCGAAATCATGGAACAAACGCGCAAGACGGGCAAACCAGTCTACGCTTCTGGTCCGGCGGTGTTGATTCCTTACTTTGAAATGCAAACGGAAGGCCAGCAATTGGTCGTCTACGCCGGCATCAATCAAGCGGAGAAGCAACGGGTCGGCGTGGTCAGCACGGTGGGGTTACAAAATGTTGCCGATGTACGGGACCAATTTGAACTGTATCTGGCCAACGCCACGTTGGTCGGTGGACCATTTAAAGTCTTGGGCCGTACGTCGTTGATCGAACAGCCCAATGATTTCCAAGTGGCCGTTCAGCTGGCGTACAAACACCATGACGACCGGCCGACAACGGACCGTTACGATACTCGTGGCACCACGACGACTGGGACCAGTCGCCAGGCCCGCTATGACGCCACGTCAACCACCAGTGACGAACCTATGACACGGACATCGCGTTATCATCACTAGTAGATAAGCCTGTCGCCTCCAGCTCGCTAACGATAGTTCTTCTTTTGCCACTGGCTAGTGAGCGTACGCCAAGTCGGTGGGGACAATAGTGTACGTCAAGCAATCTTAAAGTAATTGCGTCAGCTCTTTGTTGGGTTGGCGTTTTTTTGTTTAGTGAGGCTATTCTTTGGCTCATCCCATATCCAGTGAACGGTAAGGCGACTAGCTCTTCGTCACGCGACACCCCTTTATCTTTACTAACGAAATCCAACCGGCGTTTGTCACCCCCAATGGATGAATTTTAGGAAAAATCGTCTCGCCGGGTAAAATGGTTGTGGCGCTGAAAGATTGGCTTAGTCGGCACCAATCGGTTAACCACAGTTGAAAAAATTTTTTAGGTCAGATGGACCCGTGGTATACCTAACCTTTGACCCCCAAAACGTTCCGTAGGAGTGGGTGGTGTAAAGCTGTTTATTTTGACCGGGTAATTTTTTTGGTTTAAACTTTACTTTAGACACTTTAAAATCCAGTCTCACGGGATTGGATGGGGCGCTAGTCGCCGCAAGCACGGCAAAAAATCACTAGTGGAGGGAATACTTATGTCAATGATTGAATTTCACAACGTGGAAAAGTATTACGGCGATTTCCACGCGCTGCACAATATTAATTTAACAATCGACGCCGGTGAAACGGTTGTGCTGATTGGGCCGTCTGGTTCTGGAAAGTCGACCTTGATTCGGACCGTCAACGGGTTGGAACAGATTCGTCACGGCCAATTGATCGTTAACGGCCAAGACCTGGCCAATCCTAAGACGGACATGAACCGGATCCGTAAGAACGTGGGGATGGTGTTCCAACACTTTAACCTCTACGCCAACAAGACGATTTTGGAAAACGTCATGTTAGCACCGCGGATCGTGTTGCACCGGAATGAGGACGAAAACAAAAAGGTCGCCATGGAAATGCTAGACCGGGTTGGATTGGCGGACCAAGCACCCAAGATGCCGTCGCAACTCTCCGGGGGGCAACAACAACGGATCGCCATTGCTCGTTCACTGGCGATGAAGCCGAAATGTCTCTTGTTTGACGAACCAACCAGTGCCTTGGATCCTGAAATGATCGACGATGTGTTGAACGTTATGAAGACCATTGCCCGGGACTCCAGTATGACGTCACTGATTGTGACCCACGAAATGGGCTTTGCTCGTGAAGTGGCTAACCGAGTTATCTTCATGGCAGACGGCCGTATTTTGGAAGACGATTCCAAGGAAAAGTTCTTCGATGGCGAGCCAAGCAACGAACGGGCTCGGCAATTCTTAAGCAAGATTTTGACACATTAATCACAGGGAGGGATGCTCACGATGAAAAAATTAATTCGCAGTTTGGGCCTGCTACTCTCCCTGGTTGCTTTGACAGTAATCGTCAGTGCGTGTGGCAGCAAGCCGCTGTCTGAACGCAACGTGTATCAGACGGACAAGCAATCCAAGACAATCACTTGGGGTGTCAAAGCGGATACCCGCTTGTTTGGGTTGCTGGACACCAAGGATGGGAAAATCAAAGGCTTTGAAGTTGATTTAGCCAAGGCATTGACCAAGCAAATGCTGGGCAAGGACGCCAAGGCCAAGTTCATTCAGGTCACGAGTTCGACCCGGATGCCGATGCTGAAAAATGGGAACATCGACGCCATCATTGCGACCATGACCAATACGCCGGAACGGCGCAAGCAAGTCACCTTTTCCAATACCTACTTCTACGCTGGCCAATCACTGCTGGTCAAGCGCGGCAGTAGCATTAAAAACGTCAAAGATTTGAACCGTGAAAAGGGCACGGTCCTCGGGGTCGTGGGATCTGATTCCGTGGAAAACGTGGCCAAGGTCGCGCCCAACGCCAAGGTCTTACAACTGACCGACTACGCGCAAGCCATGACGGCTTTGAAGTCTGGTCAAGGCCAAGCGTTGACGACCGATAATGGGATCCTGTACGGGATGTCCGTCCAAAACCCGGGCTATGAAGTTACCGGCGGGACGTTCGTTTCCGAACCATACGGGATTGCGATGGACAAGAACCAAACGCCGTTTAGAAACGCAACCAATCGGGCATTGACCGAGTTGCGGGACAACGGTACCTACGACAAGCTCTTGCACAAGTGGTTCCACAACGTTAAGGGCTTTGACTACAAGGAGGCGGCTAAAGAATGATTCATATCTTTTCAGATTACGGTGGCACCTTACTTTATGGGTTAGGCCAAACGCTGCTTTGTAGCATTCTTGCCTTGATCTTCAGTTTGATTCTCGGGACGTTCTTTGCCCTGTTAGAAGAATCACCCAGTAAGGTTGCCCGCGGCATTGCCCGGGTCTACATTGAAATTTTCCGGAACATCCCCCTGCTGGTCATCACGATGTTCTTCTACGTGGTGTTCCCGCTGTACGTCATCAAGATGAACGGGTTCACGGCCGGCACGATTGGCCTGACGCTTTACACGTCGGCCTTTATCGCTGAAACGGTCCGCGCTGGGATTCAATCCGTTGACCCGGGGCAAATGGAAGGGGCCCGCTCCAACGGGTTGTCCTTCTGGCAAGCCATGCGCTACATCATCTTGCCCCAAGCCTTTCGGTACGTGATTCCGCCACTGGGTAACCAGTTCGTGAACCTGGTCAAGAACTCCTCAACGTTGGCCTTCGTGGGTGGTTTTGATTTGATGTACCAAGGTAACGTCATCGCCTCGAGTTCGCTGGAAACCATTGCAGCGTACTCGGCGGTCGGGGTCTTATATTTGGTCATCACCATGCCCATCAGTTACTACATGCGCTACTTGGAAAAGCGGTTAGCTTAAAGGGGAGGAGAATAAATTATGTTACAAAACTTTATTGATGCCTACTCCCCAGATAACTTACGCTACCTGTTCGGTGGGCTAGGAATCACGATTCTGGTTTCCATCGTGTCTATCATTGGGAGTTTTATTATCGGCTCGATTCTCGGGGTCATTCGGTACGTGAAGATTAAATACTTATCAGCCATCGTAGGGTTGATCATCGATATCATCCGGAACCTACCGCTGATCTTGATTCTGTTCTTTACTTACTTTGGGTTACCCAACCTGGGGGTCAAACCAGAAATTATTCCGGCCGCGATTTTAGCCATGACGATTTTCGAATCGACCATGCTGGCAGAAATCGTGCGTTCCGGGATTCAAGCCGTCGACCCCGGCCAGATGGAAGGGGCCCGCGCTAATGGGCTGACCTACTGGCAAGGCCTGTGGTACATCGTGTTGCCACAAGCCATGGTCAAGATGATTCCGGCGATTGTTAGCCAGTTCATCTCGCTGGTCAAGGACACGTCTTTGGCAACGATTATCCTGTTACCAGAAATGTTGTACCGCTCACAGATTATCTACGGCCAAAACACCAACTACATCATTCCGATGTTCGTGGCGATTGCGCTGATGTACTTTATCGTTTGTTACTGCTTGTCCGTGCTCGCCCGTTACCTGGAGAAGCGCCAAGCCTAATTTTAGCTAAATCGAAAACGCCCAGTCATTTCGTTGTGAAATGGCTGGGCGTTTTTTGGCAACTGGTAAGGAAGATAGCAAAAAAGCCACCCGCAAGAAAAAGCGGGTGGCTAAGTTCATAATTATTCCGTAACAACGTATTGCTTGAAGCGGTCGAAGTCAGCGGACTGGAGCTCGACCTTGAGCGCGGTACCGTCTGCTTCATAATTGGTGTCGAGCACGTTGGCGTGGTCGTTCATGTAGGCCACGACATCCCCGTCGGCGAACGGAATCAGGAAGTTGGCCGTCACGTAATTGTGGAAGACTTTTTCCTTAACGGCCTTCACCAATGCGTCGATGGAGTCGGCATCCATGGCGGAGAGAATCAACTGGTCGCCAACCCGGTTCGGGTAATGGGCGTCGGTCAAATCGGCCTTGTTGAAGACCGTGATCATTGGTACATCGGTGACACCAATATCTTCCAGCGTCTGTTCCGTGGTAGCCATCATGGCTTCTTTGTTGGGGTCAGCGTAGTCGACAACTTGGATCAAGAGGTCGGCGTTGGCAGCTTCAGCTAACGTGGAGCGGAAGGCCTTGACCAGCTGCGTTGGCAGTTGGCTCACGAAGCCGACCGTGTCGCTCAATAGCAGCTTCTTTTGGTCGGGGAAGGTCAGCTGACGCACGCTGGTATCCAACGTGGCGAACAGCATGTTCTTAACGAAGACCTGTTTTTCTTCGCTCTTGCCGAATTCACGGACCAGTGCGTTCATCAACGTGGATTTGCCGGCGTTGGTGTAACCGACTAACGCGACGGAAGGCAGTTCATTGCGTTCCCGCTGTGCCCGTTGGGTGGCCGCTGCTTGGTTGATTTCCTTGAGTTCGTGGTTCACGTGGTTGATCGATCGTTGAATGGTCCGACGACTCATTTCGGTTTGTGATTCACCAGAACCACGGTTGGTGAAGCCACCGCCGCCACCGCTACCGGTTTGTTGGTCCAGCCGTTGGGAAGCGCTGGTGTGTAGCCGGGGCAGTTGGTATTGTAACATGGCCAGTTGAACCTGGAGCTTGGCTTCACGGGACTGGGCCCGGTTGGCGAAGATTTCCAAAATCAAACCAGTTCGGTCCATGATCCGAGCTTTGGTGCCCGCCTCGAGGTTCCGAATCTGACTGGGAGTTAGCTCATCGTTGACCACGATGGTATCGACGCCATCGTCGGCAACAATGGTGGCCAGCTCTTCGACTTTCCCTGTCCCGAAGTAAGTCCCCGGGTTAGGCTTAGGCAGTGATTGCTGAATCTCTTCAACCACCGTCATGTTGTTAGCCTCCACCAAGTTTTTCAGTTCAGTCATCGAGTAGCCGAAGGTGGCCTGACCGGCGTTTAAGCCAATCGTGATGACTGGTGTTCGTGGGGTTTCTTCCAAAAGATCACCCTCCTTTAAAGTCTATGTGCCAAGTATAACATGCCGGCCGGCAAACGTTGCAGGATTAGCCAGCGTTGACCGGCAGTTTTCAGAAAATTAATGAGCTGGTGAATCGTTAAGTTGGGTAAATGATAATACAATGAGAATTTTTAGTGACCGGCGGATGAGTGACAGTGTCGTGGGCCAATTCAAGCTGGACCAGTAGTTGCCTAGTTGGTGGTGTGAGCCGGTAAATTTAAAATAATTAAGATTTGGTATTGATTCTCATTTAATTTTAATATATAGTTGTCAGCAATAACCAATTGGTTAAACAAACTCATTAGAGGGGTCGGTCGTGTATGCAGGTAAAGTCGATGTTAAAATTAGGGACGGTCGCCGCGCTGACAACGGTAGCGTTAGCAGCGTGTGGGACCTCGTCGAGTCAGAGTCAAGCCAAGGACCAAACGTTAAACTGGATGGAGTCTTCTTCATTGCCGACGATGGACAATTCGCTGGCGACGGATGTGGTGTCCGGTGAAACGCTGAACAACACGGGTGAGGGCCTGTTGAAATTTGGCAAGAACAGTAGCACCCATCCAGGGGTGGCCAAGAGCTACACCAAGTCCAAGGACGGGAAGACTTACACGTTTAATCTCCGAAAATCCAATTGGAGCAACGGCGATAAGGTCACCGCGAAAGATTTCGTTTACGGCTGGCAACGCACTGTGAACCCCAAGACAGGGTCGCAGTACGCTTACCTGTACGCGGACGTGAAGAATGCCAACGCCATTATGGCCGGGAAGAAGGCCGTTTCTAAGCTAGGCATCAAGGCGCTAGGCAACTACAAGGTTCAAGTCTCCTTGATTCACCCAGTCAGCTACTTCCCAACCTTAGTCGCGCAAACCGCATTCTTCCCGCAAAACCAACGCGTCGTTGAAAAATACGGTAAGAAGTACGCCACCAATGCCCAGAACAACGTGTACAACGGGGCGTTCAAACTGACTTACTGGACTGGGACCTCTGATAATTGGACGTTGACCAAGAACGCCAAGTACTGGAACGCCAAGTCGGTAAAGCTCCAGCACATCAAGTTCAGTGCCGTTAAGGATCCGCAAACGGCGTTGAGCCAATACCAAAGTGGGAAGCTGGATGCCATTTACCTGAGTGGGCAACAACCGAAGAATTACAAGAACTCTAAGGAATACCACGCCCGTAACAGTTCACGGGTCGCTTACTTGGAATTAAACGAGAAGAAGGATTCCATGATGCGTAACGTCAAGGCCCGGCAAGCTCTGTCACTGGTCTTGAACCGCAAGCAATTCGTCAACAAGGTCTTAGACAACGGCTCTAAGGTCGCCAACGGTATCGTTACGGCAGGTTTAGCCGTACGTGATGGCAAGGACTTTGCTGCCGAAGGCTCGATTCCAGCCGCGACGGAACACAATGTTGCCAAGGCCAAGAAGCTGTGGAACGAGGCATTGAAAGAGACTGGCCGCAAGAGCTACTCGCTGACGCTGATGGCTGATGACACCGCCGAAGGTAAGAGTACGACGGAATACGTCCAGAGTCAGTGGTCTAAGCTACCTAATTTCAAGGTCACCAATTCTAATTTGCCATACAAGACGCGGTTGTCACGGTCAGCTGCTGGCCAATTCGATGCCGTCGTCACGCTGTGGGGCGCTGACTTCCCAGACCCAATCACCGACCTGTCATTGTTCACGTCAGACAATTCCTACAATAACGGAAAATGGTCGAACAAGACTTACGACAAGCTGGTTAAGGAAGCCACGACGACCAACGCCAACAAGCCAGCTGCTCGTTGGCAAAACCTGATCGACGCCCAGAAGGTCTTATTGAAGGACCAAGGCATCATCCCGGTTTACCAGAGTGGCAAGCCGCAACTGATGAAGTCCAAGGTCAAGGGCATCGTCTACTTCCCAGTCAGCTCGAACTGGGACTTCAGCAAGGCTTACATTAGCAAGTAAAGTTGAAGGGCAGATTGCGGAAGCCAGTCGCCTGCGGCTACCAAGGGTTCCGCCTGCTATGGGGACCGGCTTCACAGCGAGAACTGGCGGACTCTCGGCTACAAGGATGCTAGTCAATAACGATTGGTTTACTGGCCAATTCGTCAACTTGGCTACGGTTGCCGGTGAAGGCGATTGTCTTCGACGAACGGTAAGGTGGACAGCACGCACGACGAAGCCTTACAGACACGCAGCTCTAGAATACCCGTAACTCAAAATGGCATTCCCATGAAAAAAGTGGGGATGCCATTTTTGCTTGCCTAGTCGTCGCGGAAAAAGGGGCTGTCAGCGGCATTCAGTGGGAGGGGTGGCTAATGACTCGGAGAATTTCACAAGTCGGCGTGACGGGGCCAATAACGGTCAATTTTGGCGCATCAGATTGATCGTTATTGGCCCCAAGTTCCTCGCCCAATTCTCATAAACCGATTTACCCACGTTGGTAATCGCTACCATTACTGAATAATCAGTGAGTAGCGAGTTAATTTTTATGCCATTTTCTTGTATATGGTATACAAAACAGGTGAGTTTTCGGCTGACTAAATGTGACATCAGATTTTAATTTTTAATTTATATACCCGTCATAGCAGCGTTTCTATAAAATTATTTAAAATAAATTAGCCATTCCTATTGATTTTAATCTTTTTCTAATATACAATTGCAATATCAAATTTGAGGTTGTCAATTTATTTCGCAAACAACAACTAAGAGGGGTTGGATTTAAAATGAAAATCAATTCGGCAGTCAAACTAGGAACGGTGGCGACATTCGCGGCAGTCTTGCTCGCAGCGTGTGGGTCGTCATCTAGCAGTTCCAGCGAAGCCAGCAAGCAAACGTTAAATTGGATGGAAAGTTCCGCATTACCTTCCATGGACTCATCAACCGCAACGGACGTTGTTTCTGGGGAAACGATGAACAACACCGGTGAAGGTCTGTTACGGATCGGCAAGAACAGTTCCATTCATCCTGGGGTTGCTAAGAGCTACTCCAAGTCTAAGGACGGGAAGACCTATACGTTTAATCTCCGGAAGTCTAACTGGAGTAACGGTGATAAGGTAACCGCTAAAGACTTCGTGTTTGCCTGGCAACGGACCGTCAATCCTAAGACCGCTTCACAATACGCTTACATGTACGCGCCGGTTAAGAACGCCAACGCCATCATGAACAAGAAGAAGGCCGTTTCAACCTTAGGTATTAAGGCAGTTGGCCAATACAAAGTGGTTGTGACCTTAACGCAGGCCACTAGTTACTTCCCTTCATTGGTAGCGAGTCCCATGTTCTTCCCGCAAAACAAGTCAGTCGTTCAAAAGTACGGCAAGGGTTATGCAACAAACGCCCAGAAGAACGTCTACAACGGTCCGTTTAAGTTAACATACTGGACTGGGACGTCCGATAACTGGACGATGAGTAAAAACACTAAGTACTGGAACGCGAAGAATGTTAAACTAAAGAAGATCAACTTCAAAACAATGAAGGATCCTCAAACGGCTTTGAGCCAGTACCAAAGTGGCAAGCTGGATGCAACTTACCTGAGTGGGCAACAACCAAAGAACTACAAGAACTCTAAGCAGTACGTTGAACGGAAGAGTGCTTCGACCTTCTACATCGAATTGAACGAAAAGAAAGATTCCATGATGAAGAACAAGAAGGCTCGTCAAGCCTTATCACTGGCTATCAACCGGAACCAATTCGTCAACAAGGTCTTGGCCGATGGGTCAACCACTGCTAAAGGGTTGGTCTCAACGGGCTTAGCTTCTTACAAGGGTAAGGACTTCAACACGGACGCCGCCGTTCCTTCAGCAACTTCTCAAGACATGGCCAAGGCCAAGAAGCTTTGGAAGCAAGCCTTGAAGGAAACCGGTCGTTCAAGTTACTCCTTCACTTTAATGGCTGATGATACGCCAGCTGGTAAGAACATTACCGAATTCGTTCAAAGTCAATGGGCGAAGTTAGGCAACATCAAGGTTACCAACAGTAACTTGCCATTCAAGACGCGGTTGAGCCGGTCACAAAATGGTCAGTTCGACGCCGTTGTTTCCGCTTGGGGCGCTGACTTCCCAGACCCAATTTCCTTCCTGTCTCTGTTCACCTCTGACAACTCGTACAACAACGGGAAATGGGCTTCTAAGACTTACGACAAGGATGTCGCTGCCGCAACTGGTAAGGATGCCAACAACACCGCTGCTCGTTGGAACGACATGGTTGGTGCCCAAAAGGCTATCTTGAATGACCAAGGGATCATCCCAATTTACCAACAAGGGAAAGCCCAACTGGTCAAGTCTAACGTTAAGGGATTGATCTACTTCCCAACCGGCGCTAACTGGGACTTCAGTCAAGCCTACATTTCCAAGTAAGCCACGAATTAATTCAGTTATTACTCGTCAGGTGCAAATCTGACATAATAAGCTTTATCGGGGAGTAAGGATTAACGCGAGTTGGTCCTTACTTTTCGATATTATTGCAATCATTTATCATCTTGTTGTTTTTGTGGAGTTCTTGTTAAGTTTAACAACTTAACGGTAACGAATAAGTCTACTGATTGAGAGGTAAACAAATGGCAAAGTACCTAGCAAAGCGGATCTTTTATTTGATCCTGACCTTATTCATCGTTATTACCGTGACGTTCTTCCTAATGAAGTTGTTACCTGGGACGCCACTGACCAACCAAGCTAAGTTGTCCAAAAGTCAGATTGCGCTGATCTACGAACAATATGGTTTGGATAAGCCAGTCTGGCAACAGTACTTGCTGTATTTAGCAGGGGCTGTCCGCGGTAACTTCGGAACGTCTTTCCAATTTAGTGACCAACCCGTTTCCTACTTGCTTTCAAGTCGGATCGGACCATCCCTGCAGATTGGGCTGCAGGCTATGATCTTCGGGGTCATTTTAGGAATCATCGTGGGGGCCTTTGGGGCCATGAAGCAAAATACCTGGGTCGACACCACGGCAACGATCGTGTCTATCTTAGGGATCTCCATCCCATCCTTCGTCTTGGCCGTCTTACTCCAGTACTACCTGGGGTTGAAGCTCGGTTGGTTCCCGATTGCCGAATGGGGCGGCTTCATCTACACGGTGTTGCCAACCCTTGCGTTAGGAGCGACGCCGTTAGCCGAGTCGGCGCGGTTCGTCCGAACGGAAATGGTCGACGTGCTGAGTTCGGATTACATTGAGCTAGCCAAGGCCAAGGGGCTGAGTCGCACGGGGGTCATTTACCACCATGCGCTACGGAACAGTTTGATTCCGTTGATTACGATTGTGGGACCGTTAGCCGTGAACATCATGACTGGGTCAATGGTTGTGGAAAACATCTTCTCGATCCCGGGGATTGGGGAACAATTCGTGAAGTCCGTCTTGACGAACGACTACCCAACCATCATGGGCCTGACCATCATCTATTCATTCATGCTCTGTGTCGTTCTGTTGATCACCGACATCCTTTATGGAATCGTTGACCCACGGATTCGGATCACAGGCAAGGCTAACTAGGAGGTAAATAAATGGCAGATACAGTTAAACTCCCTGAAGATAGCTTTAAGCGGATTTCCAGCGATGATCGGGCGAATCTCGATAGCGAAAAGATTGCCGCGCCTTCCTTAACGTTCGCTCAAGATGCTTGGCGGCGGTTGAAGAAGAACAAGGGTGCCTGGGTATCCTTGATCGTGCTGGCCATCGTGTTCATCATGGCCTTTGGGTCCTTGGTGGTCTCACCACACAACCCCAATGCCGTGAACCCGTCATACGCCAACTTACCATCGAAGATTCCCGGTGTGAACATCAACGGGTTCAACGGGACCTTGGTTCAAGCGGGCGAACGAGTCGACGCTTATAAGCAGGCTGGGGCTTCCAGCAAATTTTATATCATGGGGACCGACTACTTAGGTCGGGACCTGTTCTCACGGGTCCTTTACGGGACACGGATTTCCTTGATCATCGCGTTAGTGGCCACCCTGTTTGATTTGACCATCGGGGTAACGTACGGGATGTTCTCGGGATGGAAGGGTGGTCGCATTGATACGATCATGCAACGGATCATTGAAATCATCCTGTCCATTCCTAACCTAGTTGTCATCGTCCTGTTGATTTTGATTCTAAAACCCGGGATGACGTCGATCATCATTGCCATCGCGCTGACGTCGTGGGTCAACATGGCCCGACTCGTCCGAGCGCAGACCATGGAGATTAAGGAACAAGAATATATTCTCGCGGCGAGAACGCTGGGTGAGCGACCGATGAAGATTGCTTTCAAGCATCTGTTACCGAACCTCTCCAGCGTGATCATCATCAACACGATGTTTACGATCCCCAACGCCATCTTCTTTGAAGCCACCTTATCCTACATTGGGATTGGGATTTCCTCACCACAGGCTTCACTAGGGACGTTGTTAAACGATGGGCAAAAGAACTTCCAGTTCCTGCCTTATCAGATGTGGTGGCCAGCGTTGATTCTGTCCATCATCATGTTAGCCTTCAACCTCTTAGGTGATGGCTTACGGGATGCCTTTGATCCGCGGACGAAAGAGTAGGTGAACTAACGTCATGGAGAACGAAAAAGATATTTTGGAAGTACGCAACCTGCAGGTTAATTTCAAAACGTATGCCGGTGACGTTAAGGCCATCCGGAACGTGAGCTTTGACCTTCGTAAAGGGGAAACCCTGGCCATCGTCGGGGAATCTGGTTCCGGTAAATCCGTAACTACCCGGACGATTATGGGCTTGAATGCCCGGAACGCTGACATTACCAGCGGGTCCATCATGTACAAGGACCAAGACTTACTGAAAAAAACTGATCAAGAAATGGAAAGTATTCGGGGCCAAGACATCGCCGAAATCTTCCAAGACCCAATGACTTCACTGGACCCCACCATGCGGATCGGTAAGCAAATCGCCGAACCCCTGATGGTCCACAAGGGGATGAAGAAGGAAAAGGCATTGGCCCAAGCCTTAGAAATGATGAAGTTGGTCGGGATCACGGATGCGGAGAACCGGATCAATGATTACCCGCACCAATTCTCTGGGGGGATGCGGCAACGGATCGTGATTGCGATTGCGTTGATCAACTACCCAGAAATTCTGATTGCCGATGAACCCACGACTGCTTTGGACGTGACGATTCAGGCGCAGATCTTGAACCTGATGAAGGAATTGCAAGATAAGATTTCCACGTCGATCATTTTCATCACGCATGACTTGGGGGTCGTGGCTGGCATGGCCGACCGGGTCGCCGTCATGTATGCTGGGAAAATCGTGGAATACGGGACCGTGGATGAAATCTTCTACAACCCGAAGCACCCGTACACGTGGGGCCTGTTAAGCTCCATGCCCACACTGGATTCCAGCGGTGACGAGTTGCCATCGATTCCTGGGACGCCACCGGACTTGTTGGATCCGCCAGCAGGGGATGCCTTTGCTGCTCGGAACGCCTATGCTTTGAAGATTGACACCGAACAGGAACCACCGTTCTTCAAGGTCTCTGACACCCACTATGCGGCAACCTGGTTGCTCCATCCGGATGCGCCTAAGGTGACGCCACCAGAACAAATCGTTGCGCGGCAAAAGAAATACGCTGCGATGCAAAAAGACTTGGTCGCCAAGCAACGGCCAAGCGTCCCAGTTGAAGAACAGGAGGAACAGCAATAATGGATTACGAAAATGCCGAAAAAATCCTCGAGGTCAAGCACCTCAAACAGTACTTCAACGTGGGTAAGGCCGATGAGGTCCGCGCGGTTGATGACATTTCCTTTGATATTTACAAGGGGGAAACGTTTGGTCTCGTTGGCGAATCTGGTTCTGGGAAGACCACGACTGGCCGGGCCATCATCCATTTGTACGAGCCGACCGCCGGTGAGATTTTATTCAATGGCAAGAACGTGGATAATTTCACCAGCAAGGCCGACCAACGCGAGTTCCGGCAGGACATGCAAATGATTTTCCAAGACCCTTACGCCTCATTGAATCCGCGGATGAAGGTCAAGGATATCGTGGCGGAAGGTATCGACATCAACCATTTGGCCAAGGACGACGCCGACCGGACCAAGCAGGTGGAAGACCTGTTGGAAACGGTTGGGTTGAACAAGGACCACTCCAGTCGGTACCCGCATGAATTCTCCGGTGGACAGCGGCAACGGATCGGGATTGCCCGGGCGTTAGCCGTGGATCCCAAGTTCGTGATTGCCGATGAACCAATCTCTGCGTTGGACGTGTCCATCCAAGCCCAAGTCGTTAACTTGATGAAGAAGCTCCAGCGGGAACAGGGCTTAACGTACCTGTTCATCGCCCATGACTTGTCGATGGTCAAGTACATCTCTGACCGGATCGGCGTCATGCACTATGGCCGGATGCTAGAAATCGCCGACTCTGACGAAATCTACGCTCACCCACTGCATGACTACACCAAGAGTCTATTGTCAGCCGTACCCGTCCCTGATCCAGAGTTTGAACGGACCCGAGAAGAGATTGCCTACGATGGTAGCGGTGAAAATGACGGCAAGAAACGCAAGCTCGTCGAAATTTCACCCCGTCATTGGGTTCGCGCCGCTGACGACGAAATCGACATGTATACGCAACGCGCGCACGAAGCGTCATTGATTCGTAAGTAAAAACATTGAATGAAACGAGGACCAACAGGTAGTCATTGCCTGGGGGTCCTCGTTTTTTTAGTGCCAACTAAAGGTTGAAAGTAGCATTAATGCAATAGTCCCTGAAACGACGGTCTTCTATTCGCTAAAATTAGTGAAACCAGGAGCCTGCGTCAGCCAGAGATTCCGCCTGCTATGGGGGACATCTCCAGCCTGAGGGGCGGTCTTCCGGTTCGCTTTGAAGCCTGGCTAAGACCGCCAGTCTCCAAAGTCGCCCTACGCTGTAGGCTGAGAAAAGACCTCAGCCAACACCGTCGACACAGCTGGCTGCCTCCGGCGAGTTGGCGATGATCAGTAACCTTGTCTTAATTAAAGACTAGTTGTTAAATCAGCCGTTACCTGGAACTAAGCCAACTTTCACTAGCACGTACACTTGTAGCCGAGAGTCCGCCAAGTATGGGTTCAGCCGTGGGAGTTGCCTTAGCGGCACGGTTCATGCCGCTTAGACAACTGGCGTCTTTGAGACGTGGGCTTCCGGCTCAAAGCGAGGCCGAGACCGCTTCTCAGGCTCGGTCCGGTCCGCCCACCGCGTTCCAACCCATAGTTGGGGGACGGTAGGCGGTCAGTACACACTACGAAATTGTAAACGACTAATTTTTACATCATCAGTCGCCACCGACATGATAAAACGTGCACAAGGTGACCGGTGAATAGGCCAATGTAGTTCGGCTTTTGCATAAAGGTCATGGGCAGACTGATTCACTGGGTACGAGAATTAGCACCGCTTTCATTACTGACAAACCGCATTTAAGCTTACATTAGGGTTGCCTTAAGTTCACGATAAGCTTTCATAAGCAAATGTGAAGATTCCTTAACATTATATTGGATTTATCTTCACAATTTTCACAAATTCAACTCGCATAATGGGGATAGTTTCGAATTTTGAAAGGATTGGTGTCTGCTATGTCTTACCGTGTAATCGATCCATTGACCGGCGCCGAATACCGGTCTTATCCTGACGCAACTGACGCCGAGGTTGACCAAGCCTTGGCTACGAGCGCGCAATACTTCGAGGAACAACCAACTACCCGCTTTGAACGGGCACAACATCTCTTAAAATTAGCGCAGATTTTCGACGATGAAGCCGACAAATTTGCGGAAGAGGCGGCCCACAATATGGGGAAACTCTTCAAGGAAGGGCAGGGCGAATCCCATGCGGCGGCCAATATTACCCGCTACTACGCCAACAACGGCGCGGCCTTCTTGACGCCGAAGCCTTACGTGTACGGGCCAAACGACGCGCACGCCCAGTTGGAATTTGCCCCAACCGGGATCATCATGAGCGTGGAACCCTGGAACTTCCCGTACACTCAAGTGATTCGGGTGTTGGCACCCAATTATCTGGCAGGGAACCCCGTCATCTTGAAGCATGCCAGTTCCGTTGCCGGTTGTGCCGACTTGATTCAACAAGCCGCTCGGCAGGCGGGCATGCCAGTGGGGGCCTTCCAGAACCTGTGCTTGACCCATGACCAAGTGGCACGGGTGATTGCAGATTCCCGGGTCCAAGGTTTGGCTGTGACCGGATCCGAACCAGTCGGTCGTCAATTGGCGGGCTTGGCCGGGCAAAATCTGACTAAGAGTACGTTGGAGTTGGGCGGTAGTGATGCTTGCCTGATTTTAGACGATGCCGAGATGGACAACGCGATTCAAGAAGCTGCTATTTCCCGGTTACGGAATTCTGGACAAACTTGTACCTCCGCCAAGCGGTTTATCGTTCGCCGCGAAGTCGCCGATGAATTTGTTGCGGGGCTTAAGCGAATCTTTACCGCGCAGGTTGTGGGTGACCCGATGGATTCTAAGACCACGCTGGCACCATTGGCGTCTAAACGCGGTCAAGAAAAGTTGGCCCAACAGGTCGATAACGCCGTGCAACACGGGGCGACCGCCCTTGTCGCTGGTGGTCCCGTGGGTGACGCAACGGGCTTCATGCCGACGTTACTTGGCGATATCACGCCAGATAATCCGGCCAGTCAAGAAGAATTCTTTGGTCCCGTTGCTCAGCTGTACGTGGTCGATTCCGACGACGAAGCGGTGAAAATTGCTAACGCCACGCCATTTGGCCTCGCTGGTGCCGTGTTCTCCGCTGATGAAGAGCGGGCCCACCGCGTTGCGAGTCGGATGGCGACTGGTCAAGTCTTTATCAACAAAGGGTCGACCGGGATTCCTGAACTGCCATTCGGCGGAGTCAAGAATTCAGGTTACGGCCGTGAAATGAGCGATATGGGCATCATGGAATTTATGAACGCCAAGATCGTTGTGTACCCTAAATAAGGAGGCGGTTGTATGAGTGACAACGCCGCAAGTACCACGGAAACGTTTACCGAAGAGGTCGCTCCCCGGACCACGACGCTTCGTAACAAGATTGGCTATGCCATCGGGGATGTTGGGAACAACTTCCTGTTTGACATGGGCCAACTGTACTTATTGAAATACTTCACTGACGTCTTGCAGCTACCGGCTGCGTTAGCTGGGACCGTCTTCTTGGTTGCCAAGGTTTGGGACGCGTTCATGGACATGAGCGTGGGGACCTGGATCGACAACCGGCAAAATATTGGGTCGCGCGGGAAGTACCGCCCCTTTATTCTCTGGGCCGCGATTCCACTGGCCTTACTGCTGATTGCTAACTTCTCCGTGCCTGACTTCTCGGTCACGGGGAAAATGATCTGGGCGTACATCTCCTACATGATCTTCGGGACCGTCTACTCGATTTCTAACGTGCCGTTTGGGTCCATGATTCCCACGATGACGCGGAATAGTCAGGAACGTTCCGAACTGGCTTCGTTCCGGCAAGCCGGCTCCAACCTGGGGCTGATGCTGGCGACGATTGGGTTCATGCCTATCGTGAACCTCTTGCCGACCGACCATGAAGGCTACACGGTCGCGGTTATTGGCTTTGCCGTGGTCGGGGTCGCTTGTCAGTGGATTTCTTATTTCAACATCAAGGAAGTCTACAAGGAAGCGCCGAAGCCTAAGGCCACCAAAGAAGACTTGAAGAAGAGTTTCAAGGCCTTACTGAAGAACCGGCCGCTGGTCACGTTGTGTATCGTGAACCTCTTTACCTTCTCGGCCTTTAACCTCAAGCTGGCCGTGCAGGTGTACTACTGTGAATACATTTTGAAGGACAACACGGCGGTTTCTTACCTGGGCTTTTTTAGTATCGGGATGGTCTTTGTCGCCGTCGCTTTGGTGCCGCTGCTGACCAAGCGTTTTGACAAGAAGACCGTTTATTCGATGGGCTGTGTCATCTGGGCCACTGCCGATATTCTTGGCTTCTTCTTTGCCAGCAACACCTTGCTGCTGGTCATCTTCACCAGTATCGCTTACTTAGGGAACGGGTTCACCAGTGCCTTGAACTGGGCGTTGGTTTCCGACTGTGTGGAATACGGCGAGTGGCAAAGTGGGATTCGTTCCGAAGGGATGGTCTATTCGGCCTTTACCTATTTCCGGAAATTATCACAGGCCATTGCCGGCTTCATTCCCGGGATTATTTTGACCTGGGTCGGCTACGTGCCGAACCAACAACAGACCGCCACGGCCTTGATGGGAATTCG
The DNA here is from genome assembly GCF_003946085.1 of Levilactobacillus angrenensis. Lineage (GTDB taxonomy): Bacteria > Bacillota > Bacilli > Lactobacillales > Lactobacillaceae > Levilactobacillus > Levilactobacillus angrenensis. Next base: position 23,515 of record NZ_RHOB01000014.1, on the reverse strand, counting down.
GGGGCTGATGTTCTTCTACTCAGCTGCCATGGCTATCATGACGGTGATCATCATGCACTACCTCTACCCGCTGACTGAAAAGCGTTACCATGAGGTCTTGGTGCAATTGCTCAAGCGCCGCGACAAGGATGCCGTGGTTGAAGCTACTTCTGTGGAAAACTGAAAGGATGTCATTGAACGATGAAATATTTTTTAGATAGTGCCAAAATGGATGAAATTACCTATGCTTATGAAAATTACGGGATCGACGGGGTCACCACGAATCCCAAGCACATTCAAGCTAGCGGTCAACCCTTCATGGTCGCCGTGCAAAACTTGGCGGACTTTGCGGCCGACAAGCCAGATTTCCCCATCTCAATTGAAATCAATCCGCATTTGACGGAATCAGCCGACATGATTGCCATGGCGGAAAAGATTCACCAGTTCTCAGACAATTTTGCCATCAAGATTCCCGCTACGGAAAACGGCATCATCGCCGCTCGCCACTTGGAACAAGAGGGCATCCGGACCAACGTGACGCTGATTTTCTCTGCCGCGCAAGCCATCATGCCAGCCAAAATCGGTGCCAAGTACGCTTCACCATTCGTCAACTGGAAAGAACTCAACGGTGAAGACGGCATGGGCTACGTCAAGGACATTGCGCAGATCTACCGCAACTACGGTTACCAAACGGAAATCATCGTGGCCGCCGTCCGCAGTGGTCATCAGATCGTCGAAGCGGCCAAGGCCGGGGCAGACATCGTGACGGCTGGCTTAGACGTTTACCGTGATAGCTTCTACCACCCTTACACCGATCTCGGGTTGAAACGATTCCAAGACGCCTGGGACAATACCCCAAAGGAGGCGTAGGCCATGAGTTTAGTCTATATTCCCGTCGTTCGGCGGAAGTTTGACGCCGAACTGGCGCAGAAACGCTTTGAAACCACGCTGGCCACGCTCCAACTGATTGCGCCCGACATCGTGGCCCCCGAAGCGCCTTTAGGCGAACCAGATGAACTGCTGGACTTCATCGAAAATCTGGCAGAGGAACCGACGGCCATCATTTTCCAACAACTGACCTTTACCGGCCAAGAGTTCGTGACGGAATTGGTCAAGCGCTACTCAGTCCCGATTTTCTTATTGATTGAAAAGGAACCTAGTGTTCACGGCTGGCTGCATTTAAACGCCATGACGGGACTGTTGAGTACAGCCAACTACCTGCACATGCACGGCCAAGTCTACCAACAATTCATTGGTGGCGTGGACGAGGAAGCCGGGGCCAAGGCAATCCGGCAATTTATCAGCTCAGTCGACGCCTATCAAGACCTGCAACACTTGACGGTCGGGGTCGTAGGGACGTTCCCACCTGGTTTCAATTTCTCTGGGACCAATCCGCAAGAACTGCGGGACCAACTCGGGGTCTCTTTGAAGCACTACAGCATTGATCAAGCCTTTAAGACGGCGGCCCAATTAAAGCCAGCCGCTTATCAGGACCAATTGACTTACGCGCAAGACCATTTGAAAGACCTGGATCCTGCCGATCCGCGGGCGATTAAGATGGCGCAATACGTCACGGTCATGCAAGACCACGTGGCGGCCGATGGGCTGGGCGCATTTGCCTCACGGTGCTGGCCAGACTTCTTTGAAAAATTCGACAGTGCACCGGGTGGCGTCTTCTCACAACTGACCAACCAAAAGACACCAGTGGCCGAGGAAGGCGATATCCACGGGGCCGTTTCCATGTACGCCCTGCAAGCCTTGAACGGCCATCAACAGCCAGTCTTCTTAGGCGACCTGTGCCGCTTGGATGAGGCCGACAACAGCCTGACCATTTGGCATGATTACGGGCCGTATGACCTGGCTAATCCGGATTACCCAGCCACGGCGGGCGTTCACCCGAACCGCAAGATCGGCGTGAGTGTCGACGGCTCCTTGAAGCCCGGCGAAGTCACGTTGTTGCGGGTCCACTACGACACTGACGGTTACCATTTGATCAGCATTCACGGCAAGGCTCTGCCGGTTGAAAACCAGTACAACGGCTTTTCTGGCAAGGTCCAAGTCGACTTACCAATCACCGAATTGGTCAACGACCTGGCGCAAAGCGGTGCCGAATCGCATTTTGCGCTGGTCTACGGCGATTACACCACGGCCATCAAATGGTTGGGGCAATGGCTGCGGTTACCAGTGACCCAATACTAGGAGGTTCGGTATGCAAATCTGTTTAGACGGTGATCACCTGAGCGTGCGCGATGCGGCGGAGACAGCGGATTGGTCCTTACGGTGGGCCCATCAGCCCGATGCCAGCCTGCACAGTACGCCCCAGCACCCGGCGATTGCGGTCGGGGAAGGGCAGAGCCAAGTCAAAATGAATCAGGGGAACTTCCAACTCCGCGATACCCAAGTGGAGCGGATTGGCTTACCCTACGTGAAAAAAATTGCCAGTACCCCCAATTCGGCGACATTAGAATTGGCCCCGGCGAGCGCTAGTCCCAGTTACTTACGGGTGACGTTGCGCTACGTGAACCGGAGCTGGCGCTTGCAATTTACCCCCTTAGCGGCTAACCTCAATCGTTTTTGGTTGCGGTTAGTGGCCGAACCGAGCGACCGGTTCTATGGTGGGGGCGAGCAAATGAGCTACCTCAACTTGGCGGGGCGGAAGTTCCCGATTTGGACTTCCGAACCCGGTATCGGCCGGAATAAGCAAACGGCCATCACCCAAGCCGCCGACCGCAACAATGGCGGGGGCGGGGACTATTACACGTCCAATTACCCGCAGGCCACGTACCTGACGAGCCGGCATCAGCTAGTGCATTTGGATACGACGGCTTACGCAGTGCTGGACTTCACGGATCAGCGCTACACGGAGCTCAGTGACTGGGCGATTCCGACGGCCGTTTGGCTGGCTTCAGCACCGACGTTGGCTGGTTTAGTTCGGCTGACCAAGGACTGGTTCGGCACGCAACCCGTCTTGCCCGAATGGTTGGGCGACGGCATCGTGCTGGGTTTACAGGGCGGTACGGCGGTAGTCCGGGAACGCGTCGCTGCGGCCCAACGCGCGGGCATCAACGTGGCCGGCGTATGGCTACAGGACTGGGAAGGCCCGCTGATCACCAGCTTTGGCAAACGCCTGCATTGGGATTGGCACTGGGACCAGGACTTTTATCCCGGCTTGGATCAGCTGATCAAGGACTGGCGTCAACAGGGCATTCGTTTCCTGGGCTACATCAATCCTTACGTCGTCGACGATGGTCCGTTGTTTGAAACGGCCCGCGACGCTGGTTACTTGGCCACTCAGGCCGATGGTAGCGTCTATCTGGTCGACTTCGGTGAATTCAACTGTGGGGTCGTGGACCTCTTGAATCCGGCAGCTTACAGTTGGTATCAAGGCATTGTGGAACAACGCCTGATCGACTTTGACATGAGTGGGTGGATGGCCGACTTCGGTGAATACTTGCCGACAGACGTCCAACTTTACGGCAAGGCCGACCCCATGCTGGCGCACAACCAGTGGCCGGTGCTTTGGGCCAAGCTCAACCGCGATGCCCTCGAGCACACGGGCAAATTGGGCGAGGTCGTCCCGTTCTTCCGCGCGGGTGGGGCCGGCACGCAAGGCTATGCGCCGCTACTGTGGGCTGGTGACCAAAGCGTTGACTGGACCCCTGACGACGGCTTACCATCCGCGTTGACGGGAATGTTGACGTCCGGCTTGACCGGTAACGGGTTGAATCACCCAGATATTGGGGGTTACACCAGCTTGTTTGGCAACGACCGGACCAAGGAGCTGTGGCTGCGCTGGTTGGAACTCGGCGCGTTTACGCCCGTCATGCGGACTCACGAAGGCAATCGGCCGGATGAAAACTTCCAGTACTATGATGACACGGCAACCATACGCCAAGTGGCCCGGTTGACCCGCGTCCATCACCAGTTAGCGCCATATCTGCGAGCAGTCATGCAGGAAAATACTGCCACCGGCTTGCCGGTGATGCGGCCGCTGGTGCTCAGCGATGAAGAAGACGCGCAAACCTGGGAGAATCAGACCAGCTACACGCTCGGCAGTGACTTGCTGGTAGCGCCTGTCTTGGCGCCGAACCAAACGACGCGTGAGCTTTACTTGCCGGGTGGTGAATGGTGCCATCTGTGGAGCGGCGAGCGCTTCGACGGCCAACAAACGGTCACGGTCGCAGCACCGGTGGGGATGCCACCAGTGTTCTACCGCGCCGACAGTACCTTTGCGAACTTGTTTGCGGGGTTTCAGGACTGAATTCAATTAAAAATGAACGACTAAAAGCACCTACCCGATGATTGGGGTAGGTGCTTTTGCGCGTGGGGACTGTCGAAAAATCTAAGGAAAGGTTTCACAGTTCGTGAGTGTGTTTGACATGCTGTCTTGGATGCTGGCATTTGCCACATTGATGATTTTAATCGATCGTCATCACGACGATCGTCGGTAATTAAAAAGCCGCCCCATCTACTCTGATAGTCGGGCGACTCATCTGTCGTAACTGTCTCCGCTCACAAAGCGGCTTGCAAGGCCGGTGTTACAGCACCGGCTTTTGCTATGCCCTTAATATAGCACATTTTGGGCGCCAGACTAAACGGAAGGCTTAACAAAAATAATTGTAATCACTGGGAACTTGAGAAAGCTAAGAATTTCATGAAAGTTTTCGTTGCAGGGGTTACAGATTGACCTTGGATTTCGTTAGTAATTGTGAGTAACTAAAAATACTAAAAGTAAAATTGACGTGTTGAATCTCAGAACAACGATGATCTATCCGCTAAAATTAGTGGAATCAGGCGCCTGCGTCAGCCAGAGATTCCGCCCACCGCGTTCCAACCCATAGTTGGCGGACGGTAGGCGGCCAGTTCACGCGGCGAGGCGGTAAACGACTAGTCTTGACGTCATAAGGTGCCTGGTGCTAGGTGATTTCTATCTTTAGTGAACGAACAAAAAACGAGACCAGGACCCAGTCCCAATCTCGTTTTACGCAACGGTCAGGCTATTTCACCTTACCCGTTGTGTTGTTGTAATAATTAACTTTGTATTGGCCATCAGTCACGGTGAGCTTGGTGATGCTACCGTTGTCGACCGGCACGGAGACGTCGATGTCTGAATACTTGGACACGATGCTGCGGATAGTCGTACTGTGCGTGGCAATCAACAAGCGGTCACCGTCACTGGCCGCCGCAATGGCGTGATCCAGTCCCGGTTGGACCCGGTCCCAGAAGGCAGCGTTGTCTTCCGCGTCACCGAAGGGGTCCTGGGCGTGGAACATGTCCTTGGTCTTTTCAATCGTCAATTTGGCAATCATGGCGTTGAAGGAATCCAGACCTACCGGCGTGCCCAGCGTGTGCCAGGTCAGCCCGGTATCGAGGCCTTCGAAATAACCGAAGTTTTCTTCGCGGAAGGCGGGTTCCGTAGTCAGTGCGACGGGGGCCTGGTTGGCGGCTAAGATGTTTTTGGCCGTGTTTTGGGCCCGAGTCGTATCACTGGCGTAGGCTGCCGCAAACTTGATGTTCGCTAACCGCTCGCCGGCACGTTTGGCATCGGCGATTCCCTTAGCGGTCAGTGGGGAGTCGGACCAACCTTGAATACGGTGGTACTTGTTTAAATACGTTTGGCCGTGACGCACCAAATAAAGTTCAACTGTTGCCATTTCTCTCTCTCCTTTGCTGGGTACCGGAAATCAGTCCGGTTCTTGCTCGTTTAAACGGTCTTCACCAGTGTAACAGTTCTAATTCAGAATGCCTAGTTCGCGCCGAATTTCACGAGCAGTTTCGGGGCTACTGGTGAAAATGATGCGGTCATTGAATTTTAAGGTCGTACTCCCGGTTGGCCGCACAAAGTGGCCTTCACGGAAAATTTGGCTGATGGTGATGTCTTGGACGAATGGCAGGCTGTGAATTTCCTGGTCGGTGTAGCGCCGGTTACGCAGGGCAACTTCGTAGACGGCCGAGGTGGAGGCGGTCAACAAGCGCAGCGTGGTTGGGGCTTCAATCAGGCTTCGGAGCATGGCAATGTTGACGTTGGGCGTGTTATAGACCTCGATGCCCAGGTCGGTCAGCTCGTCTTCTCGGGCGTCCAATACGTTACGGTCCTCGAAGCGCACGATGACGCGTTTGACACCGTAGGCCTTGGCCGCCTTGGCCAGCTCGTAATTTTTGGTAGCGTTGAAATGCCCCAGGACGACGATGTCAGCATCAAAGGCGTCTTGGGCCTCGACGGCGTCCGTGTCCAAAGAATCCAGCAATTTGGCGTTGACCTCAGAGTTGTACGTTTTAAAATTAGCGGGCTTGTCGGTGTACATGGTGATGTCGTACCAGCTATCGGCTAGCTGTTGGGCGACGGGCACCGTGAGCAAATTGGTACCGATGAAGTGGACCGTTGACTTCTTCAAGTCTTCGGCCTCGGCGGAGTAGCCGGTGTTAAATAATAATGGTCCCAACACACAGGTCAGGATGGCCGCCAACAAGAAGGCACCAGACTGTTGACTGGTGACGACCTTCATTGATTTGGCGACTTGCAAAACGGCCAAGACCATAGTGATGGTGGCGGCGGAAATCGCAGTCCCGGCAAAGGCGTTGCCCCGTTTGAAACGTAGACGTAACACGAAGTAAACGGCCGCCTTAGCCAGCAGGTAGGCCACGAAGAAGGCGGGAATCAGCAGCAGGGTCGCCGAATCCGCCAGCAAGGTGCGCAGGTTCAGCTCGGCGCCACTCATCATGAAGAAGATGGGGATGAAAAAGCCGTAGCCAATCCCATCTAAGCGGACCATGGTGTCTTCATGTGGTTGCAGTAATTTCATCACGATGCCGGCCACGAAGGCTCCCAGAATCCCTTCGGCGCCCACGGACTCGGCGATGACCACCAGACTGAAAATCAAGAAGAAGGCCAGTCGAATGTCCAGCTGGGTGGTGGACTTGTTGATGCTTTCAAAGAAGGTAAAGAACGGTTTGAACCGCCGGAATAAGACGCCGGCCGCTAGGAAGACCAGTAATAGGAGCCATAAGGACTGACTGTTGTTGCCAAAAATCGAGGCGTAGACGGTCAGGGAAAACAGCGGTACGATTTCACCTAGCGCCGCAATTAGCAAGATGGTCTGGCCAAAGGGCTTACTCAACAGCTCCTTTTCCTTGAGCGTGGCGATCACGATGCCCAGCGAAATGGTCATGAAGATGATGGCCGCTAACCATGGATCCTTGAACAGCCCGGTCCACTGGCAAATAAAGCCCAGTAACAGCGATGTGACCATGATAGCGATGTAGCTGGTGACCGCCAAAAAGACAGGTGAATACTTCGGTGCACTGCCCGCCACCTTGGCGGCTAGTGGCGTCTGTGGTTTTTGACGCCGATTGAACAGGCTGAAGTCGATTTCCATCCCACTTAGGAACAGCAGGAAAATCACCCCGGTGTTCGACAGTAAGGATAGCGTTGAATTGGTGTGAACGATGTTGAGCACACTCGGCCCCAACAGAATCCCCACGAGAATCTCCACCACGGCGGTCGGCAGGACGGTCAGCTTGAATTTGGCCATCACCAGCGGCGTCACCAGGGCGGCAGTTAAAATAATTAATAAGGAAAATTGATCCATAGAATCACCCCCGCAAAAAGTCCCCTCCATTATAGCAAAGATGCTGGTAAATAAGTGATTTAACGACGGGCACTTTACTTTATTTATAGCCTGAATGAGTGTAGAATGGTAAGTCGAATTATTGTGCTAAAACGGGTTACTGCCACTGTCACGACTTGGTTGTCATTGGCTCTGATAGTGGTGTTTAGCAACTCTATCAAACTGGACGATTGGCAACGTTGTCATCTGACCGCAGTTAGTGACAGCTAACAGTGTTTTGACTAGCGTTATGGTTATGCACAATCGTGCCGGAGGAGGCCAGGGGTGGAGCCAGCTGTGTCGACGGTGTTGGCTGAGGTTTTGTCTCAGCCTACAGCGTGGGGCGACTTGAGAGACTGGCGGTCTTTGCCAGGCTTTCAAGCGAACCGGAAGCCCGTTTCTCAGGCTGGAGGTGTCCCCCATAGCAGGCGGAACCCCTGGCAGCCGCAGGCAACTGGTGCGCGCGAACGGCAAGGAGGCCGGTGCGAACAATCGTGTTTTAGCACAAGAAAGATAATTCGCAGCAGGGTAGTTTGCCCAGTTATTTGAGGAGGGATTGGCTTGCCAGATTCAATCAAGGCCCACGAGCAAGAACATTTAGACGCGGTGGTCGCAAAGATCAAGACCGCCGAAAAGGAAGCTAAGGAACGGATCGACGTTGCCGAAAGTGACGAAGCCGGAATCCGCAAGAACTTCGTCAACGATTTGCGCATCAAGACGGATAGTTACGAAGGCTTGCTGGAAACCGCCCTGTCCGTGCGGCAGCAACAACAGCTGTTGGCCGAACGGCAGAACAGTTGGCAACACGCTACCACGGAACTGAGTACGTTGCAGCGCCTGGAGAAGAAGGCTTATTTTGCCCGCATCGATTTTCAAGAAGGCCCCAAGGCCAAGGTCGAGACCATTTACATCGGGCTGGGGTCATTTTCCGATTCACCCGACCATTTCCTCATCTATGACTGGCGGGCGCCCATCTCCAGCATTTACTACGATGGTGAGCTGGGCAATGTCAGCTACCAGACACCCGATGGCGAACAGACGGTGGATGTGAAATTAAAACGACAATTTCAAATCGAAGACGGGACGATTGTGACCCTCTACGATACCGACCAGACCGTGACTGACCAAATGCTGCTATCCGCTTTGAGCGAGCATTCGGATACTAAAATGAAGAGCATCGTCACCACGATTCAAAAGGAACAAAACCAAATCATCAGAGACACCGCCTCGGACCTCTTGTTCGTGCAGGGGGCCGCGGGATCCGGGAAGACGGCGGCTATTTTACAACGAGTCGCGTTTCTGCTGTACCGGTACCGGGGGCATTTGAACGCCGGGCAAGTCATGCTTTTCTCGCCCAACCAATTATTTAACGACTACATCGACCAGGTGCTCCCAGAATTGGGTGAGCACAACATGGTCCAAATGACCTACTACCAATACGCTGGCCGTCGTCTGCCGAAGATTGAGGTGGAAACGTTGGCCCAGCGCTTTGGCGAAACCAACACTCCCGCCCAAAAGAGAATCAACCAGATGAAGGGGAGTCTAGCCTTTTTCGACGCCGTCACGGCTTACGCGGACCATTTGGAAGGTAACGACATGGTCTTCCGAAACATCAAGTTCCAAGGCGACATCTTCATCACGAAAGAAAAAATTCAAGAAATCTATTACAGTTTCAACCGCAACTACCACCTGGGGAACCGCCTGCAGGCCACTAAGGAAGCGCTGATTCGTATTTTGAACCGCCGCATCAGTAGTGAAATGAAGACGCGCTGGGTGGAAGACGCTATTCAGGACCTGAGTAAAGAAGAGCTGGATTCGCTCTACGGGGATGACCCGCGGGAGTTCGATTCGTCCGAAAAGGAAACGCAATTCTTGTCGCGTAAGATTGTCATGAAGGCCTTTGAACCCATTCGTAAGGCCATCGTGCGGGCACGGTTCTTGAGCATTAATAACCAATACGTTCACATGTTGCGCGACATGCCCAACCGCATTGACCTGAGCGATTACCACATCACGGTGGCCGATTGGAACGCCAGTGTGGAAGAATCCGTGGCCAAATTACGCGATCACCACATGCAGCTGGTCGACACCACGCCGTACCTGTATTTGTACGATAAGATGACCGGTAAGTCCGGCGAACGCGACATGCGTTACGTCTTCATGGATGAAATTCAAGACTACAACGCCTTTCAATTGGCCTTCTTGAAGTTCAGCTTCCCACGGGCGCGGTTCACCATGCTAGGGGATCTGAACCAGGCCATTTTCACCAAGGAAAATAGCCGCACGCTCTTGCAGGAATTGAGCACCATGTTCGATCCCGACAAAACGCGGGTCGTTCAGTTAACGCAGTCGTACCGTTCTACGCAACAGGTCACCGACTTCACCAAGCACATCTTGAAAAACGGGGAAGCGGTCACGGCCTTTGCGCGTGAGGGTGAATTGCCCACCATGGCAGTCGCGGAAAACGAAGAGGCGGCGCTGCAAAAGGTGATCGCCCAAATCAAGCAAAACGAAGAAGAGGACGAAACGACGGCCATCATCGGCAAGGACTTGGCCGATTGTCGCGACTTGACGCAACGCTTGAAGGCAGCCGGGGTCGCAGTCACGCTGATTCAATCCGAAAACCAACGCCTGGCCCCGGGCACCATTGTGGTTCCGTCTTTCTTAGCCAAGGGCTTGGAATTCGACGGTGTCATCGTCTGGCACGCTTCAGCCAGCCGGTACCACGCCGAAGACGAACGGCAGTTGCTCTACACCATTTGTTCCCGGGCAATGCATCGCCTGAGCGTGATTGGCGTGGGCGAGCTGTCACCACTGTTGAATGACGTACCGGAAAATGAGTATGAGATGGTTTAAACCAGGTGCCTGTAACATTGTGGCGGCTGGCCGCTTTGCCGTTCGCTAGAGATGAGTTGGCACGCTAAGCGACAAAAAATAATCATTTTCAAGGAGTAGCTTATGGTCACGATTGCTAGTGACTGGGCTACTCCTTTTGTGTAACTACTAAAGGTTGAAAGTTGAATTAATGTCTTGACTCCCGGAGCGACAGCGTTTTGTCCACCAGAACTAGTGAAACCAGGGCCTGCGTCAGCCAGGATTCCGCCTGCTATGGGGAACACCTCCAGCCTGAGGAACGGGCTTCCGGTTCGCTTTGAAGCCTGGCAAAACCCGCCAGTCTCCCAAGTCGTCCCACGCTGTAGGCTGAGACAAAACCTCAGCCAACACCGTTGTCACAGCTGGCTCCACCCTGGCTGCCTCCGGCGAGGAGTGACGATTATCAGCAATATTGTGTTAGTTCAAGACTAGTTGCTAAATCAACTGCTGGCTGGGGCTAAACCAATCGTTACTAGCATACACACTTGAAGCCGAGAGTCCGCCAAATATGGGTTCAGCCGTGGGAGTTTACTTAGCGGTGCGATTCTCACCGCTTAGCAAACTGGCGTCTTTGAGACGCGGTTTTCGGCTCAAAGCGAGGCCGAGACCGTTTCTCAGACTCGGTCCGGTCCGCCCACCGCGTTCCAACCCATAGTTGGTGGACGGCAGGCGGCCAGTCCTCACTAGGATGCTATAAACGACTAATTTTTACGTCATCAGTCCCATAGTTGACGAACGGTAGGCGGCCAGCACACCACCACGCCCCAGCTGAAAACTTATTTGGTCGTGGCCTTATCTGCGGTATAATAGGACTTAATTGTGTCAAGCGTTGTGGACCACAACTGGTTGACGTTTCCCCGGTGCCGTGCTGATTCCGGCCCGGGAGATGGCTCACAACGAGCGTGATATTTAAAATCAAAGTAGAGGTGTCTCCATGAGTGATCCCATCAATTACAATGCATTTACCCGGGCGCAATGGCGGGCTTTTTCCGACGATGCCACGTTGCCGTTGACCCAGGAGAGTTTGCGGCAGATCAAGGCATTCAACGACCGCATTTCCCTGCAAGATGTTCAAGACGTGTACATTCCGCTGGTGCATTTATTACACTTAGAATTCGACCACTATCGTCAGCTGCAGCGCGACAAGGCCAGTTTCCTACAACAACGACCGCGGCGGGTGCCCTTTATCATCGGCATTGCCGGGAGTGTGGCCGTCGGCAAGAGTACCGTCGCTCGCCTGCTGGAAGTGCTGTTGAATCACTATTTTGAGGGCAAACGCATCCAGCTGATTACGACCGATGGTTTCCTGTACAGCAATGAGGAACTGAAGAAACGCAATCTCATGGCGCGTAAGGGCTTCCCGGAGAGTTATGACATGTCGGCCCTGATTCAGTTTTTAAACGACGTCAAGGCCGGTCAGGAGCTGATTAAGGCCCCCGTGTACTCGCACAAGGTCTACGATATCGTGCCTGACCAGTTTGAGTACATCGTGCACCCGGATGTCTTGATCGTGGAAGGCATCAATACCCTGCAATTGCCGACCAATGAACAAATTTATGTCAGTGATTTCACGGACTTCTCGTTGTACGTTGACGCTGACCCGACGCTGATTGAAAGCTGGTTTTTGGAACGCTTCGAGTTATTGCTAGAAACGGCCTTTCAAGACCCGACCAACTACTATTATCCGTATACCATCGTTAGTCACGAGGAGGCCATTGCTAAAGGCAAGCAAGTCTGGCGTGACATCGACTTAAAAAATTTGGAAGAATACATTTTGCCAACGCGCAACCGAGCGGATATGATTTTGCACAAGACGTTCCATCACCGTATCGACCGGTTGCTGCTGCGGAAATACTAGGGGGTGAGACGGTGCTCCGGGATGCGACGCGTGTCGATGCGGATGCCGTGGCGCTGTTGGTGCTCCATGAACTGGAACGCCGGCAGTTGCGCCGGTTACGCCGCGTCAGTAAGGAACAATTATCACAAATGTTATTCGTCGGCTACCATCAACCGGCTTTTCGCTACGGTTATCCGCAGGCTCGCGTTTACCAAAACCAGGGCGTCGCGGTGGGGGTGGCGTATGGCTACCCGGCCGCCGTCGAACGGACGCTGGACAATCGGTGGGCCAATCTGTTTGACCGCCAACAACTCACGCCGCCCCAACAAGACGTCGTGACCCCGCGGGCGTTACCCGACGAGTGGTATCTGGACTTGCTCACTGTCCGCAACCGCTCCAAGGGCAAGACCTACCAGCAGAAATGGTTCGACGAGTGGTTGCTAGGCGATGCGATTCACCGGGCCCGGTTGAATGGCGCTCCCGTCATTGCCATGGACGTGCGCCCCGGTAGCGCGCTGGCTAAGTTGGCCGCGGAATTTGGCTTCGTGGCCACGGCGCGCCGCCGACTAGATCGCCAGACCTATTACCATTTGCGGTTAAAGCTGACGCCCGTAATTGACTAACTGGGTAAACTGATTCTGGTGCGATTTAGCCCGATTGGCATTGACCAGCGTGGCAGAAATCTGTATGATATAACCAATGTTGAAAAGAAAAGGAAGGGTGAATGGCTTGGCAAACGTTGATATGTCCAAATTCGATAAAATCATCGTCTTGGACTTCGGAAGTCAATACAATCAATTGATTACGCGCCGGATTCGTGACATGGGCGTTTACTCTGAATTAAAGGCGCACACCATGAGTGCCGCCGAAATCAAGGCTTGGGGCCCCAAGGGGATTATCTTCTCCGGGGGACCAAACAGTGTGTACGATAGCTCGGCCTTTAACGTTGACCCTGAGATCTACAAGTTAGGGATTCCAATCTTAGGTATCTGCTACGGCATGCAACTGATGGCCTACGACCTGGACGGCGGGAAAGTTGAAGCCGCCGACAACCGGGAGTACGGACGGGCAGAAATCACCGTGTTAAGCGATGATGCCAAGCTCTTTGCGGGCACCCCGAAGCAACAAACGGTGTGGATGAGCCACGGCGACTTGGTCACCCAAGTGCCAGATGGCTTTGAACGCGTGGCAACGAGTGAAAACTGTCCGATTTCGGCCATGCAAGACGTTGACCGGAACTTCTACGGCATTCAATTGCACGCGGAAGTCCGCAACACGGAATATGGTAACGACATTTTGAAGCACTTTGCCTTTGACGTCTGCCACGCAGATGCCAACTGGTCAATGGACGACTTCATTGACTTGCAAATTGCCCACATCCGCGAGATGGTCGGTGACAAACGTGTGCTCCTCGGCTTGTCCGGTGGGGTCGACTCCTCCGTGGTGGGCGTGCTCTTGCACAAGGCCATCGGGACGCAGCTGACCAGCATCTTCGTTGATCACGGTCTGTTGCGTAAAGGTGAGGCCAAACAAGTCATGGATAGCCTGGAAGGCAAGTTCGGCTTGAACATCGTCAAGGTCGACGCGCAGGACCGGTTCTTAAGTAAGCTGGCCGGCGTCACCGAACCTGAAAAGAAACGAAAGATCATCGGTAACGAGTTCATCCAAGTCTTTAACGACGAGGCCCAAAAGCTCGATGGTATCGACTTCTTGGCCCAAGGGACCCTGTACACCGACGTCATCGAAAGTGGGACTGATACGGCACAAACCATCAAGTCTCACCATAACGTCGGGGGCTTGCCCGAAGACATGCACTTCCAATTGATCGAACCATTACGGTCCCTGTTCAAGGATGAAGCGCGTGAACTGGGTGAAAAGCTGGGGATGCCCAGCGACTTGGTTTGGCGTCAACCGTTCCCCGGCCCTGGTTTAGGGATTCGGGTCTTAGGCGAAATCACCCCAGAAAAGTTACAAATTGTTCGCGATAGTGATTTGATTCTGCGAGAAGAAATCAAAAAGGCCGGCCTCGACCGCGACATTTGGCAATACTTCACGGTCTTACCAAACATCAAGAGTGTCGGTGTCATGGGTGACGGCCGGACCTACGACTACGCCGTGGGTATCCGCGCCGTAACCTCCATCGACGGCATGACCGCCGACTTCGCCCGCATTCCGTGGGACGTCTTACAAGAGATCTCCGTGCGGATCGTAAACGAAGTGGATCACGTGAACCGCATCCTCTATGATGTGACGAGTAAGCCGCCTTCGACTATTGAATGGGAATAATACAGATAGAAAACTTGAAGCCGTAATGCTGATTTAACAGCGTTTTGGTTGTTATAAAAGGACTTAAGTTGGTGGGGATTTACATGGTTCCCCACCAAAATCCCCACCAAAAAACACGACTACCTTAATTGGTAATCGTGTTTTTTGGTGAGACGTTAGAACTATTTTTTTGAGGCTGTTAAAAGGTCGATAAGCTTTTCAATTGTACTTAACGTATCATCGTCTTTAATGAGATCAAGTTTGCTTTGAATTCTTTCTCTTACGCAGTCACTATTGGTAAAAGAAAACATTGCTTCGTAATTAGTACCTAAAGCTTCAACAATTTTATTCAATGTATCGAGACGAATATTTGTCCTTGATTCTCGCTCAATTCGTGAGATTACGGAAGCATCGATATTTGCGCATTCTGCTAATTGTTCTTGTGTCATTTTTTGAGCCTGCCGCAGCTGAAGAATTCGAGAAGCAACCTGATGTCCTATATCTGAAGCCAATGTAGTACCTCCTTTACCTATACATACCAAGGTTAATTTATCGGGAAAGAAGGAAACAGTACTTTTGGTCCTATTATTTATATTAAAGCTGACTAATAAGCCTAATATGGTAAAATCTAATTGAACTATTACCTCAATTAAATTATGATTTAGAAGTAGTCTTGAATAAAGGAGGGGATTAGTGATGAATGTCATTAATAGTAAAACGAAGACTAATGACAATTTCGTTTGGCCGATGATGGGTGATGTACTTGCGGTATATATACATATGTATCGAACGGAAGGACTAAACTCATAGTACGCTTGCCCAGCTCCTTGGAACTACCAAAGCGCGTCTTAGAGCACGTGTGAGACAAGTAAAAGGGGTAGACGTAGATGACCCAGGTGTTGGGTTGTCTAATGCCGCCGGAAATACGGTAATGGCACTGAAACTTATAAAAGGCGTAAATGATCAGGCTGCTTGGGCCGCATTTATTAATACATTGTGGCCCTAATTATCGACAAGATTATTTCAACGCTGGTGTTTGTACAGTAAGTGGTGAGTTAATTGGTCAACAAGTCATGCAGACCGGGGCGGCCAAAGGCACCGTCACAGGACCCGAGCGCCGGGTGACCTTAACTGAACATCAAGTTCGAGAAAATCATTTAACCCATGAAGATGAAGTCCGTTATGATATGACAGAACCCAACAATCCAATTATCCTCTCACACAATCGGCCCGAAAATCCACGGCCAAGTAAGTATCGCGATATTGAAGTACCCGTTAAATTGCGTAATTACAAATTGTATGCGGATACGACCGTAACGGGTGAACCGTTAATCAAAGTTTCGCCTTTTAAGAAGTATGAAATTCCCGCCGCATATGCGCATGCCGTTGATGTCAATGTCGGTGACATTGTGACATTACGCTATAATACCATGGCGAGCGTTCCAAGTTTTCGTGTTGTATGGTTAGACTTTGGGCATCGGCGCTTAAAGCGTTAAGAGGTGAGTGACAATGTTACTTTGGGACAGTTCCTAGTGACGGGGAGGCGGCCGTTAACGCGGCCGCCCATTGGGGGTAAACCCCCATACCCCATCTCCACCAAATGGCCAAACGCCTTGCGTTATGGCCCGCTTGGGGATAAAGCCCATCCCCAAGCCCCTTTTAATTCATGTAAAAGAAAAAATTAAGACCACGGGTAGGAAAATGTAACCCGGGTCAAAAGATAGGGAGTCTTTAAAATGATGAAAATGAATCGAATGCTTGTGGCCGCGATGATGGCCTTAACAATGATTGGGGGTACGGTTGCACCAGTTGTGGAAGCTTCTGCAGCTAAAAAGACTGGGTATAGCCGGATTTATAAGACGAAGACTTGGAACCATGCCAAGTATCGGGTCAAGAATGCCAAGGGCAAAACCTATAAGATGACCGGCAAGGCGACGAATATTAAGCTCAAAACTAACCATTATTTAAAGAATTATAAGAAGAACAAGTGGGTTCGCACCAGTATTACGCAAATCAAACACAAGGGTAACTGGATGGTCTATTATTACATGACGCCGATTACCAAGAAGAAGCATAAGGGTGGCTGGGTAAAATTAACGGACATGAAGCCGGTTAAAACGTATAAAGCCACTAAGCATACTGATGCGGATTTTGACACATGGTATCGAACGTTAAATAAAGCTGGTCGCACGAATTATCGAAATCGAGTCGATGGTGGTGCTACTGATGCCCTTGGTAACCCTGCACCATTTCTGGAAACCAATAAGGCATTTTTCAAATAACATCTTATAAGTCAAAGTAAACAACTACTTCTGACTTATATTTCATGTCTCATCACCTCATTAAAGAGTTATCGTTCTTTTAGTGAGGACTCGCGATTGGCTTACGCCAATCGCTACATATTGGGGACAAAGTTCGTCCCCACACCCCTATTTACCTATGTTTCAGCCGACCAATTTAATTAAACAGTTACGTCATGTCTATTAATCAAAAAAATGATAATTATACTTAGACGAATGGCAACCTACTCATTTCAGTGACCAGCTCACCATTCAACGAACCTAATCCAACCACCTTGTTCTTTTCCATTTCACCCGCTACAATAGCTAGTAATGGGGGTCTACCTAAAACCGACCATTTTCTGGGAGAGTCATTTTAGGCCCGCGATTTGCCTACGCAAATCGCTAAATTGGGGCTAATCGCCCCACACCCCATTTCACTCATGTAATCGATTATTCAGTCGATTACGTTATTCAGTCGTCAGTGCCACAAGTGTGTGACACCTGATAGCCAAACCTATAGATTGGACTGTTAGTTATGAATAAATGTCGTTTATGGGATGATGGTGATACCGCATTGACCATCACCGGTCAGCTAGCCTTAACGGCGGTTGACCCCCGAACTCAAGATTTTACTTTACAAATGCAGCGTCATGGTTTGACGAGTCGTGACCCGTTGCATCAATTAAGCACGACTGAGCTCATCAAGCAGTTGACCGACTTTCCGTTAACGATGATTGAAATTGGGCCATACACCTTATATCCAACATGGAAACCTAATCGTTATGGCCAACCGGCTGATACGAATGCGTTTCAGTCCGTAACGGTGACCAATGACCTAATTATTTTACAAATCAACGCCCAAGGGACTCCACAAGAAGTTTTTGAACGCAATAACCCGTACGAGGTTATTGGTCAAACCGAGTTACTTTCCGGGTTATGTTTGTAAGTAAGATCAAGTGCATTAAGTGTGGCAGAAGAATAATGTCTAGGCTTGATATTACTTATAAAATATGATAATATACACTTTTGACTTGAGTATCTGCCCCACGTATGTGGGGATGACCCTATACTATAACTGTAATAGGTTATATTAATGTTACTTGCCCCACGCTTGTGGAGATGAGTCATAGAAGGGTTGCGATTGCAATTCTTTTTTTGTTGATGATCAATTAACGTTATAGCGATAAAAAGGGTAGGTTTTTTCTGTGGTTGCAGAGAAACCTACCTTTTTTATAAAGCTGTGATTATTTTCGTGCAGGTTGCTTGCTACGCAGATGAGTTATTTAGCTTGCCGTTGAATGGTAGCCAGCTGACGGTACTGTCCCTGCATCCAGGTCAGGTAGGTTTTACCTTGTGGTAGGGTCTCAGTCACGTTTAGAACGGGGACTTGTTCCTGCTTGGCGAGGTGGACCATCGCCTGAACAGTCTTATTGCTGGTCTGCTGGTTGTTGACTAGAAAGGCAATCCGTCGGTGGCGGAGATCAGCCTGAAGACGTTTAACAGCCGTGGGCGCAGGGTCGGTGCCATTCTCAATGGCCAGGGCGAACTGCTGATTGTTGCGTCGGTAACCGAGCGCCGTGAGGGCGTAGTCAAAGACGGGTTCGCTGACGTCCACGCGTTGCTGCTGACTGTGTTGCTTTAAGGATTTGATTTGCGCCTGCAGCGGTGCGAGGCGGCGGATATAGGCCGCGGCGTTGCGTTGATAGGTTGCCCGATAGCGGGGGGCACGTTTACCAAATTGCCGAGCAAGATAAGTCGCCGTCCGCGCCATCGTTTCTGGGTCGTACCAAATATGTTCGTTGGCTCCCAGCTTTTTATCCATGACGTCCTCACCCACGCGAATCAACTGCGCCTGATGGTGATGACTCTTGACGAGCTTGGAAAGCCACGCGTCATACCCCAGACCATTACCGAGAACCACGTTGGCGCGGGCAACCGCAGTAGCATCTTTGGGGGTGGGTTCAAAATCGTGGGGGTCAATGCCCGAACTCTTGATAATGGTGGTCACAGTACCGTGGTCACCGAGAACAGTGCGGGCGACTTCGCCATAAAAATCCAGACTGGCCACCACGTGAATCGGCTTGGTTTTGCTGGTGGTCGTCTGCGGCTGGGTAGGGCTACAGGCCGTGGCTCCTAGTAATAACAAGCCCAGGGCAAAGGTGGTTAATGTAAATCGTTTAAAACGGGACATCTTTACTCTCTCTCCTCTAATATCTAAATAGTAATGGTTACCATTTAGATATTACAGAAGTTATTTTCATTTGGCAAGGATAATTTTCACTGATAATGGTCAGCGCCAGTCAAATCTACATGAAAAGCCATCCAAGCCAGTTTGTAGTCAAAAGGACAGCTACTAGCGAGTTTTCCCGGCTAGTAGCTGTCCTGGTATCCAAACTGTGGGGGACTTGACAGGCATGTTAAAATTAATTTATATGCACCACTTAATTAAATATACAAAATTAATTTCATCCTGAATACAAGTCTTTTTTTAATTTAAAAACGGCGGTAAGCTAGCTTTAACCAATTTGGTTGAGGCTAGCTTATTTTTTTGGGAGTGATGAGCACATGGAAAAGTTGGATAATCCATTGTTGAGTCGCCTGCAGTGCTTGCAGGATCTGAAGTTTCTGATTGACCGGGGGACGGACCACCGGCTGGATTATCACCGATTTCGGATTTTTGAGATCCAGTTGCCGACCCGGACGATTGACTTGGTGGCTGAGTATCAGGCCTATGCGCAGGACCGGACACTCAGTGAAGTCGCTGAGCTGATCGTTCAGAAGTATCGGCTATAGCTTGAGAATCTTCAAGATACTTTCGGCGATGACCTCGCGTTGCGCCTCTGGTAGGGATTTGAGATAGGCGATGAGGTCCAAAGTGTGCGCGCCGGTCAGCGGGTCATTGGCAAAAAAGTCGCCGAGGGTGAGATGCAGCGCAGTGGCAATCGCCTGCAGCTTGTTCACGCTGATATTTGTCAGTTCACCACGTTCGATTCGTGAGATTAAACTGACGGAAACGCCAGCTCGTTCGGCTAGTTGTTCAATGGTTAAGTCCAAAGCTTGTCGTTTCTGATGGACCAGTTTACTAATAACATTTTGCATGGTTGGCTATCTCCTATTGTGGTCTTAAAGCTAACCATAATGGAGGAATCTTATCTTTGACAGAGATTAAAAGATGCTATTTTATTAATAATAAGGAAAATAATCACTGACTGCGGTATACTTTAGATTAGCATCACTTATATTGACGTAAGTGAAAAATGATAAGGAGGATTTTTGATGATTCAAAAAATATTGGATATCTTTAAGCAACTATACTTTGGCTTGAATATCCGCTTCTGGGTGACCCGGTACGCCATTTCAATCTTTGCTGCTGTAGCTTTTGCTTACTTGAGCAAGCAAATGTTTGTGGGCGGTCAAATGCCATTTTACTGGTACCTGGTCATCATTCAGGCGGCCATCTTTTACCCCATGGCTAACGGTTTCCTGGTCATCCGCGAGTGGGAACACGGACGGCAGGCCAAGGGGATCTTCGACAACGTCGCGGAAATGCAGGCTGCTGATTTTCACAAGGCCCAGTTCCGGGCAGTTCGCATGATTAACGCGAACATGCGAAGCCACGAACAATCTTTTGGCGAAACCAAAAACGCCATCAAGAGTGACGCGGCTGGCATGAAGATTGGGTTCAAAATTTTCGGGCACGTTATTTTATGGACCTTTGCCATTTGGTTTGTCATTTTGGGCGTTGGCCGGTACTTGATGATTCTGGGACCAGAGGGCTATACGTTTAATTATCGTGAGGATGGCACGTTTATTGCTGATTCAGATTCGCAAGATCAATCACTATAGGAGGAATTAGATTATGAAGAAAAGATTTTTCGCAATTGTTATCGCCATCACCTTAGTCATGATGGGCGGCGGCTTTCTGAACGCACCAGTGACGGCTAATGCCGCAGTCAAGTGGCAAAAGAAGATGCCCAAGCAGATTAGAGGGGCTTATCGAACCAAAAAGGTCAACAATCATTTGCACCGACTGGACATTGCCCAAGATTTCATGAGTGATGAATACCGTACATACCACGCGAACAAGAAAGTTACGCGGAAGATTCCGATTCTACTAAAGTGGCGGGTGCCAGCACGCAAGCTAAGTGCGCACCTCTATGAAGTTAAGAGCGTTACCCGTTCCGGCAAACACGTGCACTATTATCTCAAGACGTTCAGCCATCACCGCTTAAAGCTATCGAAGACTCAATCCTTCACGCACAAAGCTTATTACCACAGAATTAACAAGTAACGTAGACCATTTTATTTAGGAGGAGACAAGTATGTCATTTAACTGGATCAGCAAAGCCACGACCATCCTACTGAGTAGCGTCTTACTCGGCGGGGTCGTCACCACGACCATCCCCACGTTGACTATCACAGCCCAGGCCGAAAACCTGGAGGAAGCACCGATCAGCTACCAAACGTTTAAGGCTGACGAAAAGGCCGCTAAGAAGGCGGTCAAGCAGGCCAGCCCGGCAGTCAAGCGACAGATTAATGGCGCATTCTTCAAGCGGATGGAGAAGAAGCCGGTGAACGCGTATGGCGCGACCATGTCAGCGTATTTCACCCAGATCATGCAGTCGCTGGCGTCTCATGCTGTGAGTGAACTGGGCCGGAAAGGACAGGTCACCTCGGCATTTAAGAAAGACTATCGCGCGATGCTGGTGCTTTACAATCAGTTTAGAGGGCGCTTAGAACCCATGTACCAAGATGTGCTTAGTGAATATCCGGATACTGCTGATCAGCAAATCAGTAAAAACAAGGTAGACTCGGAGGTCATTAGTGATTTTGGCGACTACTTTGAGCAATATTTTAATGCCGACATCCGGCCACATAAGGTGACAGGAGTTCCCCGAGTGAAGAGTAAAATCACGAAGCTGGCCGCGAAGAAGACGGCCTCGAAGAAGTACGTGAAAGTGAAGGGAACAGTCAAGCTCAGCAAGAAGGCCAACTACGCTAAGATCAAGACCTACAAGGGCACACGTTACGCCAAGCTGAAGGCACACAAGTTCAGCAAGAAAATCTACGCGCCTAAGGCCAAGCGAGTGAGCGCCACCGTTGGTCACTATGTACACGGTCATTTTTCTCGGGTGACGGCTACTAAGTCGGTGCATGTGAAGTGATTTAGAAGAAAATAGATAGCAAAAAACACGACTGCCGTCAAAGGTAGTCGTGTTTTGGGGTTTCGGTGAATAATCACGGTTCATGGGTAATCTCGTTAGCCCGTGCAATCAGCGAAACATTTATAGCAAATGGCCCCTGCTTTGTTAGTTAAAAAGATCTGAATGTGAACCAGTGTCAATAAAGCGTACGAATTCACCGTCATATTTGTAGACCAATAACCAATCAGGCTTGATATGTAAATCACGCTCTGGTTTTCGATTAACCAAAGGGTGATCGTTATAATGCGGTTCTAACGGTTCGTCTCGTAATAGTTTACGGTAAACAGCTTCAAAATCTTCTTTTTTATAACGGCCGCCTTTTAAAATTGTCTTATAGTGCTTTTTAAATTGACGTTCAAAAGCAGGTTTATAAACAAATTCAGTCATTTAACCAGTCCAATCCTTTCTCAGGATCATTAAATTCAACGTAATCTTGGCTCTTCATCGCTTTTTCCAACCGTGGAGTGGGTTGAGATACTTCAAACGGGATTCCTCCCGCTTCAATGGATTTTTTTGCAAAGATACGAAAAGCTTCTCCAGGAGTTAAACCCACACGTTTAAGGACAATTTCAAACTCCTTTTTTTCTTTATCGTCCATTCTAAAATGCACTTGGCTAGTCATAGCTAACACCTCCGCTTTTTATGGTACCATATGGTACCATAAAAAGCGAAAATTTACCATCCTAGAATTGTGGAGGCAAATATCGGCGCAAGCTCAATGAACTGATTGCCGTAGACAGGTTCATGGTAACTGTCCTGGGAGTCACAACCGTCGTGTCGGCAATTCCGGCGATGGTCAACACCACTGCAGCTATCAATGGCTGGATATTTGGAATTGCAAGCATCGGGTGTATAAGGGGTTGCCAATGAAAAGGCGAATACCTATACGTTCAGTGGTGTTGAGCCACAAGAAGACCATGGATAACAATAAAAAACACGACCGCCATCAAAGGTAGTCGTGTTTTTGGGTCTCGGTGAATAATCACTGTTCATGGGTAATCTCGTTCGCCCGTTCAATCAGCGAAACAAATTGTAAGATACTTTCGACTTGTGAGTCGGTCAGTCCGCCCATCTTGAAGGGGAGATTGTCGGAGACCCCCAGTAAATAATCGGCAGAAGTGTCTAAGATTGCACAAATTTTAACGAATGTCTCCAACGAGGGGTAGGACAGTCCCTGTTCATAGGCAGAAACTGTGCCCTTACTTACTTCTAATCGTTGGGATAAATCTAACTGTGTCAGGCGTTTTGATTTACGGACAGCTTTTAGCCGTTCGCCGAAGAAGTCAATGCTCATATGTTCACCCTCGTTACAGAATAGCGGTAGCGTCAAGAATCTTGTGTAAATGAAATGCCTTCGTACATATAATATGTATCTAACTTAAATAAATGATGCTTTCAAGGTGTCCTGGAGTCCTTTGAACCCTCGGTGGATCCGCTTCAGAGACTTCTCGTTATAAACATTAAACT
>NZ_RHOB01000013.1 GCF_003946085.1 Levilactobacillus angrenensis | reverse complement strand
TCATCGATTGTTGTTACATTTTTAAAAGCGAATTGACTTCGCAAATATTGTTTGGGTTTGATACCAAGTATCAAACCGCCCTACACATATTTGGTTTGTCGAAACAATGTTCAGTTTTCAAAGGTCTACCAAGTTATCAGAGAAGCAATTGCTCCGTGACAACTTTTAAAGTATATCATGTCGTTTGAAGCGTGTCAACATCTTTTTCAATTTTATTTGAATATTTATTCAACATTCAAAACTGAAATGAATTTTCCGTGACGCTTCGTGACAACATAAATCATTGTATCAGTTGTTGTTTAGCTCGTCAAGCACAAATTTTAAATTTGAATGACTATTCAATAATCTATTATTTATGCATCGGCTGCCTCAAACAGCAACAGGTAATATCTTACCAATCATCACCACAGAGGTCAAGAGAAAATCCCAAAAAAACAAAAAGCCCCCTCCTAAGAGGAAGCTTGATCTTGGTCTAATCGTTGCAGTGCCTCGGTTTTCCACCCCGCCAAACGATCTGCGATTGGCTTGAAACCGATATTTACCCGATGATTTGTCCAGTAATGACGATGTTGATGCTCCGGGGGCTCTTGCGTATACTTCACGTGTTCTAAACACCGTAAAGACAAACTGATTTTACCCGTGAACTCATCAATATCTAAAATCACCACGTTCACTTCTTGATTGACCTTTAAATAGTCATGAATATCCTTGACGTAGCCACAATGACACTCTGAAATATGAATCAGACCTTGACGATGACCGCCTAGGCTGACAAATGCCCCATAGGGCTGGATCCCCGTAATGTGGCCGGAGACCCGTTGGCCAATTTGAAACGGCATCGTCTCGCCCTCCTTACTATATGGTAAGCACTCTCGACCACCGCTAGTTTTTATTCGGCTTCCTTAACAGTGACTTTGTCCATCGTGACGGGCGTTGCTGGTTGGTCGCTGGCATCCGTCTTGACCTGCGCAATGGCATCGACAACATCCATCCCCTCAGTCACTTGACCGAAGACCGTGTGCCGGAAGTCCAGCCAAGGCGTCCCACCATCTTTGTAAGCATCAACGATTTCGTCTGGGAACCCGGCATCCTTCATTTGGCCTTGCATTTGTTCCGTCATGTCCTTATCTTGAACGATGAAGAACTGACTGCCGTTGGTATTCGGACCGGCATTGGCCATGGAAACGGCCCCGCGCAGGTTGTAAAGTTCTTGAGAGAACTCATCTTCGAATGGTTGGCCCCAGATACTTTCGCCACCCATCCCCGTTCCGGTTGGGTCGCCACCTTGAATCATAAAGTTAGGAATGACCCGGTGGAACGTCAAGCCATCATAGTAGCCTGCCTTGGCATGGGTCACAAAGTTTTCAACTGTCTTTGGTGCTTGTTCGGGGAAGAGTTGCAGCTGAATGGTCCCCATGGACGTTTCAATCGTTACTTGTGGACCCCTGGCGTTAGCCAAATCAATTTGTGGAAACTTTGTCATAATTATCCTCCATATCTTTTAAAACACTTTCTGCTTATCTATTATCACCGCCAACCGTTAAAAATGCAACTGACAGCATCGGTGGTATACTAGGAGAACACGAAACAATGAAAGGAAGTCTCTACTAAATGACAAAACCAATGACGGCGTTAAGGCAACGGACCATTGACCTGCTGAACCAGCGGGGCGTGCAATTGACAGACATCGCAGCCCTCGTGATTTTCTTGCAAAAAGATTATATCGCTGACCTGACCCCCGCCGATGCTTTAGCCAGTGTTCAGACCGTTCTCCACAAACGCGAAGTCCAAAACGCGGTGATCACTGGTATCCAACTGGACATTGCCGCCGAACAACACAGCCTACTCGAACCGTTGCAAACGATCGTCGAACGTGACGAAGGACTCTACGGGGTCGACGAGACCATGGCGTTATCCATCGTTGACATCTACGGCTCCATCGGCTTCACCAATTATGGTTATATCGACCGGGTCAAGCCAGGCATCTTGGCTAAGCTCAACGCCCACGAGCCAGGTATCATCCACACCTTCTTAGACGACTTGGTGGGGGCTATCGCGGCCGCGGCGGCTGCCCGACTGGCTCATGACGACACTGGCGAGGAAGACACGCCCTTTAAATAGTTGGCTGACTGGCCTGACCTGTGCCCGCTAAACCTGACAATTTGGTTAAGTTTTGCCGACCCTGCTGACGGTGAGATCAAAACCTTCTACAATAGTGTTTGAATTTAAAATTAATGCATAAGGAGTACCTTAATGGGATATTTAATCGATTTTGTCTTACACATCGACGACCACCTGGTCAATATCGTCAATACATTTGGCGGTTCCACTTATTTCATCTTGTTCGCCATCGTTTTTGTTGAGACTGGCGCGGTCATTCTCCCATTTCTTCCCGGCGACTCGCTGTTGTTCGCCGCGGCGGCTTTGGCTGCGAATCCCGCATATGGCTTAAACATTTGGTTCTTCGTGGCCTTGTTCTTACTGGCAGCTATCGGCGGTGATTCACTGAACTTCTACCTCGGTGGTAAGGCCGGCGCCGCACTGTCCAGTCATTCCTGGTTTGGTCGCCTGATCAACAAGGATAAGCTGGCTCAGTCGGAGAAATTCTTCCGCAAACACGGTCCGTTGGCCATCTTCTTAGGCCGCTTCATGCCAATCATCCGGACCTTCGTACCCTTTACCGCGGCGGGGTCCCAATTCCCCTACCGGCGTTTTCTAAAATACAACGTGAGTGCTGCATTGACCTGGGTCGCCATCTGCTGTGGCGGTGGCTATTTCTTCGGCAACATCCCCTTCGTCAAGGCGCACTTCTCCGCGGTCGTACTCGGCATCATCGTCATTTCCTTGATTCCAGCCATCGTGGGTTGGCTCAAGGGTCGGCACTCCGCTACCCCGAGTAGCCTCCCGGAAGACGACTAAACATTAACGCAAAAAGAGTTTGACCTGACAATTTTCGTCGGTCAAACTCTTTTTTAGTTGCCAAATTCAAGCGCGTTTAATTGCCACTCGGCCCCACCAGTACACCCCCACCAGTCCGGCTTCAAATAAGACGAAAGCCAGGATAAAACAGTGGAGAAAGAAGGTGTCTGGTAGCGCGTTGATGATGGGATCCAAGTCTGGGTCAAAGATCCAGTCGTTGTTACGGAACAATACCTCATGAAAGGCAATGAAGAAACCATCAAAATTCACCGCTAACATCGCCCCCAAGACCACGGGGACGACCGCTGCGACCTGAACTGGGCGTAACAACCGCCATTGTTCGGCTCGCCGTTTCAGTTGACGCAGGTACAACATGGCCGGTGCTAAGCTCAGCACCAACACCACGTTATTCAGTAAGAACAGGTTCTTCACATCATGAAAATGGATCATCCCCGTAAACGACGTCGGGAAGTCCGTCATCTTCAGATCCGTCACCCACGGCAGTTCCAGGTACCCCAGCATCTGATGATAATTGTGCATAATCTTGGCCGGGGACATCTGGACCTCCTGAGCAATATTCAACCAATGAATATCCAAGCGATAGAGCCACACGGCATTGATCGTCAAAAAGATACTGAGCGTGATCACCGCTAAAAACAAAGCGGTCAACCCGCCCCATCGTTGTGCGCTAGTCAATCGGCCCCGCCTCCAGGTTCCAGTGCGCCAAGTCGGGCACCGTGTAAGTCGGCTGAATCGCCTGTTGGGCCACCTGCTCAGGTGTGGAGACGCCGGTGTACGTCAATAGCGTGTCCACCCCGGCATGGATGCCGGCCAAGATGTCTGTTTGGTAATTGTCGCCGACCATGATCGCGTCTGCGGGGGCCACGCCCATTTGCCGCAAGGAGTTCTCTAAAATGATTGGTTCCGGTTTACCCACGAAAATCGGTTCGGTCTGGGTAGCATAGCGCACCAGGTCGACCAACGCCCCGGCCCCTGGCATCAAGCCGCGTGACTTAGGAATGTTCGAATCCGAATTGGTACCGATAAACGTCGAGCCACTGCGAATCGCCAGGATTGCCTTGGCAAATTTCTCGTAGGTCACGTCACTGTCCAGCCCGACCACAACGTATTCCGGATGGTCTTCGTCGACCGTAAAGCCCTTAGCCGCCAATGCTTGGCGCAGGCCAATCTCCCCGACCACGTAGACCGTCCGCTTGCCCTGGTCACCGGCCCGCTTATCTAAGAAGTCGGCGGTCGCCAATCCAGCGGTGTAAACATTATCCGTGGTCACGTGAATATCGTGGTTGTCGGCCAAATTGGCCACCACGTCGATCGGGAGCTTGGTGGTGTTGTTGGTCACAAACTTGAACGGCACCTGAGCGGCCTGTAGGCGTTCCACAAACTGTTTGGCCTTGGGGTAACGCTTGGTCCCCGCGTAAACGGTCCCGTCGAGATCAATCAAATATGCCTGATACTTTTTCACTGCCAACTCTCCCTAATCTTCTTTTTTGCGAATGGTAAAATGCCGCCGTCCCTGGCCACCAGAGGCCACCGTCACCGTTTTTTGACTGTTCGGCGTTGGCTTAGCGACTGGCCGCCGCTCTTCGGTGTACGGATGGTTCGTGTTGCGATGTCGTCTGCGTGAACGCCGGCGATGCGACCCGTTGCCATTGCCGTTATTGCCTGGATGTTGCTTGGTTTCTGGCTTGGCCGTCCGGCTGTTTTCAGTCTTCTGCTGGGTGGCCTTCTCATGTTGCGAGCCATTAGACTGGTTGCGCGAATTGCGGCGCCGGCGCGGACGCCGCGGCTTCGGCGCTGACTTTACGTCTAGGTTGTGCAAGATGAAGTAGGCACACCCGAAGTTACAGGACTCATACAAGTAGTCCTGCACCGCGTCGAGTTGATTTTGCTTGGCGCCCGCACGGTCCTCCGCGTAAAAGCCCTTCAACCGGAGCTGTTCGAACCCCCAGTCACCCACAATGTAGTCATATTTACTCAGAATCGTACTGAAACGCTGGGCAAACTCCGTGAAGTCAAAGCCGTTCCGCACGTCAGTCACCAATTCATAAGGATGGTTATTGATAGCAATGTGCGTTTCGTCCACCCGCACCACTTCGGCGGCTGGCTCCCGGTTTTCTTTTTGCTCGGCAACGAGTGCCTCTAAATCTTTGCGATCCACCGTCGTCATCCTTTCTAGTTACGATAAGGGATAGTGCTTGCCCAAGTATTTGGCGAACACTTCCCGTAATAAGTCTTGATATAAAATTTGATTTTTGCCCACGATCGAAATCGTCGGGAAGAACGGAATAAACAGGTAATGGTCCAAGCCCGCAATCGTGTACTGCTTGGTTGGTGACAAGGGTTCTCCTCGCCAAGTGACCGCGTGCGTCTGCGCATCATAGGCGATGCCCAAATAATTGAGCTCACCAAAGATTTTACCACGAAAGCCCATGCCTTTTTGCGGAAAATACCGTAAAAATAACCGGGCCAACTCAAATTCTTGAACCAACCGCCACAGGTCGTAACCACTCAGCGTGATGGTCATCACGTGCATGTTGTGAGGCAACAGGTCATGCAGTTGTTTTTGATTAACGACGCCGCGAGGCAAGTCCCGTAAAAAGAGCCCGGCATTGAGCACGGCCGCATCGGTACCAGCGTATTCCGCAATAGCGTGCAGGCCTTCACGAATCAACTGTGAATCACCCACCGGATTGGCCTCCAGGTCGACCGGCAACTTGGCGACGCGTTGTTCTGACAAAATGGACTCGCCCAATTCTGTCAGCCCGGCAATTTCAGCGGCATCTCCCGGCTTTTCCGGCAACTTGGCGGTCTCCACCACCCCTGCTTGGGCCCGGGTGACCTGATGATCCGTCAGATTCAGCGTGATGCGGCCCACGTAACGGCCCCATTTACCGGCCGCGGCCAACAGGCTGTGCTGGTCCTGTTCCCCGTGAGGCAAGAGATGGTGCGTGTGACTGCCAATGATGACGGTCACCTGTGGAAAACGTTTAGCAATCTTGCGGTCCACGTCTAATCCGAGATGCGACAACAAGACACACACGTCGAATTGCCCGGCATACGTCTGCAAGAGCTTCGTCAAGGCCGGCTGGACCCCAATCGGTTGCCACCCCGCCAGCGGATACGTCAAATGATACGGCGCCGTTAAGCCCAACACCAACACGCGCGTTCCCGCCGTCGTGGAGAATATCTTGTGGTCCAACGCCCAGCTCGGTTGTTCGTGGGTGTCGCCCGTTAAGATATTGCCTAAGATGACCGGAAAGTTGGCGTGGTCGTACAGGTGGTCCAATTGCGGCCGCATGAAGCCCAGCCCCTCATTATTGCCAATCGTCGCGGCATCATAGCCGATTTGATTCATCAATTCAATGTTCTTTTGCCCCACCGTGGCCTCGCTGACCGGATGCACCCGGTCGATGTTGTCGCCCAGATCAAACGTATACACGGTATCGCCGGCCTGCTCGGCGGTTTGCCGCGTGGTCGCCAAATAACGCCGAATTCGCGGCCAATTTTCAAAGTGCGAATGCAGGTCGTTGGTATGCAAGATGGTAATCCGTTCCATTCTCTCAATCTCCTCTTAACACTGAATTTAATCGTACGGCATTGGGGGAAAACGGTCAAGCGTCAGCGCGATTCCCAGTCAAATTTCGTAGACGGGGCCGCAGCTTGCCGCCAGCGATTGACGGCAGCAAGACGATCATTCAGAAACGTGGGCCAAGCGGCAGCCGGTTTCGTTGGAAACCGATCACCGCCACTTGGCCCACGCGCCACGTTTACTGTTTATCCTGAAATTCTTGGGCCTTGCGCGTCACCATTTGTTCAATCTCACTGGTCGAAAACGGCGTGCCGAATGGCAATGGCTGGTCCAGATACTGCTGCTCCGGCGTATCGACGCCGACGTTGATGTTTTCCTTGATGGGGACCGCGTAATGGTGGATGTGCCCGTGCAAGTTGATGATTTGCTTGACGATGCCCAGCATCATCGGGTAATGCGTCATGTAGTATTGCCGGTGGTCGTACTTGATCAGCACCCCGACATCATGGAAGGCAAATTTCGGCTGACCGTGGTCAATCGGATTGTGCGCGGCCAAATACTTGAACAGCGCCCGACTGTCGTGATTGCCCTTGATCAATTCCAAGTGACCATTCAACTGACTCAAGACGTCGCACACGGCCTCGTCGGATTTGACCGCCGGCTTGGTGAAATACAACGCAATGTCACCCAGGTGGTAAACGGTATCCGTAGGGGCCACCCGCGCGTTCCAGTTATCAATGATGGTCTGATTCATTTCCGTGACGTTTGCAAAGGGCCGTGGGGCAAAATCACTGTTCCCCAACAAGTCTTCGTGAAAGAAATGCGTGTCTGACATAAAAAATTCCATGAGTGCTCCCCCTTCTAGAGAATATCGAGCGGCTGCTTGCTGGTTGGCGCTGGAAATTGCTGATCCAATAAGGCCAGCTCATCTGTGCTCAACGTGAGGTCGCCTGCCGCCACATTTTCATTCATGTGCGCGACGGAACTGGTTTGGGGAATCGCCAAGACATCCCCCTGCCGAATGACCCAGGCCAATAAGATTTGATAAACCGTCACGTGATGCTGGGCCGCAATCTGCTTGACTACCGCGTTGGTGGCCAGGTGATGCCCCCAAGAATCCCCCTGGGCAATCGGCGAATAGGCAATAAATGGCAGCTGATGTTCCCGTTGCCACGGCAACACGGCGTATTCGACCCCACGACTGCCTAAATGGTACAGGTCTTCGTTGACGACGGCTTGGTCGCCACCCGGTAGGCGCCACAGTTCCTGCAGGTCAGCAATGTCAAAGTTAGACACGCCCCACGCCCGAATCTTGCCGGACTGTTGCAAGCGCTGGAGTTCAGCGACGGTCTCGGCTAACGGCACATTACCGCGCCAATGGTACAGGTACAGGTCCAAATAATCCGTCCGTAACCGTTGCAAGCTGGCATCTAAGCTGGCCGCCATCCGTTGGCGTGACGCATTTTCAGGAAGCACCTTCGAAATCAGATAGAGCTGGTGCCGATCGACTGGCGCTAAGGCCTCACCGACTAAGTTCTCGGCGCGGCCAGAACCGTACATTTCGGCCGTGTCGATAACCCGTGCCCCAGCAGCGATACCTGCTTGAATTGCGGCAATCTCCGTTTCGCGTTGGGCCGGGCGATCGCCCATGTGCCACGTCCCGATACCAATTGCGGGGACCTTTTGCCCATCAATCATGACTTGTTTCATTGATTTACACCCTCTGTTTCATTAGCTTTTTAATGCAACAACGGCGTCAGATTCAGCCGTTTCAAATTTGTTTCACTACACGTTCTATCCTAGCACTTCCGCTGTTTTTTCGCTGGCTTAGGCTCCTTCCATCTGAAGAGGAAAATCAACTAGAAAAATTGTCACCACGCGACTTCTCGCGTTAAAACTAGTCGTTTACAGCTTCGTAGTGAGGACTGGCCGCCTACCGTCCAACTATGGGTTGGAACGCTGGGGCGGACGGGCCGAGCCAAAGAGCGGTCTCGACACCTCGCTTTGAGCCGGAAATCACGTCTCAAAGGCGCCAGTTGCCTAAGCGGCATGAACCGCGCCGCTAAGGTAACTCCCACGACTGAACCCATATTTGGCGGACTCTCGGCTACAAAAGTGTATATCGGTATCAATCGGCTTAGCCCCAGGTGGCAGCTGATTTGGCAACTAGTCTTTGACTACCACAGTGTGCTGATAAGTCCCACCTCGCCAGAGGCAGCCAAGGATTAACTGACGGGCCTTGCCAGGCTTTCAAGCGAACCGGAAGACCGTTTCTCAGGCTGGAGGTATCCCCAGAGCAGGCGGCACCCTGGTTGACGCAGGCTCGTGTTTTCACTAATTTTAGCGAACAGTCTACCATCATTCCGGGGCTCAACGCACTAATTTTATCAACCCTTAACTGACCACACAAAAAGACCAGAACAGCTCTCGTCCTGGCCTTCACAACTTGTTTTATTTTACATCTGAATCGTCAGAACCCACCGAAACCGTGTGTTCCGCCGTCCGCCGATCCTTCAGGTATTTGCCGACACTCAAAGCGGCTAACCAGACCACGGAGCCAATCAAGGCCACCAGTGTATCTGTTCTGAAGAACAAGACGATAGCGACCATCGCCAGGAATGCCAAAATGAAGTAATCACTCCATGGGAACAGTGGCATGTGGAACTTGTTGGTCACTCCCGCCGCCAGCTGTTGGCGCTTGTACTTCAGGTGAGCGACCACGATGGCGCCCCAGATGAACAGGAAGCAGGTCGTCGCCACACTGGAGACAAACGCGAAGACGTGTCCTGGCATGATGAAGTTCAAGAAGACCGACACCGCAATGATCACCGTTGAAAACCGCAGTGCGGGGACGGGAACTTGTGCCCGTGACAACGTCCCCATTCGTTTCGCAAACCGACTCTTGCCCTGGTACGTCAATGAGAATAACATCCGCCCGGTCGTGAACAGCGAGCTGTTGCAGGCCGAAGCCGCCGCGGTCAAGACCACGAAGTTGATGACAGCCGCTGCCGACTGAATCCCCACGTTCTTGAAGACTTGAACGAACGGACTGCTGGTTGGTGAAACGGCTTGCCAAGGGTAGATGCACATCAAGGCTAACAAGGACCCCAGGTAAAACAGAATGATTCGCATGGGAATTTCGTTGATGGCCTTGGGTAAAACCTTCTTAGGATTGGCCGTTTCCGAAGCCGTCATCCCCACCATTTCAATCCCGACAAAACTGAAGAGAACCATTTGAAATGAGAGGAAGAAGCCCTTGGCCCCATGAGCGAAGAAGCCGCCCGTCGCCAAGTTGGCCACGCTAGCGTGCCCCGCTGGCGTCGGGTAGTGTACCACGACCATGTAGACGCCGGCTAGGATCAAGGCAACGATCGCCACAATTTTAATAATGGCAAACCAGAATTCCGTTTCGCCAAACGCACTGACGGTCACGGAATTCAGCGTCAGCAAGATGGCCAGTAAGACTAGCCCGGTCACCCACTGTGGTAAATGTGGGAACCAAAACTGCATGTACTGTCCGGCCGCCGTAATTTCAGCCATGGCAATCGTGATCCAGCAGACCCAGTAGGTCCAGCCAGCCACGAAGCTCATGTTATCGCCTAAATAGCGTTGGATAAAATCAATGTAGGAGTGGGCGTTTAAGTCTGAGAGCAGTAACTCTCCTAACGCCCGCATCAGTAGGAAACACATAATCCCAGTCACCAGGTAAGCCAACACGATGGATGGCCCCGCCAGATGAATCGATTGGCCGGCCCCCAAGAATAGCCCCGTCCCGATTGTGCCCCCCAGCGCAATCAGTTGGACGTGACGACTCTGAAGGCCACGTGAGAACTCTTGGTTGTCATTCACTTGACTTTTTTTCATCTTAATCGCCCCTTTGTTGAAATTCATTATACACTGCCATAGGGGGAATACTAGTACCAGCACTGGTTGGTTCGGTAAATTAAATAGCTTTGCGTCCCGGCGTAAACCACTTTACGTCAACTTTATCCGTTTTAAGTGAAAGTTGTTCAACTATCAGTGAACGGTGCTTGTTACGGCATTTTGGGAGCAAAAAAAGCGTGTACCAACAGGTGGTCAACTGGCTGTTGCCGGCTCCTGGTTGCACTAATTTTGGTGGTCAGAACCCGGTCGCTCCCAGACGCAACGTGTTCATGTCCCTTCCCTCTTCAAGACTAAACAAAAAAGGCCACCGCCCATTGCGGACAGCAGCCTCATTTCAAATTATTTACGTAAGCGTTCGATGTCACGAACGATCATTAACTCTTCATCAGTTGGGATCAATAAGGTCTTGATCTTAGACCCAGCCTTACTCAAGTCACGTTCAACCCCACGAATATCATTCTTTTCAGGGTCAACGGCG
Source organism: Levilactobacillus angrenensis (assembly GCF_003946085.1). Lineage (GTDB taxonomy): Bacteria > Bacillota > Bacilli > Lactobacillales > Lactobacillaceae > Levilactobacillus > Levilactobacillus angrenensis. The sequence continues at coordinate 70,817 of NZ_RHOB01000013.1, read as the reverse complement.
ATACCGAAGTAAGCCAACTTGTCAGCGACTTCTTGGCGAATCATAATATCATTTTCACCAACACCGGCCGTGAAGACGATAGCGTCAGCGCCACCTAATTCAGCGAGGTAAGCCCCCACGTAGCGGACGATCCGGTTGATGAACATGTCACGCGCCAACTTAGCCCGTGGGTTCTTGGCTTGAACCTTTTCCAAGTCACGCATATCAGCGGAAACACCAGAAACCCCGATCAACCCGGACTTCTTGTTCAAGATGTTGATCATATCGTTAGGCTTGTCAATGTTCAGCTTTTCCATCAGGTAAGCAACCAAGGAAGCATCGATGTCCCCAGAACGGGTCGCCATTTCGATCCCGGCCAGTGGCGTGAAGCCCATGGACGTATCATATGACTTGCCATCCTTGATAGCGGTGATGGACCCACCGGCACCCAGGTGCATCGTGATCAGCTTCAAGTCCTTCAACGGCTTGCCTAACATCGCAGCGGCGCGGCCAGCAACATAACGGTGGCTAGTTCCGTGGGCGCCGTACTTCCGGGCCCCAAACTTTTCGTAGTATTCGTAAGGAATCGCGTACATGTAGTTTTCTTGGGGCATGGACGTATGGAATGACGTATCAAAGACCGCCACACTCAAGACGTTAGGTAAAATCTTCTTGAAGGCTTCGATGCCCAAAACAGCGGCTGGGTTGTGCAATGGGGCATATTCAGACAAGTCCTTGATCTTTTGCAAAACGTCGTCATCAATCACAGCAGAATCCTTGAATTCTTGCCCACCAGCAACGACCCGGTGGCCGATCCCAGTGATTTCATTGAAGTCAGTGATGATGTTTAAGGCCGTCAGTTGGTCCAACATCAATTGGATAGCGGCACTGTGGTCGTCAATGTCTTCATGCGTTTCGTACTTTTGGCCGTCACCATATTTGATTTCGACTAATGAGTTACCCAGGCCAATCCGATCAATGGCACCTTCGGCAATGACCGTTTCTTCAGGCATTTGGAACAACTTGAACTTCAAAGTTGAGCTGCCGGCGTTAATTGCTAATGATTTTCCCATGTGGTATTTCTCCTTTTATGTGCGGTCGGGCAGTAGATTTTGTTCTTCCCACTGGACGATTTCCGCAACAAACTTTTGGAACGCTGATTGATTCTTAAATGATGGGAATTCTCCCAACATGACTTGTTCAACTTGCTTGGCGCCGGCCCCTGGCTTCTGTAAAATCAGAATAGCCTTTTGGGCGTTAGCGTTAGCAAATAGCTCACTTGGCAGGTTCAATAACCCTTGTAAATAGGCGTTATTGGGCAGCCATTTCAGTAAGTTAGGGGCTTGTTCACTCTGGAACAGCTGTGATGGGACCAAGAAGACCCCAATGCCGCCTGGCGTCAGCTGATTCATCGCTTGTTCCAAGAGTAAATGGTGCACGTAGGTGTGGCCAGACTTCGCCGCGGTGTGGAAATTGACCGCATTGTCGTCGACCGGATAGTACCCAATCGGCAAATCAGCCACGATCAGGTCACTAGCTGGCACTAGCAACCGCTCCAAGGCATCCTGGTGAATCAATTCCACCGGTACCCGTTGCAGGTCACTGGACGTTTGCGCGATGGCTAACATGGAGTCGTCATTATCCACCCCGTACGCGTCAATCTTACCAGTCACCACACGCTTTAGCTGCGAAATCACGGCAGTTAACAAGTTCCCCGTCCCTACCGTGAGGTCCAGTAAGGTCAAGTGCGTCTTGCCCTTTTCCAGGCGGGTCACCAAGTACCCCATGATGTATGCAATCGTATCAGGCGTTAACTGATGATTGGCTTGGATTTCATCGATGCGAATGGCCTTTAACATAGCCAATTGCACCGCTCGCCGAACCGTTTCGCTATCAAAGCTTTGCCAATCGGCCTGTTGATAGAGGTCGGTCAGTTTTGCCACGGTCTCCTGATCAGGGCGACCGTCTTCAACTTGAACTTGTCCGTTTAAGAGGTTATCCCCCGTCTCAACGAACGCATCTAAATAAGATGTGCTTAGTGCTGCTTGTAGGGTCGTCGTCGACTCATCGAGGACCTTAAAGAGCGCTTCAGTCTGTTCTTGTGACAGCACGCTTCGCCTCCTTGTGAATATTCCATAACACATTGTATCCGCTATCTATACTACCGATTTTTCAGCCGTTATTCAAGCAATCTTTGTGGGGAATCCGGTTTTACCGGCCTGATACGCCGCAATCCATGCCGCTTTTTCACATGTTGGCGCGTCTGCTTGTGAATCATCCGGGTGCTCGCTTGAAAATCCTGTTCAAGTTGGTGGGTCGTCTCACGTCTCGCCGTCAGGCCCACTCCCACCACACTAATGAACAAGCTCACACTCACTAAAAAGAACAACGCCCACAAGGTCAAGAACCCCTGATGCCGCGCAGATCGACTAACGTTGTTTGCGCCGGTAATCCGGCCTGTTTGAGTTCTAATCTAACCACTCCTAATTTAAGCGTCTGCCAATGAATCGTCGTCACCTCGCGTAATAGCGGATAATAGCCGTGCTGCTTCGTATTGGTCATTTTTAGCGTCTGGTTTTTATCGACCCTGAGCGCGACCTCATGGTTCTCCTGTTGGTCACGCACCACCAAGACATCCTCACTGGTCCGCACTAGTCGATACCGCCCATCTTGTTCGAGTGCCTGGACGACTTGATACCAGGCAATGGGATCACGCTGAATCGGCCGTAAAAAAGCATGACTGACGCCACTGACCAGCAAAAACATCCCCGTAGCAATCACCAACGCCAGCACCGCCTCCACTAGCGTAAAGCCTTGTCGTGATTTCATTGCGCCGTTAACCAGCGTTTCAGGGCATCATCGTGTTGCTGGCGGACTCGCTGCAAATGGACTTGCCGCTGTTGCTCCAAGCGATGGGTCGTCTGTAAGAAGCCCTGCGCCAAGACCACACTGGTGGCCACTACGCTTAGCGCCAATAGCGCATCAGGCAAGAGCCACCCCTGCCGGCGACTATGGTTGCTCCGTTTCCACATAAAAGATAGCGCCTCCCAATTGAAAAGTTTGTTTTAGATATCGTTGGTTAGCAGAACTGTACCATTTGAGCGTTTGGGCCTTAGCCGCCCCGGACAGGTAAATCGGCCAGCGGCCACTGTCGCCTTGCAGGTGGAGCGTCGGTGGAATCCGTAACCGCCCAATGATCTGCTGGGATTGGGCCGTCATCAAGACTACCTGCCCCCGTTGTGACTGGACTTCAGCCAGTAACGGGGTCCGTTGTTGTCTGGCTTGCTGACGGCCCGCCGTCCACATGCGTTGCCAGGCTGGCCAGAAAGCCCGTTCGGCCATCAAGGCGCGGTGCGGCGTTCCTTGAAAGCTCACCAGTGTGGTCAAGCCCGTCACGATGACCAAGACCAACAGCGTCTCGACTAGTGTGAACCCCTTACTTGGCATCGGCCACTGCCCGGTCTTCCACGATCTTGATGTGTTCTTCTTGTGCGCGTTTGGCCTGGTCTGCCGTGAGGTATTTCTCCTGGGTCAACGCGGCGTAATCCACGTAATGGTGGCCAGGATGGTCTTCCAAATAGGCCGTCACCTGACCTTGAACCACCGTGACCATTGCGTGGCCGTGAATCTGATTGGCCCGTTTTCGTTGATTGTTTAGGTTGGGTAAGATGATCAGAATCAGCAATGAAATAATAAAGAGCACGATGGTCATTTCCACTAAAGTAAAGCCCTGTCGGCGTTTAATCATGATAGACCCCCTGTAAGTCTTGGTACATTGGCAACAATAAGCTGAGATAGGCCCCCACGATCAACAGCGCTACGATGCCCAACAGCACCGGCTGCACCAGTGCCAGTCCCCGTTCCAATCGCCGCACCAATTCGCGGTATTGCAGTTGACTGAAGGCGTGCAACTCCCGCGCCAGTTGGGGTGGCGTGCTCCCTTTGCTGAGAAAGACCACCACCTGGCTGGGGATGAAGTCTTGGCGGCGTAACCACCCGACCGGTGATTGCCCCACCGTGAGCTGTTGCGTGAGGACGCCCGCCAACTGGTACAATAGTGCCCGCTCCGGTAATTGACGCAAGACGGCTAGCATTTGCTTGACGCTCAGCCCGCTTTGAATCAACTGGCTCAGATTCGCTGTCAAGTAGTACCCGTAGTAGGCGCGAAAAATCGGTCCCACCAGCGGCAATCGCAGATAGAGACTGGCTAACCGTAAACTGGGTTGCCGTCGCCACCATTTGCCCAAGATAACGAGTCCCACCCCGCCGAAGCCACTGCCACCGAGCCAGAGATACTGTTGCCAGACTTCCGTCACCGGAGCACTAGGGGCCAGTCCCTGATGTAGCTGGGGTAAAATGCCCAGTTGGAGTGTCGCAAATAACCCAATCATCCCCAGAAATAAGCCGACCGGATAGGCCAACAATTGCCGGAATTTTTGGCGCTGTGTCGCTAACAAGCGTAAGAAGTTGGCCGCCTCCGCTAAGGCGGGACCCAAGTCGCCGTAGGTCGTGGTCAACCGCAACTGAAAACACACGTTAGCCTGTAGGTATGGGGCCAACAGGTCGACCAACGCTTCGCCATTTTGCAGGCCGGCCGCCACAGCTTGCAGGTCCGCGGGAAACCGCCCATCCACCGTCTGCAAGAAGGTCACGGCCTGTTGTAGCGAAAAGCCACTAGCTAACTGGTCCGCCAGCAACTGACAAAACCGGGCCTGTGTCGCCAGTGACCACCTACCCGAATTGAAATTGCCGCGCTGTCGCCACTGAAATCTGATTTGTCCGAACTGCTTCATCAAGATTGTTCCGCCACCCTTCCGTCATCGTCGTGGTCGTCCACAACTGCTCACCGTGCAACAGGTCTAATAAAACTGCCGGCCCCTCAGCTAAACGGGGAACCAGGCGTTGATAGCAACTGGCCGTTAAGACCTGACGCAACTGATTAGTCGCTACACCCAGGTCCTGTAGCCGACTGATGGCCCCCGCCGCGTGTTGGGCGTGAACCGTACTCAAGACCAAATGGCCACTCAGCGCCGCCCGCACCGCCGCTTGCGCCGTGGCGGCATCGCGAATCTCACCAATGATGAAGACGTCGGGCCGGTGGCGCAACCCAACCTTGATCAACGCGTCATAGGTCATCCCCGCGGCGGGATTCACCTGTAACTGCATGAACCGCGGCTCTTTGATTTCCACGGGGTCCTCCACGGTCAAGACGACCGCCGTGGCACTCAGCTGACTGGCCACGTGGTAAAGCGTCGTGGTCTTCCCTGATCCCGTGGGCCCCGCTAACAAGACCAGTCCTCGTCGACTGGCGATTTGCTGCAGGTGGGTCTGCTGCGCGGGAACCAGGTACGCATTCGTCAGGAGCGTGGCTGGATAGATCAACCGCATCACCAGTGATTCTCGGTTAGCAAAGTCGCCGACCGTTGAGAATCGTAGCTCGATGGGGACCTCCCCGGGCCAGGTCATGGCGCCGACTTGGGGCCGCCGGTTTTCACTGACCGTCATGTTGGCGTGAAATTTAAAATAGCTGATGACCTGCCGACCGCGTTCTACCGGCAAGGTTCGCCAAGCCCTTAACCCCGTCGCGTGGCGCAACCGAATCTGATACGTATCGCCTTGAGGCAAGAGATAAACATCACTAGCCCGTTGCGCAATGGCCGCGGCCAGTAAGTCATTGATAATCGTTTGCAAGAGTCGCCCTCCTCATTTAGTCGCTTTAAGTTAACTACGATAAAACTGGGCGATTTTTTTATTTTTTTGCAAAAAAAAAAGAAGACTCCCGCAGGAATCTCCTTTGAAAACTTAATTTTCAACGTCTTCTGGTAAAACGGCTGCTTCGTAAATATCGGAAACGTCGTCGTTGTTTTCCAGTTCGTCGATCAGACCTTGGTATTGGGAAGCCTTGGCTTCTGGTACTTCAGTCGTGTTTTGTGGGAACATCCGAACTTCGGCAGTGTCGAGCTTGTAGCCCTTATCTTGTAAGGCGTCCCGTACTGCAACTTCATTCGAAGGATCCGTGTAGATCTTGAATTCTTCGTCCGTGGTTTCCATGTCGTCCGCCCCGGCGTCTAAAGCATCCATCAACATCGTATCTTCATCCGTATCCAAGCCGTCACGCAAGATGACAATGTAACCCTTACGATCAAACATGTATGAAACGGAACCCGCTGCACCGAGTGAGCCACCGTGGTGCGTGAAGGCAGAACGCACAGCCGCAGCCGTCCGGTTCTTGTTATCCGTTAAGGCAGCAACCATGATCGCTGTCCCGGCTGGACCGTAGCCTTCGTAGGTGATTTCTTCGAACTTGGCGCCACCAACACCAGAGGCTTTGTCTAAAGCCCGCTTGATGTTTTCCTTAGGCATGTTAGCTGCCCGCGCCTTGTCCATTTCCAAACGAAGTTGAGGGTTACCGTCGGGATCAGGACCACCTGCTTTTGCAGCTTGGTACAAATCACGTGAGATTTTTTGGAAGATTTTTCCACGTTTTGCATCCTGAGCATTTTTCCGGCCCTGGATGTTATGCCATTTAGAATGTCCTGACATCGTAACTCCTCTTTTCTAAAATTTTATTAGATATCCGTTCCGTATAAAACAGACACTGTACATATTAGCACTTACTCCCGCTGGGTTCAATTGCCTGGCTCATTTATTCTTTATTCAACAAAAAATGTATAAAATACGCCTCACTTTGCTTTAAAACGGGCAATTGCCCCTGAATAATCGAATAATTAATGCATAAAAACTGATTTTTCAAAATAAATCTTGTATAAATAAACGAAACCAGCTATAATCAAGGGCAACAACAAAAATATTGAGGAGCTTTTATATGAAAAAGAGATTGGTATTATTCCTTGCTCTGATGTTGACGCTGGTCACGGGCGTGAGTGCTTTGACCACCACGACGGCTAGTGCCGCTAGCGACAACTCACTTGCCAAGGTCCAAAAGAAGGGGACGCTGGTCATGGGGACCTCGCCCGATTACCCGCCGTATGAATTTCAAGCCACGGTTCACGGCAAGACCAAGATCGTCGGCATGGATGTCGCCGTTGGCCAAAAGATTGCCAAGGACTTAGGCGTCAAGCTCGTGGTCAAGTCCATGTCCTTTGATTCCTTATTAGTCGCCTTACAAACGGGTAAGGTCGACATGGTCATCTCCGGGATGAACCCCACGCCAGCGCGGCGGAAAAATGTCGACTTCACGCACACCTACTATCAAGGTGGCTACAGCATCGTCATCAACAAGAGTGACAAGGGGATTTATAAAGATAAGGATTCCTTCGTGGGCAAGACCATCGGCGCTCAGACCGGGTCGACCATGTACAACGAATCCAAGAAACAAACCAGTGGGACCACTGTTAAAGGGATGACCTCCGTGTCCGACCTGATCTTAGCGCTGCAAAGCCACAAGATTCAAGGGGTCGCCATGGAAAAGCCGTCCGCTCAAGCCTACGTGGCCAACAACAAGGAACTGGCTGCCATCCCTAGTCATTTTGATCTAAGTGCTTCTGACACCAGCGCTTCGGCCGCGTTCGCCAAGGGCTCCACGTCTTTGGTCAAGGCCGCTAACAAGTCCGTTGACCAAATCAAGAAGCAAGACCTGGTCAACAAAGATTATCTGCCCGCTGCCGGGAAATATTTAAAGACCAACACCGTCAACACCAGCATGCTTCACTACTGGAAAGCCTTTCTGACCGGGGTGGAATACACCTTGATCATCACGGTCTGCTCAGTATTCTTCGGGTTCATCTTAGGGGTGCTCTTATCCTTGGCACGGATGGCTCGCGGTGGCGTCTTCAAGACTGCCCTGCGGTGGTTAGCCACGGCCTACGTTGAATTCATCCGGGGCACGCCAATGATGGTCCAAGTCATGTTCGTCTACTTTGGCTTAGGCCTCATCGTCAACCTGCCCGCCCTGACCTCCGGGATTATCGCCATCTCCTTGAACTCCGGTGCCTACATTGCCGAATACATCCGGGGTGGGATCAACTCCGTGGACGACGGCCAAACTGAAGCTGCCCGGAGCCTGGGGATGTCCAGTGGCGCTACCATGCGTTACGTGGTCTTGCCCCAAGCCTTGAAGAACATCTGGCCTTCCTTAGGTAACGAATTTATTACCTTGATCAAGGATAGTTCCATCGTGTCTATCATCGGGGTCTCCGAACTGATCTTCCAAAGCAACATCGTGCGGTCCGACACTTACCGGGGCGTTGCGCCAATCGCCGTCATCATGGTCATCTACTTTGTTCTGACCTTCACGGCATCTCGTCTACTGAACTACTTCGAAAGGAGAATGCAACATGACTAAACCGATTATCGAGGTTAAAAATCTCGCCAAGCATTTCGGCGACAACCAAGTTTTAAAGGACATCACGGAACAAGTCAATCCCGGACAAGTCATTGTCGTCATTGGCCCTTCTGGTGGTGGGAAATCCACTTTTCTGCGGTGTCTGAACCTCTTGGAACACCCATCTTCTGGTGAAGTAGATTTCGCTGGTGAGGACCTGACGACCTTGGATGACAAGCGGGTCAACGAACTACGGGAACAAATGGGGATGGTCTTTCAAGGCTTCAACCTCTTCCCCAACATGACGGTGCTAGAAAACATCAAGCTGGCCCCCATGAAGGTCAAGCACGTCGATGACGCCACGGCAACGAAACAAGCTCACGAGCTCTTAAAGCAAGTCAACTTGGACGACCATGCCGACGCCTTCCCCACCAGCCTTTCCGGTGGGCAGGCACAACGGGTCGCCATCGCCCGGGCCCTTGCCATGGATCCCAAGGTCATGCTGTTTGACGAACCAACGTCTGCGTTGGACCCTGAAATGGTTGGCGAAGTGCTCAACGTTATGCAAGAACTGGCCAAACAAGGGATGACGATGGTCGTCGTCACCCACGAAATGGGCTTTGCCAAGTCCGTGGCCGACCGGGTCTGGTTCATGGCTGACGGTTACATCCAGGAAAACAATACGCCGGATGAATTCTTCAGCAATCCCCAGACTGACCGGGCCAAAGATTTTCTCTCTAAGATTTTAATGTAACCTGACGATTAAAGGGCGCCATCACAACCGCAACGGTTGGTGATGGCGCCCTTTTTAGCACGTAAGCATCTAAAGAAATCGGCTAATTACTCATGCCGCCGCTTCCGGAAGCCAACCAATCCCAGGCTCCCCAACAGGAGACCTAAGACCGTCCAGCCAGCGGATTTCTGGTCATTAGTCTGTGGCAATTTGGTCTGCGTCGTTGGCGTGATTACTGGCTTGGTCCGCAACGTCGTCTCCGTAGCTGCCCGCTTGGTAACTGACGTTGGCGTTACTTGAGCCACCGTGCCCGCAGTCCGTCGGGATTGTCCGACTGGGTCGCCTTGAATCGTAGCGGCAATGCCCGTGGTGTGCCGAGTCACCGTGTTGTAGGCACTCCGCTTAGCCCGAATGTCAATCGTGGCCCCCACACCGCCTTGATGTAAGCCTTGGTCACTGATGATTCGGTGCACCTCATTGGCTGGAGCATCTGGTGTCGCTGGTTTACTTGGCTGCGTAGGCTTCGTCGGTGTTGTCGGCTTAGTTGGGGTTTCCGGATCAGTTGGATCTGGCCCATCCGGGGTCGTTGGATCAGTCGGGTCGGTTGGATCGGTCGGTCCCGTGGTGTTGCCACCATCCCCGGTACTTGGCGCCGTCACGTGCAAGACGACCGCTTGGCTCAGGTCACCATAATGCAGCGTAACGGGGTAGTCCCCCGCCTTAGTGGTATCCGCCTGGCTCAGGTCCACGGTGATATCAGCCGTGGCGACTGGCAAGGCGTTCGTATCCGTAGCCGCCGCCTGAAAGTCCGCAGCAGTTGGCGTTTTGCCGCCGACCGTCATGGTGTAGTCGCTCCCCGTTAAGGTTGGGGTCGCGGCCGTAATCGTCAGTTGGCCCAGTTCAGGGTCACTCACGGTATAGTTGGCATTCAAATTCGTTTGGTCCAGCTGATAAGCGTAGGTCCCGACAGTTTCTCCTGCAACCCGGGTGATGGTTATCCCACTATCGGTCACGGCTTGGTCACTCCCCGCTAAGGTAATGACCGGCGTCACGACTGGATCAGCCTCGCCAGCGACCTTGCTGGCATTGGGAACACTCACGGTGATGGGTGCTGCCGTAATCGTCAATGTTGCTTTCGAGCCCAAATTTGTCCAATCAAAGTAGTTGCTGGCCGGCACTTCGCTTTGGACCCGGTCAATCGTATCTGGATTCAAAACGACCTGGTAGACCCCCACGTTAGGCAGCACTGCCGACGCTGCACTTCTAGTCGTCTGGTTCGTGTCTAACGGTTCAATCAGCAAGTCGCCCGCCTTCAGCGTGTAAACGAAACCGTCAGACAGCGTGACCTGGTAATCGGCGGGGTCAATGGTCGGCGTTGCCCCGTCATAAGTCACCGTCGAGTTGCCAGTTAAGCTGTAAGTGGCGACTCGTTTGATCACTGTCAACTGAGCTGTTGCCGAGGCCACGCCCTGATAACTGTAAGTGACGGTGTAAACGCCCGCATTTTGCGTGACTGCATTGACCGCGACGGCCTTACCACTAGCGTCGGTGACCGTCACCCCTAATTTATCAGGCGCAATCACCGTGCCGTCCGTCATCGTGGCACTCATCACATTATCGGTCGGCTGCCAGTTATCGCCGTACCAAACGGTGGAATTGACCACCTGAATGTTCGGGTCGTTCAAAACGACTTGGTAATTTCCCGTGTAGGTGGTCCCACTGCTATCCTTCAGACTCCAGGTAAACGTAAACCCGGCGAGGCCGGTTGGAATCGTAAATTTACCATTACTGTAGGTCACGCCGTTTGAAAGCTGCGTTAAGACCAAATCCTGGTTAGTCAGCTGGCCCAGGTGCACGTCAAACAAGTCATCGATCGACGTCAGCTTGGCCGTGGAGGTGAACCGCGTGGCCGTTTGGTTTTGCGCCAAGGTAGCCTGGTTGCCTGGCAGAGACACGGTCGTCAAGCGGTTGTAGTCAAAGGCCCCTTTGCCTAGAGTGACGGTCGTCGGAACCACCACACCCATTAGCTGATTACCGAAGAACGCCTGGCTGCCAATCGTTTGAATGGCGGTCGACGTGAAGTCCAGCTGACCCGCTAAGGCGTTGTAAGAAAAGGCATTGGCCCCAACGCTGGTCAGGTTAGCGTTCAAATTCAACGTGCTCAGATGGTTCCCGGCAAAGGCTAAATCGCCAATCGTCGTCAGATTCGTCGGCAAATCCAAGGTCCCCATCAACCCCGCATATTCAAAGGCACCACTCTTAATGGTCGTTAGCGCCGTCGCCTGCGTGGTATCAATCTTATTTAACAATGCATCATAGGTAAACGCATTCGCGCCCACGGTCGTCAGACTGGCGGGCAGGTTAATCGTCATCAAAGACGTATTGGCCAAAAATGCCTGGTCGCCAATCGTGACTAAGCTGGCCGGTAACGTGATGCTGGTCAGATAGGAGTCGTAAATAAATGCCGCGTTCCCGATGGTCTGGAGCTGACTGCCATCAGCGAAGGTCACTGTCGACAGGCCGGTCACCGTGTTACCATTCGCGTCCTTGCTGGTCATCGCCCCAAAGGCGTAGTCGCCAATGCTTTGCAAGCTCGCCGGCAAATTCAACGTGGTAATTTGGCCATCATAGGTAAACGCGTAGTTGCCAATCTGCTTCAGACCGTTGCCAAACGTCACGTTGGTCAGGGCGGTGTCCCCCGCAATCAGGCTATCGCCATCTTTGTATGTGGAAAAGGCGTAGTCACCAATCTGTTGTACCCCGTCACCCAAGGTCAGCGAGGTCAAGCTGGTCAGCCCAGCAAAGGCCGCCGTGCCCATGGTCGTTAACGTTGGAATCGACAAGGACGTCAGGCTGGCATCATTGGCAAAAGCCAGGTCCCCAATGCTCTGTAACTGTGTGGCCTGACTGAAGTCAACGCTTGCTAAATGACTGTTATATTTAAACGCGCCATCGCCAATCGTTTGAATGGTTGCTGGTAAAACGACGGCCTGCAGGTCAGTCCCCAAAAACGCCACGTTCCCAATGCTCTGCACTTGCGTATCCCCAAGGTTCACCGCAGCCAGATTGCTATTGTATTCAAACGCACCATTCCCAATGGTGGTGACCGACGCCGGTAACGTCAGGGAAGTCAAGTTGTCGCCAACAAAGGCCTGCTCACCGATCGTCGTCAGCGTGTGATTTTCACTGAGATCGACGACCTGTAAGTTCCCCAGATAAGCAAAGGCGTTAGCGCCAATCGTGGTAATCCCATCGCCAATCACAAAGGTCGTGACGTTGTCATTACGATTCATAGAAGAGGCAAACGCCCCGTCAGCAATCGTCGTCACCCGGTACGTCTTGTCCCCATTGGTAACGGTCGACGGAATCACGATGGTATCACTAGTCGTTTGACTCAACAGACCATTGATTGTTGCCGTTTCAGTCGAGTCATCATAAGTAATGTCAAAATTACTCTGGTCCGTGACCGGAGCGACCGCCACCCTCGCCATCATTGGCGCAACGGCTGACTTCGCTAAATTACCGCTCGCTGCTGACTGCTCTTCACCATTGGTGTCTGCCCCCTCGGCTGGTGCTTCATCCAGCAGTTCATCTTCAGTCACTGGCGCCACCGGTGATTGAGTAGCCGGTGTTGTTGGTGCTGCCTTCTGATCAGCAGCTGGTGACTCCGGGGCGTCTTCATCCGTGTCAGTCGCTGGTTCACCAGTCGTAGTATTGGTATCAGTGTTGGTATTAGTATTAGTGTCAGTATTCGTATCAGTATTCGTATCGGTATTCGTATTGGTATTCGTATCAGTATTCGTATTGGTATCCGTATCAGTATTCGTATCAGTATTCGTATCGCTATCAGTCGATGAGCCCGCATCCCCAGTCGCTGTCGTTGACGAGTCTGTCACTCCCGTGGAATCGTTACCATTATTTTGTGAAGACTTCAACGTTACCGCCGAGCCACTCGCGACATTAGTCGTTTTCGCGGTCTGACTCGTATCATCACTGCCAGATGTTGTGTCCGCATGTGCTAACGTATCTTGACCTACCGCGGTACCCAAACCCACGGCAACCACCGTAATGGCAGCGAAAACCCAGTGCTTGCCATCCTTGTACATCTTGTAATGCTGCTTCATTTGCATCGCTGCTTACCCCTCTCACAATTGGAGTCGTTTGTCCCCCAAAGCCTAGTTCTCATTTAACAAATGATTGGGTTGCTAATGCCTCAACTTGCATTTTAGCTACTTGAATTATCAGTGCAACTAACTACTATTTATGATACCAAGTTAGAACCTAATCCTTACCAATTCACCAACCATTTGTTATCTCACTTTATTTACACCAGCTAGATATTTACACGATAAAATTAATTACAAATTATTTTATACCGCAAATTCTCCAGGGTCAATCACTAAATCGAAAAAAGGTTAACTATTTCAAAGAATTTTGGAATGAACTAATTGTCTAGGGGGTCAATCATTGCATTTTACAAGGAAAGTTGCCACAAAAAAGCCCGCAACCAGAATCGTTGCGAGCTCACAAATTTGGTTTCATTTGGTACATCCACCAATAACAATGCCTAGCGTTGCCAAAACTATAATTGTCCTTTTTTTATTTTTAAGTCTTCCTTTCTTCAAATCTATAATCTTATGTAACCGAGACTGCAACGAATCCAGAAATCTAATTTGGACCGTTAATCAGTCCCGCCTAGCCTCCGGAGTGGCGCGTACTTTTCGTTAACAAGATCCTTTATTTCTGAGTTTTCCCCATCAACGACACGTCATAAGCTGACTACTTAAAATCCGCCAATGGATAACTCATAATGTCTTTCGGTATACGGGTTTTAAACCCAACCTTACCATTCCGATAAATCCAAATGGTCGCGTAACTGTCAGTTCCATAAGTCCGCACACGAACCAGCTTCTTACTCTTATGCTTGTAAAAGTGCACGGTTGACCATGCACCTTCATCAAATTCATGTGAAACGGTAAAATGGGTCCGTAATTTTTTCTTATTGGTGATGGTCTTCCAAGGCTTGCGCCAATACTCAAAGGTCCGTACCTTGACCGCCTTGCCACGCTTGAAATCGATGCGAATTGGCCGATTATCCATTCCCATCGTCAGCACTCGCAAAGTATGCTTCCGCTTATTCCGAATCTGATAAACCCGTTGTGGCAGTGCCGTACTATCGCTCACGTCCACCCGTGTCCCTGCCGATTTACGACTTTGCTTTTTCACCACCATTTTTTCATGAGCCTTGGGCTTAAGGAGTTGCTGTCCAGGATCACGATAATAGCCGGCAATCAGCGTCTTGGGTGACTTGTATACCCAGCCTAATGGCCGCTTAGCCGTACTTAAGTAAACGTAATGACTGCCATTATATTTAACCAATTCTTTGGTAGCATACAGCTGCGTTCTTGCCAAACGATCGAATACGTGCGTCACGTAGGTGTAATGCTTAGTATTGGCCGGTGCCGACCAGATACGATGCTCATAGGGATTGCCCACGTAGTATGGTTGCTTCTGCGAATAATGCCATTCAGATTTTACCGTTGAAAAAGGCTTTAACCCATCTGCTTTCACAAAGCCATAATTTGTGATTTCAGTTGTATCACCTGAATTTTCCGGACTATTTCTATTCTCAAAGCCATTAGGATAAAACATGACAACGCGATAGTACACACCAGTTGTGGTTTCATACTCTTTGATTGCTCCAAAAATACTGCCCCGTGCGGTGATATTGTCAGAAATAATCCCATCCTTCGTGCCATATTCCTTTAAACTTCGATAAAACACTGTCTTTTTATTGGCAACCTTATACCCAACGTCGGGATTCATTTTTTCGACTGAAATAATTTTGCCAACCGGTGATGCCTTAACCGAAGTCTTAGCTACTGAACGCTGCTTACTTGGCGTGCTTTTTGAGCTACTAGCAGACACCCTTTTCCCTTGTGACGCACTATTGGCACAGCCACCAACAATGATGCCTAATGCTACCAAAGCCACAATTGCTTTCTTCTGCATCCTACCATCCCCTCGTTCCAATCAAGAAATAGACCGTCAATCGAAAACAAGTCTATCTACTTATAATCATTAATCGAATAAGTAATACTTTTCTCGTCAACATCCGTAAAGAACTTCACATGACCATTCCGATAAACATCAACGTACCCACCGCCATCAAAGCCTAGCGTCTCCAATCTAACTAATTTCTTATTCTTAGTTGAGTAAAAACGGTTTTGAGTTGCATCAACGCTTGCGTAATCATATTCATGCTGCACAAGATACTTCGTTCGCAATTTTTTCTTGTTGGTTGTCGATTTCCAGGGCGTTCGCCGATACTTGTACGTCTTTACCTTAACCGCTCGTCCGTTGCGGAAGTATATCTTGGTGGGGCGATTGTCCATACTGATAATCAGCACTCTAACAATCTGATTTTTCCGATTCTTAACCAGATAAGCGCGTTGCTGTAACGATAAGCTATCATTGACACCAACCCGATTTTTCGTTGATTTCTTACTTTGAACCTTGGTGACAAGATGCTCGTGTCTTTTCAATTTCAATAATTGTTTCCCCGGATCACGGTATTTTCCCGCAATAAGTGTATGCCGAGCCTTATAGACCCAGCCTAACTTACGTCCTTTTGCAGTTTCTAAGTACACATAATGTAGATTCTTATGCGTAATCAGTTCCTTGGTTGCATACAACTGCTGGGTGGTCAACCGATCGAAGACGTGAGTGATGTAAGTATACGCTTCCGTATACTTCGATAATCTGTTCTTCATGGTCTGCATTCGCTTGGCCGTCTCTGTGAAGTAGAAATGTCCTCCCTTATCAAAGGTTAAGTCGTGTAACTGCAAATATGTTTTCACTCGACGGGACTTGAGCCCTACAGACTTCACAGTATGGGTCACTCGGACCAACATGCGCCATGTCTTGGACGGTGCTAAGGTGTGCATACTGATCTTTTGAAAATTAAACTCACGATAATTTCCACTATCATGTTTGGCCGTGAGCGCCGCATTGTATAACCGACCATCTTTGGGGTTATATGAGAAGCTCTGCCCATGACCCATCTTGAATTTCTTCCCAATTACAACTGCAGAAAATATTTTGTAATTGGCCTTACTCAAATGCTTCTTAGCTTTTCTTCTCTTGGATGCCCACTTTTTCTTCCCTTTTTTCTTACTCGACAAAGGTGCCAGATACTTCTTGGATTTTTGTAATGCTTAACAACCTTATTGTGCTTACCTTTCTTATTAACATACTTATCCAACACTCCAAGGTCGTACCGCACAATCTGTCCCATACGATTGTTATTCCCCTTGTTAAACGACATTTGAATAAACATGTACGTATGTTTACTCTTCGTTCCTGGTGCCTTAAACTTAACGATTGCTACACCTTGGGGCTCCGCATGTTTACCTAATAAGGCTATGCGATTAAAGGATTTGTTTTTTTACTGGTTTTCCGTCAGCCAAAAATGAAACCCGAATTTAAAATTGAAGTGCAACACCCGGTAAGATAATTTTAGGTAAACAAATAGGCCATGGAGACCTACTTTTAAGCGTCGAAACCAAAAAGAAAGAGGACTCTCCATGACCCACTAAAATCTTAGCACTGCTCGCTACTACCAACAACTCTCAGCCGAAGAAAGTAGTCAAATCCAAGCACTTCACGAAGAGGATTATTCTGTTCGTCGGATTGCTAAACGGCTCAATCGTAATCCTAGTACCATCAGTCGTGAGCTCAAGCGAGGTACCGTCCGT
Source organism: Levilactobacillus angrenensis (assembly GCF_003946085.1). Lineage (GTDB taxonomy): Bacteria > Bacillota > Bacilli > Lactobacillales > Lactobacillaceae > Levilactobacillus > Levilactobacillus angrenensis. The sequence goes on along the minus strand of NZ_RHOB01000013.1, from coordinate 54,064 downwards.
CAGCTGGACTCAAACTACCTGCCTTACTTCAAATACTACGCTGCCACCGGTCAGCTGATCTACGCTAAGAACCGGCTTCATTGCCATTCTAAGGGCCTATTGAAGCGTTGTTGGTTGTTCTTCAAGATGTTTTGTACCGAATTAAAAAAGCACTTCCGCGTCGACAGTGTCGACAGTTTCGTTCATCGCTTCCGGCGGGAACACCCTGGTAAGCCCTGTCCTTCGACCCCCACGGTCTACCGCTACATCGCACTACGGAATGCCGACTTACCAGTAAAGCTACGCAGACGAGTCAAGAGCTGGCGTAATGCCCACCAACGGATGAATAAGAAGGTCCTAGGCACTTCCATTGAGGAACGGCCGGAGATTGTCGATAAACGAACAACAGTCGGTGATTGGGAAGGCAACCTCATCAAAGGCAAACGTACCGTGAACGAACCGGCTCTGATGACACTCACTGACCGCTCGAGTCGCTACGAAATTATCGTTAAAATTCCCAATTACCACGCCGACACCTGTCGTGATGCACTTCAAACAATCATCAATGCTTACGTACTAGAGAAGTTCCACTCGGTCACTTTTGACAACGGCAGTGAGTTCGCACTACTGGACCAGGTCGCGGGGACCCAGGTCTACTTCGCTCATCCTTATGCACCCTGGGAACGTGGTAGTAACGAGAACCAAAACGGCTTGATCCGTGAGTTCATACCTAAAGGCATGTCCATGCGCGTCTTTGATGAAAGCTACATCACCAACGTCCAGTACGTGCTTAACCATCGGCTACGCAAGTCTCTGGGCTACCTCAGTGCTAGTGAAGTTTTTGAGCTCTTATCACCGTCCAACTAAAGCTACGCTAAAAGTATTTTCCCATGGTCAACCTACTCCAGCTGGTGTTGCACTTGATTTGACAATTCGGGATCTATTTATAGTCATTGATTGAGTAAGTAATACTACCCTCGTCAACATCCGTAATGGACTTCAACAGCTTACTCCTACCCTAGTCAAAATCTGCAATCGGAAAAGTATTCAAATCTTTCGGTATTTCTGTCGAAAATCTCACCCTTCCATTACGATAAACAGTAGCCATAGCTGTGCCATCGTTCCCCATAGTCACAGCCTTCACAAGTTTTTTATTCTTTTTTGAATAAAAAGATGTTTTAGTTGCTGCAGAGTTCGTGTACAGATGTTCAGCGAGATAGTGTTTCTTTAACTTTTTGAGACCTGTTACTGTTTTCCAAGGCACTCGACGATAAGTATAACTAATCAATTTAGTCACTCGACCGCCTCTTAGATAGAGCTTCGTTGGCCGATTATCCATTCCTACTACAAGAATACGAACAATCTTATGATAACGATTTTTAACTAAATAAACTCGTTGTTGTGTTGCCATACTATCATTCGTCGTAACCCGATTATGAGTGGATGCCTTGCTTTGCACCTTTTTAATTAACGTCTCATGCGTTTTAGGCTTCAATAATTGTTTACCGACGTCTCGATATTTTCCAGCAATCAAGACACTTCTTTTCTTAACAACCCATCCAAGCTTTTTCCCGCCTGCCGTTTGCAAGTAGACATAATGCTTGCCCGTACTTTTAACCAATTCTTTAGTCGCATACAGTTGCACCGTGGTCAACCGATCGAAAACATGACTAATATACGTGTAGTGTTTGGTATCAACGGGATTATTCCAAATACGATGACTATACGGATTGGCTACATAGTATGGTACTTTCTTGTGATAGTTCCACTCTGAGGTCACTGGGTGAAAGCGCCGCATGTCGTTTGCTTTAACATACCCTCCTTCCCCCCAGAACTTAATGTATGACGAGTTTGCTGGATGTTTTTTATTGCTAAAACCGTTTGACTGAAATTGAATCAAATGGTAATAAATTCCCGTTGTTGTCTGATACCTTTTCGTAATTCCAAATACCTCTCCCGACGATGCCTTGTAAGTAGCCAGTTTATCTGATTTTTTACCAAATTTTGTCAAACTATGATAAGCAAGAACCGACTTCTTACCTACTTTGTAGGCGACATCCGGATTCATTTCTTTATCACTCAGGATCTTACCAACAGCGACCATTGCACTTGACTTGTCTTCGATTTTATTGGACTGCAGTTGACTAGAACTGGCATGTACATCGTCCTCATGACCGTTTTCAGCACAGCCAACCATCATGACACTCAATACCATTGCGATACTTAAATATAACCTTTTTGACATAACGTAATCCCCTTTACTTCACTTTTACTTTTGAAATTGTAGCTTCGGCATATCTATTCAAAACTAAGTACCCCTTCCCGTTGCTCCGAATTCCCATTCCCTCAGACTCACGATGGTTTTTTAAAACTGTAAAGTTCAAAGATTTTGCACTCATCTTATGATTCAACTTACTAATTGGAATCGACATAAATGCATTATCATAGACTAAGAATAGTCTCTTTACACTTCCACTATAAGCCAGACCTTGATTTTGATAACCAATTGCATTACTTACATGTTCAACCATTGTAATCGAGATACTGGTTTTCTTAGTCTTCCGATTCCTTTTAAATTTTCCACGATAAATTACCAATCCTCGCCCTCTAGAATTTCTTGTTTTACTGTACTTAGATCCCGGTCTATACCCTTTGGCATATTCCCGAAGACGTGCTTTTTTTGCATTTTTTTTTAGTTTCCTATCAGAATAGGCCCGCGTAAAGTAAAAATTGCCTTTACTATCAAAAGTTAAATCATGTATCTGCAAGTACGCCGTTGTCCACGTTATTGGGAAAAACCAAAGAATCTTTTTTGTTTTTCTCAATCGAACATTAAGTTTCCAAGTCTTAACAGGTTTGAGCTTCTTCAAACTTATCTTTTGAAATTTGAAAGGATGTGCTCTTTTTCCAGTATCCCGTGTAAGACTATAGGCAACGTTATAAAGATGCTTATCATGTGGGTTATATGAAAAGCTTTGTCCATGCCCTGTGTAAAACTTAGGTCCAAAAGTAACAGCTGTGTAGACTTTGTAATTGAACTTACTCAAATGTTTTTTTGCCGATCTCTTCAACTTTCCCCGCTTTGCTTTTTCCTTGCTCTTACTTGACATCGGATATATATACTTTCTTGCTTTTTGCAAAGCCCTTACAATCTTGTCGTGTTTTCCATCCCTATTAATTAATTTATCCATCGTGGCTAAATTATACTTAACTATTCTCCCCTTTCTCTTATTTCCATGGTGTCGGAAACTCATTTGCACATACATATAGTGTCCGACAATTGCGACCGCTTGCGGTTCCCCATACCTGCCGATATACTTAATCTTATTATACTTTTTGATATACTTATTTACTGGCTTTCCATCCACTAAAAAAGCATATCGTGAAAAATTATAATGTATTCCTTTCCCAGGGAAAACTCTAACAGCTCGATAATTTTTGCTTACCGGGCTAACCTTCTGTCTCTCGTACTTATTGGCTCTAGGCCTAAACCATCTTTTGGTAATTTTCAATGTGTTAACTGACTTCGGTGATTTCACATCAACCACATTGACAGTTGCTGCATTCACGTCCAGTGGCAATAGCGTTACCGTTATCATAATGATTACTGCAAATTTTAACCATCTTTTATTAATCATCGTACTCTCCTCGTTTGAATACCCTCATCGCAACTGCCAATGCGTTTACCAGAACTCCCAAAATTCCCAAAAATGGTAGATAAACACTACTATATTCTCCAGTTTGAGGAAGCCGCTTTTCCGACATACGCCTGGTGAAATTATTTCTGACCACACCAGAAGAAAGAGATGTATCTTTACTGGTGCGAGTAACCTGAACACTAACTTTATTTAACCAATTAGTTTGGTCTCTTCCTGATAACTCCCAAAAACTAGACGCTAGTGCAACTTTAGGCTTCAATTTATACTTAGTCTCACTGATTAAGTGCCCCTCTTTATCAAAAGTAGCTTTCAACCAATACGAGCCTGAAATCCGTATCGATAATTGACGACCTAATACTTCTCCACTTTTTTTCGAACTACCTATCTTGTCATCACTAAAGTTCTGTTCCCGATACTGTCCATAAGTCTTCGTCGTTAGGCTAATGAGCTTGTGGTGTTTAATTGTGCCTAGGCTAGTCCACTTTAACGTTCCACCGAAGGTTAGCTGTTGAACGTATACCTTGCCGCTCCCCGCCTGGTTGGTCGTCATCAATTGCGCATTCAAAGCACCGTAAACGTTGCTCTTGAAAATCCACTGGTGATGGCCGATCTTGACCGTTGCATTCTTGGTCAGCTTGAAGTTGTGCTGGCTGTAGACCTGCTTACCACGGGCATTCTTGACGGTAATTTTAACCTGGTTAGGATTACTGCTGTCATAAATCGTGGTGTAGCCATTAGGCCACTTTTGAATTGCCTGGCGAAAGCCATATTCACCATTTACTGACAATGATGAACTCCTCAAGCCAGTCACTGCGCTCTTAGTATCAATATATTGCTTGATTTCACGCCCATTGGCACTAACTGTTGCACGATCCGCCACTGGCAAGGTCTTGCTATACAAGTGTGAAATGGTAATTGCACCGGTCTTAGAGATAGATACCTTGATCTTCTCGCCTGTATTGCTGGTGATAGTCACAGATTTTCCCTTTAACACCGTCGCTTGTTGATGAAAAGTATCGACATCAATATCATCGTCTAGGGTGCCCACTAGATACTTTCCATTAGGTTTAATCAACACCACAGTAGTGTCTTCATTAACATCTGGATGAATTTGCATGACCCCAATCAACTTATCTAAGCCATTAAAAACTGGGATTGTCTCTGAACCATCGTAGCTCAAATACGGCTGGTTCCAGGCCTGCTTATACCGCAACGTGATTGTCCGGTTCTCCGCATAGGTTCCCGTCAACAGTGACTTAGCCCCCGAGTAGATCTCACTCCATTGTGGAACGTCTAACACGGACAGCTGGTAAGAATCGTTGTACAATCCTTGAATCGTCCGCTTCAAGCCCAATTCCTTGTCTAAATCATTGTCATAGTTGTCAATATCGCGAATCTTGATGGTGATTGTCTTAGCCTGGTAGTGGAAAATGATGGCTGTCGGATTAGTCGCATACGTACCAGTGACGTGTTCCACTGACTTCAAGTCGTACCCGGTCAACGTGCGCTGCAGGCGATTGGCATCATATGGAGTGGCTAACCGTCCCGTTAGACTGGTGGCAAGCGAAATCTCTTTGCCCCGTTGATCCACGAATTTGACCGGAATGGTGACCGTCAGCGGCGCATATTCATAGATTGCTGGTTGATTCTCATCGGTGAAGGTTCCATTGGTGCGAACCTGACCGACCAATCGGTAATTATCAAGCGTGAGCGCACTGGTCGCATAGGGCGTCCCGTAGATCAGTCGTTGTCGCTGGTCAGGGGCGACTGACGTGGTGGTGCCTTGAATGTAATAATGCGTCACTAAGTAATGCTTCTTGTCGACCAGCGTCGTGACCGCGTTGGACGCCTGCGTATCCCCATCGATCGTGGTTACCGCGTGAAAGTTTAGCCGCTGAACCTGATCCGTCTGGGGCGCGTTCATGGTCAATTGCAAGGTGTACCGGTGACCGTAAAAATCGCTGTTCTGCAAGGCGTCCGTAGTAGCCGTCACTTTGAAGGCCTGACCACTATTAGCGTTGGTGAAGAACTGGGTGACGTCATTACCCACCTCATCGACGACCTTGAAGCCAGTAATCGTCGCATTCTGTGGCAATTTACCCGTTAGGGCCACACTGCCGTAGTAGAACTGCGCCCATTCGTCTGGAATGATCTGGTTCAGATTGTACGTGTAGGTCGATTCACCATCCTTGACGGTATCCCGTAAGACAGCCGTCTCATCACTGTCACTCACGGTCAAAGTAGGCGTGACCGTAGCCGTGGCCAATGGCTTTTGTGGAATATAGTTGACGCCCCACGCCGTCATTTTGGTGGGAACAGAGCCGTCTAAGCCATCGCTGTAACGAAAGGTCAAGGCACTCTGATTCGTATATGTAAATGTCAACATGGAATACTGGCCATCAGACGGCGTATTACCCGAGTCTGGTGACACCAGCGTCAAGTAGCCATTGTTTTCCGTATAGCGGAGCCAGTTGTCCGTCTGCCCACTCAGTGGGTCCGGCCCCTCGGGAATGTAGACATTATCAATGTTGGCCCACTGACTATCCGTGATACTGACGGTTTGGTTACCGTCGATATCGGTCAGCGTCAAGAGCCCCGTCACGTTCTCGGCGGCTCCGGAATCACTCCGGACGAATTGGTATTTTACATCGCCCCAACCGGCACCCCGAAAGTTGGAATAGATCATCGTGGTGTATGTCTCCACGTACGCGGGATCTGTTTCCGATAGCCGACCCCAATCCGTATAGAGAATATTCATGTCCAGGCTGTGCCCCGCGGCATCAAAACCGACGTTCGTGTACTTAAAGCCTACCGCGCCCTTAGTCGCCGTGGTCAAGTCTGCGGCAATCGTATGTTTCTTGGTCACGGGTTTCTCCGTTCCAATCACTGACACCGTCGTCGTGCCACTCCCGTTGAACTTCGGAATGAACGCGTACTTACCTGCCAATTTCTGAGTGCCATCGGGCGTCACCGCCTTAGGATTCTTCGCAATTGGCGTCGCACTGGCATAGTCGGTCTGCGTGGTCGGATCGTTAGCCGGGGATTCAGTCGACTTTTCGTCAGTAGTGACCGGAGCTGTGGCGTCGGTTGGCTCATCACCGTGCGTTGCGTTCTGTGCTTCATCGGTGTTCTGCTGGGGTGTCCCAGGTTGCTTCGTTTCAGGAGCCGCATCCGGTTCTGAATCGGCCGGTTGCTGGTCCGCGTTGTCTGGTTGTGCTGGTGTCTTCGGCTGACTCACCGGGGTAGTGGCTGCTGGCTTGTTTTTGCCCAAAACCACGCTGTTCACTGGTTGAGCAGCGGCCTGTTGGGCAAGAGGTATCGTGTCTTGCGCCGGTATGGGATTAGATTCATCCCCCGTGGCGGCCTTGGCCGACGTCATCCCTAGACTAACGCTCAGTAAGACCGTTCCCGTTAGTAGTCCGTAGTTTAGCGACTTTGTACATTTTTTTTACGTGAAGACTATTCTGGCTGTTTACCTTTGTTCTCCCGTTGCTCATCTGTTGAGCCCCCTACTAAAATAGTGTTTCGACCCCCTGGTAATCGACAATTGACTGATAGTTCACTGAATTTACTGACACGATCACCCTCACGGATTTGCCTGGATGGGGTCAATCAAGATTGCTCTTCCATTCACATGAATTCATCCGTGACATCCCCGATTCACGAATATCCCCGAATACATCAGTCTCGTTGCCGACTGTTCTTAATCAGCAGCATCCCAATAAAGTCGAATTATTACATTTCTTATATTGCGCCTCCCTTAAACTAATTGCAAGATAATATAACAAAAACATTTCAAAAGTCGACTGTTTTAATGGCCGGTTATTTGGCTGGCCATTTCCCCTATACTCTAACTAACGAAATCCAATCGAGTTTTATAACTCTGATTGAACATACTTAAGAAAAAGATAATATTTCTCTTTAAACAAAAAGTTCGAGACCCATGTCCCGAACTCATTAGTATTTAATTCTCACGCCGGAACGTCCGGTGCCCTAATAAGACAAGGCCGCCGACGATAATTTCCGCCGCACCAGCGAACATGATGACGCCCAAGCCACTACGGCCAATCGCCGTCAATAAGTTATTGACCGTTTGACTAGTTCCCGTCAACACGAATGGCAAGAAGAAGTAGCCGCCTAGGCCAACTAAACCACTCAGTAAGCCGCCCAAAGCCAAACCCGGCCCCAGACTGGCAAATACATGGTGCACACTTAGTGCATAGAAGAACGTCACGACCAGCAGCATGACCGCAGCCAGCATGAGCCAAAAATTCAGCTTTTTAGCCCGCTGAACCTGAATCGCAGCTTGTTGCATAGCGGTGGTGTTAAACGCCGCCTTCGCCCGTTTCTGGGCCTCCTGGCTAATTTGACGCAGCAATTTGCTAGACGCAGTGACCCCCATGGCCTGGGCCTGACTGCTGACCGCCGCCGACAGGTCAGTTCCGTCAACCGTTGTGGTGGTCGTGTCACCGTACAATTCTGCCACCCCGATTGCCAAATATGGTTGCGCCACACCTGACGTGATGGGTGCTCCAGAAATTCCCAGGTTCTCCAAGTCATCGTTCAGACGATTGATGACCTTTTCCCCATAACTGGATCTGGACACGACCCCCGCCGTGTAATTCGCGTTAAAAACCGTCAATCGCAATCCCACCGTGATCGTTAACAAAAGCAGTAAGAAAGCGACCCACCGTGCCAGCGCTGGTCGGCGTTGATACGCAGTTGGTGGCGCTGGCTGTTGTTGTGGTTCCTGCTCCTCATTGGCATGGTAGCGTGCCATGCGACTATTTTCACTCATTAGAACCACCTCCCAATACCCAATATGATTTGCTTATCATTGTAGCACATCTAGATTTCAGTTTGATTAACACTGGCTTAATCATACCGAAACTTACAAATCGACGTCTTGTGTTGATGTTCCGTAGACATACGAAAAGGTTCTGGAAACAGCGCTCCAAAACCTTTTCATGAGTTACTTATTTCGTCGAACTCCGCTTCATTAACCCGTAAGGCAAGATGACGGTGTTCTCTTCAACCGTTTCGTTGTTCATGAGCTTGGTCAACAGACGCATAGCCACGGCCCCAATATCATAGAGGGGTTGCGTGATAGAGCTCATCTTTGGCCGAACCAGCTCAGTCAGCTTGGTGTCGTTGCTGGTGATCACTTCAAATTCGCCAGGAACGTCCACACCAGCGTCGGTCAAGCCGTTCATGACCCCAGCGGCTAATTCATCGTCACCCACGAAGGCGGCGGTCGCACCGGCAGCGCTCAGTGCTGGTTCCAGTGATTGGCCAGCCTTGTAAGTGTAGTCCGTTTCAAAGACCAACTTATCATCATAGGCAATACCGGCGTCCTTCAAGGCCTTCTTGTACCCTTTCAACCGGTAATCATGGTTGATGGCTTCATCCATTGAGCCAGAAACGAACGCAATCTTTTGGTTGCCATGGTCGATCAGGTTCTTCACAGCTTCCGCAACCGCCGCCACATAGTCGATGTTGACGCTCGGTTGGGCCTTTTCAGAATCCACTGACCCGGCTAAAACGACGGGCGCCTTGGACCGCTTGAACTCTTCGCGCAATTCGTCGGTCACTTGGTTCCCCATGAAAATGATTCCGTCGACTTGCTTAGCCATCAAGGTGTTCAGGACTTGAACTTCCTTGCCCCCGTTTTCATCGGAGTTGGTCAGGATAATGTTGTACTTGTACATCATCGCAATATCATCGATCCCCCGTGCTAGTGAGGAGAAGTAGATGTTGGTGACGTCGGGGATGATAACCCCCACAGTCGTTGTCTTCTTACTTGCCAGTCCCCGAGCAACAGCGTTTGGCCGATAGTCGAGCCGGTCAATAACTTCTAAAACTTTCTTCCGTGTAGCTGGCTTAACATTGGGATTGCCATTAACCACCCGCGAGACGGTGGCCATGGAGACCGCCGCTTCGCGTGCCACATCGTAAATTGTAACTGTTTGTTTTTCCATAGCGATAGCCCTTTCTTTCTTGTTTTAATTTGTTTTCATTCGTTTTCAAGCAACTTGACCAGTATACAGAAAGTCAATCAGGGACGCAACATTGAAAACGCTTTCATATCAAAGAATACCTTAATTTCATCCAATTTTCAAGGCACAACTCTCCATACGGTACAACCTTCGCGGTAGACATGGTTTACTATAGGCCATTTCATCCGCGTTGTTAAGCCGTTTACAGAAAATCAGTTGGCTGGTCAAGTGATAAAATTAAAAATCCGAAAATTTTCGAATCTCCCGTTGCTCACCCCCATTCGGAATCTTGGTAGCGCTATGCTATAATTAACACATCTTTTAAAGGGGTGATTGAATGACTAAACTCGAACAGATTCAGCAATGGACAGCACAGCACCACGCCAGCATGACTTATCTCAGCAATCCCAAAACGATCCAGTACTTAACTGGCTTTGGGAGCGACCCGATCGAGCGGGTACTGGCACTCGTCATCTTCCCGGACCAAGACCCGTTTATTTTTGCGCCCGCCTTGGAAGTCGAAGTTATTAAAGCAACTGGCTGGCAGTTCCCAGTCATTGGCTACCTAGACCATGAAAACCCTTGGGCCATGATTGCGGACCAAGTCAAGCAACGGCACGTGAACCCCGACCACATCGCTTTGGAAAAGGGCCAACTCCAAGTTGCCCGGATGGAAGCCTTGGCCGCACAGTTCAGCGCACCACACTTTGACCTGGACATCACCAGTTTCATTGAACACATGCGGCTGATCAAGTCAGCCGAAGAAATCAAGAAGCTGGAAATCGCCGGCAAATGGGACGATTTCGCCTTTGAACACGGCTTCGCTGCGGTTAAGGCTGGCAAGACGGAACAATCCGCCGTGGCCGAATTACAATACGCCTTGATGAAGGAGGGCATTATGGAAATGTCCTTCGGTAGTCTGGTCCAAGCCGGCGCCCATGCGGCTGAACCCCACGGCGCAACGAACGCCACCAAATTTGAAAATAACGAATTAGTCTTATTTGACCTCGGGACCGTATACGACGGTTACATTTCCGACGCTTCCCGGACGGTGGCCTTGGGAACCCCAACGGCCAAAGAAAAGGAAATCTACGACGTTTGTCTGGAAGCTCAACTGACGGCCCAAGCCGCGGTTAAACCCGGATTGACCGCCGCTGAACTCGACAAGATTGCCCGTGACATCATCACCAAGGCCGGCTACGGCGAATACTTCATTCACCGCCTCGGCCACGGTATGGGCATGAGCGATCACGAATTCCCATCCATCATGGCAGGCAACGACTTGGTCTTAGAACCAGGCATGTGCTTCTCCATCGAACCGGGTATCTACATCCCCGGCGTTGCTGGTGTGCGGATCGAAGACTGTGTCCACGTCACTGAGGACGGCAGCTTACCATTCACCCACACTTCAAAGGAACTGACTTACGTGGGTTAACACCTAATTTCACCTGGTCCACAACGATTCTGGTTGTGGACTTTTTTATTGTCTTCATCGCCTGTAGCTGCCTCATGGTTCGAACCGGCCGCCTGACCATTCACTAGGTTGGACCGCTGAGAACACCGGGTCAAGTCAAAGCGCAATCTCGGTCCGCAACTTTGAGCCGGAAACGAATCCCCAATCGCAGGCAGAAAAAAAGCCGCGGCCTAAGCCGTGACTTATGAGAACTTATCTAAACTGGCTTGTCCGCGGTTGGTTCGTCAGCTGCGGGCTTTTCGTCGTTGGCTGCCTCGTCAGTGGCATCCGCAGCGGCATCTGTCGTGTCGTCTGTGTCCGTGTCTTCATTAGGCAGGTCACTGACGTCATTGCTACTCAATACGATGTCATCGTCGGCGTCTTCCGCCGTGTCATCAGTACTGGCATCTTGCCAAGCTGGTGCATCCGTCTTGCCGGCTAGCCGGTCGTCTAAAGCGGCCTTGAAGTCGTCAGCTGCATCTGCAGCGTAGAATGCATAGTCGACTGCCCGGTCTTTGAATGCGTTATACCGGTCACGAGCGGCATCTTTCAACGCTTCACGTTGTTCCAAATCTAGCGTGTGATAAGCCGCGTAGGCCACGCCACCTAATACCAATCCTGCTAATAATTTGTGTTTTGCCATCTTCATGACTTCCTTTCCGTAAACGACTAGTCTTTGTTCTTACGGTTCTTGTATAAATCAAATGCGGTCTTGCCGACGCGAGCAGCCAGCGATGTCTTGGCTGTGGTCTTAGCGGTCTCACCCACACGGTCGGTCAGCTTGCGGGTTGCGGTGTTCAAATCAGAAACACTCTCGCCCAAATCAGCGGCGGCTTGAAATACTGGATCAATGGTCGCAACCTTCTTGTTAACATCCTCCAACAGCTCGTTGGCATTGGCCATGATATCCTCGGCCTGGTGACTGATGATGTCCACATCTGACGTCATCGTCTTCATTGAGCGATTGACCTCACTCAACGTTTTATTCATTTTTACTAAGAACATGCCAATGAAGAGAACCAAGATTAGAAACGCAATTGCTGCAATCAGGCCCGCTACTTGTCCACCGGTCATGACAACCCCTCCTTGTGCTCGTTACTTACCAATAGAATAGCATTCTCAGCGCTTACACGCAATTAATACCCCGATTCTAATTGGTTTTCTTTGTCAAGACTAGTAAAATAAGGATTACGGCGCCGCTGGTTGCCGGATTCTGACATTTAGCAAAGGAGGCTCGTCTCGTGACGGACCTAATCACCACTTCGGCCACCTCTTCCAAGTGGCTGCAACATTATTTAAATACTTTTGACTGGGAAAAAGTGCTCCACCTGATTACCAGTCGTTTTTTGAGTTTGCTCTTCTTAACGATTTTATTTTTCGTCATCAACGTCGTGGGGCGCTGGATCTTGAATCGCAGTTTCAAACGTTACTTAGCCCCCAAGGACGGCGCCAATAATCGTCTGCAGACCATCAGCATGCTGACGATGAACCTCTTCCACTACACCATTATCTTCTTTTGGGCCTACGCCATGCTGTCGACCTTAGGTGTACCGATTGGGACGTTGGTCGCTGGGGCCGGAATCTTCAGTCTGGCATTAGGGCTGGGTGCCCAAGGCTTCGTTAGCGACCTGGTCACGGGGATCTCGATTCTCCTGGAGCAACAATTTGACGTCGGCGATACTGTCAAGATTGGTTTGATTGAAGGTACGGTGTCCGCCATGGGGCTACGCACGACTCAGGTCACCTCGGCCGATGGAACGGTGAATTTCATTCCCAACCGCAACATCACCATCGTGGCCAACCGCTCGCGTAACGACATGCACGCGACCATCAACATCCCCATCGCTTCCACCACACCAGTCGAACAGCTACCCGAAATCATCCACGCCACTAACGCACGCCTGTTGCCGGAACATCCCAGCGTTATCAGTGAGCCAATCATTACCGGCGTTGTGACCTTGCCAACGGGCGAGCTGGTCTATCAAGTCAACCTCGTCGCCAAGAACGGGAGCCAGTATAAATTACAAGCGACCTTCCTGACGGCCTACCTCAAGGCCATCCGCGAGGCCGGCATCACCCTACCGACCCACGCGCCCTTGACCAATAAATAACTGAAGGTTGAAAGATGAAAATCAGCTAGAAACATTGTCACCACGCGACTCATGGAAGAATTAGTCGTTTACAGCTTCGTAGTGAGAACTGGCCGCCTACCGTCCGCCAACTATGGGTTGGAACGCGGTGGGCGGACCGGAAGACCGCTCTTTGGCTGGAGGTGTTCCCCATAGCAGGCGGAACCCTGGCTGACGCAGGCCCTGGTTTCACTAGTTCTGGTGAACAAAACGCTGTCGCTCCGGGAGTCAAGACATTAATTCATCTTTCAACCTTCGGTAAATAATTAATTAAAAAGTGATCACTGCCCAACGCGGGTGGTGATCACTTTTTTTGGTTCACGTTTAAAATTGGCTGCTGCCAACAACTGCAGGCAACTAGTTTCACTAACTTTCCATTGATTCCCTAAGAATTGCGGATCAGTTAACGGTCGAGCCGCCACCAGTCGATGGTGCTGAACATGACCAGCACGAATAAAATCAAAAATGACCAGTAGCTCCCCGCGCCCGTGGCTGCCATGATGGCCAAGCCAATCGTAAACAGCCACAGGATGCCGATTAAAATACCTAAAACTACTTTCACAGTGGTCCTCCTCATTATTACGGGCCAAGACCACGCTAGCTTTCAGAACTATTTACCATGTCGGCCAAGGCCGTCACGGTATAATGGTTATCCAGGTTGTGGGCTAAGTAATTCACGCGTTTTAAAATTTCTCGTCGCGTGATAATTCCTTGAAAAACATTTTGGTCATTTAACAAGGGGATAAAAGGCTCGTCAATCATATAGTTTAAAATTGTTTCCAGTTTCTTGGGGTCGTCCACCCAGTGCTCCACGGGAATCATGGCATCGGCCACCGTATAGTTGCTGAGCTGTTCGACCGCGGCACCGGGAACGTGCAACAATTTGTCGGTAATCGCGGCTAATGAGATCATCCCCTGCAGGTGGTCGTCAGCGTCGAGCACGGGAATTCGACTGTACCCCACTTTTGAGAGCACCATTAGCGCATGCTCCAGCGTATTGGTCGCCGTCACGTTGGCCACGACGTCCGCCGGAATCACGTAACTCTTGGGGTCGTCTAGCAATAACTGCTCCACAGCAGCGTCAATCATGCGTTACGTCATCCTTTCTGGTTCCGGGTAAAGGTAAATTTTAATTCAGGCACGGGCTGGGCATCGCGGGTGTAATACTGCACGACCCACGACTCAGGGGTCACGGTGATCAGCGCACAGGTCCCACCTAATTGCCGATATTCCCCGCGCGGCTGGCTGATGCTGCCCGGATTCACGAAAACGTGGCCCCCAGCCTCTTCAGCCGCCAGTTCGTGGGTGTGACCGAAGAAGACCAGGTCGGCCTGTTCTTGGTCCGCGTGGAGCTTGAGCTTGGTCAGGTCCCAGTGGACTTCATCGTAGTGGCCGTGGGTCAACAGAACCTTGCAGCCGTCCACCGTGGGCGTTTGGACCAACGGTAGCTGACTATCAAAATCCATGTTGCCCTGCACCACGTACGCGTCCTTGAACCAAGGGTCATCGGCCGTCATTTCCGAATCGCCACAGTGAAAAATGGTATCCGGCTTCAAAGCCGCCTTCAGACTCACTAAAATATCGCGGTCACCGTGATTATCACTGATTACCAGCCAACGTGTCATTATTTTTCCTCCCACCATTCATCGAATTGCGGTAACATCGCCGCCGTGGCTTTGGCGCGGTGGCTGTGCTTATTCTTCAACGCCAGACCCATTTCGGCAAACGTCTGACCGTCTTCCGCCACGTAAAACAACGGATCATAGCCAAAGCCATCGTGGCCGCGCGGTGCCGTTAAAATCTCACCGCGGACCTCACCGGTAGCGACTAACTTCTTGCCATTAGGCTTGATCAGCACCAGTGACGTGTGGAAGGCTGCCCCCCGTTTTTCCGCGGGGACGCCCTCGAGGTTCGCCAGTAGCTTCGCATTGTTCTTAGCATCATCGTGGTCGCCAGCGTAACGGGCGGAATAAATGCCAGGTTCACCGTTCAGGGCGTCGACCATCAGGCCAGAATCATCGGCTAAAACCGGTAATTGGGTCTGTTGAGCGACCGCGGTCGCCTTCAACGTTGCGTTTTCCGTAAACGTCTTACCGGTCTCCGCCACTTGTTTTAAATCGGGGAAATCGGCCAATGTTTTGACTTGCAGGCCCTTGGGCTCAAAAATCGCCCGGAATTCGCGCGCCTTACCGGGGTTGTTGGTCGCAATGACTAAGGTGTTTGCCATGAGTTATTCTGCCTCCACGGAAGTGTCTAAAACGGACTCGGGCAAATGGTGCACGGCTTTAGGTGCCATGTCCAACCATTCACTCGCCAATTGATTAAACTGTTCAACGTCACCCGTCGTGTAGTAGGTCGCCGTGACCGGTTCACCACTCGTGTTCAACGCGTGTTGCTGTTTTAAAATAGCTGCCGCCTTTTCAGCAGCGGCCACGCCGGGGTCCACCAACGTCACATCCGGTCCCACGGCCGCTTGAATGGCGTCGCGTAAGAGCGGAAAATGGGTGCACCCCATGACCAACGTATCAATGCCAGTACCTTGCAGTGGTGCCAAGTTCTGGGCAACGATTTGTCGGGCGTGGTCTGAATCCAAATCGTTTTGTTCCGCCAGGGTCACCATTTGTGGGCACGCCACACTGATGACCTGACTGTTAACGTCAGCCGCTGAAATATCGCGCTGATACTGACCGCTATTCACGGTCCCTTCGGTAGCAATGACCCCGATTTGATGGTTCTTCGTGGTCTGCACCGCCATTTCTGCGCCAGGTGCAATGACGCCCACCACTGGCACTGGCAACTCCGCTTGCATTTGGCTCAGGGCCGCTGCCGTTGCCGTATTACAAGCGATGATAAATAATTTCATGTTGGCATGTTGCCGTAAGTAAGTGGCAATCTGCCGGGTAAAGGTCGTGACTTCTTCTGCCGACCGGGGACCATACGGCAAGCGGGCCTGGTCGCCCAAAAATACCGTATTTTCAGCAGGCAAGACCCGCTGAACTTCCTTTAAAACCGTTAAACCGCCGACTCCTGAATCCATAAGGCCAATCGGATCTGTTTGCATGAATCAACGCTCCTTCTCGATGTTCTTGAATCTCCATTATCGCCTTTTTATGAACCGGTTTCAAGTTTCATGCTAGTCAATATGGCAGGTTCGTCATAAAAAATGCCTAAAATTTATCAGATTGTCATATTTGTCAAGGAACTACGGTATAATGGTCACAGAACTGAAACGGAATGAAGGAGCCAACCATCGTGAAAAACTTATATCAAACCGTCATGGCCGATGCCGACGGAGCCGCTAATTTCCCGCAAATGTTGATTCGTGAAGCCTTACTCCCCGAATTACTGGGTGACGACCAAGGCGCAATCAGCTACTGGGCTGGCAAATCGCTGGCCCGGCGTTTTCCTTTGGGCAACCCCAAAGATGCCGCTGCCTTCTTTGCCCAAGCCGGCTTTGGCACGCTGACCCTGGTCAAGCAGACCGCCCAAATGACGCGCTGGCAGTTAAGCGGCACGCCCGTTAAGCTACGCAAACAAGTTGCCGGTGAAGATGACTTTACCCTAGAGGCCGGTTTCTTGGCCGAAATGATGGCCCAACAACTCGGCGTCGAAGCCGAAGCTGAACTGGTGGATTCCCCCCGCAAACTCCAGGCAACCACTGTCACCTTTGACGTTTACACGGATCCCGATGATGTCATCCCCGACTACGACGCGCCAGAACCTTTGACTATCGTCCGCCCGGATACGCCGGACGTTGAATAGTTGATAACATTATTTTCATAGCCCTAAAATTAAAAAAACGGCTGTCACAAAAAATGTGACAACCGTTTTTTGACGTTTCGTTAGGCTTCAACGTATTGGTCTAAGATCTTTTTCAATTGGTCTTTGGAGTGGTAACCCACGATGGAGTCGACCACTTGGCCATCCTTCTTGACTAACAAGGTAGGGATGCTCATGATGCCAAAGGATTGGGGCGTGTTCGGGTTAGCGTCAACGTCCATCTTGTTGAAGGTGACGTTGTCCATCTCATCAGAGAGTTGTTCAACGACTGGTGATTGCATCCGGCAAGGACCACACCAAGTTGCCCAAAAATCAGTCAGAGTGACGCCCTTTGACGTATCTTGTTCAAAGGTCTTATCAGTTGTTTCTACTACTGCCATACATATTGCCTCCCTCTCAAATTATCAACTATATTTCTAAGTCTAACAGAATATTCTAAAATCACAACTAAATTGCTTACAATTTATTAGTACCTGAAGATCACGTCTCTGGCCTCATAGCCGAAACGTGCACCAGAACTAGTGAAACCAGGGCCTGCGTCAGCCAAAGACTAGTTGCCAAAACAGCCGCTACCTGGGGCTAGGCCGCTTGTTACTGGTACGCACTTTTGTAGCCGAGAGCCCGCCAAATATGGACCGCTGAAAAAGAGTGTGGCAATAGGCAGTTAACTGGCGAGCATTAACGGCGATAGGCTGATTTTCATCTTTCAACTTTTAGTTACTTAAACCGCACCACCGTTGAGCCATCCCCACCGGCATTGGCTGGCGAGAAGCCGAAGCTCTTGATTCGGTTGTTGCGCTTCAGGTATTCCGTAACGCCTTTACGCAAGGCCCCCGTCCCTTTCCCGTGGATAATCGTCACGGACGGGTAACCGGCTAGTAAGGCAGAATCAATGTAGCGATCCACCTCAGCCATGGCCTCTTCGTAGCGGTGGCCCCGCAAGTCGAGGGTCGGTGACATCCCACTGGAGCCGCTACGCTTAACACTGGCTCGCGGTTGCTTGGCTGACTTGGCTGGGTCCTTGGCCTTTTCCAAGTCGTTGTTGGCAATCTTCATCTTCAAGATACCCAATTGCACTTCCCAATGACTGTCATCCAACTGCTGCATCAAGACCCCGATTTGACCATAGGACTTGACCAACACGCTGTCGCCCTTGTGGAAGTCCAACTTGGCCTTCTCCCGGCGCAGTACCCGGTTTTTCTTCAACTTGGTATCCTGTTGTAAGGCGTTCAAAGCGCCTTGTGCCGCAATCAACTCGTCTTCCTTAACAACACTCTTGCCGGCCGCTAACTGCTTCTTCCGCAGGTCAGAGATGATTTGGTTGGCCCGCTTGCGCGACTCATCGACCAGGCGGTTGGCTTCTCGTTTGGCATCCAACATCAATTGATCCTTTTGATGTTGGTAAGCGTCAAATTGCTTTTGCAACTGGTCGTGAACCTCGTCGGCTTCAGCCAGCTGCGTCCGCAAGTTTTCGGCATCCTGATCGACCCGGCGTTTCTGCTCGGTCAAATCAGAAATCATGGCATTCAAGTCTTGACTGTCTTGATCGGTCAACCCACGCGCCGCATCCACGACCTGCGATGGCATCCCTAGCCGCGCCGCAATGTCTAACGCATTACTTCGCCCAGGGATCCCAATCAACAGGTGATAGGTCGGCTGTAAGGTCTCACCGTTGAACTCCATGCTGGCGTTAATGGTATCCGGTCGATTGTAGCCGTAAGCCTTTAATTCCGGATAGTGGGTCGACGCCATGACATAACTGCCCAGCGTGCCGATTTCATCCAAAATGGCAATGGCCAGTGCCGCCCCTTCTTGGGGATCGGTCCCGGCACCCAGTTCATCGACCACGATCAAACTGTGTTCATCCGCTTGCTTTAAAATAGCCACGATATTTTCCATGTGCCCGGAGAAGGTACTCAGGCTCTGTTCAATGGATTGTTCATCCCCAATATCCGCAAAGATATCGTGGAAGACACCAATCACACTGTTTTCATTGGCAGGAATGAACAGACCGGATTGCCCCATCAGTTGAACCAAGGCCAACGTCTTCAAGGTAATGGTTTTCCCACCGGTGTTCGGCCCGGTCACGATGATGGCTTTATAATCCTTGCCAATCGTAATATCGTTGGCGACGACCTTCTTCTGGTCGATCAACGGGTGCCGTGCTTGGCGGAGATTGACCTGGTCATCTAATGACAGTTTCGGTTCCGTAGCTTTCAACGCGTGGGCGTACTTGGCCTTGGCGTTGATGAAGTCAAAATGCCCCAGAATTTCTGAGTTCCGCAGAATCTCATCTTGATACGGTGCCAACAATGCCGTCAGCTCTGCCAAAATGCGTTGTTCTTCATGGCGTTCGTCGATTTGATTTTGCCGCAAGCGGTTGTTCAACCCAACGACAGCTTGCGGTTCAATGAACAGCGTTTGCCCACTGGCGCTTTGGTCGTGGACAATGCCGCCGAAGCGTTGCTTGTATTCGGCGCGGACCGGAATCACGTAGCGGTCATCGCGAATCGTGACGATGGTCTCACTCAGGTATTTGGCATCCTTGCCCCGTGTGTATTGATCCATCGACGTCCGAATAGCGGCTTCCGTTTGGGTGATGTGCTGGCGAATCTGTTTCAAGGCGGGTGAGGCTTCATCCGTTAACCGGCCGTCGCCTTCCAGTGAGACCCGCAACCGGCGCGTCACGTCGGGTAAGGTCACCAGTTCCTTGACTTCGCGGTCTAATCGCCGCAGTGCGACTTCTTTTTCGGCCAGGTCGCGGAAAAATTTAGCGACGGAACCCGTGGTCCACAGCACGCGACTGATTTGCGCCAGCTCAAGCCCGTTTAAGGCGGCCTCCATGGCCAACCGGTGTAAATGTGGCCGAATATCGTCCAACTTAGGCAGTGGAATCCCGCTTTCTAGGCGGTAAATATCCGCGCCATCTCTGGTTTCATCCAACCAGATTTGGAGTTGCTTGGCATCGGCCGTGGGCGCTAAATTGGCCAGTTCATGCTGACCAGCTGCGGAGACCAAATAGCCGCGCAAGGCCTGCTTGATGCGGTCGTACTCCATAATATTTAAAGTTTTTGAATTCATTCGAGTCTCCTCCCGAATTGCTTAGTTCGATGCGTGTTCCGTTAGCCACCAGCTAAAGACTCGTTTGGACAGAATCGGCGTTTGCTTCACGATCCACTGAGCCACTGGTGACGCTTGATAACTGCTCTGAAATCCCGAAATGGGGACCAGAATCAATAAATTTAATGTTAAAAAAATAACCACATAACGGATGGCCAGATTGATCAGGCCCCCAGCCAGCGAATTCACTTGATGGATCACTGGCAGCCAGGTGACCTTGTTCAGGCTGTAAGCGAGCCGGTGCACGATGAAAAAGCCCACCGTGAGGATTGCCGAAAACGCCAACCCGTTTAGAAAAAAGCTACTGCTCTCACCAGCCGTGACGGCACTGACGGAGCTATTGAGCGAAAGGTTGCCGACAAATTGGCCAATCCCACTCGCTAACGGCTTGGCCCCGATGCGCGCGGCAATCCACACGACGATGTAGCCAATCGTGTTTAAAATCTGCAAGACCAGCCCGCGACGATATCCCCGCCGAAAGCCAAAAATCAAAACGGCCAGAATAATTAAGCTTAAAACCAAACTATTCCCCCGTTTCCGTCGAATCCGGTTGGGTATCAGCGTCGTGGTCATTGGCCGCGGCCATCTTCAATTGGTCCGAAACGGCGTTGAATGCCATGAGGATGGCGGCGTCTTCCTTGCTGATATTGGGTGACAGTTCCTTGAGTTGTGAGAACTGTTGGTTCAACACCTCGGTCACTGCACGCATGTGTTCATCCGTTGCTTGGCCGACGATCGTGTAACTCTTACCCGCGATAACGGCTTTAAAGCGGTGTGTTTCTTCAGTCATTTTAAAATTCCCCCTGTTTGGCACAACGCCTTATTTTACCATTAAATGGTAGGCGGCCGCACGTTTTGCCGCTTAAATTGCTAGTAAGATTGTCAGTTCCGCCTGAAACTTGCTTTTTGCCAGTACGTTGGTCCTAGTTACTGTCTTACTGTTTGCTGTTAGCAGCGATATTACGCAAACCAGATGCCTGCGGCTGTCAGGGGACAAACCTGTTTTCTGTTGACGTACATGTCGTCTATGAGGCCACTTCAAGACGTGAATGGTTGTTCAAAATGAGGCGTCGAAACCGTCTGTTTGATTGACCCTGGTAGCCGCAGGCATCTGGAATGGTCCATGTCACAGCCGCTAGTGAAAAACAGACACACGCTAATATCATCAGAAAGAACCAGGTTGTACCACCAAAATTTTGTCGTAGCAAAAAGGACGGAATTTCTTCCGTCCCCGCGTTGAAACTGACTAGTCTTTTTTGCCGGCGTTAGGATCGATCGTCCCGTCAGCTAAGAAGGTGTTCAGTACGGATTCAACCATGTCCCATTCTTCGTCGGACTCAATTAATTGTAAGTCGCCACCAGATGGGTTAGCTGGATCATCGTCTTCTGGTAAGGCGTAGGCTTGGATATCAACTTCCTCGTCATCGCTCTTGCCGGATGGGTAAATCAAGATGTATGACTTACCAAAATCGTCAGATTCAAAGGTAAACAGGACATCGTACAGTTCTTCATTACCATTTTCGTCAACTAATGTGATTTGTTCTTGGTCTTCGTTCATGGGAAACCTCACTTTTCTTTAGTCAGCTTGCCGTGGCGGTCCAGATAGTTCTGGAGAATCAGCCCGGCAGCTAATTTGTCAATAACTTTTTTACGTTTACGACGAGACGTATCCGCTTGTTCCACTAACATACGCTCCGCCTCAACGGTTGTCAACCGCTCGTCTTCAAAGTCGACGGGCAAGCCGAACTTCTCCGTTAGCATTTCACCGTAGTGCTTGGACGCTGCCGCCCGTGGTCCTAACGAATTGTTCATGTTCTTGGGTAACCCGACCACAAAGCCTTGGACTTCATGGGTCTGCACCAGTTCCGCGACCCGGTCCAAACCAAAGATTTGTTCTTCTTCTTTGATTGGAATGATCTCGATACCTTGTGCCGTCCACCCGAGGGCGTCGCTAATCGCAATGCCCACGGTCCGGGACCCGACGTCTAACCCCATTAATTTCATGAAGGCTTCACCGGTCCATTCTGATTCAAGTAAACCCGCACGAGTTCTTCAATGATCTCGTCACGCTCGTGTTTACGAATCAAGTTCCGGGCATCATTGATCCGCGGAATGTATGCAGGATCGCCCGATAGGAGGTAACCGACAATCTGATTAATTGGGTTGTAACCCTTTTCCTCTAGTGCCTGATAAACCGTTACCAGTGTATCGTGGACGTCCTTTGGTTGGTTAGCGCCAAAGTCAAAATACATCGTTTTGTCTAAT
This sequence comes from Levilactobacillus angrenensis, assembly GCF_003946085.1. Classification (GTDB taxonomy): domain Bacteria; phylum Bacillota; class Bacilli; order Lactobacillales; family Lactobacillaceae; genus Levilactobacillus; species Levilactobacillus angrenensis. The sequence continues at coordinate 31,683 of NZ_RHOB01000013.1, read as the reverse complement.
GAACTCACTATAAAACACCCCCGCACTTCCTCACTTAGCCTCAATTTTACTCGATTACCGGTCAAACTACAACGGACTAGCACAATGTAATCTATTCGTAATACGACTGGTACGAAGGGAGCCGCCCAATTGAGCTGCTCCCCTCCACTAAGCCATTCTTTAGTTTCAATTGCTGATGGGACAACTGTCCTCACCAGGTTAACCCAGTTAAATATATTACCAGTGTAACAGAACTGCTCGCAGTTGCAAGTAACTCGTTACACGATCAACACCCTAGTTTTGGGCCGATAACCATTCTGCCGCAGCGGCCATCGCATCTGGCAAGCCCGCTGGGTTCTTCCCACCGGCTTGAGCCAGGTTTGGCCGACCGCCACCACCACCGTTGATTTTCGGTGAAATGGCCTTGATCAAATCGCCCGCCTTGACTTGCTTTTGCTTGTCGGCACTAACCGCGACGATCAGGTTAGCCTTACCGTTGACCTCAGCTCCTAATACTAACACATCAGAGAGGGCTTGGTCACGCCAAGTGTCCGCTAAAGCCCGTAGCTGATCCATCTTGGAGACTTGCACGGTCCCGCTGATCAGCTTATAGCTACCAGCAGTCGTCACGTTGTCAAAGACAGCGCTGGCTTGTTGGCTCGCTAATTTGCCTTCTAAGGTGGCTTGCTTCTGTTCTAAGCTCTTGACTTGGACTTGTAAGGCTTGGACCTTCTGTTCAACTTCATTGACCTGAGTGACCTTTAAATCGCCAGCTACGGCGCTTAAGATTTCATCATGGTCATGCAGGTACTTGTAAGCGGCCGCAGACGTGACGGCTTCGATCCGCCGAACACCGGCACCGACCCCGGATTCAGAGGTAATCTTGAACAAGCCAATCTCATTGGTGTTCTTGACGTGGTTCCCTCCACAGAATTCGGTGACGAAATCGCCAGCACTCACGACGCGGACGACCTTGCCGTACTTTTCGCTAAATAAGGCAATGGCGCCCATCTTCTTAGCGGATTCGATATCCGTTTCCACCGTCGTGACGGGAAGTTCCGCGAAGATTTTCTCGTTGACGATAGCTTCGGCCTTGGCCAAATCAGCGGGGTCGACTTGACCAAAGTGGGTGAAGTCAAACCGCAAGTAGTCGCCTTCAACTAATGAGCCGGCTTGTTGGGTGTGTTCGCCAAAGACTTCACGCAACGCCTTGTCCAGCAAGTGGGTCGCCGTATGGTTCTTTTCGACCTTGCTGTGGAAGACCGTGTCGACCTTCAGTTGGTAAGTGGCGCCCTTCTTCAACGGGGCCACGACCGTTAACGTATGCAGGTTTTGGCCGTTGGGAGCGTGTTGGACGTCTGCCACGTGAGCAACCACGTGACCGGCTTCATCCAGGATATCCCCTTTGTCAGCGACCTGGCCACCCATTTCAGCGTAGAACGGCGTGGTGTCAAACATGGCTTCGACCGTACCAGACGTGGCTTCATCAGCCAATTGATCATCAACGACCAATTCCGTCAGCTTGCTGGTCGTTGCCAGTTGGGTGTAACCCACGTACTTGCTAGGCGTCTTGACGTTGATCAACAGGTCATGCTGTAAGCCCATGGCTGTTTGCTTCCCCCGTGCGTTCCGGGCCCGGTCCTTTTGCTTTTGCATTTCGGCTTTGAAACCGTCGACGTCGACCGTGATGTTTTGGTCATCGGCATATTCTTCAGTCAGTTCAACTGGGAAGCCATACGTATCGTACAACTTGAAGGCGTCTGGACCAGCGATTTGACTGCCGCCTTGCTTCTTCAAGTCAGCAATCAAGCTGTTCAATAACGTCAGCCCACCATCCAGCGTTTCGCCAAACCGGTCTTCTTCGGAACGAACGACCTTGGCAATATAATCGGCTTGCTGTAAGACGTCTGGGTAGTAGGATTGCATAATCTTACCCACGACTGGCACCAATTGGTCCAAGAAGGCCCCTTGGATGCCCAGCTTTTGGCCATTGACGATGGCCCGCCGGATCAAGCGCCGGATAACGTAACCGCGGCCTTCGTTTCCAGGTAAGGCCCCGTCACCAATCGCAAACGTAATCGCCCGCGCGTGGTCGGCAATCACCTTAAAGGACACGTCGTCTTCGGCGTTAGCCCCGTACTTCTTGCCGTCGCTGAGTTCTGCCGTTTTTTCAATGATTGGCAAGAACAAGTCGGTTTCAAAGTTCGTCCGGGCATTTTGGAAGATGGAAACGACCCGTTCAAGGCCCATCCCCGTATCAATGTTTTTCCGTGGCAGTGGCTTGTAGCTACCGTCCGGCTCATGGTTGAACTGGGAGAACACGATGTTCCAAACTTCCAGGTAACGTTCATTTTCGCCACCAGGATAATTTTCTGGGTCGTCGGCAGCTAAGTTATTGAAGGCTTCCCCACGGTCGTAGAAAATTTCGGAATCGGGACCAGAAGGACCTTCACCAATATCCCAGAAGTTGTCTTCTACCGGGATGATGTGATCAGGCGCCACACCAGCAGCTTCCCAGTCTGCTTTGGCATCCGTGTCCTTGGGGTAGACGGTCATGTACAGTTTGTCTGGATCCCAGCCAAACCAGTCAGGCGACGTCAATAATTCCCAAGCCCACGTGATGGCTTCTTTCTTGAAGTAATCCCCCACAGAAAAGTTCCCCAGCATTTCAAACAGCGTGTGGTGCCGTGCGGTCTTCCCCACGTTTTCGATATCGTTGGTCCGAATACTCTTCTGTGAACTTGTTAACCGCGGATTCTCTGGCACAACTTGGCCGGAGAAATATTTCTTCATCGTGGCAACCCCGGAGTTGATCCACAGTAATGACGGATCATCCTTAGGGACCAGGGATGCACTTGGTTCAATCGTGTGCCCCTTCGACTTGAAAAAGTCGAGGTACATTTGACGAATTTGACTACTTGTAAGCTCTTTCATCTCTTAAATAACCTCCCAAAATGTCAAAAACACCGTTGCCCGTAGAGACGCCGAAGCGCGGTACCACTCTACTTGCAACGATGTTTTAATCGTTAACCTCTTAAACTCATAACGCTGAGTCGCGATGAAACTGAGGGAGCGCCACCGAATCCATGAGTCGTTTTTCACAGCTACCAAAACGTTTCTGAAAGTCACCGATTCGGGGTATATCCTCGTAATGATATTTAAATGTCCACTTGAAATTATAGGGGTGGCGCGGCTCCTTGTCAATTAGGGTTGCCCGGTTTTTATCAGTATCTGGTCTTTTTTGGAAAACAGTGCTTGCGACTGACAGGGGGGCCATCTGCTATGGTGGACCCCTCCAGCCTGAAAGACGGGCTTTCGGTTTACTTTGAAGCCTGGCAAGACCGAGCCGAGGTACTGTTGGCGGCTAGTTAAACTCACTTCCGAAACGTGCTCCGCGAACCAGACTCCTGCGCTTAGAAAAATAAGGTATCCCTGCTCGCATTGGGGGGCTTGGGCAATTGGATTGGCTCGGTTCGTTTGAGATATTTACGCCATACTATCCTGGTCCTGGCGGCTTCCGAAACGTGCTCCGCGAACCAGACTCCTGCGCTTAGAAAAATAAGGCATCCCTGCTCGGCTTTGCCGAACAGAAATGCCTTATTCCTCTAATGCTCAGAGTCTAAGCGGTTCGCTCCACACTCTTTACTGGTACCGGTCCGATTCGCGCTTGCGCCGCTTGCGTTCGTTTCTTGCGCTTTGACGTTGGGCGATTCGGCGTTCTTGGTCTTTTCTGCGGTGAATTTCTTGCTTGATTTGGTGCTTGTAACCTGGCTTGATTTTCTTCTTCTTTTTCTTGACGTAGCCAATCAAACCCGGATCCAGCTTTTCCGTACTCTTGTTCCGCTTCGTCCGGCGGTTGCGGTCGTAAGAATCCACGATTTCGTTGTTACTGATGCGCTTGGGTTGGAACTTGATGCCCATAGCTTCGATCTCAGCGACCTTGGCTTCCTCATCTGGTGAGTACAGCGTGATGGCCGTCCCGTGCATCCCTTGCCGACCCGTCCGGCCGACCCGGTGGACAAAGAAGTCCAGGTCTTCTGGGATATCGTCGTTGATGACGTGGGAGACCCCTTCGATATCAATCCCCCGGGCAGCTAAATCAGTTGCCACGACGAATTGGTATTGTAGGTTCTTCACTTCACGCATGACCCGCTTCCGTTCCCGCGGCTTGATGCCTCCGTGAATCATGGCGACCTTCATGCCCTGGGCCTGCAAGAAGTCATGGATCTGTTCAACTCGGGTCTTGGTGTTGGCAAAGATCAAGACCAAATAAGGTTCACCCATCGTAATCAGCTGGTAGATCAACTGATTCCGGTTTTGCCCCTTAGTCGAGATCAACCAGTTGTCGATGGTATCAGAAATAATCGTGTCGGTCGGAATCTCTTCTTTGACCGGATGGTTCATGTACTTTTGTAAAAATGGGTTCAACCGTTGCGGAATCGTCGCGGAGAAGACCATCATTTGTAAGTCCTTCGGCATCCGACCAGCAATCCGGTCCACTTGATCCAAGAACCCGAGGTCCAAGGTCATATCGGCTTCATCGACGACAAATTGGCGCGCGGTGTGCACGTCTAAGGCGTCGGACTGAATCAAATCCATGACCCGCCCGGGCGTCCCGATGACCAGTTGTGGTTGGTAGTGATGGAGCTTGTCCACCTGGCGCTTCTTGTCGGTCCCGCCGACGTAATTGCCAATGCGAATTTCAAATGGGGCTTCTGCCGCCAGCTGTTCAGCGGCCGTGTGAATCTGATAAGCCAGTTCCCGGCTAGGCGTGGTGATTACGGCTTGAACCTGGTTATCTGAGGTCAATTGATTAAAAATTGGCAACAGGAACGTGTGCGTCTTCCCGCTCCCGGTTTGTGATTGGCCCACAACGTCTTTACCCGCCGCAATCACGGGGATCAACTTTTCTTGGACCTTGGTCGGCTTGGTGAAGCCAATCTTGTGCAACGCCGTCATGATGTACGGCTGTAGCTTGAATTCATTAAAATCTGCGGTCATTCATTTTCTCCTTTAGTGTTAGCCACCAACTCATCGAGCTCGTGGACAACCTGGTCAATTTCTGCCTGATCGTGGGCCGTGGCGCCACTGGCCAGGGCGTGTCCGCCCCCACCGTGGTTCTTTGCTAGTTCGTTGATGGATGGGCCCTTGGAACGCAGCCGAATCCGGAACGTCTTGTCCTTGGATTCCACAAAAATGGCCCAAGCGACCACCGTGGTGATCTTTCCGGGTAGCGGTACGACGGCGGACGTCGAATCCTTAGCCGATAAACCAAAGGACTCCACGATTTCGTCGGTCAGCTTCAAGTAAGCCGCCCCACTTGGCAAAATTTCTAAGTTCTGGTAAACGTAAGCGGATAACCGCGCCATGGCCGGAGAGATTTCATCTTCTGCCTGGTTGACATCGGTCATCGAGAAGTTGTAAGTCAACAGCTTGCTGGCAACGGCAAACGTGTTGGCGGAAGTGGCCGGGTACATGAACCGTCCCGTGTCACCAATGATGCCGGCATACAGTAGCCGGGCCGCATCATCAGGCAAGGTCAATTCCGCTTGGTTAGCGGCGTACCAATCGTACATGATTTCTGAGGTGCTGGACGCTTGGTCCAAGACCCATTGGATGTCGCCAAAGGCATCGTCATTGGGATGGTGGTCGATCTTAATGACCGCCGCACCCGTTGACCAACGTTCATCATCGATCCGTGGTTGGTTAGCCGTGTCCACAACGATTACTAACGCCCCGTGATACGCGTCGTCAGGCACATCTTGGTCGGCCTGCCCCATCCAATCAAAGCCAGGATAGTGTTTGCCCACAGCGAAGATCTTCTTGTCAGGGAAACTCGCCCGTAAAATGTCCCGCAAGGCCAGTTGTGCCCCAATACAGTCAGGATCTGGCCGTTGGTGACGGTGAATCATAATCGTTTGATATTTCTTGATTTCTTCTAAAATGGCAGCTTCAATAGCCATAGTTTCACCCGTTTTCTATCCGATTTTTTCGACCAAGACGCGTCGATACCGCGTTTCAGTATACAAGTTTTGGCGCCTGATTTCAAAGAAAGTCTGCGGCGGCCAACCGATTTCTCGCCAACTCAGTCCGGTTTATCCCCATCAAACAAGGGTAACCGCACGTTTTCAAACGTTTGCGCGGCTAATCCGGTCAGCGTGATTCCTAGGAGGCGCACTTGCTCGTCGTCGCTGGCCACGCTGTGATACAGGTCTAATGCCAGGTCGTAATACACCGCGGGGTCGTTATCGATAAAATCCGTTTGCGTCACCCGTTTGGTAATCGTGTTAAACTGGCTGTCCCGTAGTTTCAAGACCAGTGTTTTGCCGTGACGTTGCTTTTGTTTAACGGTCGCCGCAACCATTTCCGCTAGCCGCTGGAGTTGACTTTCAACTTCACCTGTCGTGGCCAGTGGCGGGCCGTAAGTCCGCTCCTTACCGATCGACTTGCGTTCCCGTTGGTACTCGACCGGCCGCTCGTCAATGCCGCGCACCCGCTGGTAGAGCACGTACCCGAATTTGCCAAAGTCGTGAATCAATTCCAGTTGCGACCGTTGGTACAAATCGGCGCCGGTCAGGATTCCCAGCTCGTGCATCTTGGGCACCGTCTTCTTACCAACGCCGCGGTAGCGCTCAATGGGCAGTGCCATTAAAAAGTCGTGGGCGTCCTCGGGGAGAATCACGCTCACCCCCACCGGCTTGCGAAAGTCCGAGGCCTCCTTGGCCAGAAACTTGCTGTAGGAAATACCGGTCGAGCAGGTCAAATGCGTCTTGTCAAAAATCTCCACTTGAATCTCGTGGGCGACCTGAACCGCGGAGTGCAGGTGCTTCTTGTTTTCGGTCACGTCCAGATAGGCTTCATCAAAGGCCACGGTCTCAATCTTGTCCGTGTACTCGTGAAAAATCGCGTGAATCTGATCAGAGATCTCGCGGTAATGCGGAAAGTCCGGTGTCTTAAACGTGGCCTTGGGGGCCAGCTTAAAGGCCTCATTGGCATTCATCGCTGAGTGCACGCCCAGTTTTCTGGCCACGTAATTGGCGGTGGTCACCACTCCTCGGCCACCAGTCGTGCGTGGGTCACGGGCGATGATCAGCGCGTGACCCTTGAATTCGGGGTGGTCGCGCTCTTCGATGGAAGCGTAGAAGGCGTCCATGTCGACGTGAATGATTTTGCGTTGCGTATACTTCTCCGGTACCACGCGGGCCACCCCCTTTCCTTGAAGTTTTACCTAGTGGACACTGACCGCCTTGCCGTTGCGCGAAAGATGAGCCGGAACGCGGTGGCGGACGGCTGGGCTCATCTTTCGCTCCACTCTCGGCTACAATAACGCTATCAAATCAGATTTGCGTAGTCCGCCGCAACCGCAGTCAAGGTGGTTGCATACTAGCTTCCTTTGATTATCCATAGCTTACTTACAATGGCGACTCGTGACTAGGTTCATTAATAATTAAATTATACCCAAACAAACGTTTGTCTTCAATCATAAATGGTTGGCTAATCTTCAAAAAATAACTGGCTGCCGTTTCCCTGAACACCGTTATGACAGGCTTTTCATCAATTTTTTGATTAATTTTACGCTCAAGGGGTAACTTTTTTGCTGGCCATTTCGTTAGTATCAGTAAAGGCTTAGCCCTGACTGGTGCAGGCAACTGGTTTACCCAACCTCAAATTCTGAAAATCCAAATTCTCCTTTTAGCGCGAAAAAAAACGGCCTCCGAGAGACCGTACTTTTCGCACTATTTAGCTGAGTCATCATCAGTTGACTCGCTAGCATCGTCCGTTGCTTTGGCGTCGCTAGCTGAATCATCAGCGGCACTGTCAGCAGGCTTGTCGTCACTAGCAGTCTCACTGGTCTTTTCTTCAGCGGCTGGGGCCGTCACAGCTTGTGGTGCTTGTGACGTTACTTGCGCAATGGCCCGCAGGTCAAAGACTAAGTAGATACCGTCACAGTCCAAAGTTGCCGTTTGGTCCGCTTGGTTGATTTCATCGATCACACCGTGTAACCGGCCAATCGTGATGACGTGATCACCCTTTTTAAGTTGGCTCATCATGTCACGGTGCTTCTTTTGTTGCTTTTGTTGTGGCCGCAACATCAAGAAGTACATCAACGCTAAGAACACAACTAAGATAATCAACGTTGAGTAACCGCCACCAGCACCGGCAGCAATCGTTAAGTTTCCTAACACATTTGTTCACCCCTTTATGGTCTATCTATTGGACAACTTTACCAGAATCCAAGGAATCCGTCCAATTATTTCTAGAAATTCTTCGGATGTTCGGCATTGTAGCCGTACTTTTCAAACACTTCTGCGCGCAAGTCTAATAAATTGTCATCCAAGATAGCCTGGCGGACGCGTTTCATCAGGTGATGTAAGAAGTACAGGTTGTGATAACTGGTCAGCCGCCGACCGAAATCCTCGTCTGCCTTGAACAAGTGCCGCAAATAGGCCCGGGTATAATGCCGGCAAACGTAGCAATCACACTCGTCGTCGATGGGGCCGAAGTCGTGCGCGTACGCAGCATTTTTGACCACCAAACGACCGTGACTGGTCATGCAGGTTCCCTTACGCGCAATTCGCGTTGGCAAGACACAGTCAAACATGTCGACCCCCCGCATCACGCCGTCAATCAAGGAATCCGCGGTCCCCACGCCCATCAAGTAACGCGGCTTATTTTCCGGCAACAGTGGTGTCGTAAACGCTAAGATGCGGTTCATTTCTTCCTTGGATTCCCCGACGGACAAGCCACCGATCGAATACCCAGGGAAGTCTAAGCTGACCAGGTCTTTGGCAGATTGCCGCCGCAAATCCTCAAAGCCAGCACCTTGAACGATCCCGAAGAGGCCCTGCGTATCGGGATTGGCGTGGGCTTTCAACCCCCGTTCGGCCCAACGACTGGTCCGTTCAACGGAATGCTTCACGTAGTCATAACTTTCAAAGAATGGTGGGCATTCGTCCAAACTCATCATGATGTCGGGACCTAATTTATTCTCAATATCAATGGCCTTTTCTGGTGACAAGAAGAGGCGATCCCCGTTGATTTCATTTCTGAAATGGACGCCTTCTTCGGTCAACTTCCGGTGCTTAGCCAGTGAGAAGACCTGGAAGCCACCGGAATCGGTCAAAATCCCTTTGTCCCAGTTCATGAATTTGTGTAAGCCACCGGCTTCTTGGACCAGGTCTGGACCAGGCTGGAGCCACAGGTGATAGGTGTTGGCCAAAATGACCTGTGAGCCCATCTCGTCCAGGTCCTCGGGGCTAATGGCTCCTTTCATGGCGGCCTGGGTCCCGACCGGCATAAACATCGGCGTCTTAAACGTGCCATGAGGGGTAATCAACTCTCCCAGTCGTGCACCGGTGTGTTTTTCAGTTTTAATCAGGCGATACTTAATCGCGGGTTCCATGGATCATCCTCCGTTAATTCTAAATCTTTTCTGGCTTATTGTTCTGTCGCGGGCAATTTGAGATTCGCTGGTCGCCTACCGTTCGTCAAATATGGGACTGGAGCGCGGTGGGCGGACCGGTCGAGCCAAAGGACGGTCTCGCCCTCGCTTTGAGACAGTGAGCTTACCGGCTCAAAGCAAGGCCCAAGACCGCTCTTTGGCTTGGGGCGTCCTCCCCCAGCGTTCCAGCCCAGATTGGGCGAACGGCAAGGCGCCAGCTACTACCACGTTGACCACGACGGACTAAGCCCGCACTACTTGATAAACATGGCGTCGCCGAAGCTGAAGAAGCGGTACTTCTCCGCGATGGCATGGTGGTAAGCGTGCAAAATCTGGTCACGCCCAGTAAAGGCAGCGACCAACATGACCAACGTCGACTTAGGCAAGTGGAAATTGGTGATGAACACATCGACCACCTGCCACTGATAGCCGGGCTTGATGAAGATGTCCGTCCAACCAGAATCGGCTTGGATATCACCATGGAATTTCGTCCCGATGGTTTCCAAAGTCCGAATCGACGTGGTCCCCGTTGCGATGATGCGACCGCCGTTAGCCCGCACTTCGTTGAGTGTGGCCGCGGCATCGGCATCTAACCGATAGAACTCGCTGTGCATAGTGTGGTCTTCGATGTTGGCCTCTTCGACCGGCCGGAAAGTCCCCAGTCCCACGTGTAAAGTCACGTAGACCAGTTTGACGCCCTTGGCAGCTACCTTAGCCAGCAAGTCCTCCGTCCAGTGCAAACCGGCCGTCGGTGCCGCAGCAGAGCCGTTTTCCTTGGCATAGACTGTTTGGTAACGGTCCGGATCGTCGAGTTTTTCCTTGATGTATGGGGGCAAAGGCGTTTCGCCCAAGCGCTCCAGGATTTCCATGAAGATGCCATCATAGTGAAATTCGATCAGCCGAATGCCGTCGTCGCGCTCTTCAGTCACCGTGGCGGTCAATTGGCCATCGCCAAAGACCACTTGTTGGCCGACGCGTAACCGTTTAGCCGGCTTCATCAAGGTCTCCCAGACGTCGCCTTCCACATTGTGGAGCAACAACACTTCCACGTGGCCGCCCGTTTCCGGTTTGACCCCGTACAACCGTGCCGGCATGACCCGCGAATTGTTCATGACCAGGGCATCCCCCGCGTGTAGTTCGTCGAGGATATCGTAGAAATGCTTATCCGCTAGGGTCCCCGCCGTATGGTCCAACACCAATAGGCGCGAGGTGTCCCGTTGCTTGATGGGGGTCTGCGCAATCAGTTCATGAGGTAAGTCGTAATCAAAATCATCTAAGGTGTATCCCAAGGTGGTTCAGCTCCTTTACGCGTTGTCCTGATGGGGCATGGTCCGCCCCAAGTGCTCATAACCGGCGGCGGTGACGACCCGTCCGCGCGCGGTGCGTTTCAAATACCCGCGCTGCAACAAGTACGGTTCGTACATAGCCGCGACCGTTTCTGTTTCCTCACCGACGTTGGCGGCCAAGGTGTTTAGCCCGACCGGCCCACCGTCGTAAAAATCAATCATGGTTTCCAACAACTTGATGTCCGTGGCATCCAGCCCCGCCGAATCCACCCGCAATAACGTGAGCGCGTGGTCGACGATGGCGAGGTCGATGGCACTGTGGTTGGGCGATACTTCCGCGAAATCACGAATCCGTTTCAATAACCGGTTGGCGATTCGCGGCGTCCCCCGGGAACGCAACGCAATCTCGTGCGCGCCCTCAGTGGCAATCTGGGTGTTAAAGATGTCCGCTGACCGCGTGACGATTTCTTGGAGGTCGCGGGTCTGGTAATAGGCCATATGTTCCACGATGCCAAACCGATCACGCAGCGGCGAGGATAACAGGCCAGCCCGCGTCGTCGCCCCAATCAACGTGAATGGCGGCAACGGAAAATGCACGGGATGGGCAGTGGGCCCCTGGCCAACCACGATGTCGATGTAAAAGTCTTCCATTGCTGAATACAGCATTTCTTCCACAATCTTCGGCAAGCGGTGAATTTCATCAATGAACAAAATATCGCCGGGCTGCAGCTCATTTAACAATGCCACCAGGTCCCCGGGCTTTTCAATCGCCGGGCCACTAGTCGTGCGGATGTGGACACCCATTTCGTTGGCAATCACCATCGCTAACGTCGTCTTCCCTAAGCCAGGTGGTCCGTACAAAAGTACGTGGTCCAACGACTCTTCGCGTTGTTTAGCCGCCTGAATGTACACGGATAATTCGTGTTTGATGGGATCCTGACCAATGTACTGGGCCAGGGTCTGCGGACGCAGGGATTTTTCAATTGAATCTTCATTTTCATCCGCGGGTTCCGGAGAAATGATGCGGTCATCATCAGCCATGGGTCAGCCTCCTTTCGTCTTATTCCGTCAGTAAACGTAAGCCTTCGCTTAAATAATCATTGGTATCTTTGCCGGCAAATTGCCGTAACTTGGGCGTGATCTTCTTGACCGCCGCGGCTTTGTATCCCAGCGCGGTCAATGCCGCCACGGCATCGTCTAGTTCTGGATTCTGCCCGTCACCCGTGGCGACTTCGGGCGTAAACAGTGTCCCATCGTCGGCCGGTGCCAGGTCATCCAACTTGTTTTGCAGGTCCAAGACAATCTGCCCCGCCGTCTTCTTACCAATCCCCGGAAACTTCGTCAAGAAGCTCACGTCGTTGGTCTTGATGGCCAGCATGAGTCCTTGATGGTCGGGATTGGCCAGAATTGCCAGCGCACTCTTGGGACCAATGCCGTTTACGTTGATCAGCTTCAAAAAGAGCTGCTTTTCCGCAAAATCTGCGAAACCATACAGCGTCTGTGCCGTGTCGCTCACTGCCTGATAAACGTAAATCGTCACTGCTTTAGTCCCCGCAGCGTAACGGTACGGATTGGCCGTGTTGACCAAGTAGCCGACGCCGTTAACGTCCACGACCACGTGGTCTGGATAGACCGCCGCAATCGTGCCGTGAAGGTATTCATACATGCCCATTAATCTCCTTTAAGAAAACATATGTTTGCTTTTTAAATTGTACCACATTTGCCGGTTGTGTGGGCAGTTTGTTGCTACTCGCCCCAGTCGTCGCCCGAGTGGTGTGGATCTTGGATGCGTTTGAACAACTTCTCCAAGTCCTGATCGGTGAAATGGACCAGCACCGGTCGCCCGTGGGGACAGTTAAACGGGTTTTCGGCCGTCGCCAGCTTTTTCAGCAACGCGCGGGCCTGCTGGTCGTCCAAATGGTGATTGGCCTTGATGGCGCGTTTACAACTCATCATGATGGCCGTCTTTTCGCGGAAGGCCGCCACGCTGATTTTGCCGTCCTTTAGCACCCAGTCGATCATTTCTTTAATCGTGTCCGTCTCCTGGCCGGCCTTGAACCAGGTCGGATGTTCGTGGACGATGAAGCTGTTCGGTCCAAAGGATTCCAAATGAATACCAACGCTCGCCAATGTTGCCAAATGGTTGGTCAACTCCAAGACGTCGGTCGTCGGGTAATCCAGCACGATGGGCACCAATAATTTCTGTTCATCGTCGCTGACCTCACCGATGGCTTGACGGTAAAACTCATAGTTCACCCGTTCTTGAGCGGCATGTTGGTCGATCAAATACAAACCGTCATCGGCCTCGGCCAACAGATACGTGCCGTGGACCTGACCCAGATACCGCAACTGAGGAAACCGTTGTGCAGGTGGCGTTGGTGCGGTCAACGGGGCACTTGCCAGCGTGGGCGTCGGCGTCGCGGCAGAGGTCACTGCGCGGCCGAGTGGTGCGGCCACCTGTTCTGCTTGGTATTTGGCATCAAACGCCTGCGCGGCGGGTAACCCAAAGTCGTGTTTGTCGTGAATGACCACTGGCTCGACCGGAACCTCTTCTGGCGTTTGCAGGGGCTGAGGACCCGCAGCTGGTGTCGGCGTTGTTTGCGCCGGCGCTGGTGTGGGCGCCGCACTTTCAGTCGGCTGCGGCGCTGGTTGCGTGTGGTGCGCCGACATGTCGTATTTAGCCGACACATCGTTTAGGGCCATGGTCAGTTGGTCTGTCGTCCGGGCCTCGCGCTTCTTTTGCGGGATTTCGTCGAACACGTCGGGAATCAAATTTTCTTGCGAGAGCCGTTTGAAGACCGTGTCTTGAATCAGCTGGGTCAATTCGGGTTCCTGGCTAATGCGGACCTCTTGCTTGGTCGGGTGTACGTTAACGTCGACCAGCAACGGGTCCATGGTGATATCCAGCACGGCCAACGGGTAACGCCCCACCATCAGCTTGGAGCCATACCCCGCAATCAGGGCCTTGCTCAGCTGAAAATTATGAATGTAGCGTCCGTTTAGCAGTAGCGAAATGTACTGGCGACTGGCCCGCGTCAATTCAGGTAAGCTGACATACCCCTTGACCTGAAAGTCCGGGTTCTTACCGTTGATGGCCACCATCTTGCGGGCACTCTGCACACCGTAGATGCCGGCAATCACCTGTTGTAAGTCCCCGCGTCCCGTCGTCCGGGTCAATTCACGACCGTTGTGGACCAGTGAAAACGCAACGTTCGGGTAACTCAACGCCAAGCGGTTCACAATGTCCGTAATCCGGGCCAGTTCGGTTGCCGGTGACTTCAGGTATTTCAGCCGGGCGGGCACGTTGCCGAATAAATCACGCACCGTCACCGTGGTCCCTTTACGAGCGGCCGCGGCGGTGTGCTCTTGGATTATCCCACCGACATTGTGGATCAAGGTCCCCACGCCACCGGTCGAAGTCGTCAACGTGACGTCCGCCACGGAAGCGATACTTGGCAACGCTTCACCCCGAAACCCCAGCGACTTGATGCGAAACAGGTCGCGGCGGTCGGTAATCTTACTGGTCGCATGACGTTTGAAAGCCATCTCGGTATCTTCATCCGCGATGCCATCGCCGTCATCGACGACCGTAATCAGCTTTAAACCAGCCTCTTCCACCGTGATGTCGATCTGCGTACTGTGGGCATCCACGGCGTTTTCAACCAGTTCCTTGACCACGGATGCGGGCCGTTCAACCACTTCACCCGCGGCAATTTGGTCGGCTAAGACCGACGCTAGTTCATGAATCTTGGTCATCAACGACCCTTCCTCTCTTTTTCTGCTTAAACTTGTGTTGTTAGTTCAAAATTGGCCAAAATGTCCGCCTACCGTTCGCCAAATATGGGACTGGAACGCGGTGGGCGGACCGGACCGAGCCTGAGAAGCGGTCTCGGCCTCGCTTTGAGCCGGTGGCCCGCGTCTCAAAGACGCCAGTTCCCTAAGCGGCATGAACCGTACCGCCAAGGGAACTCCCACGGCTGAGCCCATATTTGGCGAACTCTCGGCTACGATAGTAATAGTCAGCAACGACTGAGTTAGCCACCGACAGCATAGTTGAAATCGGTTTATTGCCACGTAACCATTGGCAGACAATCTAGCCGGAGGTCGCCAGGGTGTAGCCAGCTGTGTCGACGGTGTTGGCTGAGGTTTTGTCTCAGCCTACAGCGTGGGACGACTTCAGAGACTCGCGGGTTGGGCGAGGCTTTGAAGCGAGGCGGAAGCCCGTTTCTCAGGCTGGAGCCGTTCCCCATAGCAGGCGGAACCCTGGCAGCCGCAGGCGGCAAATTAACCGCCACCTTTATCGATAACCTACTTTTTCGCCAGCTTTTGTTGCCATTGGTAGACCTGGTTCATGACGGCCATGGGGGTCATGCCCATGAGGTTCAAGTCGCTGATCTGGCTGAGCACCTTGGCTTGGGCTGGATTCAGTTCTGGCTCATCCGTGAACAAGGACAACTGTTGATCCGTCGCAACGGCCGCAGCCGCTTCTTCGGTTGGTGCCGCCGACTGAACTGGGGCTGGCGCGGCTGATGATGCCGCAACCTCGGCTTCAGCCGGTCGTTCTGGGGCCTGTGGTGCTGTCTGGGCCGCTTCCGGTGCCACGGCAGGTTGGTCTTCGGCCGTTTGCTCCAATTGTTCTAAGATGACCTCAGCACGGTCTAACAGCTTGGTCGGCATCCCCGCTAACTTGGCCACGTGAATCCCGTAGGACTTGTCGGCCGGTCCCGGTTGCATTTGGTGCAAGAAGACCAGGTCGCCATCGCGTTCCACAGCGCCCACGTGGACGTTGCGCAATTGTTTTAAGGATTGGTCCAAGGCCGTCAGCTCGTGATAGTGAGTCGAAAACAGCGTCTTGGCGTGCACCCGGTTGTGGACGAACTCAATGATGGCTTGGGCTAACGCCATCCCATCATAGGTGGCCGTCCCCCGGCCGATTTCATCAAATAAAATCAAACTGTTGGCGGTGGCCTGACTCAAGGCGCGATTGGCCTCTTGCATTTCGACCATGAAGGTACTTTGACCTGAAATCAGGTCATCGGCCGCCCCAATCCGCGTGAAGATCTGGTCAAACACGGGCATTGACGCCGATTCGGCTGGCACAAAGCAGCCCATCTGCGCCATGATGACGGTCAAGGCCAGTTGCCGCATGTAGGTACTCTTTCCGGACATGTTCGGCCCGGTGATCAGTAAGATATTGGTGTCGGTATCCATCGTGACGTCGTTAGGCACGTATGACTGCCGACCCAAGACCTTTTCCACGACGGGGTGACGGCCCTGCACGATTTTCAAGGCATGGCCACTGACCAACGTTGGCTTGACAAAATGATAGTCTTCGCTGACTACCGCGAAGCTTTGGAGCACGTCTAACGCCGCAATCGTCGCCGCCAGCTTCTGCAGCCGTGTAATCGCCGCCTTGACCTGTTCGCGCAGGTCGACGAATAACTTATACTCTAACGCGACCGATTTTTCCTCGGCCTCCAAGATCAAGCGTTCCTTTTCCTTGAGCTCAGGCGTGGAGAACCGTTCGGCGTTGGCTAGTGTTTGTTTCCGTTCGTACCGGTCGGCTGGTAGCTTATCCAAGTTGACCTTGGTGACTTCAATGTAGTAGCCAAAGACGTGGTTGTAGCCGATTTTTAAATTGTTGATGCCCGTGACTGCGCGTTCGTGGGCTTCCATTTCGGCCAGCCAGGTCTTCCCGTTGCGCATGGCGTCACGGTATTCGTCCAGTTGGGCATTGAATCCGTCGCGAATCACCCCACCGTCGGAAACGGAGATGGGCGGCTCTGGCACAATGGCTTCGCGAATCGCGTCAGCCACGTCGTCCACGGGGTCCAGTCCGGCCAGCGTGTCATCAAAAACGGGTTCGCCCAGTTCTTCGATGGTGTGCTGAATCTGCGGGACCTGTTCCAATGACGTTTGCAGTTGAATCAAATCACGGCCATTAACGCTACCAAACGCCACACGGCCGGCAAGGCGTTCCAAGTCGTACACCTTGACCAGTTCTTCTTGCAAATTGTTGCGTTCGAAATAGTGGTCGAGTAAGGCCCCGACCTTGGCTTGACGCGTTTCAATTTGGTGTCGGTCGATCAAAGGCCGATCCAGCCACTGTTTGAGTAACCGGCCGCCCATGGCCGTCTTGGTTTGGTCCAGCAACCACAGGAGTGTCCCCGATTTCTTTTTGGTCCGTAAGTTTTGGGTGATTTCCAAGTTACTTTGTGAGGAATGGTCCATCTTCAAAAACGCCTTGGGCTGGTAAGCCACTGCGCGCTGGAGATGCGCCAGACTACGCTTTTGCGTCACCGTAACGTAGGTCACCAAGACCCCCACGACCTGTTGCAAGAGGTCGCTCGTGAGGTCTTGTTCAACGTAGCTGACCTCGGCACTGGCCTGGACGTCCGCTTGATTAGAAATCATCAAGCCCAGTTGCTTCATCCGGGCCTTCAAGTCGTCGTCAATCGTGGTGTCGACCACCACTTCCTTGGTCTGCAGGCTCATCAGTTCGTTCATCACGGGGTCATCCCCCGTGATTTCGGCGGCCTTGAGTTCCCCGGTCGACAGGTCGGTGTAGGCCAACCCGTAGTGTGACTTGGTGCTCATGGTCAGCGCTGTTAAATAGTTGTTACGCTTGGCACCCGCGGCTCCGGTATCGGTCTGCGTCCCTGGGGTGACCAGTTGGATCACTTCGCGTTTGACCATGCCCTTGGCCAACTTGGGGTCTTCCATCTGTTCACAAATGGCGACCTTATAGCCTTGGTCGACTAAAATATCAATATAGTTTTGGACGGCCTTGTGCGGTACCCCACACATCGGAATCGGGTTCTTGGCGCTGTGACTACGCGTGGTCAACGTCAACTCAAGCAGTTGTGAGCCTTTGACCGCGTCTTCATTAAACATTTCATAGAAGTCGCCCAACCGATAGAACAAGAAGGCATCGGGGTACTGGTCTTTGATTTTTTGGTACTGCACCATCATGGGCGTCATCTTTGTTTTCGTCATGAAAAATGGTTCATCCTTCCGTTTTTTCCTAGCTCTGGTACGGGTGTTGTGGGCTGATCAAGATGGGCTTGATGCTCGAAGCGTGCCCAGTCTTGTCGTTGATGTCAATCACGGCACCAGATAACAAGCCGGGGCCGGCCGCTTGAACGGTATAACGCGTCGGTCGCTGATTTTCAAAGCGTTCGATCACGCTGTCGGCTTGCATTCCCAGCACACTGTCGGCGGGACCGGTCATGCCGGCTTCCGTCATAAAGGCAGTGCCGCCCTTCAAGACTTGCGCGTCACTGGTCTGCACGTGGGTGTGGGTGCCGACGACTGCGGAGAGTTGGCCGGCAAAACGCATGGCAAAGGCCCGTTTTTCACTGGTCGTTTCCGCGTGAAAGTCAACGAAGACAAAGTCCGTGTCCAGTTCGGGCAAGAGGGCTTGCATCTTAGCAAAAGGGTCGTCCATGGGATTCATGAAGACCCGCCCTTGCAGGTTGACTACCGCCAAAACCTGTTGATTGACCTTGACTTTGGTCCAGCCTTGTCCCGGCGTATCCCCCGGGAAGTTGGCCGGTCGCACTAAGCGATTGGCCCCGCCAATGAAATCATACAGTTCCGCGTTGTCCCAGGTATGGTTCCCCATGGTGACCACGTCGGCGCCGTCCTTTAATAATTGCTTATAAATACTTTGGCTGATACCGCGACCAACCGGGGTTGAGTTCTCCCCGTTAACGATGGTGACTTGCGGTTTCAAGTCACGCTTGAGCTGTGGCAAATACTCGTGGATCATGTCCACACCAATGTTACCCACAACGTCACCAACAAACAGAATTCGCATCTTCGTTCCCCTATCTAGACCGTTTTTCGGCCCACCTGGTCTGTTGACCAGTTCATTAAATAAACTCTATTTTACCATGCTTCGCCTGATTCTGCGCCGGTCAAATTCGCCCACGCTAAATCAGAGCCTTCCGCTGAGATTGTTCACGCTGATTGCCTGCGATGGGTTGGGGCGCTGTTCGCGGACAAAGCTGGTCTCATCGCCTCGCAAGACCGTTTTGCCATCCTCAACCAGACGTAAAAAAGCTAGGACCACAATGGCCTAGCTTCTCTGACTTATTTCGCATATTCAACTGACCGGACTTCCCGGATAACGGAAACTTTGACGTGACCTGGATAATCCAAGTCGCCTTCAATTTGTTTCTTAATGTCACGTGCCAAGACAACGGCATCCGTGTCGGAAATCTTCTCAGGCCGCACAATGACTCGAACCTCTCGACCCGCCTGAATGGCAAAACTGTGATCCACGCCGTCAAATGAATTGGCGATGGTTTCCAGCTTGTCCAACCGGTGGATGTAGCTTTCCAGAGAATCGGAGCGTGCGCCTGGTCGCGTCGCTGAAATAACATCAGCGGTCCCGACCAGTTCCGCAATAACGGATTGCGGAGCCGTTTGATCTGCTTGAGCAGCGATAGCGTTAACCACCACAGCACTTTCCCGGTATTTCTTCGCCAGTTCCATGCCCGTCGTGATGTAAGAACTATCATCTTCATGCTCAGCAGCGCGGCCAATATCATGTAACAATCCTGCACGTTTTGCTAACGTAACATCCTCACCTAGTTCAGCCGCTAAGACCCCAGTGATCTTGGCAACTTCGATTGAATGGGCCAACGCGTTTTGCCCATGAGAAATACGGAAGTTCAAGCGCCCAACCAATTTGATCAATTCGGGATGCATGGAATGAATCCCGAGGTCAAAGGTAGCTTGCTCGCCAAGCTCCCGGACGTGTTCGTCCAGTTCTTTCTTGGCTTTGGCGACCATTTCTTCAATCCGGGCCGGGTGAATCCGACCGTCTTGAATCAACTTCTCTAAGGCAATCTTGGCAACTTCTCGCCGTAACGGGTCAAAGCCACTCAAGACGACGGCTTCCGGCGTATCATCAATGATCAGGTCAATCCCGGTCAAAGTCTCTAACGTCCGAATATTCCGCCCTTCGCGACCGATGATGCGGCCTTTCATGTCGTCGTTAGGTAACGTGACCACGGAAATCGTGGTTTCGGTGACCATATCAGCGGCACTCCGTTGGATGGCGGAGACAATCAGGTCCTTGGCATTTGCCTGGGCCGTCTTGCGAGCCGTCTCTTCGCTTTCTTTAATCATTTTGGCACGTTCGCCTGCCAAAGCCGTCTTGGCTTCAGAAATAATCAGGCCCCGTGCATCTTCCTGGGATAAAGCAGCTACGGCTTCCACCGCAGCCTGGCGTTTTTCAATCAGTGAGTCTGCTTGTTGCTGCTTTTTGGCTAAATTCTGCTCTTCAGCACTCAGCTTCTTGTCCCGACGATTCAAAGAGTTTTCACGTTTTTCTAAGGAATTGTCTTTCCGGTCTAACGTTTCTTCCCGTTGAATCAAGCGGTCTTCTTGCTTCTGAACTTCGGCACGACGTTCTTTCAGCTCGGTTTCGACCTCTGCACGGTACTTATGACTGTCTTCCTTGGCCTCCAATAAGGATTCCTTGGTCGCAGTCTCAGCTTGCTTCTTAGCTTCAGCCAGCACACCTTCAGCAGTGTACTTAGCCGCATCTAGCTTTTTTTCATGGACAGATTTACGCAAATAATACCCGCCCACAACACCAACAACGATAGCGATGATTGCGAGGATTATACTTGGAACACTCATGATTCCACCTCCGCATCATCAAAAATGACTAATTTAAAATCAGACTTTTTTAAGATGTTGATTTGATAACTGACACAAACTCAATTTTAATGGTTGCCATGAACGCTGTCAACTAAACTCGCTGGAAACTGGTGGGTCTGGCCGGATTTATTCGTAATTTTATAAAAAGTTTCGCCAACTGCTCGACCGCGGGACTGCGCACTCCTCCTGCCAAAACAAAAAAACACCAGCCGGCAACGAGGCCAGTTGGTGTTCACGCTTATTTATGACCAGACTTGTTGTCCGGAATTAATTCGCTTTGTTCAGGCTTGGTTTTGCCTTTGGGGGTATCGGTCTTAGCATCAGTCTTCTTGCCAGCTTTGTCGGTGGACTCTTTCTTTCCATCGTCAGCGGCATCGTCGCCTTCACCAACACCGTAAGCTGCCCGGACCCGTTGATTGACCTCGGCCATCACGTCTGGATGGTCTGCCAAGTAGCCCTTCGCATTCTCACGGCCTTGACCAATGCGGTCATCCCCGTAGGAGTACCAGGACCCACTCTTATCAACGATATCCTTTTCAACGGCCATGTCGAGCAATTCACCGGTTTGAGAAATCCCCTTACCGTACATGATATCGACTTCGGCCCGCTTGAATGGCGCAGCCACCTTGTTCTTGACGACCTTGATCCGCGTCCGATTCCCGATAACATCGGTCCCGTCCTTGATCTGTTCGGCCCGCCGGACTTCAAGCCGGACCGTCGCGTAGAACTTCAGGGCCCGGCCACCAGGCGTGGTTTCAGGGTTCCCAAACATGACCCCAACTTTTTCCCGAATCTGGTTAATGAACAAGGCAATCGTCTTGGTTTTGTTGATGGTCCCAGACAATTTCCGTAAAGCTTGAGACATCAACCGGGCTTGCAACCCAACGTGGGCGTCACCCATTTCCCCTTCGATTTCTGCACGCGGAACTAAGGCAGCGACAGAGTCGACAACCACGATGTCCACGGCACCACTAGAGATCAAGGCATCCGCAATTTGCAGACCTTGTTCGCCAGTGTCTGGTTGGGAAAGTAATAACTGATCGATGTCCACGCCCAGCGCCGTAGCGTAAGCTGGGTCCAAGGCGTTTTCAGCATCGATATAAGCAGCTGTTCCGCCACGCTTTTGCACTTCTGCTACCGCGTGAAGCGCCACAGTCGTTTTCCCAGATGATTCTGGACCGTAAATTTCTACGATTCGACCACGAGGGTAGCCACCGACACCTAAGGCCACATCAAGAGCCAACGAGCCAGATGGAACGGTTTCTACGTCCAAATTACTGTTGTCACCCAGACGCATAATCGACCCTTTACCAAAATCCTTTTCAATCTTCTTCAGCGCTTTGTCCAACGCCGCTTGTCGTTCGTCAGCCATCCAAATCCTCCTTTGGTGCATCAATATTCAAGTAACACTATACGGGTTTTGTTCGCAAAATGCAAGTAAAAATAGAACAAAAGTTCCCCCTTATTTTGTTCCGTTCAACACACGCCGTAACCAGTCCAAACCGGTCATGACCGACCGCTCGCGAATTGCTGCTCGGGTACCGGTCAGGTGAACTAACCGTGCCCGGGGTTCGTGACCGCGTTGCGCTAAGCCTAGCCAAACGGTGCCGGCGGGATGCCCTTCCAGGCTATCTGGCCCCGCCACGCCAGTGAAGCTCAAAGAGAAGTCCGTGTCCAGCAACGCCCGCGACCGTTCCGCCATTTGTTGGGCCGTCGCAGCACTCACAACGCCATCTCGGTCAATGATCTCTTGTGGGATGCCCAACAAGGTGTGCTTGGCCGCATTGGCATAGGTCACGAAGCCGCCAGGGAAGATTGCGGAGACGCCCGGAACATCCCCCAGCGTGCTCTGGAATTTCCCAGCGGTCAGGCTTTCGGCGCCGGTAATCGTCAGTTGTCGGTCGATCATTTCATTGACGACCACGGCTGCCAAACTATTGTCATCGCCGAAACCGTACAGGTAGTCACCCACCCGGTCTTGAATCGTCGCTGTCATTTTATCCAGCAACTTGACCGCCGTAGCCTCTTCATGGGCCCGCGCCGTCAGTCTGAGCGTGACCTCATTGACCTTAGCGTAGGGCGCAATCGTCGGGTTGGTCTGCTGGTCAATCAAATCAGCCAGTTCCGTTACCAATTTGCCTTCGCCAATGCCAAAGAACCGCAAGACGCGCGACTCCAGAAATTCGCTCCGGTGGTAGGTCGCCTTTAACAACGGCACCCCTTGCTCCGCAAACATCGGTTCCGCTTCGCTAGGTGGTCCTGGCAATAACATGATGTCAGCCGCATTAGGATCCTGATAAAAGGCCCCTACAGCCATTCCAGTCCGATTCTTGAGTGGTTGGCTGCCTTCCGGGTAAAGCGCCTGTAACCGGTTATTAGGCGTCATTGGTCGGTCCGCCGTGGAGAAGTGTTGGCGAATCTTCGCCATGGCCGGCTCATCTTCTACCAGCTTGACCCCCAGCAAATGTGCGACCGTCTGCTTGGTCAGGTCATCCTTGGTCGGTCCCAAACCGCCACTGATAATCACCAGATCACTGCGCGAACGGGCTTGGTTCACCACCGCAGTCAGGCGGTCAGCATTGTCGCCCACCAATGAATGGTAGTACACTTCAATTCCCGCTTGGGCGAGCTCTTGGGCAATAAACGCCGAATTGGTATCCACGATTTGCCCCAATAAAATTTCCGTTCCGACCGCAATAATTTCCGCTTGCATGCTGACCCCTCCTGAGGTGACTTAAAGTTAACTCCGTAAAAACTCGCGGATTTTTTTATTTTTCTCGATTTATTTTTCAAAAACCTGTCGTCAGTGAAAAACACTTGTACTGAAATCGTACCACAAATTTCGTCAGCACGGCTAATCTTACCTCGCGAATCGGTTGATTTCACAAAAAAAGATAGCCGTCGGATTTGACTGCTACCTCTTTAACTGCCCATAGCTGTGGGGAACACTGTTCTGCTAACTCCGGCAAACAAACTAGATAGGGATCACCCCCACACCTGTGGGGAATACCATATCTATCTCTCCTTAATCCGCAGTACGCGGGGATCACCCCCACACCTGTGGGGAATACACTCGCTGACCATTGATTTTCTCTGATGTGATAGGATCACCCCCACACCTGTGGGGAATACAGATGCTCAAAACCGATATCATTGTAGATCGAGGGATCACCCCCACACCTGTGGGGAATACTCAGCACTTCCGGTAATAGAATATGGTGACGTAGGATCACCCCCACACCTGTGGGGAATATTTACACGCAGCAATTCAAGACCGCCAACGTGGAGGATCACCCCCACACCTGTGGGGAATACACTAAACAAATCCCGTCAAACCGGCATTTCAATTTCACGCAATCCCGAATTTCCTTTAACTTGCCTTCGCCAGCTTACCGCAGTTACTCCGCTGAAGATTCCGCAAACACTTGGCGATTTTGGACGAAGTAGTCGATTCCGGAGTAGATCGTGAAGAACAGGCAGATGTAGAAGAAAATCAATGCCATTGGCACGTTGATGGCACCAAAGCCAATGTTATTCAATAATAGCAAGATGATTCCCACCATTTGGGTCGTTGTCTTGATTTTCCCTGGCCAGGCAGCGGCTAAGACCTTGCCCCCAGTTTCCACGACAATCAACCGTAAGCCGGTCACGGCCAGCTCCCGGCACACGATGATGGCGACCGCCCAAGCTGGCACAGCCCCCATTGACACCAGAATGATGAACGCCGTCATGACAATCATTTTATCCGCCAGCGGGTCAGCGAATTTACCGAAATTGGTGACCAGATGATTGCGCCGGGCAATTTGGCCATCTAAGAAGTCGGTGATGGACGCTGCCGCAAACACGACGGCCCCCCAGACTTGGGCGACGGGAATCGCGGTCCCGAGCCAGGTCACTTGGCCCCAGTCTAATGGCAAGACCAGTAAGAGGATGAAAATAGGAATCAAGATGATACGAACAATTGTTAAACGATTTGGCAGGTTCACGGAAAGTTCCTCCTTAAAATTTCTCAAAGAAAAAGCGCGCCGGTCGCCACGGACCGACCCGCCTTGAGTCTTACTTAAATTCCAACGTCACAGTTTGTACTTGTGAAGTCGTGGTGCTAGAGCTCGTCGTGGTACCAGTCGTTGAACTGGAACTCGTGGCGTTGCTCGTACTGGTTGCGGACGTAAAGTCAAAGCTCTTGCCGTCAACCTTAACCTTGGTAGCTGGGGCATTCCCAAACTTCAAGGTCACACTCGTTGCTGAACTTGGAATCGTCAAAGAATGTGAAGTTGAAGACGACAAGGTCCCTTGCCAAACAGTGGAACCGCTGACCGTAACGGACATCCAAGCACTTCCAGTTGCTGACAAGCTCATCTTTGGCTTAGAAGAAGCATTCTTCATTTCCCAAGTGGACCCAGAAGTCGTCGAGCTCAATTGCTTGAAGCTAGGTGTCTTAGTGGCCTTCTTAGAAGAAGATTTCTTCGAGGAAGATGACTTACTGCTACTGCTGCTCTTCGTCTTGTTCGAACTGCTACCGGAAACGCTGACCGAACTGCTGTCAACGTTATCCTTCGTGGTACCGCCGCCGTTGTGTGACGCAGCGACCCAGATACCAACCAAAATGACCAGCACAACGATAACGATCCCAACGACCGGAATCATCCGCCGTAATTTAACGTAGCGCTCGTCGACTTGCCGCTGTTGCGACCGGGTCTCCGGATTGTTCTCATTGACCTTATCGACGTATTCTTGCGTCTGCGTACTCGGCAAAGCACTGTCAAATTGCTTTAACAGCTCCGCCCCATCTAAGTCGACCATGTCGGCGTACTGCTTGATAAATGCTCGCACGTAAAAGTCTCCAGGCAACTCATCGAAGTTTTGGTCTTCGATGGCAATCAGATAACGTTTTTGAATCTTCGTCGTCTGTTGCAGGTCGTCCAGCGTGAACCCCTTCGCGATACGCGCATCACGCAGCGTTTTTCCCAATGTAATTTTGCTGTTATCACTCATGATTTAATTCTCCACCTGTTCAAAATTTCTCTATAAGCAGTATAGCATAGGCATCGCCGCATTTTCAGCCACAACACCCAGAATTCAGGATTTAACGGTTTCTTAACCTCCGTTACGGCAAAATCGTATAAACGGTCTGCCGGCTGGCTGCCTGAAATTGCGCCATGGCCGCTTGAACGTCGGCGAAGGTCATCCCCTCAAGAACGGTCAGTTCATCAAAGATGGTGGCCCCGCCAAATAGCGGTCCGTCATACTGATTGGCGATGGCTTCGACCGAATTGATGGCGCCAATCGTCCGCCCGATGGCTTCGCGTTTGACCAATTCAAATTGTGCCTGAGCCGCCAATAGTTGAGCGGGCGCATCGGTCAGGATCGCAGTTAGTTCACTAACAAAAGATTCTGGATGATCGGTGTCGCCGGCCAATTGGGCAAAATGTGCGCCCCGTTGAATTTGGAAATCATAGCCGAAACTGTCGTCGATGACGTTTGCATCGTACAAACGTAGGTAGTTGTCACTGGTATCGTTGAACAGTAAATCAAAGGCCAGTGATACCGCAACGTTGTAGGCCAATCCCGCCTGACCTGCTGGGACTTCATCATACCCGCGCAGGCCAATGCTGACCTTAGGCCGGTTGACGGTCAGGTGCCGCGTCGTCGTGGGCGCAATCTCTGTGGCCGGCGTCTGCGGCGAAGCGATTCGTTCGATCGGCTGGCTAGGTCCAAACGTCTTCTGGTCTTGGTTTGCCGTGATCCACGCCAACGTTTCTTCGGGATCTAGCTGCCCCACCACAATTAAATTCATATTGCTGGGATGATAGAACGTGTTGTACGCCGCATACAGGTCATCGGCGGTAATTTTATCAATAGAATCCACGGTCCCGGCGATGTCGATGTGCAACGGCTCACGCGGATAAAGTTGGCCAATCATGCCAAAGTAGCTCTGCCAGCCGGGGTCATCGTCGTACATTTCAATTTCTTGGCCGATGATGCCCTTTTCCTTGTTGACCGTTGCTGCCGTGAAATACGGTTGCTGAACGAAATCTAGTAAGATGTCCAGGTTTTCGTGCAGGTGGCTCGTCGTCGCAAACAAGTAGCTGGTCTGCGTGAAGCTAGTAAAGGCATTGGCACTGGCGCCGTATTGGCCAAACAGGTCAAAGGCGTCGTGGTCTTCCTTTTCAAATAACTTGTGTTCCAAGAAGTGGGCAATCCCATCGGGGAACCGCACCGCTTGACTTTGGCCCCGCGGCACGAATTCGTTGTCGGTCGACCCGTAGTTGGTGGTCATCACGGCAAAAGTCTTGTGAAAACCGGCTTTGGGGACCAAGATAACCTTCAAACCGTTAGCCAAAGTCGTTTGAAAGACGGTCTCACCCAACCGTGTATACGTTTGTTTAGTTAGCATGTTGCGCACCCCCGTGTAAGCAATAGGTGGCCTGCAACGTGACTTGTTGGGCCACGCGTTGCACGTCAGCGACGGTGACCGCCGCTAATTTTTCCTGCCACGTCTTGAGCGGTTCCGTCAAATGAGTCAATTCACTGTTGAGCAGACTGACCAATTTACGTTGGGGACTGTCCAGCCCGGCCAAGCGTGCATTTAAGAGACTGGCCTTGACCTCGGCTAAGAGTTCTGGCGACAGCTCCCCACGTTGCATCGCGGCGAGTTGTTCTCCAATAATGGCGACGACGCGCTCCTGATTTTCCGCTTGAATCCCACTTTGAACGCCCAGCGTCCCGGTGAAGGGATTGTAACTGCTGCTAGCGTAATAGGCTAGACTGGCCTTCTCACGCACGTTGGTGAACAACAAGGACAGTGGTGTGCCACCAAAGGCCGCATTAAAGACCACTGCCGCCATGAAGTCCGCGTCGTCACGGTAAATTGGCAGTTGATAAGCCAAATTCAACTTGGCTTGTACCACGGGCGCCACGTCATCACCGGCCTGCACGTCGGCGCGCTTTTCCCAACGATAATACGGGGAGTCGTCTGTCAACTGCCGGTCCGTCAACGGCCATGATTCAAGGGCTGCTTGCACCCGGTCAGCCGTGACATCGCCCACCACGGCAACGTGAATCGCATCGTTGGCCAACATGTCATGGTAAGTCCCTAAAATATCGGTCGCCGTCAATTCACCCAAGGTCGTAGTGTCACCCAAGGCGCTCATGGCCTGGGCTGGCTGACCAGTGAACAACAATTCCTGAAGTCGCCGGTTAGCTAAATATTGTTTGTCATCATCTAATGATTTGATTGCCGTCAAGAGGTTCTGGCGTTGTTGGGTAAAGGTGGCCGGGTCAAATTGCCCATTTGGCAACAGTGGCTCGAACAAGACGGCCTTGAGGAGCGCCATCCCCTGTTCAAACAGCGGCGTCTGATCAGCAAATTGATCCAAATACTGTTCATCAACCACCGAACACGTTAACCGAATCACGTGCTTGGTCCCTAATTTCACCACGCTGATGCCAAAACTAGCGCCGTATAAGCGTGATAATTGTCGCGCCAAAGCCGTTTGGGTCGGATACGCCGCCGTACTGGTCTCTAATACCTGCGCTAACAGTGCTCGCGCGGTGATCGCCGTGGCCGTCAGTGGCGCTACAAAGTCCACCTTAATGCCAATTGTTTTAAATTGTTTAGTGGGTAACAGGTCGAGCGTTACCCCGTCTCGTATGCGAAAATGCACGCGCAATTGCCTCCTCTAGCAAAATACTAATCGGTGTCTAATTTTAAGGGAAGCGCGCCAGAAATACAAGCAGCCGCGCTGAAATTGTCTGATTTTGCCAAAACACTGTTGCTACTGGTTGCCTGTCGTTCGCCAGCAAGCTCTTAGCTGCGGTGGTGATTACTGACAACCACTCCTCTTACTAATACCAACGAAATCCAGCGGCAATTCCTTACCCCTTACACCAGCTTCTTAAGAAAACCTTCAACTCTCGCGGACAGCTCAAGGTAGAAGATTGAAAATCAGGTGGAAACATTTTCACTACGCGGTTCATGACGTAAAAATTTGTCGTTTGCAGCTTCATAGTGAGAACTGGCCGCCTACCGTCCGCCAACTATGGGTTGGAACGCGGTGGGCGGACCGGACCGAGCCTGAGGGACGGTCTCGGCCTCGCTTTGAGCCGGAAACCCACGTCTTAAAGACGCCAGTTGTCTAAGCGGCATGAACCGTGCCGCTAAGGCAACTCCCACGGCTGAACCCATATTTGGCGGACTCACGGCTACAGCAGTGCGTACCAGCAACAATTGGTTCAGCCCCAGGTGACAGCTGATTTGACAGTCCGCCTTTAACTAACACAGTGTTGCTGACAATTATCACCCTGGCTGACGCAGGCCCTGGTTTCACTAATTTTAGTGAACAGGATACTGTCATTCCGGGAACTACCACGTAAATGCTACTTTCAACCTGCAGTGGACAGTAAAAAGCGGCCACCCACATTCAAAACCAAATGGATGGCCGCTAATAGTTATTCAACCTAACGATTGTGACTGGGTTCATCTCTGACAAAGACCGCCAGCAATCACCCATCTAATCAAATTTTACTGCTTTGGCAACAGTGGCGTATCCACGTTGCTACCGAACCATTTCTGGTTGATCTTTTCCAGGGTGCCATTGGCCGCCAACCGCTTCAGGCCCGCGTTGATCTTGTGCCGCATGGTGACATCCCCTTTGCGCATCCCTACGGCGAATTTTTCCTTAGGGAAGCTGCCGACCGTGACCCGGTAATCTTCCGGGTGGGCCTGGTGTTTGATGTAGTAATTGGCATAGGTGCTATCGATCAATAGTCCCTGAATCCGCCCCACATTCAGGTCGATGAACGCATTGGTAAAGGAATCATACGTCACGGCCTCGTGATTTTTGATGCGGTCCTTCAGCAACTTGGGGTGTGCTTCAATGTCGTTGGCCCCCGACGACCCGGTTTGGGCGCCCAAGACCTTACCCGTCATGTCTTGATACGAGGTGATGTGGTTCTTCTTTAACGTGACCAAGGCTTGGTCGTTATTCAGATACGTATCGGAGAAGGCGACCTGTTTTTGCCGTTGCGGCGTAATGGAAAAGCCGTTCCAAATCAAATCAATCGTCCCGTTGTGTAGCTCCGTAACGTTCATGCTCCAGTCGATGGATTGAAAATCAACTTTGACGCCGTACAGCTTAAACACAGCCCGGGCGAGGTCGATGTCATAGCCGACCAGTTTGCCACTCTTTTGCCGAAAGCCCATCGGCACGAAACTGTCGTCGAGGCCCACGACCGCTTTTTTCTTTTTCACCACGCTGGACCAAGTGTCATCTTGATTGGCCCGCTGCGTGACGTTGTTGCAGCCCGCTAAGAGACCACCCAGCCCCACGATAGCCGCCAGTAAGGCCCAGAATCGTAAATACTTTCTCATCAAATGACCTCCCTAGTTCTTGGGTTCCACGCGTAGCATTTGGTCCGCAATCGCTTCAGCAAATGGCATGTCGTGGGTCACCACGATTTGGGTGATGCCCTCGTCACGCAGCTTCAAAATGATCTGCTCAACTTCCTTACGTAGATCCGGATCCAACGCCGACGTCGGTTCATCGTAGCACAACAACTTGGGGTGCATCGCCAAGGCCCGCACGATGGCGACCCGTTGCTTTTGCCCACCAGATAATTCGTACGGGAACAGGTCGGCCTTACTGCCTAAGTCCAATTGCTTCAATAGCCGGTCAGCCTCAGCGTTGGCGTCTTGAGTGGATTGCTTCAGCACCATGGTTGGCGCTAACGTGACGTTTTGCCGCACGGTCAGGTTCGGGAACAGCTGGTAGTCCTGAAAGACCACACCGATGACCGCATCGTTGTCCCGATTGGTCGCGGGGTCAAACGGCTGACCGTCCAACAAGAATTGCCCGCTGTCGACACTGGCAAGCCCACTGATACACCGTAACAGTGTCGTCTTCCCAGCTCCGGAAGGCCCGACAATCGTCAGAATCTTGCCATCTTCTACAGTCAAGTTAACGTCGTCGAGGATGGTCTTCCCACCAAATTTTTTCGTAATGCCTTTAAGTTCTAACATGTTTTGACCATCCTTTCTTTAACGCCAGAAACTGTAGTGACGTTCGAGTCGCTTCAAAACCAACGTGCAAACCGCCGTTAACAGTAAGTAGATGACACCGACTAACAACATTGGTACCAGCGTCACGTCGCGCGCCATGGCTACGTTGCCGGCCCGCAGTAAGTCGCCTAACCCAATGACATAAACCAGGGAGGAATCCTTTACCAGGTTAATGACTTCGTTACCGATGGACGGTAAAACAATTTTGACCACTTGGGGAATCACGATTTTGCGTAACGTTTGCCAGTTAGTCAACCGTAGCACCCGTGCGCTTTCGTATTGCCCCGCCGGAATGGCTTGCAGGCCGCCCCGGAAGATTTCGGCGAAGTACGCCGTGTAATTTAAGATAAACGCGAACAGCGCCGCATCGTACCGTTGGAACACAACCCCGATGATGGGTAGCCCATAGAAAACGAAAATTAATTGCAATAACAGTGGCGTGCCCCGCATCAACCAGACGTAGATGTTGATGAGCCAGGTCAACGGCTTGAAGCGAGTCGTCATCCCCAGCCCCACCAGGATACCTAATGGGATTGCGATAATGATGGTCCAGAAGAAGATGGATAAGGTCATCCCCGTCCCGGAAAGTAATGATGGTAAAATTTGCGTCACGTAATTCATAATGATTCCTCCTTCGCCAAATAAAAAAGCCCTCTTGAGAAATAACTTCTCAAGAGGGCGTCTCAACGCTGTGCCACCTCAGATTTTCGACGCGCTCACGCCACGCCGACTCAGTGAGTTCCTAGCGTCACGCTGATGCGGCGGGATCAAAAAAATCGCCCTCCTAGGTCCGCAGACCTAAGAGGACGATCACATCGTGGTTCCACCTCATGTTTGTTTTCATATCACTACGAAAACCTCAGCGAGTTGCTAGCAACTCCAGCGGATAACGGGGCTTTTCCCGGATCATCTTACTCATTTCAGACGACCAACTCACAGATGTGGTTCGAATCGTTCAGTCCGCCCGTTTCCATCCGCGGGGCTTTCTGGAGAACCTGAACAACTCTACTCTTCCGTTCAACGTTTTTCATTCATTGACAGTATATTACTTTTTTTCAGGAAGCGTGTCAAGCCCTGAAAGCAAAAAATCTGGGCTCTTTGTCAACTGTTGTTGGTAATCGGCTGTCTGAGGTTGCCTAATCGTATTATGATTAGGCAGCCTTTTTAATTCCGAATACTAGATGAATCCTTAATCTAAAGCTACTAAAACAACCGAATCCGTAGCTGACTCGCTTGATTAC